>NZ_JARESV010000001.1:0-664031 GCF_046026985.1 Paraburkholderia sp. RL18-101-BIB-B
GGAGATGCCGCCGGGCGCCGCCTTGAGTCATTGATCGCACGCGGCCTGGAGTGGCGTGCCCCCGCTTAAGGGACACGCCGCAAGCAAGGCACGCTGTGAACACCCTTCCCCCGCTTCACGCAGTCCGCTCTGTTGTTCAGGAGCGGGCTTCCGTATGCACGAAAAAAGAGAGATCGCCAACCAGGCGACCTGAGATAGAGGTTCCAACCAGGCTATGACTACGATGAAAAAGCAATGGATCGCCGTACCCCTGTTGATGTCGTTTGCCGGCATTGCGTCCGCGCAGAGTTCGGTCGTGCTGTACGGCATCGTCGATGCGGGCCTTTCGTACCGCAGCAACGAGCGTACCGGCACCACCGGCAGCTATAGCGGCCACTCGAACGTCGCCGTGACGAGCGGCAACCTCTCCGGCAGCCGCTGGGGCATCAAGGGTCAGGAGGACCTGGGCAGCGGCTGGAACGCGCTGTTTCAACTCGAGGACGGCTTCGACATCACGAACGGCAAGACCGGCCAGAACGGTGGTTTGTTCGGCCGTCAGGCGTACGTGGGCATCGGCAGCAAGGAGTACGGCACGATCACGCTGGGTCGGCAGTACACCTCGCTGAACGACTTCGTCTCGCCCGTTGCGCCGGTGGCGATGGTCGGCGGCTACGGCGCGCATCCGGGCGACATCGACGATCTGGATCAGACCGCGCGCGTGAACAACTCGATCAAGTACACGAGCGCGAACTATGCGGGCTTCACGTTCGGTGCGCTGTACGGTTTCGGTGGCCAGCCCGGCAGCCTGAAGCAGCAGAACACGTGGAGCGTGGGCGCCGCTTACGGCAACGGTCCGCTGCATGTGGGCGTCGGCTACGAACGCTCCGACAACAGCAAGAGCGGCGCGAACGATGCGACGCTCGGCAAATGGAGTGGCACGGACGACGGCCTGTTCAACTCATCGATTAACGAAGGCTACGCGAGCGCGCAATCGCAACAGATCATCGCGACGGGCGCGACGTACGACTTCGGCCCCGCGATCGTCGGCGTGAATTACAGCAACGTGCAATACCGCTCCGGCGCCGACTCGCTGTTCAAGGGACACGCTACGTTCAACATCGCGGGCGTGTTCGGACAATGGACCATCCATCCGGCCGTGCAACTGTTCGCGGGCTACAGCTACACGCGCGGCGGCGAAGTGGATGGCGTGGATGGACGCGCGCAATATCACAACGTGACACTCGGCGCGCAGTATGCGTTGTCCAAACGTTCGACTGTGTATCTGATGGGCGGCTATCAGCACGCGTCGGGCGGCACGCTGAATGCGCTCGGCAATCCGGTCGCGGCGACTGCATCGGTCAGCGACAAGGGCAATGGCCACTCGTCGGCGACACAGTCGCAGGCGATTGTCAGCATCGGCGTGCGGCACAAGTTCTGATGCTTCCGTGCGACGCCGTGGTCCAGGAGCGACGGCGGCCAGCCGCCGATTGATCTAGCGGTGCGATTGCGGCGCCGCGTCGAGCATCTCCAGATGACGCGCTTCCGTTTCGTCGTCCGCGGGAAACATGCATTCCACGCGCAGTTCCTGCGCCGCGATCGTTTGCGGCGTGCCCACGCTCGCGACCATCGAAAAATACTTCATGACGTAGCCGTTCCTGACGAAGCCGATGGGGATCACCGGCATGGCCGCCGCCGATGCATCCGCAACCGACGGATGGCCCGGCTCGAAGCCCGTTTTCAGATCCGGGTACGCCCGCAACGCATCGAGCAACTCGCGCGTTCTGTCATCGATTACGCGCCCCACCGACTCGCGGTAGACGCGCTGGATAAGACTGTCCGCCACGGTCTGCCAGTCGGCCACGAACGGGCGCATGCCATCCGGATCGAACACCAGATGCAGCATGTTGCGCGGACCCTTGCGCGCCGCCATGTCGATGAAGCAATTGAAGAAGCGCGGCGTGGCGTCGTTGGTCATCAGCACATTCCAGTAGCGGTCCATCACGAGCGCCGGAAACGGCTCATGCTGACGCAGCATGCGTCCTAGTGCATTCGTGACACTTTGCATCTCTTGCGCATTCCACGCGGCGTCGGCATACGTCGGCGCGTAGCCCGCGGCCAGCAGCAGCGTGTTGCGTTCGCGCAGCGGGATATCGAGTGCCTGCGCGATATCCATCAGCATCTGACGGCTCGGCACGCTGCGCCCGCTTTCGATAAAGCTGATATGACGCTGCGAGACGCCGGCATTGAACGAGAGGTCCAATTGACTGATGCCGCGTACGTCTCGCCAATGACGCAGCAAGACGCCGAGATCGTTCGGTGGGGCTTTCTTGACTGGGTTCGCAGGATTCATTGTGCTCTTGTCCGCAAGTCGCTACAGATAAAAGGTTCGGTGAACGGCGAGCGCCGTTCAACCGAACCTCGCCGGTCAGCATACTCGCTTGTGCTGACCGAGCCCATCCCTCACGAAACTCAAGCCGTCCAGGCGTGAACCTGGAACTGTTCTTCCAGCGGCGGCTGCGTGATGCTGCCCACGTAGTTCGTGATCGTCGAAGCCGCCGCCACCGCGAGCACTTCGAGTACCTGATCGCGACGGAAACCGGCTTCGAGAAATGCGCCCACCTCACGCTCGTCGAGATGTCCGCGCTTCTGGATCGCGGTCTTCGTCAACGTGGAGAGCGCGGCGTGTTTACGGTCCGCAGGCGTGCGGCCTGCGCGAATCGCGTCCACATCGGCGGGCGTGAGTCCTTCGTTCAGCGCCAATGCGGTGTGAAACGCGACCGCCCAGGTACATGCATTGGTGACGGCATTCGTCAACAGCAGCGTCTGGATCTGCGCTTCCGTGAACGTGCCCGAGTGGACCTTCTGGAACAGTTGAATGAAGGCGCTGATCAGCACGGGCGATTCGGCCATGGTCCCCGCGATGTTGGGGATGAAGCCGAAAGTTTGCCGGAGCTGCCGCAAGACCGGTTTGGATTGTTCCGGCGCGGAGTCGATGGTGTAGACCTGAAACGTCGACATGTTGTGTCCTCGATAGTGAACGCGGTTCGGAGTGAATTGCGCGACAACCGAAGATTAGGCGTGAGCGTGAGGCTCGCCAATTACCTCGCATGTAATAGGAACAGCGCGCCGCGAGAGCGCACGCGCCAATAAAAAAACCGGGTGCGATAGTCGCAACCCGGCCCGCGTCATCACCGAGGCTTCAAATCAGAACCGATGAATAATCCCCACCCCCACCGCCACCTGACTGCCTGACGAAGAGGGCGTGGAGTTGTATCCATCGCCGAGCGTCGCCGTGGCGTCGATGATCTGCCCCGCGCCATTGGTGCCCAGCGTCTTGCCCTTCGCCTTCTGATACGCCTCAAGTGCATACAAGCCCGTGCGCTTGGACAACGAGTAGTACTGGGACAGGTTGAACTGGTGATACTGCGCGTTGTCGTCGATGCCGTTCGCGCGCGTCGCACGCGTGTAGCTGTAGCCCGCACCGAAATCCCAGGCAACCGCCGGCTTCCAGTGCAGGACCAGACCGCCAGTGTTCCAGATCTCCGTGTCGTGGAACTTGGAACCCGTGCCCGGAATGTACTGGACGTTCGAATACGTGGCCGTGACATCCCACGCGCTATTGAACGTGTAACCACCGCCAACCGCAAAACGCTGCTGTGCCTGCGCGGTCTGATAGCCGTTCGTCAACGCGGACACGCCAATCTGCGAGCCACCGTTGGTGGTGGTCGAATCCGCGCCCCACGCACCGCCGCCCGACGTCGAATTGTTGATCCGCGAGAAGCCGACCGCGAGGCCCACCGGGCCCATTGCATACTGCACTGCCGTCGACCACGTCGAGCCACGGTTCGTGCTGCCCGCGACACCACCCAGCGAATAAGAGCCGCTCGCTGTCAGACCATAGAACTTCGGCGATGTGTACTCCAGCGTGTTGTTCGCACGGTAGATCGTGTCGAGGCCGTCGATATCGCCCGGGTGCGCGCCGTAGTATCCGGTGATCCAGGTGGTCGGGCTGTAAGGAGAGAGCAACTGGTAGTACGACGCGTATTGGCGACCCGCCGTGAAGGTACCGTACACCGGGTTGGTCAAGCCGACCCACGCCTGGCGGCCGAACATCGCATTGGTGTATTGCTGGCCGCCCGTCGCCGAATTGAAGCCGGATTCGAGCTGGAAGATCGCCTTCGTGCCGCCGCCCAGGTCCTCGCCGCCCTTCAGGCCGAAGCGGCTGCCGGCCCATACGCCAGGCGTCATCTTGACGGCCGATTTGCCGCCACTGGTCGAGCCGAGGGTCGACTGATTGTTGGTATACGACAGGCCGTTATCGACAATACCGTACAAGGTCACGCTGCTTTGAGCAAAAGCCGGCATGGCGGCTGCGATCGCTGCGCCGAACAGCACGGCGTCGACACGTCTGATACTTTTTTTCATGCTCCAGATCTCCAATTGCTACATCTCTTGTTGAAATACTTTTTGCTAGTACCTGGGCGACGGGCATTCACACCGCCGCACTATTGCCCTTCGTTTTGCAGCCGCCGTTTCACCGTCAGGGCCAACGGCACGGTGAAGAAGATGTGCGACATGAATCCGCCGATGATCACAGCGGGGTCGTAATAGTTCGGATGGTTGTCGGAGGCGATCATGATCGCCACATGCATGGCGATCCACGCCAGCACCGCGTAGAACAACGCCACCAGCGTCGCTTCATATCCGCGTCGGGAGAAGTACGGCCAGATAGCTGCAAACAGCACGCCCCAGGCGCTCGCGAACACGAAGTGGATCGTCGTGCCCACCACATATGCCCAGATCCCGAGCGACGCCTGCACCTCTTTGCCGAACACGAGGCCGGTCGCGTTACGGGGAATGCCCGCGAGCGGCATCATGTGTTGCGCGCCCACCCACACGAGCGCCTCATAAATCCAGATGACCACCGCGCCGATCAATCCGCCGGTCACGCCGGCGCGAATCATCACCGCGCGGTTCGGCCATGCTGGTTGCGATGCAGCCGCACCGCCCGCGAGTTCCGTTCCGCTCACGCTGAAATTGCCACCCATGTCTCTCTCCTTGTGACGCGTCTCACATCAGTGATGTCATACGGGCAGCAGCGCGCGAGGTCTCGCGCGACGCTGCCGCTCGTTCTCGTATCGAATTGAAAACCGCTGCAGAGACGGCGCAGGTCACGCGCGCTTACTCGGCTTCGGACTCGGGCAAGCCGACATGTTTCATCGCGGCAAGACGCTGTGGTTCATGCACACACGGGACCTCCCGATGCCACCCATGATCCTTGCCATATCGTCGTCTTCCGTTGCTTGCTGCTGCGCGAGAGCCGCTTGCCGATCGGATACGCCGTCGTTTCCGGCGAGGTGGCCTTCGCAACCTTCTTGGGATACGAAGATAAGAATCGCGCAAGCTCTCAGAAAGTGCGGGTAAACCTCATGCGAGCCGGAAAATATTGTTAAAACCAGCTTGGACTAAAGCTTTCAGGCGTTCGTGGGACTACTGCAACCCGCGCGGCGTATGGCTTTGTCGGGATCCCGAGCAGGCACATCGGGCTTTAGCGAACACTCTCGCTCAACCGTTCTCGATAAACAAAACAGATGACCCTGAAACGAAGACGCAAGCCTCTCGAGAAGCGTGGTGTACCGCTGCGCGCATGGCTATACTGACGGCGTCCAACGAGTCGATATCCATGAACGAGACCACCCAACAGGCGATTGTCCAGACCTTACGCGAGAAGATTCTGGCGGGCGAACTGTCGCCCGGCCAGCGGCTCGTGGAAGCGCAGCTCGCGCAATGGCTCGGCGTTTCGCGCACGCCGCTGCGCTATGCGCTGAGCGTGTTGTCCTCGGAGGGTCTACTGGACCGTTCCGGCGGGCGCGGTTATGTCGTGCGCCGCTTCAGCGTCAGAGACGTGCTCAACGGCATCGACGTGCGCGGCGTGCTCGAAGGACTGGCCGCGCGTTCAGTCGCGGAGAGCGGCGTGGGTCCGGCGCTGGCTGCATCGCTCGACGAGTGCCTGCGCGAAGGCGACGACATCTTCAGCAAGGGCCATCTGAACCAGGGCGACGACGTGCGCTACGCCGCCATGAACGGGCGCTTTCATGCGCTCATCATCGAGGCTGCGCAAAACACGGCCGTGAGCGCGGCGTTGAGCCTGAACGACAAGATCCCGTTCGTCTCGCCCGCCACGGTCGCCTTCGACGAATCCGCCAGGGAGCGCCAGTTCTTGATGCTCATGTACGCGCATCGCCAGCATCATGCGATTGCGGATGCGCTGAACAAGGGCGAAGGCGCGCGTGTGGAAGCGTTGATGAAGGAACACACGCACATCTCGAAGGAAAGCCTGAACCTGTCGCTGCCCACGCTGCATCTGATCGCGGGCGCGGCATGACGAGCACCGCTACTTCCTCCGTCAGCAACGCGGCGTCGGCGAGGACGGCGTCATCCGCAAGCGGCAAGGAATTGCTCAACCTCGCGCAGTTGCGCGCGTTTCGACTCGTCGCCGACATGGGCAGCGCGACGCGCGCCGCCGCCGCGCTGTTTCGCGCGCAGTCGGCCGTCACGCGTTCCGTGCAGGAACTGGAGTCCGCACTCGGCGAGCCGCTGTTCGATCGCGGCCCTTCCGGGATGCTGCCGACCGCTGTGGGACGTGCCGTGCTGCAGCGCTGCGAACGGATTTTCGCGGAACTGGAAGAGCTCGCGCAATGGTGCGGCGCGCGGCAGGCGCGTCGCCGGCCCGCGGCGGAAGGCGCACTGCCGGCGTATCTGCTCAACACGCGGCGATTGCAACTGTTCGTGGCGCTCGCGCGGCACCGGCATATGCCAAGTGCCGCGAAGACCTTCGGCATCAGTCAGCCCGCCGTGAGCACCGCAATTCGTGTGCTGGAAAGCGGCTCGGGCCTGAGTCTTTTTCATCGAAGCCCGCGCGGCATTCTGCTCACCACCGAAGGCGAAACGTTCCTGCTGCACGTACGCCGTGCATTGAACGAACTACGGCACGTACCCGACGACATCGCCGCATTGCACGGCAAGATTCAGGGCTCGGTGACGGTCGGCGCGCTACCGCTCGGCCGCACGCTGCTCCTGCCCAAAGCGATCGCGCGCATGACCTCGCAAAATCCGGGCGTACGGGTCGTCACCGACGAAAGCAATTACGAGGCGCTCGTCGCGGGTCTGCGTGCCGGCGACATCGATTTCATTCTCGGCGCGCTGCGCGACAACGACGCCAGCAGCGGCCTGAAGAACGAGCGCTTGATGTCGGAAGACATGGTGGTGCTGGTGCGCCGCGATCATCCGCTTGCGCAGGCGCGCAACCTGACCATCATGGACTTGCGCGACGCGCAGTGGATCGTGCCGCGCAGCCACGCGCCGGCGCGCGCGCTGTTCGAAGCGCAATTCAGGCGCATGAAAGTGAAACCGCCCATGCCCACGGTCGAAACCGCGGACCTCGCGGTGATTCGCGGCCTGCTGTTCGGCACGGACATGGCGGCCGCGCTATCGGCGCAGCAGTTGCATCACGAGGTGCAGTCCGGGCAGCTGGTGGTGCTCGACGTGCAGTTGCACAACACCCGCCGTGAGATCGGCCTGACGGTGCGCGCAACGGGCACGCCCTCGCCTGCCGCGCGCGCGTTGATCGACGCGATTCGCCTCTCGGTGGTCGATGTGACGCGTACGATCAACATCGCCGCGAACTAGTCGCGGTGGACGCGTGTGGCCGGAGAAACGCTATTCCGGCAGTCCGTCGAAGAAGGCACGCCAGTCGAATGGCGTGGCTAACGAGCCGTAGTCGATACCGCCTTCCTGCATCGCATCCACGATGTTGTCCTGCAAACGCGCACACGCGTCGCTCATGAACGGCACGATGCCGGCCTCTTCCAGCGTCTGCGAGACTTCGCGCATTTCCGCCGCGCGCCGCCGCCCATGCTCCGCGACGCGGCTGATCAGGTAGCCAGGCACGTCCGCGTCATCGCGCATCTTCGTGAACGTTTCGGCCAGCGAGGCCAGTACGATCGACTCGGCGTCGTAGTGCCGTGCGGCGCGCAGACACTCCACTGTCAACGCTTCGATGCCTTTGATCATGACGCTGCGGCACATCTTCGCGGCCGACGCCACGCCGATCTTCTCCGACACGGCACGCACGTTGAGGCCCAGCGGCGTGAGCAGAGCCGCGACGCGCGCGGCCTCGGCGCCGCCCAGCAGCATCGGCACCGCGAGACCATAAGGCGGCACCGGCGCCATGACGGCGGACTCCACGTACCGCGCACCGGCGTCTTCGATGCAAGCCTGCGCGTGCTGCTTAGTGTGCGGCGAAACCGAGTTGATGTCGAGGTAGACTTGATCCGGCGCGATGCAGCTTGCGACCGCTTGCGCAACTTCGAGGTCGGCTTGCGCGGTCACTGCGGAGACGATGATCTGCGCATGCTCGATGGAACTCGCCAGCGTATCGCCGACACGAACGCGCGCGGCCTGCGCCTTCTCACGCAGCGCGTCGCGCCGCAGGTCGAACATCGATACCTGCACACCTTTCGCGGCCAGCGCCGAACCGAGTATTCCGCCGGCCTCACCGAAGCCGACGAATGCAATGCGAGAAAGATCGCTCATGGCCGCGCTTCCTGCGCCGATACATGGCGCGAACTCATTGCAACGCACCCGACCTTCGCGCGATATGCATTGTGTTTGCGCGCAGCGATTGCGCTTCCCGCCCGCCGCAAGAAACCGGTGCGTTGCGTGGTCATCACCAGCATTGCCTTGTCCGCCATTTCCACCTCGCCAATGTTCGCCATGTGAAAGTGATCATTGTAGGATCCGATAGCGCGATGGGAAGCACCTAAAAGTGCGCACATTGCCATCCAATCTGTTTATCGACGCCGCAAATCCGCGTTGGGCCTCCAAATTCCTCATCAACCTGCGAAGAACCGTGCGAGTTTCAACGTCGTAACAGCGGCGCTCCCGCTTGCGACATGAACATATGAAATCAACGCGATATATAAAGCGTGGCCGTGACACAGTCGGCGGCAATTGCCCGACAATAGGGGCCGCGACGATCTGGCCGAGGCCGTCGCCCATCACATCGCCCAGAGACCACGCAATGAATAAACGCCACTTCCTGACCAGCGCCGCGCTACTGAGCGCGGCGGCTGCGCCTGCATTCGGGAGCCAGCGCGTCCAGAAAGAAACCTGTGCGGCATCGCCCGTCGTTCTGACGATCACCGGCGCGATCAAGCGGCACAATCGCGGCGCGCTCGATCCCGCATTCGACCAGCTGCTCGCCAAGCATCAGGTGAAGTTCTCCGAAGCGTATGGCGTCGATTTCGCTACGCTCGCCGGCATGCCGGCCGTGACGATCAAGCCCACCACCGAATACGATTCCCGTCAGCACACCTTAAGCGGCCCGCTGCTCACCCAGGTGCTCGAACACGTCGGCGCACCCAGCGCGGGCAGCACGCAAATCGTCATGCATGCGGTGGACGGCTACGCGGTCGCGACGACGCTCGACAAAGTGCGCGCCTATAAATTCATCGTGGCGACGCAAATGGACGGCAAGCCGCTGCCGCTCGGTGGCGTCGGTCCGCTGTGGGCCACCTACGACGCGGACAACATCCCCGAGTTGTCGAGCAAGCCGCTTAAGGACCGCTTCGAGCTGTCACCTTGGGGCCTGTATCACCTGCAAGTGACTGAGGCTTAACGGTTAAGGGCACGTCGACGCAATCGCCCCGCAAGCGCACCACGCGAGTCAACTGAGCGTGCGCCCCGCCGCGCCAAACCGTTCGACGCACGCCTGCCGCACCCGCTCGACCGGCATCGACCAATCCTCATCCGGCGCGCGGCGGAACAGGCGCAGCGTGTGCGGATACCACGGCGAATCGCTGCGATCGTGCAGCCAGCGCCAATCGATATCTATTTCCGGCAGCATCACCCAGCACGGCTTACCGAGCGATGCGGTCAGATGCGCGATGGACGTGTCCACGCAAATCACCAGATCGAGTTGCGCGACGATCGCGGCGCTGTCCGCGAAATCCGTCACGCGCGAGCCGAGGTCGAGCAGCGGTTGATCGGCTGGCGGATGGCGCGCCTCGTCCTCGCCGCGCCCTTTTTGCAGACTCACGAAGCTCAGTCCGGGCACGCTCCAGAGCGGCGCCAACATGGCGAGCGAAGGTATCGACCGGTTCGCGTCGTTATGATGATTCGCGTTGCCCTTCCACACGAGGCCAATCTTGCGACCCGGCGGCAGCGCGTCCAACACCGGACGCCACCGCTCGGCCAACTCCGGCTCGGTCGCTAGACGCACGGCGCGCGGAATCGTGTCCATGCTAGTGCGCAGATGCAGCGGCGCGCTCAGCAGGCTCGTCCAGCAGTCGTAGTCAGACGACTGGGCGCGCGCGGTGTCGTGATCGCGCACGGCGTCGACACCGTCGACGCATGCCATCAGCCGGTGCAGCGACGGTGCGCACGCAAAAGCGATATGCGAGGCGCCCTGCGCTTTCAGCAAGGCGAAATAGCGGCTGAACTGGATCATGTCGCCGAGGCCGTCTTCCTGCCACACCAGCAGGGACTTGTCGGCGAGCGTGCCGCCTTGCCACTGCGGGCAACCCAACATCGACGTGGTCTTGTGATGGATGAAACCGGGCTGCTCGTAGCGGCACTCGTACAGACGCCAGCCCTCTTCGAAGCGTCCCATGCCGAGCAGCAGCACAGCCAGGCCGAATTTCGCGTCGCCGTAATCGGCACGTAAAGCGAGCGCCCGGCGATACGCGGTTTCTGCCTCCGGCAGTTGCATGAGTTGCGCCCGCGCCGCGCCGAGGTTGTAATGCGCCTCCGCCATCTCGGGACACACGCTCAATGCCTGCTCGAAAGCGTCGACGGCCGCCGGTAGACGGTCGAGCCGGCGGAGCACGCACCCCAGGTTGTTGTGCGCATGCACGAGATCGGGCCGCAGGCGAATCGCTTCACGGTAAGCCGATTCGGCCTCGAACAAGTGCTCGAGTTTGCACAACGCCACACCGAGGTTGTAGTGCGCTTCGGCGTAGTCAGGGCGTCGCGCGATGGCTTCGCGATAAGCCGCTTCGGCTTCGGGTACACGTTCGAGATCGGCGAGCACGGTGCCGAGATTCAGGAGCGCTTCCGCGTAATCTGGACGAATGGCGAGGGCAAGGCGAAAAGCCAGTTCGGCTTCGGTGAGACGGAACGTCGCCTTCAGCACGCCACCGAGATTGTTGAGCGCCTCCGGATACTGCGGCCGGATGGTCAGCGCCTCGCGGTAGGCGGCGTCCGCTTCGGCGAGACGGCCGAGTTCCATCAGCACGTTGCCCAGATTGTTATGGGCCTCCGCATGAGCCGGCAGTCCAGGCAGCGCCTGGCGGAACGCCGCTTCCGCTTCTGGCAGGCGGCGCAGTTCGTGCAGCACGATGCCGCGGTTATAGTGAGCTTCGGCGTAGTCGGGGCGAATCGCCAGCGCCTCGCGATACGACGCCTCCGCCTCCTCCTTGTAGCCGAGCCCGTAGAGCACGGCGCCGAGATGATTGCGGGCGTCGGCGTGGCCAGGCCGCAGCACGACCAGTTGCCGGTAGATTGCCTTGGCCGCCGACAGACGGCCGAGCGACTTGAGCAGCATGCCGAGACTGCCGTACACCTCGGCATAGGCGGGTTTGATTTGCAGGCAGCGGCGCCAATGGCTTTCCGCATCAGCGGGCCGCTGCAAAGCAAACGAGCAGGCCCCGGCGATGTTCAACGCGTCGGCGAGGGCGTCATCCGGCATCGCATCGCCGTCGACGAGCGGCGTCACCATCGACAAAGCCTCGGTGAATTGTCCGGCCGAGAACAACGAGACGGCCTGCTGGTTGATATCGTCGATCGAGGATGCGAGCTGCGTGTGGTTCATGAGTCGTGGTAACTGGGGTCGGCGATGATCCGGCCGGGTCGATCGCATGTGCCGCGCCTAACCGGCGCTTCAGCAGCCGGATCTGGCGTGCCGAAGCCTCGGTGCGGCCGGGAAAGCGGAACATGTACCACGCAGCTTACGTGAATCGGCGCCCCTGTAACGCGGCGAAATGAGCGGATTTCGGCCTTCTAATCTCACGCTATAACCGGCATTACGCGAGAAAAGACGGCGCGGCAATGTTAGAATCGCCCGCGTCCTTACGCCCACCATCATGATTCCACGCTCTCGCAACCGCATGACCGCATGGCTTGGCCTGTTCGCCATGTGGCTCGTCGTGTTCGCGCCGGTCGTGAGTCAGATGCTGGTGTCGAACAGCGCGCACGAGCCCTTCGCCGCGCTCTGTTCGGCGCTGCAGCCGCGCGATTTCAGCGTGGCAGGCGTGGTAAGCACGGCGAGCGTGACGACCCAGGCCGCCCCCGCGCCGGTCCATCTGAGCCATGACGACGCGTTCGGCGCGTGCGGCTACTGTCATCTGCTCCAGCACCACGTCGCCATGCCGACGGTCGCCGCGGCCGAGCCGCCCGCCGCCCTCGCGCTTGCCGGCACCGCGCCGCCCACGCTGTCCACCCGCTTCACGCCGCTCGGCGCCTTTCCGTCCGGCCGTCCTAGAGCTCCGCCCGTCGTTTCCTGATCGCTATCGGTCCTGATCGCGCATTCGTCGCACCCGTCGAGGGGGCGCGCGATCGCCTGTTCATGCATCAAGGAAACGTTCATGCTCAACTTCGCCCTGCGAAGGCTGCCCTTTTGCGCCCGCCGTGGCGCACGCGGCTTCTCGCGTCAACCGCTATCCCGGCCGTTTTTGTCCGGCTATCTGCCAGCCATCGTTCCGGCGTTCGTGCCGGCTTTCGTCGCCTCGCACGCTCATGCGCAGAGCGCGAGCGCCGAGGCCGCACTGCCCCCCATCAGCGTCAGCGCGAATGCGAGCGCCGCACCCCGCGCCGTCGATCCCAACCTGCCGGCTTCAGTCGAGACCGTCACCCGCGAGCAGTTCGACAACTGGAACGTCGTCAACACCGAAGACGTCCTGAAGTACATGCCGAACCTCGCCGTGCGCAAGCGCTTTATCGGCGATCTGAATTCGATCATCGCCGTGCGCGGCACCAGCAACACGCAAAGCGCGCGAGGTCTCGTCTACGCGGATGGTCTGCTGCTCAGCAATCTGCTCGGCAACAGCTATTCGTTTCCGCCGCGCTGGTCGATGGTGTTTCCCGACGAAATCCAGCAGGTCGATGTGATCTATGGGCCGTTTTCCGCGCTCTATCCGGGCAATTCGCTCGGCGCGACCGTGCTCATCAGCACACGCACGCCGAAACAGTTCGAAGCGACCGCCGACGTCAAGGGCTTCACCCAGCACTTCAGCCTGTTCGGCGTGAATCAGAATTTCAACGGCAGCGAAGCCAGCGCGACGCTCGGTGACCGCATCGGCAAATTTTCGTTTCTGCTCGGCGTGAATCATCTGGAAAACACCAGCCAGCCGCTGCAATTCGCCACGCTCGCCAAGTCCAGCACACCCGCCAAAGCCGGCGATACGCCGGTCACCGGCGCCTACTTCTACAACAACCAGACCAACACCCCGACGGCGGTACTCGGCGTGAACGGCGAAGGCATCGAACACACGGTGCAGGACCAGTTCAAGCTGAAGATGCAGTACGACTTCACGCCGACGCTGCAGGCCGGCTTCACGCTCGGATACTGGCATCAGACTTACAACAGCCAGACCTCGAGCTTTCTGCGCGATGCGAACGGCAATCCGGTCTACAGCGGCAAGGTGGCGATCGACGGTTACGAATACACCATTCCCGCCGCCGCATTCGCGCCGAGCCTGGGCCATAGCGAGAACTGGCTCTATGGCCTGTCGCTGAAAACGCGCAATGCCACCGGCTGGAATGGCGAAGCGATCGCTTCGTACTACGACGTCGGCAATAGCGTGGCGCGCACCGCGAATTCCGGCGCGCCGGGCAACGGTCCAGGCACGGTGATCTTCGGCGACGGCGCCGGCTGGAAAACGCTCGATCTGCGCAGCACCTATACGCCCGCGACACAACAGGCGGGGCTCGCGAATCATGCGCTCAGCTTCGGCTATCACTACGACAACTACTTCCTCGACAACGAGAGTTACAACACGCTGAACTGGCGCGACGGCGCGGCGACGTCGTTCGCCAATGCGTTTGCCGGCAAGACGCAGACCCAGGCGCTCTACGCGCAGGACGCATGGCGCTTTCTGCCGCGCTGGAAGCTCGTCTACGGCGTGCGCTACGAAGACTGGCAGGCGTATGGCGGCTCGCAGTCGCTGGGCGGCACGACCCTGCCGTACAGCGACGCGAGCCAGCAGCACTTCTCGCCGAAAGCCTCCTTGTCGTTCGACGTCACCGACGATCTGATCGTGCGCGCGTCCATCGGCCGCGCCTATCGCTTTCCGACGGTCAGCGAGTTGTTTCAAGGGCAGATCAACGGCTCCACGATCGTCAACAACAATCCGAACCTGAAGCCCGAAGACGATCTCTCGAAGGAACTGACCGCCGAATGGGCGCACTGGAACGGCGTGTTCCGCTTCTCGCTGTTTCAGGACGACGTGAAGAACACGATCTTCAGCCAGACCGATACGACCGTGATTCCCAACGTGACGAACTTCCAGAACATCGGCAAGGTCCGCTCGCGCGGCGTGGAAACGAGCTACTCGGGAGAGAACGTGCTGCTGCGCGGCCTGGACCTGCTGGCGAGCGTGGCCTACACGCAGTCGAAGATCATCGCCAACGCGCAGAACCCGGCCACGGTCGGCAAATACTTCTACCGGATTCCGCTGTGGCGCGCGGATCTCGCCGCGACGTATCACTTCGACGAACGCGCGGCCCTTACACTTGCCGCGCGCTATTCGGGCCGTCAGTACAACACGCTCACCAACACCGACACGAATCCGGATGTGTTCGGCGGCACGAGTTCGTACACGGTGGCCGACGCGAAATTCACCTACAAGCCGACCAGGCTAAGTGAAGTCGGCATCGGCGTCGACAACCTGTTCGATGCCCGCTACTTCGTCTACCACCCGTATCCCGGCCGCACGTTCTACGTGGAAGCGAAGCTGCGCATGTGAGCGCGCTGAACGTGCCGCAGTCGAGTGCGCAGCCACGCTGCTCGAACCGATCGATTCATTTTTTACTTCAGGAGGATTTCATGTCCACCACCGCTCCCACCGACGCTCGACGCATCACGCCCTCGACGTCCGCGGTCCATCCGGGCTACCGGACGCTCTGGCGCTGGCATTTTTATGCGGGCCTCTTCGTGATGCCGTTTCTGGTCGTGCTGGCGATCACCGGCACGCTGTATTGCTTCCAGCCGCAAATCGAGCCGCTGCTTTATCCGCAGCGCCTGATCGTCGCACCGCAAGCCGTACCGAGGCTGCCCGAAGACGCGCTGCTGGCGAGAGCGCGTGCGGCCATGCCGCCGGATGCTGTCGCAGTGACCGCGGTCGTCGCGAGCGCGCCGGAGCGCAGCGCCGAATTCATCTTCCGTCTCGCGGACGGCGATAAGCAGAGCGTCTATGTGAATCCCTACACCGGCGCGGTGCTGGGCACGCTGAGCGTCGAGCGGCGCTTCATGCAGGTGGACCGGATGCTTCATCGCAAACTGCTGCTCGGCAAACCCGGCGAGTTGCTGATGGAACTCGCCGCGTGCTGGACGCTCGTGATGATCGGCACCGGCGTCGCGTTGTGGTGGCCGCGCGAGAAAACCACCGCACGTGCGGCGCTGTTGCCGCGCTTCACGCTGAAGGGGCGCGCGCTGTGGAAGAACGTCCACGCCGTGATGGGCATCTGGCTCGCGCTCGGTGCGCTCGCGTTCGTATTGACGGGACTGCCGTGGACGGGTTCATGGGGCAAGCAGTTCAAGGCGCTCGCGACCGCCGCGAATCTCGGCGCGCCGCCGGGTTCGTGGGGCGGTTTGCCGTTGCAATCCGCCATGCCTGGAAAGAGCGGCAAGCAGCCCTCCGCGGCGGACACGCGCGCAGCGGATACGGCGCAAGATGAGCACGCCGAACACAACGGCCACGGCATCCATGCCGCTAACACGGCCTCGATGCCCGGCATGGTCATGGACGACCTGCCTCTGCCGCTCACGCCCTGGGCCGTCGGCAACACACGCGTGCCAAACTCCGACGCCAACACCAACTCCGGCTCCGATGAGGCAACCGCGATACACCCGCTGCCGCTCGGCCGTGTCGTCGCACTGGCGGCCTCGCTCGGCGTGACGGACGGCTACAACATCGTGCTGCCTGCTTCCTCGACCGGCGTCTACACCGTCTCGTACTTCCCGGACGATCCCAAAGACGAACGCACGCTGTACATCGAGCAATACAGCGGCGCAATCCTGAAGGACATCCGCTATGCCGATTACGGCGCGGTGTCGAAGGCCGTGTCGTACGGCACGTCGCTGCATATGGGCCGTTATTTCGGCGTCGCCAACCAGACTCTCTGCGCCGCGATTTCGTTAGGGCTGGCGGCGATGGCCGTCACCGGCTGTGTGATGTGGTGGAAGCGGCGGCCGCAACGCTCGCTCGGCGCACCGTCGCGCGAACGTGCCGCGCCGCCGATGCGCGGCTGGAAAACCGGCCTCGTGCTGCTCGGCATCGTGTTCCCGTTGATGGGCGCCACGCTGCTCGCGGTGTGGCTCGCCGACCGCGCGATTTTCGGCCGTGGTTCGCGCCGCGCCGGTGTGGTCCAGACGGAGGTTGCGGAACAGTGAGCCGGCCCGTGTTTCCGCGGAAACGGACCTTGGCTTGCACAAACACGTTGCAGGCCTTGAACGTTTACGCTACATTTTGCTCGATTATGATCGTTTCATAGACCGAGCAAGGTGAAGACATGCAACGGACGCGACAGGAAGCCATCGACGGGCTGCTGCCCGAGCAGCGCGAACAGCTGATTCTGGAGCGGCTGCGGGCGCACGGGCGCGTGCTGGCGTCGGCACTCGCGGCGGAACTCCAGACTTCGGAGCACACGGTGCGACGCCATCTGCGTGATCTCGCCGATCAGGGTCATTGCAAGCGCGTCTACGGCGGCGCCCTGCTGATCTCGCCGGCCGACAAACCCGCGTCGGTGCGCATGGGCGAAGCTGTGGATCGCAAGGCCTGCCTCGCCGCCGCCGCGGTGTCGATCGTCCGCTCGAAGCAGATCATCCTGCTGGATGCGGGTTCGACGAACGTCGCGATTGCCGACGCGCTGCCCGACAACGCGGACCTGACCGTCGTGACGAATTCACCCGAGGCCGCCGCTCGTCTGCTGAACCGGCCGGGATTCGAGGTAATTCTCGTCGGCGGACGGATCGCGCGCGGCGCGGCGGGCTCGCTCGGCGCAACTGCCTTGCTGCAGATCCAGCAGATCCGCGCCGATCTCTGTTTCCTCGGCGCCTGCGCGCTCGATGCGGACGAAGGTGTCGCCGCCTTCGACGCCGAAGATGCCGAACTCAAACGGGCGATGCTAAAGGCAAGCGGCCAGATCGCCATCGCCATGACTTCGGAAAAGCTGATGACGGCGGCGCCGTTCTCGGTGGCGCCCGCTTCCGCCGTAGACTACCTGTTCGTCGAAGCCGACGTGAGCGCCGCGCGCCTCGCCAGCCTGGAGGCCGTCTGCGACAACGTGATGGTGGCCCGCTCATGACATCGTCCGCTGCTGCCCCTATCAAGCCCGTCAAGGAACGCATCGCGACCTTGGGCGTGTTTCTCGCCAACGGCTTCGGCATTGGCGCGTGGGCCGTCGAAGTCCCGCGCATCAAGGAAAGCCTGGCGCTGGGCGACGCCTCGCTCGGGATCGCGCTGTTCGCCTTCGCGCTCGGCGCCATTGTCGCGATGCCGCTGGCGGGACAACTGGCGCCGCGCTTCGGCAGTGGCCGCGCCACCGTGCTGCTCGGCGCGGCATTCGTCATCGCGCTGCCGCTACCCGCCCTGGCACCGGGCATGGCGGCGCTGTGCGTCGTGCTGTTTCTGCTCGGCGCGGCGAACGGCGCGCTCGACGTCTCCATGAACGGCCACGCCAGCACGATCGAAACGCAGTGGCACGCGCCGATCATGTCGTCGTTTCATGCGGCCTGGAGCGCGGGCGGCCTGCTCGGCGCCGCCACGGGCGCAATGCTGCAAAAAGGCGGTGCCGGCGTGATCGGCGGCCTGTTGATACCGGACCTGTTCATCGCTGTCCTGGTCGTCGCCGCCGCGGTGCTCGCGTTGCGTGATCTGGGTCCGAGAGCCGCTGCCGCGTCGAGCGGCCTGGCGTGGCCCTCGTCAGCCGTGATGAAGCTCGCGATGCTCGCGTTCCTTTGCATGCTGGTGGAAGGCGCGGTCGCCGACTGGAGCGCCGTGTATCTGCGCTCGGCGTTGAACCGCGAGGCCAGCGTCGCCGCGATCGGCTACTCCGCGTTCGCCTTCTCGATGGCGGCGTGCCGCATCGTCGGCGATGTGTCCGTGCGCCGTTTCGGCTCGAGCAAGGTCGTTGCGCTGGGCGGTCTGATCGCGGTGGCCGGGCTTGCGCTCGTGCTGAGCTGGCCGACAGTCTTCACCGCTTGCGTGGGCTTCGCGATGGTTGGTGTCGGCCTCGCGAATATCGTTCCGGTGATTTTCAGCGCGGCGGGCCGCTCGACGCTCACGCCGGCGACCGGCGTGTCGATGGCCGCCACCTTCGGTTATGCGGGCTTCCTGGTCGGGCCGCCGTTGATCGGCCTCGGCGCGGGCCTGCTCGGCCTGCGCCTCGCCTTGTGCGTGCTCGTCATGGCGACGTTGGTCGTCTGCCTGGTCGGCGGCAAGGCGGTGCGCAGCGCACGGCTTGCTTAGAACACGCCTAGAACAGGCCCGGAATCACGCGGTAACGCACGCGGGCCTTGTAGGTACGATAGCCTTCGTCCGCCGAGAGAAGCTGCTCCTCGCGCACGATGCGCCCGACCTGCAACGCGAACTGACAACCGTACACCAGCAGGTTTTGCAGACCGAAGTTCACCAGCAGAAAACCGATGTCGGTGATGAAGTAACCGAGGTACATCGGATGCCGAACGAAGCGATAGGCGCCACGCGATACGACGCCGCGATTGGCCGGCAAGATGCCGAACGAGCGGCGCAGCGAGGCCTTGGCGAACAGCTGCCAGCAAATCCCCAAAAGTTGCAGCGCTGCGCCGATGGTCTCCGGCACGAGCTGCGCGCCGGGCGCGAGACGCACGGCGAGAAAGTAGTACGTACCGCCCATCGAGCAAATGAAGGCGAACGGCCGCCAGTCGCGTTTCATCGGCACCCGCGTGAAGAGCGACAAGCCCACCGTGAAGCAAGCGGCGACCACCAGCAATAACAGCGTGATCCGCGACGGCGCCGCGCGCCATTGCGTGATCGCAGCGTAGGCAAACAGACTCAGCATGAGCGCGGCGCCCGCCCGCGCAACCACCTCCACCAGCGCGTGGCGCAGGCCGACCGCGCTGCCCGAATCGGCGGACATGGTGCTCGATGCCGAAGCGCCTTGCGCGCTGACGGCGAGTGGCAGGTCTTGCAAAGGTGTCGTCGGGGTCATGGCACGCTCACTTGGAAATACGAAGGATTTGCGAAGCCAGTTGCGAAAAGCACGGCTTCAGATCGGCTGGCGTCGCGGCGTAGCAGTACACGCCGACGGGCTGTTTTGAGTTGTAGCAACGCGAGGGCGAATCGGCGGTGTTCGCCATGCACTTGAGCACGTCCTGGCCGATTTCGTTGTCCGGACCGGCGGGCTGCACCAGTTCGGGTCCGTAACCGAGCGTGAACACGTAGGTGCCTTCGGCGCGCGCCGCCGCGGCCATCGCTTCGAGCAGATTGCGCGACGCGCGGTTGACGTTCACATACGTGATGTCGCCGTTCGGCACGGCGCGCGGCGCGGTCACGGGCCAGATCGGGAAGACCTGTTCGTTCTTGTCGTGCGCGTTGTACCAGTTCGGCATGGCCGTCACGAGCTTGGTCACGTTGCTCTGGTAGCACGGCGAACCGAGCTGCTGGCTGAGCGAATTCATGTTGTACAGCCCGGACATCGTGCCCGCGCTGTCCGGGCTCGCGATCGTGCCGGCGGTGTTGTTGCAACCGCTCTGATTGGTCGTGAAGAACGAGGAGAAACTGTTCGGCGCGCCGTCCGAGAAGAACACGATCACCCGCAAGCTGGACGGCTGTGTGATCACCGTATTCAACTGGTTGCGCGCGTTCCAGATCGCTTCAGCCGAATTGGTGCTGCCATTGAACGAGTATTTTTTGATGTCGGCGGTCATCGTCGCGCGATCGAAACCGCGCGTATTGCCTTTGAAAGGCACGTCGACCACGGTGCCGTAAGCGAAGTGCATCAGCGCCACACGGTCGTTGGTCACATCGAAATTATTGAGGAATGCCACGGCATTCGAGCGCACCGCGGCCGGCACGCCGGAAGTGTTCAGCGAGCCCGTGGTATCGATCACGAACGCCATATCCAACGTCTTGCGAATCGCCTGCGAAGACGAACTCACGTTCAGCACCTTGAATCCAAGTACCTTCGTGAAGCTGACCGGCACGCTCGCCTGCGCGGTCATGCCGATCGTCACCGTGCCGCCGGTGTTGAACACGATCGAGGGTGTGCCCGCCGTCACGCTGGAGCCGAGAAAACCCGCCGGATAGTTCGCCGCGAAAAAGGCCGTCGCCGCCTGCTGTGCGTTATTGGTCTGCTCCGTCTGGTTGCTGCCGCGCGTGACCGCCTCGCCGGCCGCGATCACCGCGCCGTCGGTGGCGGCATCCAGACGTGCCTTGATCATGTAGCCGAAACCGGAATCCACCGCGAGACCGAGGATGCCTAGCAACGCGATCAGCGACACCGCCGCGATGATGCTGACCGATCCCCTCTGCCGTCTTCTGAACGCCGCTGTTGTTTTCATTACTACCCCCGGTCCTGCGTTTTTTTTATTTGGCTCGGCTGTTCGCCCGGTCAGAACACCGTCATTGCGTAGAGATTCGGCGAGAGCGCAGGTGTCGTGAAGCCGCCGCCGAGATCCAGCGAACCGATCAGTGGCGTCTGCAGATAGAACGCCTCGACCACGTAAGCGATCTGGCCGTCGGAGAGCTTGCCTTGCAGCAGGTTTACCACCGGCGACGTCTTCCCCGCGGCTGGAATGCCACTGCAACTGCCGGTGCCGTCCGTCGCCCAGCGCGTGCCGGCGTTGCCGCAATTCCATAACTGGCTCGCCGGATAGTAATTGCCGCCGTTCCAGCGATACTGCGCGACCACCACGCCCGTGCAATTGTTGCCGCTGCTGTCGCAGTTGTTGTTGCCCATGATCTCGGTAATGTAGATCATGCCGTTGGCGTTCATGTTCAGCGGCGGTGTGGTCGATGTGAGCGAGGACATGATGGTCTGCATCGGAAACGTGAGCGACGCGCGCGAAGACAGGCTCGCGCCTTCGCGGCTCACGTTGATCAGAATCATCTGTGCCTGGACGTTGCGCGCAATGTCATACACCGGCAGCGCGAGCGCCACCAGCATCGGCAGCAACAACGCCATTTCCACACTGACGATGCCTTTGGACGCGCGGCGGCTTCGCAAGGAACGTGTACGCATGTCAGAAGCCCTCGTTGCGCATCGTCGCCGCGACGCTGAAGCTGAAATTGCCGTTGGCGAAGAACGGCTTGACCAGCGGCGTGAGAAGCGGCCAGATGCAGTTGATCTGCAACACCACAATATCGCCGGGATTACCGAACATGCCGGTGCTGTAACTCGTCTGCGTGTTGTAGGTCTGGCTCGCGCCATTGATGGTGATCACGTAACTCGGCGAGACGAGTGAATAGAGACCCATCGAGCTGTCCTTGATCTCCTGCACGACGGCCAGGTAACGCTGCTGGTTGGTCGCGTTCGGGTCGAGGTTGGTTTGCCCCGTTACCGAATAACGCGCGCCTTCCCTCACCGCGTATTGCATGGTCAGATTGACCCACAGCGCGACGCCGAGATCCATGGCGATGCACAGCAGCAGAAACAGCAGCGGCGCGACCAGCGCGAACTCGATCGTGGCGGCGCCGCGCTGCTTGCCCGCAGGTCCGCGCTTGCCCGCGCGCGCCACTGCGCTAAAGGTGGACTTCTGGCGAGCGGCTTTCATTTCGTCTCCTTGTCCAGCAGCGGCACCGGCTTGCCGCCGAGCCCCGTGCCGCGCTCGGCGTGCAGGCGCAGCGGCCAGCAGAATGCTTCCAGCAGCGAACGCGGTTGCGCGCCGTCGTCGAGACCGGTAGCCGGCCACTCCTCTCGGGCCGGCACCCACTGCGTGTCGAACAGGTGATCCCACAGCGGCAGCAGTTGCGTGAAGTTATGGTCGAAATGCTCAGTGCGGTTCGAATGATGCAGGCGGTGATATTGCGGATTGTTAACCCACGTGATGTAGCGGCCGAGGTCCACGCGCAGATTCAGATGCGCGAAATAATTGCCGAACATGAATACGATCGAAGTCAAACCGACAATCCACGGTTCGACCTTGAATAGCACGCCGACGAGCGGATAGAGCAGACAGCCCTTGATGAGCGATTCGATCCAGTGGTGCCGCCACGTGACCGTGACATTGAACTCGACCGCGCTATGGTGCAGCGAATGCAGCTTCCACAGCATGGGCCACGTGTGCTGCAGGCGGTGAAACGCGTATTCGAGCACGTCGATGGTCAACAGCACGATCACGAACGAGGCCAACGCGCCGAACCCGTGCGAGTTCAAGACCACCATGCCGCCGCCGAGCGCATTCACGATCGTAATGCTCGCCGCCGCAGTCAACGGCCTCATCGCTTCCACCATCGCCAGATACACGCCCGCGTAGGCCACGTTGAAACGCTGCCCGGCGCGCGATTGCAGCATCACGGCAGGCCAGCGCCGTTCCAGCGCCGCGCCCGCGGCCATCACCACCAGCCCGAGCGCGTACGCGCGCAGCCAGATGCTTGCGTGATTCATCAGATCAGGAAACGGGCTGGATGCAAACATGTGATTCTCCAGTGAATGCCTGGCGTTCAACCACCCGAGATGCCGTTGATGGCCGGGAACAGCTGACGCATGACCTGGATCGCTGACGGACCGACCAGCACAGCCAGCAGCGTTGGAAAAATAAAAAACATCAGCGGAAACAGGAGTTTCAAAGCGATCTTCGCAGCCTGCTCTTCCGCGCGCAAGCGCCGTTTGGTGCGCAAGTTGTCGGTATAAACACGGAGCGAGTCGCCCACGCTGGTGCCAAAGCGGTCAGCCTGAATCAGCATCGCGGCGAGCGTGTCGATATCTTCCACGCCGGTGCGCAGCGACAGGTTGCGCAAGGCCTTGTCGCGGCCCGAACCGGCACGCAGCTCCAGCAGCACCATGTCGAATTCATCTTTCAGCGTGTGGCTCTTCACGCCGATTTCCTGGGTGACGCGCATCATCGCCGCGTCGAGGCCGAGACCCGCTTCCACGCACACGGTCATCAGATCGAGCGCGTCGGGCAAATCTTCGAACAGCTTGCGCTGCCGGCTTTCGACGAGCCGCGTCATCACGAGGTTCGGCAGGTAGAAGCCGAGCGCCGACGCGGCCAGCACCGTCAGCAGCAGATAGATGCGCTGACCAGCTTCGAAGGCGTTGCCGAAACAGATCAGCGCGATGGCCGGCAGCGCGAGCGCCAGCACGGTCTTGGCGGCGAAATAGATCGCCGGCGCAGACGGTGTGCGGATGCCCGCATTCGCGAAGCGCAGACGCAGCGCCGATTTGTCCCAGTCCTCTTTCGGCAGCGACAGTTTGGCGACCCGCTCGGACATCTTCGTGACCGTCTCGACCCAGTTCTTCTGTGCGCCGGCGTCCCTTTCGCTGGCGACGTCGGGCTGCCCGAGTTCCTCGATGCGCCGTTGCACAGGATCGGGGCGCAGCAGTGACATCGCCTTCAGCGCCGCGCCGAACACGATCAGGAACATCACCCCCAGCAGCACGATCTGTTCTATTTTCATGATCTGCGGGCAGGGCCCGCGCTCCTCGTGTCGAAAGCAGTGGTCTAGATATGGATGCGCACGACTTTGCGCATCCACAGGATGCCGAACAGCATCATCGTTATCGCCACGCCGGCGAGTTGCACGCCGGCCGGGTCCGTCCAGAACACACTGATGTAGCCCGGATTGAGCACCGTCAGCAGCCCAAGAATGGCGAACGGCAACACGCCGAGCACCCAGGCCGACAGGCGTCCTTCCGCCGACAACACCCGCACCTTGCCGAGCAGCTTGAGCCGCTCGCGAATGATGCCGGCGATGGAACCCAGAATCTCCGCCAGATTGCCGCCCGCCTCACGCTGGATCAGCACGGCGATCACGAAGTAGCGCAGGTCCTCGACCGGCACGCGGCTCACCATGTTCAGGAGCGCGTCGTTCATCGAAACGCCGTAGTTGATCTCGTCGAACACCAGCGCGAATTCGCCGCCGAGCGGTTCGGGCAACTCCTCGCCGACCATGCCGAGCGCGGCGGGAAAGGAATGCCCGGCGCGCAGTGCGCGAGCGATCAGATCGGCCGCATCGGGCAACTGCCGCTCGAGTTGCAGCACGCGTTTGGTGCGGTTGCGGCGCAGAATCGTGACCGGCAGCAGGCAGGCCACGACGGCGAGCACGCTCATGACCGGCGCTGGCACGTGCAACACGAAACCGGCAAAAGCGCCCGCGAGTCCGCACAGCAACGTGTAAGTGATGAAGCGCGCCACCGACCACTTCAGCCCGGACTGCTGCAACTGCCGGTCGAGCGCATGCACACGCGGCATGCGCAGTAGCAGGTTCGTGACGAACGGCGACTCGCTCAGCATGCGCTGCTTGAGAATCGAGAGCTGTTGGCCGCTCACGTTGCCACCCGCGGAGAGCGCGCGAATGCGCTCGTCCATGCGTTTGACGTCCTTGCCGTGATGGCTGCTCCAGAACAGATAGACGGCCTCGATGGCGAGCACGACCGCGAGAAACGCGAGCACCGCAAAACCGATAAACGACGTGTTCATGTCCCTCTCCTCAAACCCGTGGCGCGTTCATACTTCGAAACGCCGTGCCGGATCGAACATCTGGTCCGGCAGCACGATGCCGAAGCCCGCCAGCCGCTCGCAGAATTTCGGCCGCACGCCGCTCGCGCAAAAATAGCCTTTGATCATGCCGTTTTCGTCGACGCCGGTGCGCTTGAACGTGAAGATCTCCTGCATGTTGATGATGTCGCCTTCCATGCCGGTGATTTCCTGAATGCTCATCAGCTTGCGGCGCCCGTCGGTCAGACGCGAGGCCTGCACCACCACCGTGATCGCCGAAGCGATCTGCTGACGGATCGCCTTGATCGGCATCGGCAGACCCGCCATGCCGACCATATTCTCGAGACGCGTGAGCGCGTCGCGCGGCGTGTTCGCGTGCAGCGTCGCCATCGATCCTTCGTGGCCGGTGTTCATGGCGTGCAGCATGTCGAGCGCTTCGGCGCCGCGCACTTCGCCGAGCACGATACGGTCGGGGCGCATCCGCAGCGCGTTGCGCACCAGCGAGCGCTGTGAGATCTCGCCCTTGCCTTCGATATTCGGCGGCCGTGTTTCGAGCCGCAGCACGTGCTGCTGGCGCATCTGCAATTCGGCCGCGTCTTCGATCGTCACGACCCGCTCGTCTTCCGGAATGAAGCCGGAGAGCAGATTGAGCAGCGTGGTTTTGCCGCTGCCCGTGCCGCCGGAAATCAGCACGTTCAGCTTCGATTTGATCAGCGCTTCGAGCAGTTGCGCCATCGCGGGCGTGAAGCTCTGGTTGTTCACCATGTCGGTGACCGTGAGCGGATTCACCGCGAAGCGGCGAATCGACACCAGCGGGCCGTCGATCGCGGACGGCGGAATGATCGCGTTGACACGCGAGCCGTCAGGCAGGCGCGCGTCGACCATCGGCGTGGATTCGTCGATCCGGCGGCCCACGCGCGAAACGATGCGCTCGATGATCTTCATCAGATGCGCGTCGTCGTAGAAGGTCACGTCCGTATGTTCGAGGCGGCCGCGCCGTTCCACATACACGTGCTGCGACGTGTTGACCAGAATGTCGGAGATGGTCGGGTCGTTGAGCAGCGGTTCGAGCGGGCCGAGGCCGACCATTTCGTCGTGCACGTCCTGGGCAAGACGGCGGCGCTCGAGTTCGTTCATCGGGATCTTGTCTTCGTCGACGATCCGCTCCACCAGTTGCGCCAGTTCGCGCTTGATCTGCTCGGGCGACAAGCGTTGCAGCTTGTCGAGCTCCACCCGGTCGATAATCGCCTGATGAATGTTCATCTTGAGCTGCTGATACGCGCGCCGCGCCGCGAGGCTGTCGGCGGCCGCGCCGGCAGCCGCCGTCGCGGGACTGGCGCTGTCGAACGACAACGTGCCGCTCTGGATCATCAACTGTTCGCGCAATGACATGGTGCTCTCCGCATTCTTTTCGATGGCAACCGGGCTTGAACGGATTCAGGCGGCTCAGTGTCCGGGCTTCAACTGCGGCGGCGAATTCGGCCGGCTGGCGAACAGACGCCCGAGCACGCTCTTGCGCTCCGCAACCGGCAACGGCCACAGCAACGCGGCCAGTTGCGAGATGCCCTGGGCGAGCGCGCCGCCCTTCGCGCCGGTGACGAGCGGCACGCCGTGATTCAACGCCTCGGTGGCCTGCTTCTCATCGCGCGGCAAGTGATGCGCGACTTTCGCGCCGAACGTTTCTTCGAGCGTCGCAAGGTTGATGCGCGCATTCTTGTCGTACTGGTTGACGATCACTTTCAACTTGCTCGCCGGATAGCCGAGCTCCTTGAAAATGTCGAGCATGCGGCGGCCCGCATGCAGGTACAGAATGTTCTGCCGCACCACCATGCAGATCGAGTCGCTATGATCGAGCGCGTGGATTGCGAGCGGATTGATGTTCTGGCCGACGTCGATCAGCACCGCGTCGTATTGCTCGCGCACCAGCGTAAGAATCCGTTCGAGATGCGCGGCGCGCAATTCGCCCGATTTGACCGGATCGCCCGCGCCGGCCAGCACGTCGAGATTCGCGTGCACGTGCATCACGCAAGATTCAAAGAAAGCGGCGTCGAGCCGGTCGATCTGCGAGCACAGGTCCGCGAGCGTGGCAGGCGGCGCTTTGTCGGCGACCAGCAGGCTCGCGTCGGCGAATTGCTGGTTCAGGTCGATCAACAGCACGCGCTTGTCGCGCAAGGCGGCCAGCGCGTAAGCGAGATTCACGGCGATCAGGGTGGTGCCGCTGCCGCCCTTGCAGGACGTGAACGACACCACGCGGCCGTCGCGGCGCACGCCGGCGTGTTTCTTCGCCGAGACGTGGGCGAGCGCGTCGGCGATCTCGCGGTCGTCGAGCGGCCAGGACAGCACGTGCCGCACGCCGACGCGCATCGCCGCCATCAGCAGCGTGGTCGACGGCGCCGGGGTCACCAGCATGCAATGCAGATGCGGGAGGTGGGACAGCACCTCCTCGACGCCGCTCAGATCACGCGGCGTCAAGTCGGCGTCGTCGACGATCAGCAGATCGGCGCTCTTGATCGCCGCGGCGTGCACGCGCAACTGCTTCGCTGTACCGTGCAGCGTACGCAGACGAAACGCGATGCCGCTTGCCTCGAGACGCGCGGCGATCTGCGGCGCGCGCTCGGCGCTGGACGAAATCAGAAGGGTGTCGATCATGGTCAGTCTCCGCTGGCGCTAAACCGAGCCGCCTGGTTGTGTCGCTTCAATACCCGTTCGATGAGCCGACGCCGATCGTAAAGGCATTGGTCGGCGGGGGCGGCGCGGTAAACGATTTGGCGTAGCTCTTCTGCGCCGCGGCGGCCGCCGTGCCGTCGATACCCGCAACCGGATCGTTATTGGCCGAGGCATTGGGATTGAGCGTCTGCATTTCCTTGATCTGGTTGACCGAGTCGCCGAACGTCGCGTCCCAGTGCGGCGTCGAGCTCAGGCAGCCGGCGAGCGCGGCGCTCAAGCCGGCGCACAGCGCCGTGCGGATCAGTGTCTTGGTGCTTGTCATGTCGATCTCCGGTAGGCCGCGCGTTACTGCGAGGCGTGTGAGTCGCTGGTTTCCGGCGCGGCCGGGATCACCGCCACCGACGCAGCCGCGCTCGGTGCGGGTGCGGGAACCGGCACGGGTGCCGGCGCCGGTGCCGCTGCGGGTGCCGAAGCCCCCGCAGCCGGCGCGGCGCGCTTCTCGCCTTCCATGTGGCCGGTCAGGTACACGTTCGCTTCGCTGGCGTCGCCGAAGTGGTCGGTCGGCAGGGGATAGTGCTCCGGCAGCGGTTTGGCGAGACGCGGCGTCACGACGAACACCAGTTCGGTCTTGTCCTGCTCGTAGCTGGTGCTGCGGAACAGCGCGCCGAGCACGGGCAATTCCGCGGCGCCGGGCAAGCCCTTGATCGTGCCGGTCACGTTGCTCTTCAGCAGGCCGCCGATCGCGAAGCTCTGGCCGTCGAACACCTGCAGCGTGGTGGAGGCGCGCCGCGTCGTGATCAGCGGCAGGATCGAGGTCGTGTTCGAGTTGCCGGCGCTGACCACCACGCCGGTGGACGACAGTTCGGACACTTCCGGCGCCACTTTCAGGTTGATGCGGCCGCCTTCGAGCACGGTCGGCGTGAAGGTCAGGCCGACACCGTACTGTTCTTCCTGCAGCACGATGGTCGTGCCGCCCGCGCCGTTGCTTTGCGGCACCGGAATATAGACTTTGCCGCCCGCGAGGAAACTCGCTTCCTGGCCGCTGATCGCGATCAGGTTCGGCTCGGCGAGGATCTTCACGAGCTGATCGGTTTTCTGCGCGTCGATGGCCATCTTGAGCGGCGAGTTGTTCGCTTTCGATGCGGTCAGCGCGCTGAGTCCGCCCGACAGGTAATTGGCCAGCAAGCCGAAGCTCCAGCTGCCGATGCCGCCGTTGATGTTGGCCGCCATACCGAGCTGGTCGATCAGCGTCTTCGAGACTTCGGCGACCTTCACTTCGAGCATGACCTGCTGCGGCGCAGCCACATGCATCATGTTGATGATGCGTTCGCCGCCCGCGCTGCCGAGCGACGGCGCCGGCATGCCCATCGCGCGCGGCGCGGCGCCGACCGGCAAGGGGCCGTTGCCCATCGGTGCGGCGCCTTGCAAGGCGGTGGTGGGACGGGACACGAAGGCGCGCGCCAGTTCGAGCACGCGTTCGGCCTTGACCGCATCGGTGACCGTGCCGGTCAGCACCAGCGTATCGGCGGCGGCCTTCACCTGAATGCCGGTTTCCTCTGGCATCAGCGCGGCGAGAGTTTGTTGCAGCCCGCCCGGGTCCGCGCCGACGCTCACGTCGATGATCGTGCAGGAGCCGCTGCGGCCTTGCACGATCATGTTGGTGGTGCCGACGTCGGAGCCGAGCAGATAAAGTGTTTGCGGGGAAACGAGCATGGCCTGCACGATCGACGGATTGCCGACGGTGCGGCTCTTCACCGGTTCGCGCACATCGACCATCGCGGATTTGCCGACCGGGATCGTCACCGAGCTATGTTCGGCGACCGGGCCGCTGCAATTCGGTCCGCGGCTGCCTTGCTGCGCGCCGCCTGACGAAGCGCCCGCGCCCATGCCGCTCGCGGCGATGGTCAGACGCACCGAACCATTCGACGCCAACGTGAGCGGCACGTCCGGCAGGCCCGGCACGCCCGCGGCGGCGTTCTGGCCGGCCGCTTGCGCCACCGGCAGCATCGTCAGGTACATGCCCAGCAGCAAACAGGTGCAGGCTTCGGCGATCCGCGTGCGGCCGCGCGGCGAGCGCGGATTCGCTTCGCGCTCGCCGCGCGGGTGCTGCGGCGCGCTAGCGCGCTGAGTCGTTATGGCGTTCATGTCCTACCCCCGTTATATGCCGCTTTTTTTTGCGTGCCGGTCTGGATGTCAGTCACGCATCGGTCACGGCTTGCAGGCCCGAGCCTGTCAAAAGCATTCTTGTCTTGCGTCGGCGCCGTCGAGCACTCGCACGCAGTTGGCCGGCGCATGCGCCGCCACCTTGCGCACGATGCGCACCGGCTTCGGCTCGGGTGCGGGCACCACGGCGACCGGCGTTTGCAGCAGGCTGGCCTTGGTGGCGCCGGCGGTGTCGATCGCTTTCGGATCGATCTGGTTGCGCAACACCAGCGACAGCGTGCCGATGCTGCGTGCAAGGTCGATCTTCTCGGCCTGTTCCGGCGACACTTCGAGCGTCACCGCGTCGACCACCTTCGGCTTGGTTTCGTCGCGACCCACTTCCTGCGCGACGGCCAGCACGAGAATCTTTTCGAGCACGATCTTCGAAATGTTCTGGTCACGCGTTGCACCAGGGTCGCGGCCATCCTTCTGCGTGTTGACGATGATGTCGACGTAATTGCCCGGCAGCGCGAAGCCCGCGACGCCGATTACGTCGTTCACCCGCACCGTGATGGCGCGCTTGCCTTCGCCGATCACCGCCGAGAGGCCGCCGAGCGTGCCGACCGGCGTGAGCTTCGCCTCGAGAATCGGTTCGCCGTGCAGCAGGCTTTCCTTCAGCACGCGGCCGTCGAGTTTCTGGATGTCGGTGAAGGAACCGGGCGGCACGCTATTGGACGGCCAGTCGGTGAGCTTGAGGAAGTCCGGGCCGATCCGCTGACCGAGATTGATATCGGATGCCGCCACCACGACCTTGGTCGTGGCATTCGACGACTGCGAGACCATCCAGCGCGAGGCGAACACCACCGCGGTGAGGCCCGCCAGCGTCGCGATCAGCAGCATCGTTACAGCGCGCGCGTTTTTCATTTTCAACCCCCGATTTTTTCCCTGCCCCGGCACCCGTCACACGCTGGCGAACAACACGCATGCGCTGCCTATTGCTATCGCGACGCCGTAGGGCATGGTCCCCGTCGCACTGCTTTCAGCCACACTGCCCGACCTTCGCAGCGCGCCGTTTCCCGGCGTCGCGCAGCTGATCACCAATGCCGCCACCCCGCTTAGTCCGGCGCGCACCTGGCGACGCCGAAGCCATATTGCAAGCGACCCGATCCCACCGATCACGCAGGTCGCCAAACCTATTTCGAGTGCGCCGTAAGCGCCGCAGAAAGCGCCGATCGCCGCCATCAGCTTCACGTCGCCCGCGCCCAGCAGCCGCATCGCGTAGCCCGGCAGGAAAATCGCGCCGCCGGCCAGCAGGCCGCCCAACCACATCGTCATTCCGTCGACACCGCCGTGCGTGAACCACTGCACCGGCATCGCCACGATCAATCCTGTCGCCACCAACCAGTTAGGAATCCGGCGCGTTTGCATGTCCCACAGTGCGGCGACGAGTACCAGTGTCATCACGCACGGTCCAACCGGAAAGGGAACCCCGTTCATTGCCTGCTCCGTTTCAAGGATCGAATTGCCCTTCTGGAGTCGTTTCTTTTGAGCGCTGGGCCGTCGCTACCCTGTCTCGAAGGACCGTCGAGGCAGGGCGGGCGATCGGCTTTGCACCCGCTGCTACGCAGTGCGTCAGGCCGCGGCGGTGGCCAACTTGGTCGAGATGGTCGTGAACACGGCTTTCAGGTTCGTGCCCATCGTCGTCACCGTCGCGATGATCGCCACTGCGATCAGGCCGGCCAGCAGGCCGTATTCGATCGCTGCAACGCCGTCTTCTTCGCGCAGAAATTTCTGGATCATGTTCTTCATGCTAACCCCCGTAGAGTGAAAGTTGACTTCGGTTTAGTGCCGTTTGCAGCCGCCTGCAAAACAGGCGCGCCGAAGCGGCGTTCAAGCCCGTCACGAGGACGGAAAAAAGGGGCGAGGCCAACGCTTTGCTTCGTCACGATCACAAGTGGCCGATACCCCGTATCGATCACCGTGTCGTTGTTTATCGACATCTGTTTTCGTTGACCCCGCCGCACCCCGTAAAACGCGTGGACTTCCCCGAACGCGGTTCACGAAGACTGTTGTTGCTGCCGAATCTTTTTGCTGCGTCCCGGCTGCAACGTGTTTTTTCGTTTTGTGACTCTCTATTTGCAACGGGTATGCCAGCAGGCCTCAAAGCCTTGCTGGACAAGGATCGGCGATTCGGCGGGGAGGGCTCCAGCAAGTTCGCAACACGCGATGACTCGAATTTGAGACACGGGAAAGGGCCGGGGCGGAGCCCGCCGGCCATGCTCCGCGCATTATTTCCGGCGTGTGGAAAACCCGTAGGACCGTTGGCTGGCAATGGTTCGACAAATGCTTCGGTCAAATATGCTGCCATTGAGCGGACAAAAGTACGTTTTACTGGGCGCGTCCGGAATGTTGCAAGCGTGAGACGGACGGCCCGAGAGCGGCGCGCTGGCACGGCAGCGAAAAGCGATATCCGCACACTTCGCTATGTGGGGTAGCGCGCATTGCGCGATTGACGGTCGATCGCCCCATTGTTCTCGCGTGCGATGAAACGCTTGGGATCGACGCCGCGGCGAAAAATTTTTGGTTTCCGCGAGGAAAGCATCCCTTGCCCCCGGATGATGCGCGGCGCCTTGCTAGTGGCGCTTATCAGCGCGATTTGGGGTCCCATTCGGCATCGCGGTTTGGCAAGCGCAACGATAAAACCATCGTTCATGGCGCGCGCCATGGCGACCTGGACAGCGACGAAGGCCGACACGTCCGGCTTCGTTCAGCCCTGCGAGCCGGCCCAGTCAATGGGTGCGCCCACAACGGTTGGTCGTCGAGGACATCGGCTATGAACTGTGAGCGCCGTCATGCGCCACTTGTAACCGAGCGTAAAAGACACTGCCCGCGCCACCCGACTAATGCGACGATGTCGCCGCTCCGCCCGCACCCCACCAAGGCCCCGTTCGTCCTGAAGCTCGATCCGGACGATGGAAACGGCATGCTCGTCCCAACACCTCGTTACAAATCGACACTGAAAGCGCCCAATCGGCGGACAACACTGAGCGACGCGTTCGACTGCGCGCGAAATCCGGCCAGCGAGGACACATTCGAGGTCGAAACCATAGGGGCTTCGCGCAGCAACCGTTCAGAAGTCTTTCGTCGTTTCACGTCAACCTCATTGCGGTGAAAACATGCAGCAGACTTTCATACCCGTGCGACGCTTCAAAAAGAACACGGCCGGTCGCGACTTCGTCGTAGGCGATCTGCATGGCTGCTTTAGCCGTCTTCGAAGAGAACTGGAACTGCGCCGGTACGACCCGTCTCGCGACAGGCTTTTCGCCGTCGGCGACCTGGTCGATCGGGGCATCGAATCGCCGGCGGTGCTCGAATTCGTGAATCGATATCGGATTCAATCGGTGCGCGGCAATCATGAGGACACGATCGTGCGGTGGCACCGCCATGGCGGCAAGAACGCGTCGATTCGCTCCAACGGCGGAGAGTGGTTGTTCGATATGGCCTACGACAAAGCGGCGCTGGACGACATCGTGACGTATATGGCGGCCCTTCCCTACGCGATCGAAATCGAAACGGACGACGGCCTTGTGGGAATCGTGCACGCCAACGTGCCCATGCAATCGTGGCCGAAGATGGTTCAGGCGCTCGAACAGGAGGACCGCAACGGACCGGTGCGCCGAAAGGCGATCTGGGATCGCTCGCGCTGGATTCCGGGCAAGGCGGCAGGTTTTGTTTCGATGCGGCGGGCCTTCGCGCAACTGTGCCAACGGTTTGCTTCGGGATGGCGCGACCCGGGCGGCCGCATCGACGGCGTGGCCGCGGTCATCGTCGGGCACACGCCGGTGCGGGAGCCGCGGGTTCGCGGCAACGTCATCAACGTCGATACGGGGCTGGTGTATGGCGGAGCGCTGACGCTACTGCGTCTGGACGAGATACCCATGCTGCTCAACCGCACCGCTCGCGAACAACCCGCGTTCGGCCGGTCGAAAGGATATCCGGCGGGTTCGGGCGTGTGATCGGGCGGGCGATTGCGCGCTCGCCGTCCGCCATTCCATCCGCGCACGCCAACCGTATCGCCGGCATCACAGCCTGTACACCCGCTCCGCGTTGTCATGAAACAGCGCAGCCCTTTCTTGCGCAGAGAAGTGCCGGGTGATCTCCTTGAACGCATTGAACACGTCGTCATAACTGCTGAACAGCTTGTCGACCGGAAAGTTGCTCGCGAACATGCAGCGCTCCACGCCGAATGCTTCGATCGCGTGCAGGACGAACGGACGGATGCTGTCCACTGTCCACTTCCAGTCGCCCATGCCCAGACCGGAGATCTTGCAGAAAACGTTGTCCGCTGAAGCAAGCAAGGTCATGCTTTTTTTCCACGCCTCGATCTCTTCGGGCTTGCGATCGACTGGCATGCCGGTGTGGTTGAGCACCATGGGCGTATCGGGGAAGTCGCGCGCTAGTGCGAGCGCCTCTTCCATCTGCGTGTAATAGAGTTGTAGATCGAACGACAAACCGTACTCCTTGAGCAGCGCATAACCGCGCCGCCATTGCGGATCGCTCATCAGATGCGGGCTGTCGATAAACGTCTTCACCGGATCGCGGTGAAAATTCAGGCATTGGCGAATGCCTCGCACGTTCTTGTACTGACAGTGCTCTTCGATCACGGCCTGTGCGTTCGGCGATGACAGATCGGCAAAACCGACAATGCCATGTGGATAGCCGTGTTTGTCCGCGACACTCTGAAGCCATCGTGTTTCGGCCACCGGATCGTTGTGGTCGTATTCGACCTGAAGATGAACCGTCTTCACCACGTTCTGATTCTTGATGTCGGCAAGAAAATCGTCGATCAGATAGTCCTTGCGAATGGCCGAATAGTCTCCGAACACGCGTTTGAGCATCGGCCCTTGCAACCACGGATAGTTGCCGGTCTTCAGATCGTACAGGTGATGATGCGGGTCGATGATAGGCAGATTGTCCACAGTGCCTCCTTATAGGGTTATACGACGCGCCGCTCGGCTCGCGACAAAACGCAACGCAACGAAACGAGCGGCCGCGCAATCAGCTCAACATCGATTCCTCAGTACTTGCCCGCTGAAGGCGGATAGACACGCTTGACGGTGGCCTGCGCGTCCGGCTGATCGATCGTCTCCTTCGTCACGAGCGGCTCCTTGAGCGCGAGTTCCTGGGTGGTCGGCTTGTGGTTCAGCGCATTGAACACCTGCGTGGTCGCGTCGATCCCTTGCCCCACCGCCTCTTGCAGGAAGATGCCCTGGATCGTGCCGTCGCGCAGCAGCTTGATCGTCGTCGGGCTGCCATCGGCGGTGACGACCGCCACCTTGCCGACAGCACCACGCGTTTGCAGCGCCTTGGCGGCGCCCGTCGCGGCTTCGTCGTACATGCCGTAGATCGCCTTGACGTCCGGATGAGCGGTCAGCACGTCGTTGGCCTGCTGCACCGCTTCATTGACCGTGAGCCCGTGCGTTTCGAGCACCTGCACGAGATCGCAGCCATCGGCCTTGAACGACTCCTGCGCGCCCTTCATATACTTCTGCGCATTCTCGCGATCCTGCGGCAGCGACAGCATCGCCACCTTGTTGCTGCCGCGTTCTTTTGCGAGCTTGCAGACGTACGTGCCCTGAGCCTTGCCCGTATCGTAGTTATTCGCGGTCACGGCCGACGTATAGTCCGTCTGTCCCGCTTGCGGCCCGATACCCGTAAAAGCCACCGGCACGGACTTCGACTTCAGAAGACGCAATACGGGCGGCGTGCTGGTCGAACTGACCGGCCCGATCACGATCGCGTTGACGCCGCGCGTCATGGCCGTGCGCACGTTGTCCATCTGCTTGGCCGGCGAGTTCTCCGAGGTGAACTCGACATAGTCCATGCCGAGTTCCTGCGCCCGTTGCTTGACGCCATACGCGACCCACTGCCAGTACGAAATATCCAGCGACGGCGCGATATACGCGACCGTCTGCTTGTCCGCCGCCACCGCCATCTGCGAGGCGAACGCCGCGGCGAGCGCGACTATAGATGCCGCCACCGCTGCCGCCGCGACCCGTGCGACCGGCCGGCCCGAGAATCCGCCGGCTGATTTGAACGTGCGCTTGTTCATGATGTGTCTCCTTCCTGATAGTTTTAGCGAACCCGTGCTCAACGCCGGGCCTTGGTAACGCGGTCCACGAGAACCGCGATGAGAATCACGACACCGGTCACGGTGCCTTGCCAGAAACTGTTCACTCCGATCAGATTGGCGCCGTTCTGAATGATCGTGATCATCAGCGCACCGAGCAGCGCGCCTATCGCCGAACCGGTCCCGCCGAACAGGCTCGCGCCGCCGATCACCACGGCCGCGATGGCCTGCAGCATCAGGCTCGATCCTGCGGTGGCTTCCGCATTGCTGATGTACGAGACGCTGACGATGCTTGCAAACGAAGCCAGCAAGCCCGAAAGCAGATACGCGCCGAGCCGCACGCGATTGACAGGAATCCCGATCACGCGCGCCGACGAACTGCTGCTGCCGATCGCATACAGCCAGCGGCCCGCCACCACCTTGCGCAAGCAGAATTCGATTGCGACGAGCAGCAGCACGCACCACAGCGCATAGTTTGGCAGGCCGGGAATCAGCGTCCCCGAATCGAGCAGCCAGTAGTCGGGGTTGGAGATCGGCAGCGAATGGCCGTCGGTGACGATAAACGAGAGGCTGCCCGCAATCGCATACGTACTCAGCGTCACGACGAACGGCGCGAGTCCGACGAACGTCACGAGTGCACCGTTTAGCGCGCCGATCAGGATGCCGACGGAGAGTCCCGCGACACTGCTCGCGACCGCGCCGTAGCCGTGCGCCATCGCAAGGCCGGTGACCATGCCGGTCAGCGAGAACACCGAACCGACAGACAGATCGATGCCGCCGGTGATGATCACGAGCAACACGCCGAACGCCATGATGACGAGCGGCGCGGCCGCCTGCGTCACGTTGGAAATATTGCCGCCCGACAGCGCGGCCGGCACGATCATGCCGACCGCGAGTTCGATCACGATGATCGCAATGGCAATCGCGATTTCGGTGCGGTAGGTGGATAGCAGGCGGCGCCCCGCGCCGCTGCGTTTGGGCTGCCCCTCCACGATCGGATGAGTGGCTGATTTCATGACTGTCTCCAGAATGATGATGTTTTGTGCGAAGCGGCATTAGCCTTCGCTAGGCGGCCATGCCCGTTGCGGCGGCGAGTTGCGTTTCGTTGACGTCGGCGTGCCGCAAGACTTCGGTGGGCTTGCCGTCCAGATCGAACGCGAGCACGGTGTCGCACAGTTCGACCAGCTCGATGTATTCGGTCGACCACCAGACGATCGTCGTGCCCTGCTGCGCCATCTTGCGAATCAACGCGTAGATTTCGCGCTTCGTGCGAATGTCCACGCCGCGGGTCGGCTCTTCGAGCACCAGCAGTCTTGGGCGGAGTAATAGCCAGCGGGCGATCAGCAATTTCTGCTGCGTGCCGCCGCTCAGTGTGGCCGGCAGATCCCATAGCGAGCCCGCGCGAATCTTGAGTGCGTCGAGCAGCCGTGTGCTCTGCTCGATCTCCTCGCGCTTCACGACACTGCGCCGGTTGACGACACGCGCCGCCGCGACGAGGTTGTCGACGATGGGCAGCGTGGCGAGCACCCCCTTGTTCGAGCGGTCGCCCGAAACGAAGCCGACGCCATCGCGCGCACCGGCCGAAGGATGCCCATAGCTGACGCGAGCGCCGTCGCGTGTGATGGCCCACGAACCGGCGGGCGCGATGCCGGTCAACGCATCGATCAGCGAAGACGGACCGACCGGCGCACCCGCTAGACCGATGATCGCGCCCGCCGGCACCTCGATCGCCACGCCGTCGCGTTCGATGCGCAATGCGCCTGCATGGATGCGCGCACCGTTACCGCCGGTGTCCTGCTCCGCCAACTCCGCCGACTCCGCGACGCTTGCCGCCGCCTCGTCGACCACGATGCTCTGCCCCATGCATTCGATGATCTCGCGGTCCGTGATCGCATCGAGCGCGACGCGATCGACGGCCGTCTTACCGTCGCGAATGATCGTGCAGACGTCGGCGATCTGGCGAATCTCACGCATGCGGTGCGAGACGAACAGCACCGCGAGCCCCGTATCGGCGATCAGTCGCCGTAACACTGCAAAGAGCCGAATCGTTTCCGCGGCGGTCAGATTGGCGGTCGGTTCGTCGAGCAACAACAGCTTGGCGCCCGAGCCGAGCGCGCGGGCGATCTCCACGAGTTGACGCTCGTGCAAGGTCAAATCGCCGACCAGCCGTCCCGACGATTCACGCGCGAACTGCGGATCGATCAGCGACAGCGCTTCGACGGCGATCTCCATCGACGCGCGTTCGCTATATTTCGCCGTACCGCGCCGCAGCCGCGGCATCGCGATGTTCTCGGCCACGGACAGATGCGGCAGCAGTGCCAGTTCCTGATTGACGACCGCGATAGTGCCGGCGGCAACGTGCCCGCCTACGGATGCGCCGATCGCTTGCCCGTCGAATTCGAGCGTGCCGCCGTCGCGTTCGAACTGACCGGAAATGATCTTGATCAGCGTCGATTTGCCCGCGCCGTTGCCACCCAGAAAAGCGTGCACTTCACCGGGTGCGATCGAAAGATCGAATCCCTTCAGCACGCTCGTCGGTCCAAAGCTCTTGACGATCGAACGCGCCGTCAGCAAGAAGCGGTGTTCAGTCATGTCCTGTCTCCTTCCGCGTTTTTCCGCACGCTGCGTATGTTCTGCGAGCGCGTGGTATGAAGCCCACCGGTACACCACATCGGCGTAGACCGGCGAGTGCTTTCACTGGATAGGGGAACGAACGGGATGAAATGGCTGCGTATGAGCGTCGGCTAATCGCGCGCTCACCGGGAAAGTCGGATAATCCATTACTGTCTCCTGCACAGTTGTTGCACTGCGCAACCCATGTTTATGATTAGCCGCTCTGCGGCAGTGAAACTGCCGGATCAGTATCGAGAGGACTTCATGCATCCCTGGCTGTGCGGCTTGTCGACAGAATGGCAGTGCGAATGGCGTGCGAACAAGGCGGTTTCATTCAACTGCATCTGAAAAAAATTTCACTATGCGCATTCCACCTGTCAAAGCCATCGTCGCGTTCGAGAGCGTGGCCAGAACGAAAAGCGTCAACCGGGCCTCCGAAGAGCTCGGCTTGACCGCGTCGGCCGTCAGTCATCAGATCAGCAATCTCGAGTCGGTGATCGGCCAGCCGCTCTTCTATCGCTCGGGCCGTGGGCTCGTCCTCACGCCGACCGGCGAGCGTTATCTGTCCGATGTGACGGGATCGCTGGCGGATCTGAGCCGCGCGACCGAACGCGCGTCGAGCCGCACCGACGTCGATATCCTGCGGGTGCATTCGAGCCCCAGCTTCGGGCTCATGTGGCTGCTGCCGCGGCTCGCGTCGTTTCAGGAAGCCAATGGCGATATCCAGTTGAATCTCGCCTGCTCATATGAGGACGTCTCGTTTACCAGCGGTTACTACGACATCGACCTGCGCCACGGTTACGCGAATTGGCGCGACCTCGAAGTCAGAACGCTGCGCGGCGAATTCATCGCACCGCTCGCGTCGCCGAAATATCTGGAGAGCCATCCGGTAACAACGCCTGAAGATCTGCTGCAACATCGCCTGATCTACTCGGAGACGCCGCTCGTACAGTGGAAGCAGTGGTTCGGGCGTACCGGCGTATCGGCCGCCCATAAGACCTTCGACTTCTCCTTCGACCGCTCGTACATGTCGTTGGAGACAGCAGCGCTCGGCCTCGGCATCGCGCTCGAAAGCGTGATGCTCGCCTCGGTTCGGATCAGGGAGGGCAAGCTCGTGCCCGTATTCGACGATACGCACGCTGTGGAAGTCGGCGCGCATCATCTGGTCTATCCGCCGCAAAACGCCGAGCTTCCACGTGTCACGCGCTTTATCGCGTGGATCGAGCGCGAAGTCGGACGCATGGACCGCAAGGCCTGAGACCGGCATCGATCTTTGCCAGGGTTTTCCAGCATCACATGCGCTGAGAGTGCGAATGCGGCGTCGCACCATACAACGCCTGCTTCGAAGCAGCACGTCACCTGAAAATTTCTCAAACATAGTTGAGCAGTACGTCGTTGATGCGACCGGCCGCGCAGTAGACACTTCGGCCATCACATCAACACTCAGGAGACAATCATGCTGTTGGAGAACAAAGTCGTCATCGTGACCGGCGCCGCCTCACCGCGCGGAATCGGCAAGGCAACCGCTAAAGCACTCGCCGCTCAGGGCGCACGCATCGTCATTCTCGATCTGCGCGAAGAAGACGCGCAGCGCGCCGCCGCCGATCTCGGTGACGCGCATCTAGGCCTCGCCTGCGACGTTACCGACAAAGACGCGTGCGTCTCGGCCGCCAAAGCGACGCTCGAGCGCTACGGCCGCATCGACGGCCTCATCAACAATGCCGGCATCACGCAACCGGCGCGCACGCTGGACATCACGTCCGAAAACTTCAACGCGATCGTCGACGTCAATCTGCGCGGCACGCTCTACATGTCGCAAGCCGTGCTGCCGGCGATGAAAGAGCAGAAGAGCGGCAGCATAGTCTGCATGTCGTCGGTCTCCGCGCAACGCGGCGGCGGCATTTTCGGCGGCCCGCACTACAGCGCGGCGAAAGCCGGCGTGCTCGGTCTTTCGCGTGCAATGGCCCGCGAGTTCGGCGGCGACAGCATTCGCGTGAACTCGATCACGCCCGGTCTGATCCAGACCGACATCACCGGCGACAAGCTCACTACGGACATGCGCGCCGACATCATCAAGGGCATTCCACTCGGCCGTCTCGGCGACGCGAGCGACGTGGCGAACGCGTGCCTGTTCCTCGTCAGCGACTTGTCGACCTATCTCACGGGCATCACGCTCGACGTGAACGGCGGCATGCTCATTCATTGACGCGTTGCCGCTTGCAGAGAGCGGCAACGTGCCCGGCACCCAGGCCATCCCGGGGCCATGGAAGGAGACACCCATGAAAACGAAATACCCCGCGGCATCCCTTGCCGCAGACATGCCGGACCAGGCGGACTCGACGAGCTTCGAGTCGAAAACCTACGCGAAAGTCAGCCGCCGCCTGATCCCGTTCCTGATGCTGTGCTATCTCGGCGCCTATCTCGACCGTGTCAACGTCGGCTTCGCGAAGCTGCAGATGCTCAACGACCTGCGCTTCAGCGAAACCGTGTACGGCATGGGCGCAGGGATTTTCTTTCTCGGCTATTTCCTCTTCGAGGTGCCGAGCAACCTGGTGCTGCATCGTGTCGGCGCACGCAAGTGGCTCGCGCGGATCATGTTGACGTGGGCGGTGATCTCCGCGTGCTTCATCTTCGTGAAATCGCCAACAGCCTTCTACGTGCTGCGTTTTATGCTCGGCGTCGCCGAGGCCGGCTTCGCGCCCGGTGTGATTCTCTATCTGACCTACTGGTTTCCGGCCGCGCGCCGCGCCAAAGCGTTGTCGCTGTTCTTCATGGCGATACCGCTGGCCGGCATTATCGGCGGCCCGCTGTCGGGCTGGATCATGCACTCGCTGCAAGGCGCGATGGACATGGCCGGCTGGAAGTGGCTGTTCCTACTGGAAGCACTGCCTTCGCTCGTGCTCGGCGTCGCGATCCTGCTCTATCTCGACGATGGCATCGCGAAAGCGAAGTGGCTGACGGATTCCGAAAAGACGCTGCTCGCCCGCAATGTGGCCGGCGACAACGCGCATAAGATCGCCCACGTCTCGGTCAAGTCGTTCATCGGCGACCGCCGCTTGTGGCTGATGGCTGCGATCTACTTCTGCGTGGTGCTCGGCCAGTACGGCCTGACGTTCTGGCTGCCGACCATCATCCGCAAATCCGGCGTCGCGGATCCGCTGTGGATCGGCGTGTTCACCGCGATTCCTTATCTGTGCGCCATCATCGCACTGCCGTTGGTCGGCATGAGCGCAGACCGCCATCGCGAACGCCGGCTGCATCTGGCGATTCCGATGCTGATCGCCGCGGCGGGCTTCATCCTGCTGCCCGCAATCGGCAGTGTGCCGGCCTCTATCGTCTGTCTGAGCGTCGCTGCCGCCGGCATACTCGCGTCCTCGTCGCAGTTCTGGTCGCTGCCGACCGCGTTGCTCGGCGGCATGTCGGCCGCAGCCGGGATCGCCGCGGTGAACTGCGTCGCCAATCTCGCGGGCTTCTTCTCTCCGGCGATCGTGGGCTGGCTCAACGATCTGACTGGCAAGTCGACAGCTGGACTGATCTTTATCTCGGTGGCCGTCACGCTCGGCGCTTGCCTCGTGTTTCTGGTGCCCGCGAAGTCCGTGAACCGCTGAACCCTTCTTACTCTTTACGACTGATCACAGGAGACAACATGAACAGTCCAGAACGCGTGCCGACGGCAAGCCTTGCCGAACACGCATACCGTATCCGTAGAAACGCCCTGTTGATGGGTGAAGTGCAGGGCCAGGGTTATATCGGCCAGGCGCTCGACATCGCCGATGTTCTCGCTGTCGCTTACTTCGGCGCCATGCGCTACCGGCCGGAAGATCCCGAATGGGAGGAGCGCGACCGCTTCCTGCTGTCGAACGGACATTACGCGATCGCACTCTATGCGGCGCTCTTCGAAGCCGGCATTCTGCCCGCGGAAGAACTCGAAACCTACGGCAGCGACGACAGCCGCTTGCCCATGTCGGGCATGGCAAGCTACACGCCCGGCATGGAGATGTCCGGCGGCTCGCTCGGCCAGGGCTTGACCATCGCGGTGGGCCGCTGCCTCGGCCTGAAGCGCAAAGGTTCGAAGTCGTTCGTGTACACGCTGTTCTCCGACGGCGAACTGGACGAAGGCGCGATCTGGGAAGGCCTGATGTCCGCGAGTCACTGGAAGCTCGACAACCTGATCGCCGTGGTCGACGTGAACAACCAGCAGGCCGATGGCCCGTCGACGCAGATCATGGCGTTCGAACCGCTCGTCGAAAAACTGGAGTCGTTCGGCTGGTTCACGCAGCGCGTGGACGGCAACGATATCGCCGCCGCGGCCGCCGCGTTCGATGCGGCCCGCCAGCATCCGGTTGCGCAACCGCGCATCATCATCGCCGATACGCGCATGGGTTGCGGCGTGCCGTTCCTCGAACAACGCGAGAAAAACCACTTTATCCGCGTCGATGCCCATGAATGGCAATTGGCGCTCCAAGCACTCGAAGTAGGGAGACAAGCATGAGCAACGCGACCGCGAGCAAACCGCGCCTGAAGACCTCCGCGATGATCGCGTCGATCGCGAGCGAAGGACAGGTCACACGTTCCGCGCCCTTCGGCCACGCGCTGGTGGAACTGGCGCGGCAAAAGCAGAACGTGATCGGCATGACCGCCGACCTCGGCAAATATACGGACCTGCATATCTTCGCCAAGGAATTTCCGGAGCGCTTCTACCAGATGGGCATGGCCGAGCAATTACTGATGGGCGCGGCATCGGGATTCGCGCATGAAGGCGCGCAACCGTTCGTCACGACCTACGCGGTTTTCGCCACGCGCCGCGCGTACGACTTCATGCATCAAACGATCGCAGAAGACAATCTCGACGTGAAGATCATCTGCGCGCTGCCGGGCCTGACGACCGGCTACGGTCCCAGCCACCAGGCCGCGGAAGATCTCGCCCTGATGCGCGCGATGCCGAACATGACCGTAATCGATCCGTGCGACGCGCTCGACATCGAGCAGATGGTGCCCGCGATCGCCGCGCATCAGGGCCCTGTCTATGCGCGCCTGCTGCGCGGCAACGTGCCGGCAGTGCTCGACGAATACGACTACACGTTCGAACTCGGCAAAGCCAAACTGTTGCGCGACGGCGCGGAAGTGCTGGTCATCTCGTCCGGCATCATGACGATGCGCGCGCTCGAAGTGGCGAAGGCATTGGAGAACGACCGGATCGGCGTAGCCGTGCTGCATGTGCCGACAATCAAGCCGCTCGACACGGAAACGATCGTGCGCGAAGCGAAGCGCTCGGGGCGGCTCGTGGTGGTCGCCGAAAATCATACGGTGATCGGTGGTCTGGGCGAAGCGGTCGCCGCGGAACTGATGCGCGCGGGCGTGGCGTGTCACTTCCGGCAAGTGGGTCTGCCCGATGCGTTCCTCGATGCCGGCGCGTTGCCGACACTGCACGACCGCTATGGCATTTCGACTGCCACGATGTCCGAGGCGATCAAGGGCTGGTTGAACTGAACGTGTGTTGATTGGCGACGCCGGCATGCAGCCGGCGTCGTCTTATCCGACCAGCGCGGCCTTGCGGATCGACTCGGCCGCCAGCGCCACGCTGATGACAACCAACTCATTTCAGCCCGCAGCCACGACGTCGATCCGCAACGCTTCGCCACCCGCCGCAATCGCGAGCAGGATGTCGACGTTCGGGTGCGCACCCGGACGATTGCGCGCATCGGCCGTATGCTCGGCGAACACCACGAGGCCGTGCTCGGCCGCTTTGGCGTCGAGCGTGCCGAACGCTTGCCGCAGATAGTTGTACACCGCAAGCGAGCCCTGCTTGCCCGGCTTGTTCTCGATGCTGGCCACCACGGCGCCCTTGCCGTCCACCAGATCGATACGCGCGATACCGTCGATAGCCGGCATCTGTGCGACGTTGTTCTTGAATACGTTGCCCGGTTGAATCATTGAAACCACTCCTTGTGTTCGGAAAATTGCGGCGCGGGCCGTATCTTATCCGATAGGGAGTGTCATAGCCGAGCGCACGGTCGTCATGGCGTCCAGCGATACACCACCATGCTCGAACCGTTGTAGTTGTCTTTCGTGATCACATACTCGCCCGCGGCTCTGAGATACGCACGCAGGCCGTACATCGAATCGACGTCGTTGCCGACATCCACGGTTGCCGGACTCGAGTTGATGAGCGTGGTGACGAGCTGGCCCGTAGTGAGATTGAAGACGTCGATATTCGGCACTGTGTGCACATAGCCGACGAACAGATAATTGCCCGCCGCCGTGATCGACTTGGGATTGGCGCTGGTGAGAGTGATCACCGGATCGGGCCGCGTGGTGTTGCCCGCGCTCCAGCCGTGATAGACCTCGATGCGTGACTGCATGGCCGTCCAGTCCCAGCTTCCCGCAATGCCCTGCGCGAGGATCATGGTGTCGCTCTCCGCGAGGTAGAGGATGCGCGTGAGCGGCCGGATGCTTTGCGGAATGGAGATCGTGACCGCCGGGCTCCAAGTCGGTTTGCCGTTGCCGTCGAAGCCGCTCAGCGGATAGTGGTAGATGTGATTCGTCCGGTCCAGACCGGCCCACACGTCGCCCCTGCTATCGATGCTGAAGCCGCCCGTGACCTGCAGATTCGTATTGAACGCCGCTCCCGGAATCGACGCGTCCGGTATCGCTATGTAGCCGCTCGCCGGATTGAAATGGAAAAAATAGAAGACGCCGGGGTTCTGTCCGGACGCCACCAGAATCCGGTTACCGCCGACCGTGACGAGCTGGCCGAAGTGCTCGTCGCGCTGCGTGTCGTTCATGTTCAGGCGCGGATCGGACGGATACGTGAACGGGTCGACCGTGTTCGCGACGAAGGTGCCGCCCGCCGTGCCGGTGTAAATGTGCGTGCCGCTGTAGAAGTAGGTGCCGTCCGTCGACGGGTCCGGGGCCGCGACCGCTTCGAAGTTGAGCGACTGCAGCTTCCATTCGAGGTTGCCGGCGCTGTCGTAGGCGTGAAGGTCGGTGGCGCCGTTGCGCCCGAGGTCCCAGCTGCCGCCCCACGGGTTGTTGAGCACGTACAGGTTGCCGGCGGCGTCCTTGCCGATGCCGACCACGCGTGTGAAGCGCTTGTCGCCCACCTGCCCTTTGATGCCGCTGGTGGTGTCGAGATAGCCGCCCTGAATGCCGAACGTGCCGATGAGCGTCGGCGTGCCCGCGATCGTGTAGCGCTTGATATTCATGTCCGGCCCCTGGTCGCCGACCATGAGTTGCGCGGACGCGGCATCGAAATACAGCGCCGAGGGCCGCGACGTCGCCGGCATCTGGATGGTGTTCAGCAGCGCGCCGGCCGGACTGAATTCGACGATCGTGGCCGCGCTCTGCTGCGCGACCCACAGATTGCCGGCGCTATCCAGCGCCAGCGCACCGGGACCCGATACCTTGATGTCCTGCTGCCAGACGCCGTCGGTCGTGAAGACGCGCACGCGATTGCCGTAGAAGTCGCTCGCATACAGCAATGAGCCCGCAGTCGCGAGTCCGGTGATGACATCGGCATGCGGTATCGCGGTCCACACGCTGACGGGGATGATCAGGTCACGCGTCTGGGTCGCGCGGTTGTAGCGCCCCACCGAGCCGCTGCCGAACGACCTGTTGTATTGCAACGCTGCGAAGATCGACGTGGCATTGCCGGTAATGGCGCTGCCCTGAAAGTCGGCGTGCGTGCCGATCGAGCCGAGGCTCTGGCCGTTCTGATAGATCGCGACGCCGCCCTCGTTCTCGTCCCACAACGAAGCCGTGTAGATCACGCCTTCCGGCGCGACCCATAGCGAGCGCGCGGTGTTGCCCACGTGCGCGGCGAGTGTGCCGAACGTATTGCCCAGCCAGTCGGTGGTGTATTGCGCGTAACAGGTCTGCGCGAACAAGATCGCCGCGCACAGGAGCGTGGCACGGATATGGTGCTTGACCATGAGTAATGCTCTCCGAACAATCATTTCTCGACAATGTAACTCGCCAGATATGAAAAGTCGGTGATTCGTATGAAGATATGTTCAAGGCCCAGCAATTAAACCATGCAGCGTGCATGTAAATGGAAATGGGCCGCCCACGAGCAAGCGGCACACCCCTCTTTTTCGCACTTTACCTAGGCCTGGTCTCAGGCGCACAATCTCTGCGGATAGGACGGTCCGCCGTCGTCTCCGGTCCATGCAGACCGTTCGCGCCGATGCGGCATCCGGCAGCAAGCTCACCACGGCGCGCAGCACGCGCCCTCCATTCGGAACGCCCCATGAGCAATAAGTCGTCAAGCAGACGTGAAGACCTGGTGCCCGGCGGCAGCCGCCACCATCAGATTTTTCCAACGCTCGATGAACGTCAGTTTGCGGTGCTGGAACGATACGGCGAACGGCGCCGGCTGAAGGCAGGCGACATCCTGTTCACCGAAGGCGACCGGCACATTCCCATGTTCACCGTCGTCTCCGGCGCGATCGAGGCGACCCGAGGCGCCGGCGACAAGCGCCACGTTCTGGGCACGCACGGCCCCGGCTGCTTCACCGGCGAGGTGGGCACGCTCGCGGGCCGCGGCGCGGTCGCGACGGCCCACGCCATCAGCGATTGCGAAGTGATCGTGATCGACGAGGAATCGCTGCGGGCGCTCGTCGTCGCGGAAGCGGAGTTGAGCGAAACGATCATGCGCGCGTTCATCCTGCGGCGCGTCGCGTTCATTCAGGATCAGCACGGCGGTCTGCTGGTGATCGGCAGTTCGGCTTCGTGGAGCACGCTCGTGCTGCGGCATTTCCTGAGCCGCAATGCGCAGCCTTTCGCCTACTTCGATATCGTCGAACACGAGGAAGCCAAGGGGTTGCTCGAACGTTATAACGCAACCGAAGCCGATATACCGGTGATCGTCACCCTGCAAGGCAATGTGCTCAAGCAGCCGACCAACCGGGCGGTGGCCGATGCGATCGGCCTGAGCCCCGACCGGCTGAACGGCGAACGGTTCGACGTGGTCGTGGTCGGCGCGGGACCGGGAGGTCTTGCGGCCGCGGTGTACGCGGCCTCCGAAGGACTGAGGGTCGCGGTGCTCGACACCAAGGCGCCCGGTGGCCAGGCCGGCACCAGCTCGAAGATTGAAAATTACTTTGGATTCCCGACCGGCATCTCGGGGCAAGCGCTTGCCGGCCGGGGCCTGTCCCAATGCCGCAAATTCGGTGCGGAAGTCGGCGTGCCCATCGAAGTGCTCGGCATCGAATGTGAGAACGCGCCGCCCTTTCATTTGCGCCTCAATTACAACGAGCACGTGTATGCCAGCGCGGTCGTCATCGCGACCGGCGCGCGCTATCGAAAGCCGCTCCTGCCGCGCCTCGAAGAGTTCGAGGGAAGCGGCATCTATTACAGCGCGACCTATATGGAAGCCGCGTTCTGCAACAACCAGGAACTGGTCATAGTCGGTGGCGGGAATTCGGCTGGGCAGGCCGCGGTGTTCCTGTCGGGATTCGCGCGTCACGTGCATATCGTGATTCGCGGCGACGGACTCAGCGCGAGCATGTCGAACTATCTGATCCGACGGATCGAAGCGGCGGCGAACATCAGCGTTCATATGCGCACGCAGATCGTCGAACTGAACGGCGAGACCCAACTCGAATCGATCAAGTGGGACAGTCAAGGCCGCATCGAGGAGAAACCGATCCGCCATGTGTTCCTGTTTCTCGGCGCACAGCCGAGTACCGGTTGGCTAGGCGATTGCGTCGCGCTCGACAAACACGGCTTCGTCCTCACGGGTCCCGATGCGGTTCCGCAGTGGTCGTCGGACCGCCCGCCTCATTATCTGGAGACGAGCCGGCCCGGCATCTTTGCTGTAGGCGACGTGCGCAGCGGCTCGGTGAAGCGGGTTGCGGCCGCCGTCGGCGAGGGAGCGGCCGCGATCCAGTCGCTGCATCAATATCTGGCGCTGAACAGGTGAGACCGGGCGCTGCGTGCGCCTGGCGGCCAGCGACAAGCGCAACTACGCCTTGCGCAGATTCCTCAGCGTCAAGCGCGCGTCCAGGCCGCCGCCGGGACGGTTGTGCAGCGTGAGTGTCGCATCCATCGCCATCGCAAGTTGCCGCGCGATGGCGAGGCCCAGCCCCGTGCCACCCGTATCGCGATTGCGTGATGCTTCGAGCCGGTAGAACGGCTCGAACACCGCTTCAAGCGACTCAGCCGGTATGCCGGGGCCGCGGTCGAGCACGGCGATCGCTGTTTCTCCGCTGGGCAAAGTGGCCGCCGTGATCTCAGCCGCGCCGCTGAACTTCAGCGCGTTGTCCACCAGGTTGCCGAGTATGCGGCGCAATGCCTGCGGACGCGTCACCAGCGAATCGCCGAGCCGCCCTTCCAGGCTGACCGCCTGGCCGGCGTCCACATAGTCGCAGACGAGACTGTCGAGCAGCGCGTCGGGATCGACGCGGCAAGGCACTTCCGTCGCGCCGTGCAGCGTGCGCGCGTACGTCACGCCCTCCTTCACCAGGCTTTCCATTTCCTGCAGATCCTGGCGCAGCTTCGCGCCCTGCGCGTCGTCGTCCATCACGTCGACGCGCAGGCGCATGCGCGTGATCGGCGTTTGCAGATCGTGCGAAATCGCCGCCAGAATCTGCATGCGTTCGGTCATGTAGGTGGCAATGCGGTCCTGCATCGCGTTGAAGGCGCGCGCGGCGCGCGACACTTCCGACGGCCCGTCCTCCGGCAGGCGCGCCGCCTTCAGGTCGGGGCCGAGCGTATCCGCGGCGAGCGCCAGCTGATGCAACGGGCGCGTGGCGAGCCGCACCGCCAGCCAGCAGCACGCGACCAGCACCGCCAGTTGCAACGCGAGCACGAGCGGCAGCCAGCGCGACAGCGGCGCGCCCGACATGGGGCGCATATCGATCGTCAGCGGCGTGCCGTCGCTCAGTTGCAGATGAACCTGCAGGCGCTCCTTGTCGCCGGGGACGGCATTCACCGTCAGCGGATAGTGCCTGCCGATGCCGTCCGCGATGGATTGCGCCACACGCTCGGACAGATGCGCATCGATCGGGCTGCCGGCAATGCCCGGCCCCAGAATGAACTCGTAGCTGCGCCGCGCGAGCCGCGGCAGCCACTGCGCGCGTTCGTTCGGCGGCAGATGATCGAGCAGCGCCACCGAGCTGCTCACTTCGCGCTCGATGTAACCCATCATCACGTTGGTCATGGTCTGGTCGCGCTCGGTCAGCGTGAGCCAGAACGACAAGGTCTGCGCCAGCGCGAGGCCGACGAAAAGAATCAGCGCAAGCCGCGCGAACAGCGTGCGCGGCCAGTGCAGCCAGGACCAGCGGTTCATTGCGGATCCTCGATGGCAGTCACCGCCGCGGAAAAGACATACCCCTCGCTGCGCAGCGTCTTGATGTAGCGCGGCTCGCGCGCGACGTCGCGCAACCGTTGACGCAGACGGCTCACCATCAGATCGATCGAACGATCGAACTGATCGGCCTGACGGCCCTGCGTGAGGTTGAGGAGTTGATCGCGCGTCAGTACCCGCTGTGGATTGTCGAGAAACACGCGCAGCAAGCGGTACTCGGCGCCGCTCAGTGCCACCATGGTGCCTTCGGCGTCCAGCAGATGGCGCGCGGTGGTGTCGAGGCGCCAGTCGCCGAAGGCCAGCATGGGCGCCGATTCCGTCACCTGCATGCCGGGCGGCAGCATGCGGGCGCGGCGCAGCACGGCGCGAATGCGCGCGAGCAATTCACGCACGGCGAAGGGCTTGGGCAGGTAGTCATCCGCGCCCATCTCCAGGCCGACGATACGATCGGCTTCCTCGTTGCGCGCCGTCAGCATCAATACCGGCACCGAACGGAATTTGCCGGCACGCAGTTCGCGGCACAGCACCAGACCGTCCTCGCCGGGCATCATCAGATCCAGCACGATCAGATCGGGCGCGCCCTGCTCCAGCGCCGCGCGCATCTGGCGCCCATTCGCCGCGAGCGACACGCGCATGCCGTTCTTCTCGAGATAACCGGCCAGCAATTCGCGGATGCCGCGGTCGTCGTCGACAATCAGTACGTGATCGATGGTTTCCATCAATGCATCATCTCTTTTGGCGTTTCAACTGCACCCGGCTCGCACACATCAATGAACACTGCACCGGATGCGCCAGTTCGGCGGCAAGGCCGCCCGTCACGAAGACGACGATAGCCAGCAGGCGTTTCATGCGTCCTCCAGCACGGAGAGGCTCGCGCCGTCCGCGACTCCCGCTTCCAGACTATACGGATCGACGCCTTCCAGGCAACCGATGTTGACTCGCCACTGCTGCGGGTCTTTACGCGTCTGATGAAACGGATAGACACCGCAGTGTTTGCAAAAATAGTGCCGGGCCACCCGCGTGTTGAACTGATAGAGCGTCAGTAAATCTTCGCCGCTCAGGATCTTCAACTGGCTTGCCGGGAACAGCGGCGTCATCAAGGCGCCCTTGCGGCGGCACAGGCTGCAGTTGCAGCGCCCGGCCGGGACGATCGGGGTACGCACTTCGAATTTGACGGCCCCGCAGTGGCAGGCCCCTTGCAGCAAGTCGGCGCTCATGGTGCTCTCCGTGATTGGCAATGCCTGCTTTATAGCCTGGCTCGCACGGCGAATTGTGTCGCAGTGTATCTGGACCCCGTACAGATACACAACATTGCACCCAAGAGGTCTGAACGACACATGCCAGATACCTGCGGACGCTTCAATACAGTCATTCGCGGCTGATACGCGAACTGCCGTTTTTAGCCTCATCCTGAAAGGACACTGACATGCTCTCCGCATCCAAGATCAAAACATTCGCCGTCGCAACTGTGATCGCCGCCGCAGCCGCGAGCGGTATTGCCGCCTTCGCGGGGTCGCCCGAACCGAGCGCGCCCGCCCTCGCAGCCAACGCCCCGGCCCCCGAATTCGCCGGCATTTCGCAATGGCTCAACAGCGATCCGCTGACGTTGCAGCAACTGCGCGGCAAGGTGGTGCTGGTCGATTTCTGGACCTACACCTGCGGCAACTGCATCAACACGCTGCCCTACGTGAAAAGCTGGAATCAGAAATACAAGGACCAGGGGCTGACGGTTATCGGCGTGCACACGCCCGAGTATCCGTTCGAGCGCGACACCGACAACGTGAAGACCGCCATCAAGCGCTTCGGCATCACTTATCCGGTCGCCCAGGACAATCGCTATGCGACCTGGAACGCGTACAACAATCAGTACTGGCCGGCTTTCTACCTGCTCGACAAGCAAGGCCGGATCGTCTACACGCATTTCGGCGAAGGCGACTATGCGAAGACGGAAGCGAAGATTCAAGCCCTGCTCGCGCAGCAAGGATAAACGCGGGTTCGTATCGGAATGTATCCGCGGTTTCCGGCGATACACAACATTGCAATTCGCCGCTTTCTCGACACATGCCCGATACACCCGCGCGGTTCAATACATCAACGCCGCTTCTCTGAGAAGAATCGCATCGCAGCAAGTCCAGGTCGACCTCTGCTCGTGCTTTCTGATCCGCGGACGTCTCTTATCCAACCGTTCAAGGAGAACGATATGAAAGTTTCCATGATTGCTTTGACTCTTGCTGCCAGCGTGATCGGAAGTGTTGCTCACGCTGCGGTACCGACGCCCTCGACCGGCACTGTGGATTCTTCGCAGATCGCTCAGGCTGCGCAGCCGCAATGGTCCGCGAGCACGGCCAGCGTTGCCGGGAAAACGCGCGCACAGGTCCGTCAGGAACTCGTGCAAGCGGAGAAGGATGGTCAACTCGCCAACCTGAATCGTTCGCTTTATATGGGTAGCTGAGTGGCGGTTTGGCGTTGACGTCGCGAGGAGTGCTCCGGGCGCTCCGCGTGATGTCGGGTGCCCGGCGCTCGTGATGAAGCTGACGATCGACGCGGGTCAACTTTATTCCGGCGACGTATCAGGTACTTTCGTGCCGACGCCTTCGTTCAAATTCATGCCTGCGAAGACGTCTTGAAGCGGCTTTGAACTGAACCGCGTTCGTCACGCGGCTTGAGTGGTTCGCGCGATGAGCGCTTGCACGGCGCGCAGATCGGCCGCCGAGGCCGGCGAAAACACGACCATGCTCAAGCCGTCTCCACCATCCACCGCGAAGGCCGAATACTCGAGCGTGATCGGCCCGGCCTGCGAGTGGCGCAGACGTTTTGTTCCAATCCAATGACTGCGCACGTCGTTCTCCGCCCACAGGCGGCGAAAGTCCGCGCTGCTCGCCTGCAATTCGGCCGCAAGCGCCGCGGCTTGCGCCGACCCGCCGATGCGCGCGATATCGATGCGAAAAACGGCGAGTGCGGCACGCGCGCTTTCCTCCCAATCCGGCTGGCTTTCTCGCACTGCCGGGTCTCCGAACAGACGCCTTAGCACATTGCGCTCGCGCGCCGGCACAGCCGCGTAGTCGCCGAGCACCGCGACCGCGGCCGCGTTCCAGGCCACGACATCCCACGTCGGCGTCTTCACGATGGTGGGACTGCCGGGCATGCCGTCCAGTACGCGCTGCAAGGCAGGCGTGACTTGCGGCGGCGCAAACGGGCTGAGCGGCGGCGGCCGTTGCTGGGCCAGCAGGAACAGCATCTCGCGGCCCGCAGCGTCGAGTTCCAGTGCACGGACAAGCCGCTCCAGCACCTCGTTCGACGGTAGGCCGCCACGCCCCTGCTCCAGCCACGTGTACCACGCGACGCTAACGTTCGCCCGCGCCGCCACTTCTTCGCGCCGCAAACCCGGCGTACGACGCCGGCTCGGCGCGTCCGGCCCCGGTTGCAAACGCGAGCGGCGATCGCGCAGGAAGCTGCCCAATGAAGTGCAGGCGGCGCCGAGCGGATCAGGCAGAGTGCTGACGGGCATAGGGGATCTCGACAATTCGCGGGTTCGGCGGAATGCGTGGAATCGCGGCGGGGCCGTTGTCGATACTCTAGCGCGAATGGGCACCTGGATGCTGCGGGTCGTGCGTTAGCCTATTCTCCACCCGCGGCAATTCAGTACTCGACGAGAATAGTCACACGACGATTCGCGGCGCGCGCCACCGCGTCATCGCCGATGATCAAGGGGAAATTGTCGGCCCGCCCGATCGCGGCCATTCTGTGCGCTTCGATGCCTTTGTCCGCGAAGAAGCGAACCACCGCGCCGGCTCGTGCGGAAGACAGCTCCCAATTGGATTCGTATTTCGCCGTCGAGATGGGCGCGTTGTCCGTATGTCCTTCCACGAGAATGTTGTTCTTCGACTTGTCACGCAGCACGCCGGCAATCTGATTCAACACGCCGAACGATTCCGGCAATAAACGCGCGTCGCCCGAATTGAACAGAACCTTTGCGTTGATGGCGATTTCCACGCCGTGAGCCGCGTTCGAAATCGTAATCCGGCGATTGTCCTGAAGTGGCTCCAACAGAGAAAGAAGCCGCTTCTTCGAGGCATCCGGCGTAGCGGACGTCGCCTCTGTCACCGCATGGCGCTCCAGCGCCTTGATTTCGAATTCCCTCGTCTTTGCCAACTGCAGCACATAGAGCGCGAGGAACAACACCATCAGCGTCGTGATGAGATCGGCGTAGGAGATCAGCCAGCGCCCGGACTGCTCCTCGCCTTCGGCGGCGTCATAGCCGGTCTTATCCGCCGTGAGGCGCTTGTTACCCGAGGAGGTGTTCATACCCGAAAAGCCCGCGTCCGAAATTACCTGTGATGGGTTCCGGCTCGCTCGTCATATGCGCGAACCGGAACCGGCTAGCCCAGCAACTCGGCCGATCTTTCCCGCACGTCACCCGCGAGCCGCGTCTCGATGGTGTGAGGCGACTCCTTGCGCGAGATCGCGAGCAAGCCGTCGAGATATAAACGCCGGAAGCGCAATTCACTATCCACCTGCGCCCTGATCTTTCCGTACAACGGCAGAAAGACCAGATTAGCGAGAGCGAGGCCATATAGCGTCGCGACGAAAGCCACCGCGATACCTTGCCCGAGTTGCGCGGGCTCGAGCATATGGCCGGTCACCTGAATCAGACCCAGCACGGCGCCCAGAATGCCGAACGTCGGCGCGTAACCGCCCGCCTGTTGCCAGATCCGTGCGGCCGCCATGTGATTGCGCTCGTATGCATCCAGTTCTCGTTGCAAGGCGTCTTCGAGCACAGCCGTCGATACGCCGTTTGCCAGTAGTTCCAAACCTCGTTTGGCAAACGGATTGATGCCGCCCGCCTCGATCGACTCGAACACCAGCATGCCGTTCAGCTTCGCCTGATCGCCCCATTCGAGCAGGACGGACAGGCTCTCGCGATCGACCTGCCGCGCCTTCAAAAAAGCCAGGCGCAGTTGCTTGATGCCGTCGTAAAACCTCGCCCAGGTGTTCTGAATCATCACCGCACCGAAGGTGCCGCCCAGAACGATGACGAATGCCTCCAACTGAAACAGCGAAGTGAAGTGCCCGCCCTCGAGCGAAAAGCCCGCGACGATCGCCGTCACGCCGAACACCGCGCCAAATAGCGTCAAAAGATCCATACGTCCTCTCGAATGGCCGCCCGCGCCTTCGAAGCTCGAAGTCGACAGTGCGTACCGTTTGCGTGTTGCGCGTCAGGCATCCAGATTGGACAGCGGCGCAGGCGCGGCCGCCGGAGCTTTGATCGCCCGCACGGTCTCGAGAAAGCGTTCTTCGATCTCGGCAATTTCGAGCGGATCGATCTTGATCTCACGACGCATGACCCACGAGACTTCTTTCTTTCTCGCCTCAGTCATCACCGAGAGCAGGCGCTCGGCGATCGGCTGGCCCGTCACGGCGGAAAGCAGTTTCGCGAGGTCGTATGTGTCGAATGCGCTCACCGCTTCGAACAAGGTTCGTTGGTCGACAAACTCCAGATCGTCGAGCGACTTCAGTTCGCTCAGACCGCGAGTATTGCGGCGCGAGAAATAGCTGATGCCCTTTTCTTCGACATAGTTCAGCACCTTGGTCTTGCGAAAAGCGAAGATGTCTTCCGCGATTTCAGCGTGGGACAGCTTGTTCAGAATCACCTTCTTCTCGACGCCGATCAAGGCTTCCAGGTCGTCCAGTTCGATCAGTTCCAACTCGCTGCTGATGGAGAGATCGAGATCGTGGTCCGCCACCTGTTGCGCACGCTCGGTGATTCGCAGCGGATCGAACGTGACCAGTTGCCGGCTCGTCGCGCCGTCCTGCGCGGAATAGCGCGCCGACGTGTTGCTCGAGCGATCGGAGCGGCCCGGTTCGAGCGAGACGAGATTGAGTTTCTCCATCCGTTTGAGCATAGCCATCACATGCGGACGCGAATGACCGGCAATCGCATGGCACTTCCTGATCACGTCGGGCAGTGGTACCGAGAATTCCTCGCCTTGCGCTCGGCGCATGCGGCCGTCCGGCCTGTCGGCGTTCTCGCCGCCCGCCATCAACGACAGGACATGCGCGTACGACACGACGCCCGGCAGAAAATCAGCGTGCGTATTGGTGGCGAGAACGTCGTCCTTCTTTTTCACTCGCCGGATCAGCGTGCGTACGATATGGCGAAGCAACGGCGAGACGCGCTCGAGTTCGTCCTCCACCACGTTGGCCGCGATGACGGTCAATTGGCAGAAGCTCAGCGCTTTCGCGGTATGTGCCCGTGGTTCGGGCGGCAACAAAGCCGCCTCGCCGAAAAACTCGCCTTTGCCTAGTGTCGCGAGGATCACTTTCTTCTCGTCGCACTGGGTGGAGATTTCGACTTTGCCATCCGCAATGACGTAGACGACGGCGTCGCCCGCGAAGCCTTCGGAATAGATGACTTCGCCCGGAGCCGCTGTACGCGACCATGGCGATCGTTGGTGATTCAAGATGATTCCCCCGAAGAGCTATTTCCTCGTCCAGCGCCAGCCGTGCTGAAGGCTCGCGCGTGTCCGATGGTCCACATTATTGGACTGGATAACGACATGCAAAACGCAAAGCTTTAATAAACGTAATCCTCAGACTTAACAGTGCAAACGTTTGGGAGCCTTACTGGACAAGGATTGGCGCGATGCAGCTTTTTTCGATGGATGACAGAAAGGTCCGCCGTTGACGCACCGGACGTTCATGAAAATGTAAGACTCAATTTTTTCGTCACAATCGCGAAAAAATTTGGAATAAGCGGAAACCCGAGGTGTTTGCCCCTACATGACAGCGACGAACGCTGCACGGTAGTGACGAAACAGGCATGTACGCGCTGCTCTCGTTGCAAGCGGGTCATGTCAGTGGACGAGTAAAGACGTAGCTTCACTTAATTCGCAAGGCGTCTTCAATCTTTTATTAGTTAGGTATCCAAATGAAAAGCAAACTTTCCATCATTCTCTCGCTGATCGTGCTCGCTTCGGCAGGTTTCGCTACCCAAGCCTCGGCGAAGGAACATATGCACACGAACACGCAGCAGTGTGTCGGCCCCGCAGGTTTCTGCACCCCGTACTTCGGCAGCTAATTCAGCACGCTTTCCAGGCAATCGTTGCCACCCAACTCATCGCATTTACGAAGGAATTTTTATCATGAAAAAAGCTCTTGTTTGTTTCGCTCTCGCCGTCGGCACGTTGGCCGCTCCTGTTCTGAGCTTCGCACAATCGAATGCCCCCGTCACACGCGCCGAAGTGCGTGCCGATCTGGTGCGCCTCGAACAGGCGGGCTACAACCCTTCGCTTGGGGACGATGCTAATTACCCCGCCGCCATTCAAGCCGCCGAAGCGAAGGTCGCCGCGCAGAACGCTCCGCAAACGACGCAGTCGTCGTACGGCGGCGTGGCGCAGGACGGCAGCTCTTCGTCCGGCATGCACAAGCACGCGTCGACGGATTCCAGCTGCGTCGGCCCCGTCAGCTTCTGCAACGTCTTTTTCGGCAGCTGAATGACACGTATCGGGAATCCTGTTCCGCCTTCGATATCAACAGGATTCCTAATTTTCGCAAGAGATTCGAAATATTTTTAAAGAAGAATCTCTCACTTGAAAACCGGAGTTTGTCATGAAAGTTTTGCCTCTCGTCGCGACGGCCTTGTCGTTGTCCGCCGCCCTTTTCGCCTCGACTGGCGCGATGGCGCAAGATGCCAAACCGCAGAATGCGCCGGTCCACAACATCGTTCTCGTACACGGCGCATGGGTGGACGGCTCGGGTTGGAAACCGGTCTATGACAGACTGACCAAAGACGGTTATCACGTCACCATCGTGCAGGAGCCGCTGACCTCGCTCGACGACGACGTCGCCGCGACCAAACGCGTACTCGATCAGCAGAACGGTCCGACGATTCTCGTGGCCCACAGCTACGGCGGTTCGGTCATTACCGAAGCCGGCGTGAACCCGAACGTGGTGGGCCTGGTGTACGTGGCCGCGCACGCACCGGCAGTCGGCGAAGATGAAAGCGACCTTGGCAAGGGCATGCCGAGCTATACGTCAAAGCAGCCGGGCGCGATCATGAAGACTAGCGACGGATACACCTATCTGAATCCCGCGGACTTCCCCAAGGATTTCGCTGCCGATTTGCCGCTCAAGCAAGCGCAGTTCGAATCGCACGCGCAAATCCTGACGGCCGCAAAAGTCTTCTCCGCGCCGATGACAGTCGCCGCGTGGACGACCAAGCCGAGCTGGGGCATCGTAGCGGCCAACGACAAGATCATCAACCCCGATCTCGAACGCTGGTATTACGCACGCGCACATAGCCATACGACGGTGATCCCGGGCGCGAGCCACTCGGTCTACGAATCGCGGCCGAAGGAAGTGACCGCTGTCATCGAGGACGCGGCAAAGCATGCGCAGTCTTGAACTGGCGTATCGACAATCCACAGCGATTCGAAGAGCCTCATTTCGCCAAGCAATCCCTCTCTGCCCGCCATGCTGCTCTCAGCGTGGCGATGCTCGAGCATCTGCAACAAGCCATCCTCTGAACTTTAGCGCCCACGGCTGCAACTTCGTCGCAGCCGGATGAGCCACGTCGTCTGCGACGGCAACAATTGCCTGGTCGGCTCGACAAAACCGCTCGACACGCGATCAAAACCGCCCTCCCGCCGCCTCAGCCGGCGCGCGACACGCACAACCGATAAGACGCGCCGAACGACGACGACTGTCCGAAACCGGGCAGCCGCGTGCCTGCGAATTACGCTCACGATCTCATCCCGCGCCTCAAAACCAACGCGCCATCAACTTGTTATTGTTTTCCATGAATGTAATGATATAACATTCCGGAGACGTTTCAAAAGACTACCGCAGTTGAAAGGAGATCCGCACCGCTATCCAGCGCCGCGCACGTTCAGCCCCAGGAAATCCGTCGACCAAGACAGAAAAAACGCATCCCCCCAGTCGCCAACACACTCGAATACATAACGATGAAAAACCGCACGCGCGTCTCCTCTGCAGCCTTACTGCTGTTCGCAATGGCCGCCCGCGCCCACGCCGCAACCGACGAAAGTTCAGTAACCGGCGCAGTCATAGATGCCACCGGCCAACCCGTCGACAACGCCACAGTGATCGTGCAGAACGCAAGCGGCGCCGCTGTCAGCGAGGCGAAAACGAACGCCGAAGGCCGCTTTGCCATCGCGCACGTGACACCGGGCACCTACGCGGTCGTCGTCACCGCAGCGGGCTTTGCGAGCGGCAACAGCATCACGACCACGAGCGCCGGCACGGAAAGCACCGTCAGTGTCAGTCTCGCGAAGAGCGGCACACTCGACGTTCAGGTGAACGCGAAGCGACTGGACAGAGCACGCAATGGGTTGTTGCCGGAGACCGGTAGCAGCGTGTACCGCTTCAGCCAGGCCGATATCGATGCGCTACCCGCGGGCCAGGACACGCCACTGAATCAGGTGCTGCTTCAGGCGCCCGGCGTGGCCAGCGATTCATACGGTCAATTGCACGTGCGCGGAGACCACGCCAATCTGCAGTACCGTATCAACGGCATCATGATTCCCGAGCCGATCAGCGGTTTTGGGCAGGCGCTCGACACGCGCATCATCGACCAGGTCAATCTGCTGACCGGCGCGTTGCCCGCACAGTACGGCTACCGCACTGCCGGTGTCGTGGACATCCGCACGAAGACGGGCGATGCGGGCAATGGCGGCACGATCGACGTATTCGGCGGCAGCCACCAGACCCTCAAGACCAGTGCCGACGTGTTCGGCACGCAAGGTCCGTTCAGCTACTACTTCAGCGGCTCGCTCGGCGTCAACAACCTCGGCATCGAGAATCCCACTGCAAGCGCGAACGCCATTCACGACCACACCCGTCAGGGCGACGCGTTCGGTTATATGTCGTACATCATCAATCCACTCACGCGGGTGAGCCTGATGTTCGGCACCACGAGCAACCAGTTCGAAATCCCGAACACGCCCGGTCTGCCGACCAATTTCACGCTCAACGGCAACAGCACGTTCGATTCGAGTCAGTTGAACGAAACGCAATCGGAGTTAAACAATTTTGCCGTGGTGGCGCTTCAGGGCACCAATGGCGGCGCACTGGACTACCAGGTCGCGCTATTTACCCGCTATACGCGAACGCAATTCAATCCCGATCCGGTGGGCGACCTGCTGTTCAACGGCGTAGCGTCGCAGGACTTTCATAGCAACTCGGCCAATGGCGCGCAAGTTGACACCACGTGGCGACTCAACGCCAAGCATACGATTCGCGCCGGCCTGTTCTTCCAACAGGAGCACGCGGTATTCGACGACAGCGTCAACGTCTTCGCAACGGACGCAGACGGCAATCAGCTATCCGACCAGCCCTTCAATATCCACGACTCGAGCAGCAAAACCGGCTACCTGTACAGCGCTTATGTGCAGGACGAATGGAAAATCACCGACAAGCTCACACTCAACTACGGGCTACGTTACGACAAGATGGACGAGTACGTCAGCGCGAGCCAACTGAGTCCTCGCATTGGGCTTGTCTATGCACTGACGCCGACCACCACCTTTCACGCCGGCTACGCGCGCTACTTCACACCGCCTGCGTTCGAACTGGTGTCGGGCTCGACCATTAGCCGCTTCAACGGCACGACAAACCAGAGTCCGTCGAGCCAGAACGATCAGGTACAACCCGAACGCAGCCACTATTTCGATCTCGGCGTCACGCAGCGCCTCGGTTCGAACGTGACAGTCGGCGTCGACGCTTACTATAAGAAATCCACCAACCTGCTCGACGAAGGACAGTTCGGCTCCGCCCTCATCTTCACGCCGTTCAACTATCAATACGGACGCGTGTACGGACTCGAGTTCACCGCGAACTACAAGCAGGACAACGTGTCCGCCTATCTGAACCTAGCCTACAGCCGCGCGCAGGGCAAACAGATCGACTCCGCCCAATTCAATTTCGAAGCGGACGAACTCGCCTTCATCAACGACCATTGGGTGTATCTGGATCACGACCAGCGCGTGACCGCGTCATTCGGCGGAACGTACGACCTCGGCAGAACGACGTTCACCTTCGACGGCCTTGTGGGCAGCGGCTTGAGAAGCGGTTTTGCCAATACCGATCGCCTACCCGTCTATGTGCAGATCAATCTCGGCGTGATCCAGCACTTCAACCAGCCTCTCGTCGGCAAGTTCGATGCACGCTTGCTGGTCGTCAATGCGTTCAATCGGGTCTATGAGTTGCGCGACGGCTCGGGCATCGGGGTGGGCGCGCCGCAATACGGCCCGCATTTCGCCGTCTATGCCGGTATCACCAAGCATTTTTAAATCTGTCACACGGCAACGAGGTCGGTTATGCAGGATTGGACGAATGTTCTGGCGGCGGTGCGTGTGGGCGGATGGGTTATCTATCCGCTCACGGTACTCGCTGTTCTGGCGGTTGCGATCGTCCTCGATCGCGCCTATGTATTTTTGCGTTTTGGCCGCTTGCCGCCAGGCATTCACGCCGCGCACGATATTCACAAGGTTGGATCAACCGTTCATCTGGATAACGGATTGAATCACGCCGCGAATCAGAACGCATTCAGGCGGATGAATGCACCGTGGCTGCCCGACCCGTCCATCCCGCTGTGGTTGCGCGAAGCCAATGCGCAGTCGGTCGCTTCGCAAATCGAGCGCGATATGAGCAAGGGTTTCTGGGTGCTGGAGACGATCATCACGGCCGCGCCGCTGCTGGGCCTGCTCGGCACCATCGTCGGCATGATGCATTCGTTTCAGTTGTTCGGCGGCACGGGGCTCGTCGATCCGGCCGGCGTCACCGGCGGGGTGGCACAGTCGTTGGTGGCGACTGCGATCGGTCTCGTCGTCGCGCTGTTCGCACTCTTCGCGTTCAACTACTTTTCACGGCGGCTTGAACGTCTGATGGATGAACTCGAATCGTTCGCGAATGCGCGGCTCGGTGAAATCCGCCTTGCCGCTGCCGCTGCCGGAGCGCACTCGTGAAGTTCAAACGCTCGCGCGCGGCCGGGCGCGGTCGCATCGAAATCATTCCGATGATCGACGTGATGTTCTTTCTGCTGGCGACGTTCATGCTCGCTTCGCTCGCCATGCAGCGGCTCGATGCCGTTAAGCTGACCTTGCCCGCGGGCCGCGCGCAGCAGATGGACGCGCACGAACCGTTGACCATTTCGGTCGATCGCCGCAATGAGATCTTCGTGAACCATCTGCCCGTGCGTCCCGATCAGATCGAGCCGACGATAAAGCGCCTGTTGCAGCCCGACGCAAATGTCGTCATTGCCGCCGACGACGCAGCGGGCCACGGCACGGTCGTGCAAGCCATGCTCGCCGCACGCCGCGCCGGCGCGGCGCATTTTCTGATCGCCGTGCATCGTGAATAGCGCGATGCATCTGACCACCACCGTCGATGATTCGCCGAAGCTTCGGATCGGGCTGGCGATTTTTATCGCGCTCGTGCTCTGGCTCGTGTTTCTGTTCGCGCTCGGACATTGGCTCGACGCAACGACATCCGAGCCGGCACCAGACAAGCCGCTGGAGATGCGCGTGGTGGAACTCGATCCACCGCCGGCAATACATACCGAGCCAACGCCTGTGGTCAAGCCACTGCGGCCGGTCGAGCCACACCCGCATGCCGTGCCTAGACACACTGAAGCACCCGCTCCACGGATGCCGACGCCGGATAGGCACGCAGCCCAGATCGCTGCTCCCAATGAACCCAGCGCGCCCGCCGAGTCCCCCGTGCATTCAACCAACTCGTCGGAGGAAAGACAAAGCACATCACAACCCGCCATCTCTGCCGGTGATGCAGCCGCGCGCGCCATCGCGCAACCGTTGCCTGAGTTGCCCGACGACCTACGCGAGCAGGCCTATCAAACCGTCGCGACCGCGCGCTTCGTAATTCACGCCGATGGCTCGGTCGATGTCGAACTGCTCAAGCCGACTCCCAATCCACGCCTCAACCAGCTTCTCCTCGAAGCCCTTCGCAAATGGCGCTTCTTTCCGGCATTGCAGAGCGGCCATCCGGTCGAAAGCCGGCAGGACGTCCGCGTGCATTTCAATGTGAATTAGCGCGCGGATGCGTCGTGCCCACCGGCGCGCCATCACCACCGGCAACTACTGTGCACTAGCAGTCGTCGCGTTCGCAACGGACTCGCCCTTCATCTTCCGAACCGCATCGGCCGCCGAAGGCGCAAGGTTCTGCCCGGCCAGCGACGCGTCGAACGCTTCGCGGCGCGCCTGCTTCGCTTGCTCGTAGTCGGCGTCCAGTTCAGCGATACGGCGGTCGTACCAGCTCTTCACGCAAGCCTGATCGGTACAGTTGTGCTGGCGCCACAGCCATTGATGCGTGCGCGCGGCTTCAAGCGCGGCCGTGTCGAGCGTGGTGTCTTTCGCGCGCTGCCAGGCCGCGGCGAGACGGTCGTCGAGTGCCGACAGTGCCGGATCTTTACAGACGATCTTTTCCGACGCGGACGACTTGCTCGTGCACTTGAAGCTTGCCGCGGACGCATCCATAGCAAGCGTGGCGCCTGCGACCAGTAAGCCGATCGACAGCAATGCGCACGGCGTCGTGAGGCGTTGAAGGGTGCGGGAGAAAACGGTGTTCAAGGTGGACATACCGGGCCTCTGTTCAGGGAAATAACCAGGCTCAGGCGCGGCGAGACTGTGTCGCGGCCTGCTGCCATGCAATCAAGGACTGCGATAGCGGTGAAAGCAGGATAGCGCTCATGAAGTGGCCCGATGACGGGAGAACATGCCGTGATTCAAAAGTGCTTACACGATATTTCCACGCAGCACCGGCGGCATCGATGACGGTATCGATCAGGCAACGATTGCGAAAGTTATGCAATCCAATCTATTTTTCTTATCGGGTGGAATGACACACGCGACGGAGTCGCTCGACGCGCCACCTCGTCGAACCACCCGACACCCTGCCCTACCCCATTGTTTTTGCGGCGCTTTCTAATTAATGAAGCGCTCCAGATCGCGCCCGCAATTAGCGGCAACAACCAGAAAGATTCGGATAGCTTATTTCGATCGTCTTCTGGCAGCCGCGCCACGCCTTCTTTCCCATATCACGCCCGCCTATATTGAACCCGCGCACCGAGGTCGATTGCGGTGCGCATCGAGCGGTCCCCATTCCGATGGCCGCGGACAATGTCCGCCCCGCGTCAATCGACGACAATGACAGGAGACAAAGATGCCTGGTCTTTTCAAAACAGGATGTGCAACACGAGGCTGGCTGCTAGCAGTGCAGACCTGGCTTCTTCAACAGACCGTCGGCGGCAGATCATTTGCCGCGCTAATGGGTGCCGCGCTGATTGCGATGCTCGGCATGCCGATCAACGCAAGCGCTGCCACCACTGGTTTAGCCAACCTCCCCGCCGTCATGCCGGCCATGAACTGCGCCGCCGTGATGAGCATGGACCTCAGCGGCGTCATCGATGGCACGGTCACCATTACGTCGGCGACGGTGCTCCCTGCAGGCACCGTCGTGGGGCAGAACACACTACCGGCAGCCGTGTGCGATGTGAAGGGGACGATCGGACCGGGCGCGTCGCTATTCGAGTTGCAATTGCCGACACAAGGCTGGACGCAGCGCTACTTGCAGGCCGGTTGCGGCGGCCTGTGCGGCAACCTGTCCGTCAATGCGCCGATGGCCTCGACCTGCGTACCGGTGACCAACGGACAGATCGCGATGGCCGCGACCGACATGGGCCACGAAGGTGGTAACGACGGCTCGTGGGCGCTCAATCCGCAAACCAAGATCGACTTCGCGTATCGCGCGGAGCATGCCACCGCACAGGTCTCCAAAGCGATCATCAACAAGTTCTACGCGCGGCCAGCGAAGTACTCGTATTTCGATGGTTGTTCCGATGGCGGCCGTGAAGCGTTGATGGAAGCACAGCGTTTCCCGGATGACTTCGACGGCATCGCGGCGGGCGCGCCAGCAAACGACCTCATCGTTCAGAACACATTCCATCACGCGTGGCCCGCGGTGATGAACCTCGATCCCAAGACCGGCAAGTACATTCTGCTCGCGAGCAAGCTGCCGCTGATTCACGCTGCCGTGCTGCAAGCGTGCGATAGCATCGACGGTGTGACTGACGGTGTGATCGACAATCCGCAAGTGTGCCACTTCAATCCGCAGTCCATGCTGTGCGCAAAAGGCCAGGCGGCATCCACCTGTCTGTCGCAAGCCGAAGTGAATGTCGTACGCGAGATTCATGACGGTGCCACCGATGCGAACGGCGTCCACCTCGAGCAACCGGTCTCGCGTGAATGGGGCGGCGAGTTGAACTGGAGTCTGTTCGTGCCGGCCACCGACGCCGGGCCGAGCGGGAGCATCAACTTCGTTCTGCCGTTCCTGCAGTACCTCGACTATTTCAACGGTTCGAATCCTTCCGCCACCTTGAGCAACCTCAAGTTCACGATCGAAGGCTTCCTGAAGACCGCGCCGGTGTCGAGCTATCTCGCGGCAACCGATCCGGACCTGAGCCCGTTCGCCCGCCGCGGCGGCAAGCTGATCCTGTGGCACGGCCTCGAAGATCAGCACATCACGCCGCGCGGCACGATCGAGTACTACGAGCAGATGAGGTACTACATGGGTAGCGACAAGGTCGATCAATTCACGAGGCTCTATCTGTTCCCCGGCGTCGCGCACTGCGGTGGCGGCAACGGCCCGAACACGTTCGACATCGTGACGTCGGTGATGGCGTGGGCGGAGACCGGCACCAAGCCGGGCAAGATCGTCGCCTCGATCGTGGACGCGAACGGTCAAACGACGCGGACGCGTCCGGTGTTCCCGTATCCGGCCGTAGCTCACTACACGGGCTCGGGCAGCACGGACGACGCTGCCAACTTCGTGGCCTCCACGCCGTCATCGGATCCGCACGTCGATCTGCACTGGATCGGCGAGTGGCTCTACTCACCGGGTTATGAAGCCTGGTGTCAGACCCACGGTTCGGATCTGATCTGCAAAGGCGGCAATAACTGGAGCAGCTATCGTAAGGTTCCGACTCACTGGAACAACAACTGAGGCCATTCAGGCTTTAGTGAACTGAACTGAAAAGACTACGCTCCTGCTATCCGCACCTCTTGCGAGGCAATGCGGTTAGCAGGAATTTCAGCTACAAAAAAAGCCCGCTTTCGCGGGCAACCCTTCTCGACACGACACACAACCCCTTCAACCCTTCGTCGCCCCAAACGTCAACCCGGCCACAAAATGTTTCTGCATCGCAAAGAACATCGCCACTGACGGCAATGCCGCGAGAATCGATCCCGCCGAAACAAGATTCCACGCCGTGGTCCACTGCCCTTTCAATGCGGCCACGCCCACGGTAATCGGCGCGGCGTCGTCGCCTTGAGTCAGACACAGCGCCCAGAAGTAGTCGTTCCAGACAAACGTGAACACGAGAATCGCCAATGCCGCGAGTGCCGGCCGGATCAACGGCAGCACGATCTTGAAGAACACTGTCCACTCATTCGCGCCTTCGATGCGTGCCGCCTCGACCAGTTCGAACGGCAACTGTTTGATGAAGTTACGCAGAAACAGCGCGCAAAATCCCGTCTGAAACGACACGTGAAACAGAATCAGCGCACTGACGGTATTGAAGAGACCAAGTTGCAACGACAAATCCCGCACCGGAATCATCAGCACCTGCACCGGCACGAAATTGCCCGCCACGAACGTCGCGAACAAAGTCGAATTGCCACGGAACCGGTAGATCGCCAACGCGAAACCGGCCATCGCCGCCAATGCAATCGAGCCCACCACGGCAGGCACCGTGATCAGCACACTGTTCCAGAAGTAATGCAGCATCGGCGACGTGGTCAGCGCCTCGCGATAGTTTTCGAACATCGCGAAGTGCTTCGGCCAGCCCCAATAGTTGCCCTCGCTCAACTCTTCTGTCGAACGCACGGACGTGACGAGCACCGCGATCATCGGCAGCAGCCAGATCAGCAGCGCGACCGGCAACGTCAGTTTGTACATGCGGCGAGTGGCCGGCTTCCATTTGTCGATGGGAATCGGAAACATGGTCGGCTCCTTATTGCTCGGCGCGCAGCATCCGCCGCAAGTGATAAACGATGTACACCAGCATGATGGCAAACAGCACGACCGCCACCGCCGCCGAATAGCCGATGCGGTAGTACTTGATCGCCTGGTCGTACATGTAATACGCGAGCACGGTCGAGCTTTCGAACGGACCGCCGCTCGTCATCACCGAGATCAGATCGAAGCTGCGCAGCGCGCCGATGATAGTCACCACGATCGCCATGAAGGTGGTCGGCCGCAGTTGCGGCAGGATCACATGCCACAGCATCGACCAGCCGCGCGCGCCTTCCATGCGTGCGGCCTCGATCTGTTCGGCGTTCAGCGACGTGAGGCCGGTCAGATAAAGAATCATGCAGTAGGCGGTTTGCGGCCACAGCGCCGCGAACACGATGCCGAACGTCGCATAGCGCGGGTCGCCGAGCACCGGCACGCCGTGGCCGAGAATCATCGCGAGCAGGCCGAAGGTCGGGTCGTAGAACCACGAGAAGATCAGACCGACCACTACGCCCGACAACACGAACGGCGCGAAGAAAAGCGATTTGACGATACGGATACCGGCCACCGCCTGATTCAGATACAACGCGACGGCGAGGCCCATCGGCGGAGCGAGCAGGAACAGCAGCAGCCAGATGACGTTGTTCTTGAGCGCCGTGTAGAACGTCTGCGCATGGAACAACTCCACGTAGTTCGCGAGGCCGACGAACGACGGTTCGCTCATGCCATCCCAGTTGAAAAAGCTCAAGCGGATGGTCGACAGGATCGGCCACACCACGTAGATGGCCACCATCACGCAGGCCGGCGCCAGAAACAGAAAAGCCGCGCGCCGCTGCCGCCGCGCGGTGGGCGACGGACGGCGGCGCCGTGCGGTGGCCGGCTTGCCGCCACGCAAGGCGCCGCCCGGCGTGGGCAAACCCGGACCGCCGGGTTCAGCGGGACCGCCGACAGTGTGGCGGGTGACGGAATGCGACACGATCGTTCTCTCCAGATGAGATGCAACGGAAGGCGGCCTCGCGGCCGCCGCCGCTCACTTCTTGTAGATCCGCTTGCGCGTCTGCTCGAGTTGCGCGAGCACGTCGTCGAGCTTCGTGGGATCGGAGATGAACTGCTGCATCCCCTTCATGCCTTCGTCGGCCATTTCCTTGGTCATGTCGCGATCATAGAACTGCGCGATGCCGCCCTTGGTGTTCGCCAGAATCTGGAAGCCGATCTTGGAGATCGGATCTTCCGGTTCCGGCGACTTGCTGTTCGCCGACAACGAGCCGAGCCCGGTTGCCAGCTTTGCGCCGATTTCCGGTGTCTCGACGAACGCCAGGAACGTGTGCGCATCCGCCTTGTTCTTCGCCTTCGACGGAATATGCAGCGACTCCACCGGACCGTCTTCGGCGGTCGGCACCTTCGCGTCGATGATCGGGAACTGGAAGTAGCCCATTTCCGGCTTCACGTTCGGCGGGAAACCAGCGGTGATGAACGTGCCCATCAGCATCATCGCGGCCTTGCCCTGGAACAGGAACGGTTGCACCGAATCGAGATCGTAGGAGAGCGAGTTGTCGATGAAATAGCCCGCGTCGATCAATTGCTTCCACGTCGTGTAGACCTTCTTCACGCGTGGATCGGTGTACGCAATCTCGCCCGCCATCAGCTTCTGATGGAACGCATTGCCGTTCAAACGCAGGTCGAGATAATCGAACCAGCCCGCAAGCGTCCATGCGTCGCGGCCCGCCACGGCGATCGGCGTGATGCCGGCCGCCTTCAGCTTCTTGCAGTCTTCGAGAAACTGATCCCACGTTTTCGGCTCGCCGCTAATGCCCGCCTTCTGAAACAGATCCTTGCGATAGAACATGCCCCACGAGTAGTACACGGTCGGGGCGGCGTACTGCTTGCCCTTATACGACGACGCTTCCTTGGTCGACGCATACATCTCGTTCCAGCCGTTCTTCGCCCAGTCGCCGCTCAGGTCTTCGAACAGGCCGCGCTGCGCGTAATAAGCCATGCGTTCGCCGTCATGCCAGTTGACGATGTCGGGCGCGACCGTTGTCAGCCAGCCGGGCAGTTGCACCTTGTACGCTTCTTCGTCGACGAACGACACCTTCACGTCGATGCCGGGATGCGCCTTCTTGAAGTCGTCGACGACTGATTGCCACACCGCGCGCTGGCTCGCGCCCTTGAACGCGATATTGGCCGTGAGCGTACCCGCCTGGGCCGTGCTGACGGCCGACGTCCCCACAGCCGCGGCGGCCAGCGCGAGTGCCAACAGAATTTTGCGTGGTTTCAGTTTCATGTTGCCTGTCTCCTTTATTCCTTGATTTTGCGTCGTTGTCGTTACTGCATGGAATTTCGTTGGACACTGCGTCGGTGCATCAGACCACTATCGGGTTCGATAGACGGCCACGCCCTGCGGTTCGATTGCATGCGAACCGATCACGAAGGCATCGTCGGCTACATCGGCGAGCGTGTGCGTCGCGTCGCCGTAGTTGAACACGTAGGTCAGCGCGCCGCGGCGGCTCACTCGCACGCTATCGCCGAGCGGCATCGTTGCCACACCCGCTTCCTGCGCGATCCGCTCGAACAGGCGCAGGGTAAGTGCATCATCGAACAGACTCGCGAGGTAGTGGAACGCGCCGCTTCGAACATACGCGGGATGGCCGTCCGCGAATCGGGCGCGCACGTCGAGCGAATCAGCCGCATCGCTCTCGACGAAATCACGCCAGTGACGCGCGAAACCGTCCGCTTCACTCGAGGCCGGATTGTCCAATAGCCGCACTGCTTCGGTCACATTCGGCCGCATCGATTCGACACGCCATACGCGCAACGGCAGCACCGACCCCAGCGCGCCAGGTGGCAGGTTCGCGGGAATCTGCAAATCCTGAGTCTTCGAACCCGTGCGCGGCCCGAGTACGACCTGCGCGCCCGAACTCGCCAGACGCTCTGCAAAATCAGCCGGCACGACCGGCAGCGGCGCCACGACGATCAGACAGTAACCATCCAGCGGCGCGTCGACCGGCACGATATCCACATCGAGGCCGAGCGCGCGCAGCGCCGAGTAATACTCGAAGGCAAAGCGTGGATAGTGAAAGTCCGCTCCCTGCGGATGAATCTCGAACAGCCACTTCGCCTCGTAGTCGTAGACGAGCGCGACCTTTGAACGAATCGCGGCATTGGCGTCGGCATTCGCGGCGAGCACTGTGCGAATCTCGCCGGCAACTTGCGCCGCCTCGTTGCCACCCACGTCGAGCCGGTTATCGGGCCTGTTCAGTCCCGCATGCATCTGTTCCTGCGCGAACGGCGCCTGACGCCAGCGGAAGTACGACACACAGCCCGCGCCGTGCGCGAACGCTTCCCAACTCCACAGCCGTACCATGCCCGGCAGCGGCGCCGGATTCCACTGCGCCCAGTTCACCGGACCCGGCTGCTGCTCCATCACCCAGAACGGCAGCTTCGACATGCCACGATAGACATCGTGATTGAAAGACGCGAAGTCGGGATGCCCGCTGCGCAGCCAACGCGCCTTTACCTCCGGCGCGAACCATTGTTCTTCGAGCGCGCCGAGCGGATAGCTGTCCCACGTCGCCACGTCGAGATCGGCGGCGACCTTGTAGTGATCGAACTCGGTGAAGAGTTGCATGAAGTTGTGCGCGACCGGCCGTCCCGGCGAATGGGCACGGATGATCTCTACCTGCATGCGGTTATAGCGCGCCACCTCGTCGGACGCGAACCGCCGGTAATCGAGGCGATGCGAAGGATGCGCTTCCGTCACGGTCGCCACCGGCGCGTCGATCTCGTCGAAGCTGCGGTACTCCATGCTCCAGAACACCGTGCCCCATGCGCGGTTCAATGCGTCGATGGTGTGATAGCGCGCTTTGAGCCACTCGCGAAAGCGCCCCACCGCCGCCGGCGAATAACTGACCACCGTGTGATGGCAGCCGAACTCATTGTCGGTTTGCCAGTACGCGACAGCCGGATGCTTGCCGTAGCGCTCGGCCACCGCCGTGCAAATCCGCTGCGACGCGGCGAAATACGACGGCGAAGAAAAGTCGTAATGACGACGCGAACCGAACGCACGAGGGCGGCCGTCCGCACCGACCGGCAGAATGTCGGGATGGCGGTCGATCAACCACTTGGGCGGCGTCGCTGTCGGCGTGCACATCACCACTTGCAGGCCGGCTGCGCCCAGCACATCTATCGAGCGGTCGAGCCAGCCCCAATCGTATTCGCCCGGCGTCGGCTCGATCCGGCTCCAGGCAAATTCGGCGATTCGCACCTGTTCGATGCCGAGGGCTTTCATCCGGCGAGCGTCGTCTTCCCACATCGACTCCGGCCAGTGTTCCGGGTAATAACAGACTCCAAGGCGCATCCGAATGTCCTCTATGCGTAGTGTTCGACGGATTCGAGCGAAGCGGCGGCAAAGCCGTCTTCGGTAAACAAATGACAGGCGGGACGGGGCACGCGCAAGCTCGCGCGCTCGCCGGGCGCAAGGCGTGTATTGCCCGGCGCTTTGGCGATCAGCGCGGCGCCGCCAGGCTGATCGAGGTGGACATAACTGTGTTCGCCGAGTTGCTCGACGAGCGACACGGTGCGCGTCAGCACGGCGTCGTCAGGCGCGACGGACGATGCGTCGACAAACTCCAGGTGTTCAGGACGCACGCCGAGCGTGACCGCTTGCGAGGTTTGCAGCCCCGCGCCGTTCACCGGCACGCGCACGGTTTCTTCCGTGTGATCGAGCGTGACGGTTACGCCTTGCGCATCGACCATGGCCACTCTTCCCGGCAGAAAATTCATCCGCGGCGAGCCGATGAAACCCGCGACGAAACGGCTCTTCGGACGGTGGTACAACTCGAGCGGCGCGCCGATCTGCGCGATGCTGCCGTAGCGCTCGGTGTCCTTACCGGCATGCAGCAGCACGATCTTGTCGGCGAGCGTCATCGCTTCGATCTGGTCGTGCGTCACGTAGACCACGCTGGCCTTGGCGAACTGCTTGTGCAGCCGCGCGATCTCGATGCGGGTTTGACCGCGTAGCGTGGCATCGAGGTTGGAAAGCGGCTCGTCGAATAGAAACACGCCGGGCTCGCGCACGATGGCACGGCCAATCGCCACCCGCTGCCGCTGCCCCCCCGACAACGCCTTGGGCTTGCGATCGAGCAACGCTTCGAGTTGCAGAATGCGCGCGGCTTCCCGCACCTTGCGGTCGATTTCATCCTTCGGGGTTTTAGCGAGCTTCAGGCCGAACGCCATGTTCTCGAACACGCTCATATGCGGAAACAGCGCGTAGCTCTGGAACACCATCGCCACGCCGCGTTGCGCGGCCGGCACGTCGTTCATGAGTTGGCCGCCGATCGAGAGGTCGCCGTCGCTGAGGTCTTCGAGACCGGCGATCATGCGCAGCAAGGTCGACTTGCCGCAGCCGGACGGACCGAGAAACACGCAGAACTCGTTTTCGCCGATTTCGAGATCCACGTCGCGGATCACCAGCGCGCCGTCGCCATACGCCTTCTGCACGCCTCTTAACGAAATGCTCGCCATCGCATCGACTCCGTGATTTAATCGGCTCGAAGTCGGAGATTAAGCGCTTAATCAGCAGGGCCGAAAAAATCGATCGCTTGGGATCGTTGGGGCCTTGCCTGTCTCCGAGATCGTTTTGTCTGTGCGACAGATGGTGCCGCGCCTTCGCTCGTGATGCAAATGTCGGGCAGGCATCCCAAATACTGAAAACATCATGCCCACACTCAGCGAAGTCGCGCGTCATGCCGGCGTCACCCCGGCCACGGTGTCCAACGTGCTGCGCAATCGCGGCCGGGTCGGCGCGAACACGCGACAGCGCGTGCTCGAGGCCGTCGAAGCACTCGGCTACCGGCCGCATCTGGCCGCTCGCGCCCTCGCCGAAGGTCGCGCGCCGACGCTCGCGCTGATGGTGTCGAGCATCGCCAATCCGTTTTATCCGGAGTTCGCACTTGCCGTCGAGCGTGCGGCGCGCACGAGCGGCCACTTCGTGATCATCTGCAATACGAACGAAGATCCGCTGACCGGCCGCGCGTATCTCGACCAGATCGCCGGCACACTTTCCGAAGGCGTGCTCGTGACGAATGCAAACCTCGATTTCGCCGACCTTCATACGACTGAATCGCGCGGCACACCGGTGGTGCTGTGCATGTGGGAACGGCCTAACGAGCCGCCGGGTCTGCCGTGCGTCGCTGTCGATTTCCGGCGCGCCGGCGAACTGGCCGGCGCGCATTTGCTGGAGCTCGGCCATCGACGGATTGGCGCGATTGTCGGCAGTAAAGCCTCGGGAATTCATGCGGCACGTTACGAAGGTTTCGTCGACGCGCTACGCGCCGGGGGCGCGCCGAAAGGCCGCGTGAAACATGGCGCCGATACGATTCAGGGCGGCTACGAAGCGGCACGCGCACTGCTCGAAACCAATCCGAAGCTCACCGCGATCTTCGCGACCAACGACCTGCCCGCGCTCGGCGCGATGCACGCCGCCGCCGACCTCGGCCTGAACGTGCCGGCGGATTTGTCCGTGATCGGCATCACCGATATCCAGCTCGCGCGCGAGTCGCGCCCCGCGTTGACGACGGTCGCCGTCCCGACGGTCGAAGTCGCCGGGCTCGCGGTATCCCTGTTGCGAGAGTTGATCGAGACATCGTATGGTCAGGCGGGTCGCGGCGCGGCAAGCGTGCCGATGCGGGTCGCCTCGCCGCCCGAACTGGTCGTACGCGCATCCACCGGCGTGCCGCGTCCGCGGTGATGTGGCCGTACGGCATCGCGGACGTTACGCGGTGAATCCTTCATTCGCGCACGCTGTCTTGCGGGCAAGCAATCGCGCCTCAGACGCCGATAAAACCCCAATAAGCCTTCAATTACCTTTCACACGAGCCAGGACTTTCCCCAACTCCGAACGCTCGATCTCGCACCGCACCACTCCATCCAAGCCCCACCACATAAGGCGCGCGGCCTTCCGACGAGTTTCTGCACGTCATCTTCCATTCCGATCATTTCCTTGACGCGCGTCGACGCGCCTGCTGTACTAAATCAACCAAAGTGATTTAGGCGACACGAATCAACCCGAGTCCGGGTCGTTTCGAACCACCTTAATCCCGCATCAGGCCATAAACCAGGGTGTCCGCGCGCAGCGTTCGCGCAGGCAGCCGCCAGCAGTCCACAACGTCGTTGCCAAAAACCGGAGGAGCGTCCCATGAATCTGAATTCCCGCAGGCTTCCTGTCGCCAGGAAAATCGTGTCGATGTGCGTCGCGGCATCGGCGGTATGGTGTGCGAGCGCGAGCCAGGCGGCTGACCAGCCTGTCGTCGGCCTCATCACCAAGACCGACACCAACCCGTTCTTCGTGAAGATGAAACAGGGCGCCGAAGCGGCCGCCTCGAAAGACGGCGCGAAGCTGATCACCGCCGCCGGTAAGTTCGACGGCGATAACGCGAGCCAGGTCACCGCCATCGAAAACATGATGACGGCCGGCGCAAAAGCGATTCTGATCACGCCGAGCGACACCAAGGCGATCGTGCCGAGCATCAAGAAAGCGCGCGCCGCCGGCGTGATGGTGGTCGCGCTCGACACGCCGACCGATCCGCAAGACGCCACCGACGCCCTCTTCGCCACCGACAACTTCAAGGCCGGCGTGCTGATCGGCAAATACGCGAAAGCCGCGCTGAACGGCAAGCCCGCGAAGATCGCCACGCTCGATCTCGCGCCCGGCGTCTCGGTGGGCGTGCTGCGTCATAACGGCTTCCTTGAAGGCTTCGGCGTGAAGGAAGGCGATCCCTCGGTGGTCTGCAGCCAGGACACGCGCGGCGATCAGGCCAAGGGCCAGACGGCGATGGAAAACTGCCTGCAGAAGTCGCCCGACATCAACGTGGTCTACACGATCAACGAACCGGCCGCGGCGGGCGCTTACCGCGCGCTCAAGGCGGCGGGCAAGGATAAGAGCGTGATGATCGTTTCGATCGACGGCGGCTGTGAAGGCGTGCGCAACGTCAAGGCCGGCGCCATCGCCGCGACCTCGCAGCAATATCCGCTGAAGATGGCCTCGCTCGGCGTGACGGCCGGTGTCGAGTATGCGAAGACCGGCAAGAAGGTCTCCGGCTATCAGGACACCGGCGTGACGCTGATCACCGACAAAGCGATGTCCGGCATCGACAGCAAGGACACCAAGTTCGGCCTCGACAACTGCTGGGGCAACAAGTAACACGCACTGAACAGCGGCCCGCTTCGCCGGGCCGCCATCGGATTTGCCGCGTGGCCAGCCCGCCACGCTCATGCATCGAGGTCATCCATCATGTCGACTCCTTCCGCGCCCGCCGGCCACTCGCGTTCGTTCGCCGAGCGCATGCCATCGCTTGCCGAAGTCGGGCCACTCATCGCACTGGTACTGGCTTGCGGCTTCTTCATTTCGCAGAGCGACCGCTTCCTGTCGTTCCAGAACCTCTCGCTGATCCTGCAGCAAACCATGGTGGTCGCGGTCATCGCCATCGGCCAGACGCTGATCGTGCTGACCGGCGGCATCGATCTGTCGTGCGGCATGGTGATGGCGTTCGGCTCGATCATCATGACCAAATTCGCGGTCACGCTCGGTGTGCCACCGGCGCTCGCGATTCTCTGTGGGGTTGGCGCGAGCACGCTGTTCGGCGCGCTCAACGGCGTACTGATCACGCGTATCAAACTGCCGGCCTTCATCGTTACGTTGGGTACGTTGAATATCGCGTTCGCGCTCACGCAGATCTATTCGAACGCCGAGAGTGTGTCGAACCTGCCGGACGCGATCATGTTCTTCGGCAACACGTTCAAGCTCGGCCCCGCGGATGTCACGTACGGCACCGTGCTCACCTTGCTGATGTATCTCGCCACATGGTTCGTGTTGCGCGACACCGTGCCGGGCCGGCATCTGTACGCGCTCGGCAACAACCCCGAAGCCGCGCGCCTGATGGGCTTGTCGTCGCAGAAGATCCTGCTGACCGTGTATTCGCTGGCCGGCGCGATCTACGGCATCGCTGCGCTGTTGTCCGTGTCACGGACCGGCGTGGGCGATCCGCAGGCGGGGCAAACCGAGAATCTCGACAGTATCACCGCGGTCGTGCTCGGCGGCACGAGTCTGTTCGGCGGACGCGGCTCGATTGTCGGCACGTTGCTCGGCGCGTTGATCGTCGGCGTGTTCCGCAATGGTTTGACTCTGATCGGCGTCTCTTCGGTCTACCAGGTGTTGATCACCGGCATGCTGGTGATTCTCGCGGTGGCCGCGGACAAACTTTCCCATCGTCGCGGTTAAAAACGCAATCGCACTTCGTGCATGGGGCCGGAGTAAGCGCTGAAGCGCCAACTCCGGCCAACAGAGGAGCCCGTCATGTCGACACCAATTTCCGCTTCTGCCGCGATGCCCGTTCTGCAGGCGCGCGGACTCATCAAACGCTATGGCAACGTGACCGCGCTCGACGGTTGCGATTTCGAAGTGATGCCCGGCGAAATCATGGCTGTGATCGGCGATAACGGCGCGGGAAAATCGTCGTTGATCAAGGCCCTTTCCGGCGCCACGGTGCCGGACGAAGGCGAGATTCTGCTCGACGGCAAGCCCGTCAAATTCCGCAGCCCGCTGGATGCCCGCGCGCAAGGCATCGAGACGGTGTATCAGGAACTCGCAGTGGCGCCGGCCATGAGCATCGCCGAAAACCTGTTCCTCGCCCGCGAACTGCTGAAACCGGGCTGGCGCGGCTCGATCTTCAAGATGATCGACAAGCGCCGCATGCTGGACGAAGCGACCGCGCATATGAAAGACCTGCAGATCGGCATCCGCTCGATGCGCCAGGCCGTCGAAACGCTCTCGGGCGGCCAGCGCCAGGGCGTGGCCGTGGCGCGCAGCGCGGCGTTCGCGCGGCACGTGGTGATTCTCGACGAACCGACCGCCGCGCTCGGTGTGAAGGAAGGCAACATGGTGCTGGAGTTGATCCGGCGCGTGCGCGATCGCGGCTTGCCGGTGATCCTGATCAGCCACAACATGCCGCACGTGTTCGAGATCGCGGACCGCATCCATATCCAGCGGCTCGGCCGGCGCGCGGCGCTGGTGAACAGGAAAGACATACATATGTCGGAAGCCGTGGCGATCATGACGGGCGCAAAGGAAGCGGACGTCAAGGCGATTGCATGATGCGTGCATCCTGCTGAGCGGGCTCTCACCATGGAAACCACCGGCACCCGCTCGCCCCTCAAACGCACGGTCGGCTCGAATCAGGTCGGCATGCGGCAGTTCAACGAGCGCATCGTGTTGCAGGCGATCCGCTTGCATGGGCCGCTGCCGAAAGCCGACGTGGGCCGTCTCACGCGTCTTTCGATGCAGACGGTGTCGATGATCGTCGAGCGTCTCATCGAGGACGGTCTGCTCGAAAAGCAGGCTCGCGTGCGCGGCAGGATTGGCCAGCCATCCGTGCCGATCGCGTTGCGCGCGCAAGGCGCGTACACCATCGGCGTCAAGGTGGGACGTCGCAGTCTCGATGTGCTCGCGATGGATTTCGCCGGCCACGTGGTGCACCGCGATGTCTTCGACTACGCCTACCCCGATCCGCGCACGCTGTTTCCCGCGCTCGAAAGCAAGCTGGCGCGCGTGAATCAAACGCTCGGCGCGAAGGCCAGCCAGGTGGTCGGCGTGGGCGTCGCGGCGCCCCTGTGGCTCGGCGGCTGGCGCGACTTTCTCGGCGCGCCGCCCGATGCGCTCGAAGCGTGGCACGAGATCGATCTGCGCTCGCGCATCGCCACCATGACGGGCCTGCCCGTGGAGTTCGCCAAAGACACCACGGCCGCCTGCGCCGCCGAACTCGTCATGGGCCAGGGCCGCGGCATCCACAACTTTCTGTATCTGTTCGTCGGCACGTTTATCGGCGGCGGTCTCGTCATCGACGGCCGTTTGCATAGCGGCCCGCACGACAACGCGGGCGCGGTCGGTTCCATTCCGCTGCGCGAAGGTGGCGCGCGCAAACCCGCGCGGCAACTGTTGCACGCGGCCTCGGGCTTCGTACTTGAAAAGCTATTGACCGATGCGGGCGCGCCGGCCGCGGCCGCGCACGATCATCGCGCGTTGTCGCCGGAATTGTGGCGGCACACCGAGCAATGGCTCGATAGCGCGTGCCCCGCGATCGCCAACGCGCTAACCAATGCGGCGGCCCTGCTCGATCTCGACGCGATCGTGATCGACGGCGAACTCGACCGGCAACTGGTGCGGGAGATCATTCGACGCACCGAGCGCGTGCTCGACCGCTTCGAATGGGAAGGCATGGTGCGTCCGCAATTGCTGGAAGGCGCGATCGGCGCCGATGCGCGTGCGATGGGCGGCGCGATTCTGCCGCTCTATGCGCATTTCGCGCCGGTGCATGAACTCTTCCTGAAGCCGGCGGCGGAGACGGCTTATTAGGCGCTGCCGATGTGGCCATCGACACCGGCACGCCTCACTTCATGCTCATTGCTCGGCGACCTTCGTGATGGAAGCCGTTTTCGCAGGCGGATTGTCGAGCAACGGCTGCAACACGGGCGCCAGCGACTTCAGCAATTGCACCGACAGCGCGCTGGTGAACTCGTAATGCGCGGCATACGGTTCATGCACCCAGGCGGTCAAGGTGCCATAGAACCGGTCGCCCATCGCGAACACGAAGGTCGCGCTGCGGTTCACCTTGCGCGACTCGATCAGCCGCGCGCCTTTGGCGAACACATTGAAACGCTGATCGCCGGTTCCGGTCTTGCCGTACACCTGGAGCGTCTGGCCGTCGGGGAACGTCATGCCTTGCGCCAGACGCCGCGCCGTACCGCCCGTCACCACATCGCGCAACAGCACTTTTACGACGCCAGCGATTTCCGGCGACAACTGCTGCTGCGGCGCCACCGCCGCGCGCTGGAAATGTGTTTCGTAAGGCGTGTCTTTCGCGAAGTCGAGTTGCGTGAGGCTTTCGGTCGGCACCTTGTTGCCGTTGTTGGCGATCACGCCGATCAGTTGCGCGAGCGCGGCCGGCCGGTCGCCCGATGCGCCGATTGCCGCCGCATACGAAGGCGTGAGCGTCGCGAACGGATAACCAAGCGCCTGCCATGACTTGCCGATGGCATCGTAGGCACGCAGTTCGACCATCCGTTTGATGCGGCGGTCCTGCGTCGCGTGATAGCGCGTCTTGAAGAGCCACGAATACGTCGACAGACGCACGTCGCGGCTCGCGCTCTGGATCTGTTCGAGCGTGGCGTCGGGATGCGCGCGCAGATAGTTGAGCGTCCACAGTTCCAGCGGATGCACGCTCGAGATATAGCCGCGATCGTTCAGATTGAAGCGGTCGATTGCGTATTTGGCATACAGGTTAGCGAGGTCTTCGTCGTCCAGCACGGAGGCGGCGGGTGTGTTTTTCAGCGCGGCGCGCATCCTGGCGTTGAACCACGCATTCGACTCGTCAGGCGCGACGCTGCGCAACACCGTCGCCACCTTTGGCGGCGATTTGCGCACGCCGAGCAGAAGCAGCGCCAAGGCCTGATCGGGTGTCTTGCCGTGATACTTCGTGTAGAAACGGTTCATGTACACGCGGCTTTCCTGATCCGCGAAGCGCGTCAGATACATCTTGCGCATCTCTGGATCACCCAGCCATTGCGCCGACGGCCCGGTGGTCTGCACCATTTCGTAATGGACGATGTCGCGCATCAGCCGCACGAACACCAGATTCACCGAATGCTGGAACGCGCGGTGCACGGTCAGGATGCGGCCGTTGTCGTCGGATTCGAAATTGTTGAAGGTTTGCGCGCCGCCGCCCGTGTAGAACGTTTCACCGGGACTAGCCGAGTATTTGCGCTCCACGGCCGCGTCGAGCATGGCTTGCAGCGAACGGTCCGAAGTGTGCGCGAGATAGTCGAGCGCCCAGCGCGTGAGCTGGTCGTTCGGATCGTACTTGACGGCTTTCAGCTCCGCTGTGCTCAGCGCTGCATAACGCTTGTGCAGATCCGAGACGATCTGCAAATACGTCACCACAGTACGCAGTTTCGCCGTCGAACCGAGGTTCAGGCGTGCGCCGGAGTTGATGTCGAACGGCTGGTTGACGCTGTCGGTTTGCACCCGCACGAGGTTGGCGCCGTCGCGCCGCTCGAACAGCGTGAAGCTATAGGCGATTCTCGACGGATCGTCCGACGCGCGCAGCATTTCGAAGCCGACCAGACCCGCCGCTTTCGCGCCGTCGCGCGTGGCGGCGGCGGCAAGCCGCTCGCTCACGGCCTGCTGAACGGCGTTGTTGAGAGTGCCCTTCGCCTGCAGATCGAGGCGGTCGAGTTCGTAAAAACTCGGAATGCCGAGCGCGGCCAGCAGATGCGAACGCATGGACGTCACCGCCTTGCGCGACACGAAGGAATCCGTGCTGGCCGTTTTGACGGGCGCGCGGTGCAGATCGACCACCGCGGACAGCGCGGCATCGCGCAACGGAATCGAAACGATGCCGCCGTTCGCCAGCAGCCGCAGATAACTGTCGGTCAGCCGTTCGAGTTCCTTGTAGCCGTGATGCAGGAAATACGACGGCGCGCGTTGCGCGATCATCAACGAGAGCACCTGCCGGAACGCCACGCCCTGCTCCGGCAGATTCTGTTCGGTCGACGGCGCTGCCAGGATGCGGTTGACATCGTTGAAATCGCGGCCATACCAGGCGGCGAGACCGTCGCCGATCCCGTTGATTTCGCCGATGCCCGGCTGCGCGGCCAGCGGCACCGAGTTGAGATAGCGGACGACGATCTGCCGGCGCGCCGGCATGGTTTGCGGGCCGTTCAGATAGGCGCGCACCGAAGCCGATGCGATTTGCCGCAATTTTTCCGGCGGCGTCGCCGTGCGGCCGCCCGCGGAGTGGCGGAATTTTTCGATCTGCGTGGCAAGTGTGCTGCCGCCGGGCTGCGACTGATGGTGATTGAACACGCGCACGCCCTGGTCGGCCAATGCACGGCTGAAGCGCCCCCAGTCGATTGCCGGATTGCGGTTCGGCTGGTTCGGATCGAGCAGATAGCGGTCTTCGATAAACAGCAGCGAATTCACGACCAGCGGCGGAATCGCGTCGAAGTCGTCGTACACGCGGCCGGGAAACTGCGCGGCGAAGAGCGGCGCGCCGGTGCCGTCGAAGAGTTGCAAGCCCGCCCGATCTTTTTCTTCGTACGGCAGAAAGAGGCCGTTATCCGCCAGCGATAGCATCCGGTCGGAATCGCGCGCCTGGGCGGTGATTTCAAACCCGCGTTGCAGCAAGCGCTGCTGGATCGACGGCAGCAGCGCGTAGCCCAGTCGGCTATCGTATGGGCCGTTGTCGGCTTGGGGAAAACGGATGGAATGACTGGCACCGTCGGCGACGGAAAAGCCCACGTCGCGAGTCAATTCGGAGAGATAGTGCGCCTGCAATCGCGAGGTTTCGATCTCGTTCTGGCAAAAGCGTACCGCCAATGCCAGCGCAAGCAAGAATGCCGCCACCAGCGCCCATTTGAACCACTTGCGCACAGACGTCGTGCCCGTCGCGCGAAACGGTAATCGAACCAGCGGCCGATTCATGGTGCTCTCCCCGAGCGGACGCCGGTTTCTTCTGGCCCGGCGCACCTTCAAGGCAGTGTAGCGCGGAACGCGAACCCAGGATCGGTTCGGATTTACCCGAGAGTGTCGCGGCTACAACACCTCTTCGCAAGACATGGCGCGGCGCCAATTGCCATGAGATATTCAACGTCTTTCGCGTGATGAAAAACCGCCGCTTCAGGCGGTTTTTTGCTTTCGAGCCGCATGCGCCGGCAAGCGGGCTTGCGCCTGCTCCGCCGGCTGGGTACGCAGCAATTCGATGAACTGTTCCGCCGGTGGCGACAGCACCCCGCCCTTGCGCGTCACGACGCCGAAAGTTTGCGAGGGCGACTTGAGCTTCACCGGCACGAGACGCAGCATCTTTTGCCTGACGAACAGCGCGGCGATCGCCGTCGGCAATAACGAAACCAGGTTGTGACTGCTTTGCAGGAGCGCGACCGTCACGAACGTCGAGGCCGTCGAAACCGGGTTATCCGGCATCTCCAGACCGGCCAGATCCATCTCACGCTCGAGCAGCGCGTGCAGCGGCATATGCGACGGATACATCACCCAGCGGTGTCCGGCCAGATCGCGCAGTTTCACCTCTTTCTTCGGCAACGGCGGATGGCCGTAGCCCACCACCACCGAGAGCGGCTCGTCGCCTAGCGGACGATAGTGATATTTCGATGGATCGGCCGCTACCGCAGCGCGGCCGATCACCAGATCGAGCCGGCCGTCGTCGAGTTGCTGGAGCATTCGCGCGCTCGTGTCTTCCACCACTTCGACGGAAAGATTCGGCTGGCCCGCATGCAGTTGATTCAGTGCCGGCACGACGCACTCCGGAATCGCCCCCATGATCGCGCCGATCGCGAGACGCCCGCCGCGCCCGGAACGTATCTCGGCGACGTCCTGGCAGAGCGCGGTGAGATCGGTCGCCACGAGGCGCGCGTAGCGGATCACGCAGTGGCCGAGCTGGTTCGGGATCATGCCGCTTTTGGAGCGCTCGAAGAGCGGCGCTTCGAGCATCGACTCCAGTTCCTGCAAGGCCTTGCTGGCGGCCGACTGTGTCATTGACATCGCACCGGCGGCTTTGTGCAGCGACTTCAGGTCGTCGAGCGCGATCAGCAATTGCAGTTGTTTAATGCGCAGTTTCGACAGCAGGATGTTGAGGGTGTCTTTCATGGCAGCGTATCGGGGCTAAAGCGGGGGGCTAAAGCGCGGGCTGAAGCGGAGGTGAGTCGCAAAAGCGATCACAAGATGGAAACAATTCAATATACCCGCCGTGTTCAGCGCCGTATAGTCGACTGCGTTGCATGGGATCCGAGTCAGCGCCAAAGCGCAAACTCGGGTCGACACGGAGACATTCCAAACTACGAAAACACCTATCATCATGACCCAGTCATCCCATCCTGCTGCATTGCGCGGCGTGTTCCCCGTCGCGCCGACCATCTTCGACGACGCCGGCCGTCTCGACCTCGAAGGCCAGAAACGCTGCATCGACTTCATGATCGACGCGGGCTCGAACGGGCTGTGCATTCTGGCGAACTTCTCCGAACAGTTCGCGCTATCCGACGACGAGCGCAACACGCTGATGCACGTGGTGCTCGACCACGTCGCGGGCCGCGTGCCGGTGATCGTCACGACCACGCATTTCAGCTCGTACCAGTGCGCCGAGCGCAGCCGCAGTGCGCAGGCCGCGGGCGCCGCAATGGTCATGGTCATGCCGCCATATCACGGCGCGACGATCCGCATCGGCGAACGCGGCATCTACGAGTTCTACAAGACCGTGTCCGAAGCGATCGGCATTCCGATCATGATTCAGGATGCGCCGGTCAGCGGCACGCCGTTGTCCGCGCCGTTTCTCGCCCGCATGGCGCGCGAGATCGACAACGTGTCGTACTTCAAGATCGAAGTGCCGCAGGCGGCGAACAAGCTGCGCGAGCTCATCGAACTGGGCGGCGATGCGATCGTCGGTCCGTGGGACGGCGAAGAGGCGATCACGCTGATGGCCGATCTGGATGCGGGCGCAACCGGTTCGATGACGGGCGGCGGCTACGCCGACGGCATCCGTCTGATCATCGACGCCTATGCGGCCGGCGACACCGAGGCGGCCGCCGCGCACTATCAGCAGTGGCTGCCCCTGATCAATTACGAAAACCGCCAGGGCGGCCTCGCATCGTGCAAGGCGCTGATGAAGGAAGGCGGTGTGATCCGTTCGGACGCGGTGCGCCATCCGTTGCCGCAAATGCACCCGGCCACGCGTGAAGGTCTGTTGAAGGTTGCGCGGCGGCTCGATCCCCTGGTGCTGCGCTGGGGCCGTTAAACGCCCATTCCGGTCCAGGGCGGTTGCCGATCGGTCGACAACCGTCCCGGACCTCATCAGGAATGAGCCGTGCCCCCCGTACTTCGTCATACCGCCCGCAACGCGTTAACCGCCCTTGCATCGCGTGGCTCCGTTGCCGGTCTTTCACTTTCAGCAGACCAGCGCAACGGCCCCGCCCTCGCTGCACACCACCCCGTGTCCCGGACCATCCGGCAAGCACACCCAACGCCGGACTCTGCTCCACATACGTTGACATCTCATCAACGGATGCACGTCGAAGAAAAAAACCCGCATATAAGGCAGTGGAGAAATTGAGTACCATAGGCGCGCAAGCTCACCCTATCTCCTTCCATGACCGCCCATCCTCGAGAACTAACGCCGGACACGCTTGCCGAGCTGCTCGAACGTGTCGCCAAGGAAGACGCCGCGGCATTGCGCGAACTCTACGATCTCGCCGCCCCGAAACTGTTCGGCCTCGCCCTCCGTATATTGAACAAGCATGAGTGGGCCGAAGAGGTCTTGCAGGACAGCTTCGTCAATATCTGGCGCTTTGCCGGCGACTATCGCCGCGCGCTGTCCGCCCCGATGACGTGGATGTCGGCGATCGTCCGCAACCGTGCTCTCGATCACCTGCGGCGGGTCAACACCCAGGAAACGGAATGGAGCGATGCGTTGGACGATCTCGTGGCAACCGGCGATCCAGATCCCGAAGCGCTGACTGCGGTCAGCCTGCAGGCGCGTCTGCTCGCCGGTTGCATGCAACAGCTGGAACCGGCGCAGCGCCAGGCGGTGGCCCTCGCGTACCTACGCGATCAAAGCCATAGCGAGATCGCCGACGTGCTGGCGGTGCCGCTCGGCACCATCAAGTCATGGATCCGGCGCGGCCTCGCCAAGCTGAAGACCTGTCTGGGAGGCGAGTGATGAATCTCCATCGCTATCCTCAGCTCGTCGACCTGCTGGCCGCCGAATATGTGCTCGGCACGCTGCGCGGCGGCGCACGGCGCCGCTTCGAACGCTACGCGGACCACGACACGACGATCCGCCGTGCCGTCGACGAATGGCAGCGGCGCATCTCGCCGCTGGCCGAACTCGCCGAGCCGCGCATGCCGCCGTCCGCCGTATGGGACGCCATCGAACGGCGTCTCGGCCTCGCGGCCACGCGCGAGGCCGCACGTCCCCGCACCGTGGTGGCAACACCCGCACGGCCGTCGCGCAGCGTGTTCGAGAACCTGGCGTTCTGGCGCGGCTGGGCACTCGGCGTCACGGGCCTCGCCGCGGTTGCCGTGGTGGTCGCCGTGCGCTCGCTGTTGCCGTCCACCACGGCGCCTGTCACCGCGCCGACCGTGGCTCAGCAATCCGAAACGGCGGTGTCGCATGTCGCCGTGCTGAACAACAAGGACGCGCATCCGGTCATGCTGGTCGCGTGGGACGAAGCGCATTCGACCATGACGGTGCATCCGCTCGGCAAGGTCGAGCTGCCCGCGGGCCGGGCGATGGAACTGTGGGGCATTCCGGCGAGCGGCCATCCGGTCTCGCTCGGCATGCTGCCGGACAGCGCGAACGGCAAGGTTACGGCCGGCCAGCAGAAGCCGGAGAATTATGCGGCGCTGGCCGTGTCGATCGAAGCGCCGGGCGGCTCGCCGGATCACAACGCGCCGAGCGGTCCGGTGGTGTTCACCGGCAAGCTGTTGCCGGTGTCCTAGGCGTTTCATGATCAGCCCAAGAAGACCGGCATTTGCTCGACGCGGGTGCCGGTCTCTGTTTCATCCGCCCTTCGACTCGGCAATCGCGCGACGGCTGGACGTGAGCGCGCGATTGCCGCTAACCTAGCCCTTATGCAAAGCTTTTACGAAGCCACTGTCACCCGTTCGTCCGCCTATGCGCCGTTGGCTGGCCGGCGAAACGCCAATGTCTGCGTCATCGGCGGGGGCCTGGCGGGCTTGTCCACGGCGTTGGGACTCGCCGAGCGGGGCGTCGCCGATGTCACCGTGCTCGAAGCCCGGCAAGTGGGTTTCGGCGCATCCGGGCGCAATGGCGGGTTCGTGTTCGGCGGCTACAGCCTCGATTGCGCCGACCTGCTCAAAACCCTCGGCGCCGTGCACGCCCGCGAACTCTATACGCTGACTACCGACGCAGTCGATCTGATGAGAAAGCGCATCGCGCGCTATCACATCGACTGCGACGCGACCGACGCCGGCGTGATCCTCGCCAACTGGTTCGACGAACCGGCGCGGCTCGAGTCGCAGCGGCGCCTGATGCGCGATTCGTTCGGCGTCGAGTGGGAACCGGTGGCAGCGGAGCAGCTCGCTGCGCAACTGAAAACGCGCCGTTATCACGGTGGTCTGTTCGAGCGCAATGCGTTCCACTTTCATCCGTTGAAGTACGTCCTCGGCGTGGCTAACGCCGCTGCGCATGCCGGCGTGCAGATCCACGAGGACTCGCCGGTCGTGCGTCTGCAGCGCGACGGCGCCGGCTTCGTGGTGCACACGCAGCACGGCGCGCTCGACGCGCAACACGTCGTGATGGCGGGCGGCGGCTACGCGCGCCGCGTCTACCCGCTGGTCGAACGCGCGGTGCTGCCGATCGCCACCTACGTGATGGCGACCGAACCGCTCGGCTCACGTCTGCAAGACGCAATCGACACGCGTGCCGCCGTCTACGACACCCGCTTCGCCTTCGACTACTACCGGCCGCTGCCCGACATGCGCATTCTGTGGGGTGGCCGCATCTCGGTGCGCGACCGCGCGCCCGAGGTGATCGCGCGCCTGTTGCGGCGCGATCTGCTGAAGGTCTATCCGCAGTTGCATGACGTGGGTATCGAGTACGCGTGGGGTGGCCTGATGAGCTACGCGCGGCACAAGATGCCGCAGATCGGCCGCAGCGCGGATGGCGTCTGGTACGCGGTCGGCTTCGGGGGACACGGCATGGCGCCGACCACCGTGTCCGGCGAACTGCTGGCGGCGGCGATTGCCGGCGAGCGTCCGGTGCCCGAGGCATTTGCGTCGTTCGGCCTGACACCCGCTTACGGCGCGCTCGGCCTCGCGGCCGCGCAGCTGACCTACACCGCCATGCAGACACGCGACGCGCTCGCCGCACGCCGGCGGCCTGCCGTTTGACGTCGACCAATACGTTGCCGCTCATGCCCGAGACCCGCTCCAGAGGCCAATTTCGCCATGCTAGAATGCGCCGTCACTGCCGCTCGAATACACAATGAAAAAGGGAAGCAAGGCCGCCGAGCCTGATACCAACGGCATCCCGTCCGACAGTCCGCGTACCGACGCCCGGCGCAAGTACGATCCCGAACAGACGAAGCGCAACATCCTCGAGGTCGCGACCCAGGAGTTCTCCGCGATGGGACTGACGGGCGCACGCGTCGACGCGATCGCGGAGCGCACGAACACCACCAAGCGCATGCTGTACTACTACTTCGGCAGCAAGGAAGGGTTGTACCAGGCGGTGCTGGAAAAGGTGTATGGAGACATTCGCGCGCTCGAACAGGATCTGCACGTCAGCGAACTCGATCCGATCGAGGGGATGCGCGCACTCGTCGAGTTTACGTTTGACTATCACGACCGGCAGCGCGATTTCGTGCGCCTCGTGACGATCGAAAATATTCACGGCGCGAAGTACGTCGAGCAGGTCAAGACGTTCAAAGGCCGCAACGTCACCGTGATTCATACGATCGAGGATCTGCTGGCGCGCGGCATCGCGGCCGGGCAGTTCCGCAGCGACATCGATCCGATCGACCTGCATCTGCTGATCAGTTCGCTGTGCTTTCACCGCGTCGGCAATCGCCATACCTTCGGCACGGCGTTCGGGCGCGATCCGTCGCATCCGCGTTTGCGTGCGCGGCATCGCGCCATGATCGTCGATGCCGTGCTGCGGTTCGTGCGCAAGGACGATTGACGCCTGTAAGCCTCAAGTAAAAAACGGGACGTGGCCTGCGCCACGTCCCGTTTTTTTCGTCTGGCGCGAGGCCGCTCAATCCACCAGCACGATCCGCTTGATATCGCCGACGATGAAGATGTACGACAGCGCGCCGACCAGTGCGATCGCGCCGATGAACACCAGCGCCCCGACAAACGAGCCGGTTGCCGCGACGATGAAACCCACCACCAGCGGCGTCACGATGCCGGCCAGGTTCGCCGCGAAGTTGAAGATGCCGCCGGTCACGCCGAGCAGGCCGTCCGGCGCGATGTCGGACACCAGCGTCCAGCCCAGCGCGGCCATGCCCTGCGCGAAAAACGCCACCGACAGAATCGCGATCACCAGCAGGTTGCTCTCGACATAGTTGGCGAGAATGATGGTCGACGCGAGCAGCAGGCCGGCAATGATCGGCAGCTTGCGCGCCACGTTCGGCGACTTGCCGCGGCGCAACAGCCAGTCGGAAAAGAAGCCGCCGAACATCACGCCGATCGACGCGGCAATGAACGGCATGATCGCGAAGAAGCCGATCTTTAGCCACGCCATATGGCGTTCGGTGGCGAGATACGTCGGGAACCAGGTGAGGAAGAACACCAGCGTCGAGTTGCCGGCGAACTGGCCGAGGCAAATGCCCGTCAGTTGACGATGCTTGAGCAGGCGTCCGATGGTGCGCCATTCGAAGCCGCTCTTCGCCGATACGAGCTTGCTGGCTGCCGCCTCAGCATCCTTCTTCCGATGCGTGAGACCGCCGCCCGCTTCGATATAGTCGAGCTCCTCCTGATTCGCCGACGGATGATCGCGCGGCTCACGATAGAACATCCACCAGATCACGCCGAACACAAGGCCCACGCCGCCCACCACGTAGAACAGCGAACGCCAGCCGAACGCGCCCATCAGCATGAACAGGAATGGGCTGAAAAAAGCGAGGCCGATATATTCGCCGACCGTGTACGTGCCGGTCGCCATCGCGCGTTCGCTCTGCGGGAACCACGTGGCCACCACGCGGCTATTGGTCGGGAAGCACGGCGCTTCCGAGACGCCGAGGCCGAGGCGGAACGCGAACAGCGCGCCGATGCCATGCACCAAGCCTTGCGCTAGCGTGCACAGGGACCAGAAGGTCATCGACAGGAAATACGTGACCTTGCTGCCGAAACGGTCGAGAAACAGGCCGCCCGGGATTTGCGCGGCCACATAGCTCCAGGAAAACACGGAAAACAGCAGCCCCATCAGCGCGGCGTTGATGCCGAGCTCCTTGGTCAACTGTGGCGCCGCGATGCCGAGCACCGTACGGTCGAGATAATTGATCATCGTCCCGACCGCGAGCAGCGCCAGAATCTGAAAGCGGGCTTTCGAGCGGCGCCCGGTGCTCACCGTGACGCCTTGCGGCGCGGCGGTGTCGATGGGACTGGATTGAATCGGTTGCTGCATGGGGTGTGCGTCTCCTCGATCGGGTTGTTACCGGTTGGCGCGCTACCGGTTAGCGTTGCAACAACGACTGAAAATGGGTGTAGACCCGTTCCGCGTCCGGTTCGAGACCGGTGAAAATGCGCATGGCGTCGACCGCCTGATACACCGCCATGCCGCCGCCGCTCAGCGTGCGGCAGCCGAGCGCTTCCGCCGCCTGCAAAAGCGCGGTGCGGATCGGGAAGTAGACGATGTCCGAGACCCACAGATCGCGGTGCAGCAATTCGACCGGCAACGGCAAGCCGGGCAATTTCGCCATGCCGGTGGGCGTCGCGTGAATCAGGCCATTGGCGGCCGCGAGCGATTCGGCAAGCGAACTTCCGGCGCTGACGGTGGCGGCCGGAAAGCGCTTCTGCAATTCCTCGGCGAGCGACGCGGCGCGCGTGGCGTCCACATCGAATAGCGTGAGCGATTTCGCGCCCATATTGAGCGCCGCGTGCGCGACCGCCGCGCCGGCGCCGCCCGCGCCAAGCTGCACGACGCGCTCCAGCGACACGTCCGGCAAACCGCGCTGGAATGCACGCGCGAAACCTGACCAATCCGTGTTGTGACCGATGCGTTTGCCGTCCTTGAACAGCACCGTGTTGACCGCGCCGAGTGCGCGCGCGTCGTCGGACAGTTCGTCGAGCAGAGGAATGACGGCCTGCTTGCACGGGTACGTGATGTTCAGACCGTTGTAGCCCATGCGTTCGGCGGCCATCAGCAGATCGGGCAGCGAGGCGACGTCGAGTTTCAGCGCTTCCAGATCGATACGCCGGTACACATAGTGCAGACCGAGCTTGCTGCCCTCTTCCTCGTGCATCGCGGGCGTCAGCGATCCGCTGATGCCCGCGCCGATCAGGCCGACCAGATAGGAATGAGGTGTTGCCTGTGAGTTCGTTTGTACGTTCGTTTGTACGTTCGCTTGTGAGTTCATTTCGCCGCCCTATCCTTAAGAATGGTCGCCATCCGCTCCAAAGCCAACACATAGCCCTGCGTGCCGCAACCGATGATGATCGCGTCCGCCACGGCCGACACGTACGAGTGATGCCGGAACGCCTCGCGGCGATGCACGTTTGAAATATGCACTTCGATGACCGGCTTTTCGATTGCCGAAAGCGCGTCGGCGATGGCCACCGACGTATGCGTGTAGGCCGCCGGATTGATCACGATGCCGTCGACCTTGGTACGCGCCGCGTGCAGCCAGTCGATCAGTTGATGTTCGGCATTCGACTGGCAGAAGTCGATCGCGAGATTCAGGCGCTCTCCCGCATCGCGGCAAAGCTTCGCGACGTCGTCGAGCGTTTCCGAGCCATAGATGGTCGGCTCGCGCGTGCCGAGCAGATTGAGGTTCGGTCCGTTGAGGACCAGTACTGACGCAAAACTCATGACAACCACTCCTGCTAAGTAAGGCAAGAAGCCAGCCACGGCAAGCGCCGTGGTTTTGCAACGTGAGCGAAGTGTGCGCGCATTGAGCGCCGCCGTCATTCGGGGTTTCTACGAATTTGTACCATCTAGTTAGTTTGTATAAACTATCGATAACTTCGGTTACAGTGGGTGATTGTGGCCTGCCTCTTGCCGATGCGTGTAACGAACTGGTCCATTTTCCGCATTGCAGCATGCCAGCCAGCGGGATCTGCGAGCGGTCGCGCGCCCCGGCCGTTGCGCGCCCTATTCAACAGCCGTTTGATTGTTTTAGCAGGAGCCGTCCATGCAACGTTCGATTGCCACCGTGTCGATCAGCGGAACCCTCGTCGAGAAGCTGACCGCGATCCAGGCGGCGGGCTTCGAAGGCGTCGAGATCTTCGAGAACGATTTGCTGTATTTCGACGGCTCGCCCGCCGACGTGCGGCGCATCGCCGAAGATCTCGGGCTGAAAATCATGCTGTTTCAGCCATTCCGCGATTTCGACGGTGTCAGCCCGGAGCGCCTCGAGCGCAATCTCGACCGCGCGAAGCGTAAGTTCGACGTCATGCATGAACTGGGCACAGACCGCATTCTGGTGTGCAGCAACGTTTCGCCCGACACCATCGGCGACGATGCGCTGATGACCGACCAGCTCGGCGCGCTGGCCCGCGCGGCTGAGGCGGCCGGCGTTATCGCGGGCTATGAAGCGCTCGCGTGGGGCAAGCACGTGAAGACCTACCGGCACGCGTGGAAGCTCGTGAACGCCGTGAATCATCCCAATCTCGGGCTCGTGCTCGACAGCTTTCACACGCTGTCGCTCGACGACACGGTGGACGCGATCGCCGACATTCCGGGCGATCGCATCGCCTTCGTGCAGATCGCCGATGCGCCGAAGCTCGCCATGGACGTGCTCGAATGGAGCCGCCACTATCGCTGCTTCCCGGGCCAAGGCGATTTCGATCTGGCTAATTTCACGGCGCAGGTCGTGAAAACGGGCTACAGCGGGCCGCTTTCGCTGGAAATTTTCAACGACGGCTTTCGCGCCGCCCCCACCACCATCACAGCCGCGGACGGGCATCGCTCGCTGCTGTTCCTCGAGGAACAGACTCGCGCGCTGCTCGAAAGCACGCAGCAGCCGGTCGGTGACCTCTACCGCTCGCCGGCGGCGCCCGCGCACGTCGGCTATCAGTTTCTCGAGTTCGCGGTGGACCACACCACGCGCGCGCAACTCGTCGACTGGCTCGGCAAACTGCGCTTTCGCGAGGCGGGCCGCCATCGGTCGAAAGAAGTCACGCTGTATCAGCACGGCGCGGCTTCGATCGTGCTGAACGCGGAGCCGGATTCGTTCGCCAACGCGTTTTTCCAGCAGCATGGCTTGTCGCTGTGCGCGTCGGCGTTTCGCGTGGACGACGCCAATCAGGCGTTCGAGCGCGCCGCCGGCTTCGGCTACGCGCCGTTTTCCGGGCAAATCGGCCCGAACGAGCGTGTGCTGCCCGCCGTGCAGGCGCCGGACAGCAGCCTGAACTATTTCGTCGACGAAACGCCGGATCAGCCCACCTTGTTCGAGGCCGATTTCGTCCTCACCGACATCAACGGTCCGACCGAAGTGGGGCCGCTCAGCCGCATCGACCATGTGTGCCTGTCGGTGCCGGCGAATTCGCTGGACACGTGGGTGCTGTTTCTGCGGACCGCCTTGGGCTTCCAGGCCGAGCCCGGCGTGCTGGTGCCCGATCCGTACGGCCTCGTGCGCAGCCGCGCGCTGCGCAGCCACGACGGCTCGGTGCGCATCGTGCTGAATGCCTCCGTGGACCATCACACGGCGGTGGCCGAGGCGCTGCATACCTATCACGGCTCTGGTCTGAACCACGTCGCCTTCAGCACCAGCGACATTTTCAGCGCGATTCCCGAGTTCGTCGCCGACGGCTTGCCGGTGCTGCGCATCCCGCGCAATTACTACGAGGATCTGGCCGCGCGCTACGCGCTGCCGGACGACACGCTCGACGCATTGCGCGCCAATAACATCCTCTACGACCGCGATGAGCGCGGCGGCGAGTTTTTCCACGCTTACACGGAGCAGCTCGACCAGCGGTTCTTCATGGAGATCGTCGAGCGGCGCGGCGGTTACGACGGCTATGGCGCGGCCAATGCTGCCGTGCGGCTCGCCGCGCAGGCTCAGCGGCGCAAATAGGCGTCCAACGCGTCACGCAGGCGAATTCGGGTCCGGCGATTCCGGCCAGGCGGGCACGGCGTGTGCGGCATCGGCGGGGGTAGCCGCGCCGCACCGATATAATGTCGCCTGATTCGCGGTCGATGCCGCGCGGCTGTGGCACGTGCGGGCGTCGCACGTATCGTCAGCCGAATGTAACGCCAGGAGAGATATGAAGAAGTTTGCCGTAGTCCTGTCAGTTCCCCTGCTCCTCAGCGCTTGCGCGTACTTCCAGAAGAATCCGGATGCCGGCGAGCCCGTCACGGACACCAACACGCAGCGCTCCGTCAACGACGTGGTCGCGTGCCTCACGCAATTGGCCGCGAGCCACGACGCCGCGTTCAAATCCACGGCGATCCCGCAAGGCCAGATGCTCGACTTCGGCGACTCGAATATCGTCAAGGTGCGTAGCGACAACGGCGCGACGACTTACCGTTTCTATGCGGGCAAGCGCCACGTGAACAACCTGTGGATCGAGTCGGCGGGCAAAACCTGCGCCCCGTAAGGGTTTGCGGGCGTAAGTGTGACAATCGGTAACATGGTTCGGTGCAATCATCGTGTCACGGTGTTACAGGACAATGGTGTCTTAAGAATCGTTTAAGACTTCGTCCGCATCATCCACCCGACACTATTCCGCACAAGGTGCGAACCATGAACCAGCCCGATCACAACACGAACGACGCACCGGCGCCGGCCAAGCGGCCTACCATCCTGCGCCGCCTGCTGAGCCACCACGAGCTGGCGACGTTGCTGCTGTTGCTGCACGCGCCGATCGACGCGTCCGCGAAACCCGAGATTCCGCAGCTTCACGAAGCCGGCCTGATCGAAACGATTTCCGGCGACGCCGGCGCTTCGCATATCCGTTTGACGCCTGAAGGCAACGCCGTGCTGCGCGGCCTCGGTGTGAAGTAACGCGCGCTGTCCAATTGCGTTCGAAGGCGCGCACGTACAGGTCTCGGGCCCTTTTTTAACAGCCGAGCGCCGGCCGGATCCTTTGACGAACGCCACGCCGCATCACACGGCTCACGCCTGCCACACGCCGTACCCCGCTTCACGTAGTCCAATCGCCAATTCCACTTCCATGTCCTGTGCGCCGCGGTAAGGCATGGGATTGAATACCTCGTACAGTTCGGGCACGAGCCGCAAGCCGTAATCGCGCACATAGCGATTGGCCTGAATGCCGGCCTTATGCCGGTCGAAGCGCAGATCCGGGTCCAGTCCCGTCATTCCCACATACACGCAAGGCTTGTCGAACCGGTAGTCCGGATTCGCGCGGCGAAAACGCGCCTCGTTCCAGACCTTGTCGTCCAGCGCGACGACGTAGACGTAGTAGTGATGCTTGCGACGAGCCATGTGCAGCGGTTCAACTCCGCGAAGTACCGTGCAGCAGCATCCGGTATTCGGTCGGCGTCACGCCGACTGTCGCCTTGAATTGCCGCGTGAACGCGCTGTGGTCGGTGTAGCCGCACAGCGCGGCGACGTCGGTGACCTTGTCGTGCGAAACCAGCAGCGCCGTGGCGGCGTCCAGCCGGGTTTTCAGCAGCACCTGACGCGGCGTCAGATGAAACACTTTGTGAAAGTAGCGCTCCAGTTGGGCGACGGACATATCCGCCATGGCCGCAAGCTGCTTCAGATTCAACGGCTGAACGTAATTTTCCTGGATGGACTGAACGACCGCGGCGAGACGGCTGTAGGCCGGGTGACTGCTTTCGTCCGCTTTCAGATCGCGGGAAATGCCGGCGAGGCCGACCACCTTGCCGGCGGGATCGCGCAGCGGCTGCTTGCAGGTCAGACACCAGCCCGGCTGGCGGCCGGGATACAGATGCAGTTCCAACTGATCGATCATCTGATTGCCGACGTTGATGATCGCCTTGTCCTGCGCCGTGTAGATGCGTCCGAAGCGGCGCGGGAACACGTCCTCGGCGGTCCGGCCGAGCAGCGCGGACTTTTCTTTGAAGCCGCAACGCGACGCTAGCGTGCGATTGACCAGCGCGTAACGCGCCTCGGCGTCCTTGACGAAGAACACGACGTCCGGCATCGCGTCGAACACCGGCTCGAGCAGCCTGAAGTGCGACAGCATGCCGGACAGCGTTGCGTCGTCCGGTTCGAGCGGATGAGCCAGCGTGTTCATCGTGCGGGTTCCGTTGGTCCGTGCGTTGATGGGGGCGGTCGGGCGAGCGTTCGGTTTTTTCGGCGTTGGGTTGTTACGGTTGCTCTGTTGCCGGGTGACGGTTGCCGCCTGACGACCGACGCTCGGGGCTTGCAGCCTCGTGCCAGCTGCCTGGTCCGTGCGGTCGATTATAGGGCCGCGCCGCCGCCGACAATATCCGCTGGCTTGTCGGCGAACAGGTCATTCAAGCTGGGGCGGCTCCGCGACCGCCGCCATCAACGTGCCGATTTGCGCTGGACTGAAGGGCGGGCGCGGCGCGCCGGACTGCCAGCCGAAGTACAGGTTCGCCGCCGTCCCGCAGATCCGTCCCTGGCAGGCGCCCATGCCGCAGCGGGTGTGGAGCTTGGCTTCGCGCCAGTCGGCAAAGGCGCGCACCTCGCCGATGCTCACGTCCTCGCAGCGGCACAGCAGCGTGGCATCGGGCGGCGGTGCGCGCGCGGCGTCCCGCAGGGCGAAGGCGGTTTCGACGCGGCGGCCGAATCGGCGCCAGCGCGCGCGCTGCGCGTCGAGGGCCGCATGGTCCGCGGCGGCGCCACCGCTTGCCAGCAGGCCGGCAAACTGTCCCTCCACGTTGGCCAGTTCAGCGCCGCCGACGCCGGTGCACTCGCCCGCCGCGAATACGCCCTCGACAGACGTCCGCTGCTCGTGGTCGACGACGATCTCGCCCGCTTCACTGATCGCGCAACCGAGCGCCTGAGCCAGCGTGATGTTCGGCACGAGTCCATAGCCGCAGGCGATGCGGTCGCAATCGAGCGTGACGCGTTTGCTGTCGCGGCCGCGCCGGATGGTGACACGCTCGACTCGGCCGTCGCCCTGCGCCTCTTCCACGATGCTGCCGGTCCAGTAATGCAGGCCCGCGAACCCGCGCGTCATGCCGACGGCTTGCCGCAACTTGGCCGGCGCGGCCAGTAGCGAGATGCCGAAACGCGCGACGTCGAACGCCGAAGCTTGCTCCACCACGGCCACCACCTTTGCCCCCGCCGCGCGCGCAGTGGCGAGCGCCGCGATCAGCAAAGGCCCGCTGCCGGCAATCACGATCCGCTCGCCACCCACCGGCATGCCGCCTTTGATGAGCGCCTGCAGCGCGCCCGCGCCGGTCACGCCGAGCAAGGTCCAGCCGGCGAACGGCAGAAGCCGCTCACGTGCGCCGGTAGCAAGAATCAGGCGCTCATAGGTGACGCAGACGTCGCCGTGCTCCGCCGATTCGAACAGCAAGCCGCGTGGACCCAGCGGCGCGATCACGCGAGTCGACGGCCAGTGCGTGATGGTGCTGTGCCCGCTGATCGCAGTGAGGAGGTTATGCAACGGCGCCTGCGGCGCGTGGCCCGGACTTTGACGCCAGATCTGGCCGCCCGCGCGTGGATTGTCGTCGAGCAGCGCAACCGAGGCGCCCGCGCGCGCGGCGGCGGACGCGGCGTTCAAACCAGCGGGACCGGCGCCGACGATGACAATGTCGAAGTGCTGTCTCATCGCGTGCCCGCCCCGTCCTGGGTACGAACGTTCTGGCCTTCGCGGCACAGAGTCTGACACGCCAGCGCATGCGCCCGGCCGTCGATCGTCACGCGACACTCCTGACACACGCCCATGCCGCACAGCGCGGCGCGAGGCTGGCCGCTCACCGATAGGCGCGTGCCGTGAACGCCAGCCAGGACGAGCACCGCGGCCACGGTTGTGCCGGCTTCGACATCGATACGGTGGCCGTCGATCGTCAAGCTGACGCGTGTCGTGGCGCTCGCGCTACTCATCAATCACCTTCTCAACAAAACGAACCGGCAAATAAGGCTCGACAGGAATCGGCGCGAGGGTCCCTACAATCTGCGCGGCAAGCAGCTTCGCGGTGGCAAGCGATGTCGTCACGCCCAAACCCTCATGACCGGTGACAAGCCATACGCCGGGAGCAAATTCGCCGGCCGGACCGATCAGCGGCAGGCCGTCCGGCGAGGCCGCGCGAAACCCGGTCCACGCGCGAATGCCGTTGAGCGTCGGCAGCAGCGGCAGATAATGCGCGGCACGTTGGAGCATCTGCGCGAGCACAGGCATCTCGACGGTGGGATCTGTGGTGTCGAACTGGCGCGACGAGCCGATCAGCAATTGTCCCGTGGGCCGCGGTTGCGCGTTGAACGCCACCGAGGTGCCGACCGCGTGATGCGCGCTCTTGATGTACCCGAGCTCGAGCAGTTGATGCCGGATCAGTCCGGGATAGCGGTCCGTGATCAGCAGATGGCCTTTCTTCGGCTGCAAGGGCAGCGACGGCACCAATTGCTGCGCACCCAACCCATTGGCCACGATGACTTGCCCCGCGCCAACACGCTCGCCGTCAGCAAGCGTCACACCACTCGCTTCAACCGACGTCACCGTCGCGCCCAGTCGCACACGGATATTCGCGGCGCCCGGCGACCGCGTCAGCAGCCATTCAGCGACGGTGGGCGCATACACGATGCTGTCGTGCTCGATCCGCAAACCGCCCGCCATCGACGCCGCCAGCGCCGGCTCGCAAGCCCGCAACGCAGGCGCGTCGAGCAATTGCGCGGCAACGCCCTGAGCCTCGAACGCGGCATGCATTGAACGGGCGGCCTGCCACTCCTCATCGTCGGCGGCGACCCAGAGCGTGCCGCAGCGCGCGAACGCGTCGCGCGGACGCAGTTGCGGCGCGAGATCCAGCCACAAGTCTCGTGAATAGCGGCCCAGCGCGAATTCCGCCGGCGAGTCGTTCATCACGACGATGTGACCCATACCCGCCGCCGTCGCGCCGCCACCGATGCCCTGCGCGTCGAGCACCTCGACGCGCATGCCGAGTGCCGCCAGTTCCGCCGCGCATGCCGCGCCGACAATCCCCGCCCCGACGATCAGCGCGTCCGCCGTCATGCCGTGCGGATGCCCCAGGCGAAGGGATCGCGCTCGTCGAAGCACAGGCGCGCCTCTGCCGTGACGTACGCGTGACCGGTGATGGTAGGAATCACGTGAACGCCATCGCCGGCATGGCGATAGCTCGCCTCGAACACGCTGCCGATAATGCTCTCCTGCCGCCATACCGCGCCTTCAGCCAGTTTGCCGTCGGCCGCGAGGCAGGCCACCTTGGCGCTCGTGCCGGTGCCGCACGGCGAGCGGTCGTACGCACTGCCGGGACAGAGCACGAAGTTGCGGCTGTCGACGCCATCGCGCGAACCGGGTCCGAATAACTCGATGTGGTCGATCAACGCGCCATCCGCGCCGGTGATGCGCTGCGCGATCAGCGCGTCGCGAATCGCCCCGCTGAACGCCGTCAATTCGCCGATCCGCGCCGCCTCCAGGGCGCGCGCATGGTCAGCGACGAGAAAGAACCAGTTGCCACCCCAGCCGATATCGCCAGTCAACACGCCGTGGCCCGGCACGTCCACCCGCACGGATTCGCGATAGCGATACGCCGGCACGTTGCGCACGGCGACACTGCCGTCGTCGTTGAGCGTCGCTTCGACAATGCCGACCGGCGTCTCGATCCGATGACGCCCCGGCCCGATCCGTCCCAGGTGCGCCAGCGAAACGACGAGGCCGATCGTGCCGTGCCCGCACATGCCGAGATAGCCGACGTTGTTGAAAAAGATCACGCCGGCCGCGCACGTCGGGTCGTCCGGCTCGCAGAGCAGCGCGCCCACCACCACGTCCGAGCCGCGCGGTTCGGTGACGATGCCCGCGCGCCAGTCGTCGAACTGAATGCGGAACACGTCGAGCCGTTGCGCCAGTGTGCCGCCGCCGAGATCCGGGCCGCCCGACACCACGAGGCGGGTCGGTTCACCGCCGGTGTGCGAGTCGATGATGTCCAAGGTTTTCATGACGCTCATGGTAGAAACCGCAGCCGGTCGAGTCTTGGTGTGCTTGCGCGTGGATTGTGACGATTTCGGCATAGCTTCGCGATGCCGGGCGACCTCACGCCGCCGCCCAGACCGCGGCCCGTGTACCTGCGCTGGACGCACGACGGGCATGACCCCGAGCACATGCCGTCGTGCCGGTCACGCGCTCTAGACGCGCCTCGCCCTTTATCCTGAAATAGGCCATCCGCCTTGTTCCGGCGATACTACGGGCAAAGCGACTGTGCTGAAATCGTCATCCGCCACGCGTGATTCACGCAAGACGGCGGGATTTTCCCTGCTTACACTGCGCTTGAACTCATCACACTCAGGAGAGCAGTCGTGGCGCATATCTGGGAAGGCGTATTGCCCGCAGTCACCACCAAATTCAACGCGGATTTCAGCATAGAACGTGCGTGGACCGGCAAGAATATCGAGGCGCAGATCGACGCGGGTGTGGATGGCATCATCGTGTGCGGATCGCTGGGCGAAGCGTCGACGCTCTCGCTGGATGAAAAGCTGCAAGTGCTCGACGTCGCCGTCGAAGCCTCGCGCGGCCGCGTTCCGGTCCTGTTGACGATCGCCGAAAACAGCACGCTCGACGCCTGCCGTCAGGCCGAAGCGGGCAGCCGTCATGGCGCGGCCGGTTACATGGTGCTGCCGGGGCTGCGTTACCTGTCGGACCGCCGCGAGACGCTGCACCATTTCCGCAGCGTCGCCGACGCGAGCGCGCTGCCGCTGATGATCTACAACAATCCGCTCGCCTACGGCGTCGACATGACGCCCGACATGTTCGCGGAAATCGCCGACGAGAAAAAGATTGTCGCGATCAAGGAATCATGCGGCGACGTGCGGCGCGTGACCGACCTGATCAACGCGGTCGGCGACCGTTTCGCGATTCTCTGCGGCGTCGACAATCTCGCGATGGAGGCGATCCTGATGGGCGCGCATGGCTGGGTGGCCGGTCTCGTGTGCGCGTTTCCGCGTGAGACGGTGGTGATCTACAAGTTGCTGAAGGCGGGACGCCTCGAGGAAGCGCGGGCGATCTACCGCTGGTTTGCGCCGCTGCTTGCGCTCGACGTATCGGCGAAGCTGGTGCAGAACATCAAGCTCGCCGAAGCGATCGTCGGACTGGGCACGGAGCCGGTGCGCCCGCCCCGTCTGCCGCTGGCCGGCGACGAACGCAAGGCGGTCGAAGCATTGATTCGCAAGGCGCTCGAAACACGCCCCGCGCTGCCGCAGATTTGATCTGACGCGGCTGGTTGACTTCAGGCCGCTTTCTTCTCGACATCGATATCCGCATCGATATCGGCGGCAACCGCCCGACGCAGATGCAGCAGCCGGTAGCCGCTTTTATAAACCGGCTGCAGCCGAAATTCGTTTTGCGGCTCGATTTCGAGCAGAAGGCGCAGCCGCGAAACGTGACTGTCGATCGTGCGGGTGAATTCGCGGAACTCGCGGCCCCACACCATCGCGAAGATGTGATCGCGCGACAGCACGCGGCCAATATTTGAGAAAAACAGCGACGCCAGCCGGTACTGCGTGCCGGACAACTGGACCGGCTGGCCGCGCAGCGTGACGAGTTGGCTGTGCGTGTTGAAGTGGTACGGACCGACATCGAAGCTCGCGGAACTGAACCGGTCCGGGTACGCCCGCCGCAGTAGCGCCGCGACCCGCTCGCGAAACTCGGCTGCGCGCAGCGGCAATGCGACGTAGTCGTCCGCGCCAGCGACGAACGCGCGCACGACGTTTTCCTCCGCCGTGTCCACCGATGCGAACATGACCGGCAGACGGTCGCCGCCCACCGCGCGCGCCGCGCGCAAAACATCGGCGCCGGACAGACGCAGGCCGTGCCAGTCGAGCACCAGCAGATCCACGGTGGAACGCGCGAGCGTTCTCGACATGCTCAGGCCGTCGTCAAAGGTCGTGCAGGAATGCCCGGTGGCCGTCAGGACCTTTTCGATCGACTGACGCATGACCAGGTCACGTTGAAGAACGGCAATACGCATGAGATGCCTCTTAACTGATAGCTCGGACGCGATTCTCAGAGGCGGGCCCGTTCCATCCCATAGGAGCAATCCTAATTTACATATGAATCAATCCGCTCGGACAAAGCCGCTCTGCATTCCTACATTCGCCAGGGAAAAGTCCCAATAACACCGTCGTCGCGCTCGCTTGCGAAAAGGCACATTCCCGGGAACTTTTCTCAATCTAATTAAGCACTTCCCGAAACGTTCCGCTTTCATCCTGTAAAATCCCCGCCTGGCCTCAATCGTCATCGCGCTTGCCCTACCCGGGCCGGCGCGCCGGTGTCCCGTGCTCTACCCAGCGCTTGCCACACTTCTCGCCCGACGACCGCCGTATTTCCACGCGCTACGTGTGGCTCCCAATTCAAGACAAGACACAAGCAATGCAAGCGACAAATCTGGGTGGAGCGCAGGCTGTCACCCCACGCCCTCTTGGGCGCAGCGATTACAAGACGCTCGGCCTCGCCGCCCTCGGCGGGGCGCTGGAGTTCTACGACTTCATCATCTTCGTATTTTTCGCGCCGGCGATCGGCCAGCTATTTTTCCCGGCGGCGATGCCCGACTGGCTGCGCCAGGTGCAAACCTTCGGCATCTTCGCCGCGGGCTATCTGGCGCGGCCGCTCGGCGGCATCATCATGGCGCATTTCGGCGACCTGTTCGGCCGCAAGCGCATGTTCACGCTGAGCGTGCTGCTCATGTCGGTGCCGACGTTGATGATGGGCCTGCTGCCCACCTACGCCAGCATCGGCGTGCTGGCGCCGGTCCTGCTGCTGCTGTTTCGCGTGATGCAAGGCGCGGCGGTCGGCGGCGAAGTGCCGGGCGCCTGGGTGTTCGTCTCGGAGCACGTGCCGCAGCGCCACATCGGCTATGCGTGCGGCACGCTGACGGCCGGCCTCACGGCAGGCATCCTGCTCGGCTCGCTGATTGCCTCGGCGGTGAACCGCAACTTCGCGCCGGCGGAAATCTCCGCATACGCGTGGCGCATTCCGTTCCTGGTGGGCGGCGTATTCGGCATGTTCTCGGTCTACCTGCGCCGCTGGCTGCATGAGACGCCGGTGTTCGCCGAACTCAAGCAGCGCAAGGCAATCGCCGCTGAAGTGCCGCTCAAGGCCGTGCTGCGCGACCACGGCCGCGCCGTGATCGTCTCGATGCTGCTCACGTGGATGCTCTCGGCCGCGATCGTCGTGGTGATTCTGATGACGCCCACGCTGCTGCAAAAGCAGTTCCATATCGCGCCGGCCACCGCGCTGCTGGCGAACTGCGTGGCGACGCTGTGCCTGACGATCGGTTGCGTGATGGCGGGCTCGATTGCCGGGCGCATCGGCGCGGGGCGCACGATTTTCATCGGCGGCCTGGCGCTGGCGGTGACGTACTACGTGATGTTTCAGCAACTCGCCGCCGACAGCTCGGCGCTGGTGCCGCTGTACGCGCTGGCGGGCCTGTTCGTCGGCGTGATTGGCGCGATTCCGTTCGTGATGGTCAAGGCGTTCCCGCCAGTGGTGCGCTTCTCGGGCATCTCGTTCTCGTACAACGTGGCGTACGCCGTGTTCGGCGGCCTTACACCGATCGCGGTGTCGCTGATGATGAAGTCGAACCCGATGGCCGCGCCGATGTACGTCGGCGCGATCTGCATTCTCGGCGCGCTGACCACGCTGTTCATCAAGGACGCGCCGCACAAGCGCTGATCGGCTGCTTGTGCTTTGCAACGACGGCGCACCGCAAACGGTGCGCCGTTTTTGTTTGCATCATCGGGCTCGACGCCCTGCGCTTGCGCGTGACATCCACACTTCACGCCGCCCCGAAACATGGTGCGCTGCATCGGGCCTACGATGTATCGAATGAACTCCCCAAATTCCCCCCACTCGTCGGCACTCGGCCGTGTTCTTGCGACGGTCAGTGTCGGCTTCGTCGTCACGCAACTCGACGTGACCATCGTCAACATCGCGTTGCCGAAAATCGGCGCGGATCTGCATGCGAATGTCGCGGGCCTGCAATGGGTCGTCGACGCCTACACGCTCGCGTTCGCCGTGCTGATGCTGTCCGCCGGCGCGCTCGGCGACCGCTTCGGCGCGCGACGCCTGTACGCGGCCGGCATCGTGCTGTTCGCGCTTGCGTCGCTCGCCTGCGGCCTCGCGCTCGACGCGACCATGCTGGTCGCCGCGCGCGCAGTGCAAGGCATCGGCGCCGCCGCCATGCTGCCGAACTCGCTGGCGCTGCTCAATCAGTCGTACGGACACGATCCCAAACTGCGGGCTCGCGCAGTCGGACTGTGGACCGCGGCGGGCGCGATTGCGATCGCGGCGGGGCCGGTGGCCGGCGGCCTGCTGATCGCGGCGTTCGGCTGGCGCAGCATCTTTCTCGTCAATCTGCCGATTTGCGCCGCCGGCTTTCTGGCCACCCTGCTTTGGGTGCCACGGCCCGAGGCCACGACGCGTCAAGGCCCGCAAGCGGCGGCAGCCGCTCGTTCCGACACGAAGCCGCGCGGCATCGATCTGAGTGGCCAGTGTCTGGCCATCGTCGCGCTGACCGCGTTCGTCGCCGCTGTGATCGAATGGCGGCCGCTGGGGCTCGGTCACCCGCTCGTGGCCGGCGGCTTCGTGCTGGCGCTCATCGCAGCGGGCGCCTTTATCGTGGTGGAATCGCGCGTCGCGGCGCCGATGCTGCCGCTCTCGCTCTTCAGCAAGCGCTCGTTCAGCGTGGCGGTGCTGTTCGGCATCTGCGTGAATCTGACCTACTACGGCATGGTGTTCGTGCTGAGCCTGTATTTGCAGCGCGTGCGCGGCTATACGCCGTTGCAGGCGGGCCTTGCCTTCCTGCCGCTGACGGGCGGCTTTCTGCTGTCGAACGTGGCGAGCGGCTGGGTGGTCGGCCGCTTCGGCGTGCGCATGCCGATGATCGCGGGCGCGATCACGGCCGGGCTCGGCTATGGCCTGCTGCATTTCGTCGACGCCGGCACGCCGCTCATCGGTCTGCTGCTGCCGTTCCTGCTGATTCCGTCCGGCATGGGCCTCGCGGTCCCGGCGATGACCACGGCCGTGCTCGCCTCGACGGATGCGGCACGTGCCGGTACGGCGTCCGCCGTGTTGAATACCGCCCGGCAGGCAGGGGGCGCGGTCGGCGTGGCGGCCTTCGGCGCGTTGGCGAGCGGCGCGGCCGCCACGCAGATCGTCTCGGGCATGCGGGCATCGACGGCCGTCTCGGTCGGCTTGCTGGCGATCGGCGGCGTGCTGAGCTGCTTCGTGCATCCGCAACCGCAGTCGTCGGACTCCGCGCGTCGCCCTGCATGTCGCGAACGGGCCAGCGAATCGCGCTGAGTGCGGCGCCTCCCGATATCGCGCGCACAAAAAATCGACCCCCGCGATGCTTGCGCATGGCGGGGGTGATTACCTGCAGTCCGGCTGTAGCGCGCTACAACCCTGTACTGCGTGGCTTATAGCGACGCTTCCTGGATCGTGCCGGTGTCGATTGCGCGCTCGATCAGCCCTTCGTCTCGCGCTTTGGCGATGGCGTCGGCGATCAGTTTTTCCGGCTCCTCGATCTCGGCCTTGATCGTGCTGATGAACCCGGACGCATCCAGAACCACCAGTGTCTTCGCCGAATCAGCCAGGCTGATGATCACCCGATGCGGCGTGGGCCCTTCACCAAGACTCGCGCACAACTGCGTAACTTTGCCGCCAATGGTTTGCTCAAAACTTTGAATCATTATTTGCTCCCTTGGTTACAGCCAGAATCGAAAGCGACCCGCACAGACTACCTCAACTGCCGTGTCAAAGCCCGAGTCCGCCACGCGGCGCTCGCGCACCGTCGATGCTGAGACGCCCCGCGCCCGTCACGAACAACAGTAGGAAACCGCCGGCAATGCCGATGTTCTTCCAGAAATGGATGACCATGTCGCGTTGCAAGGCGGCGTCGGTGACATTCCAGAAATCGTGGCCCAGCACCGCCGTCGCCACCGTGTACACCGCCAGGATCAGCGCGAGCGGGCGCACCTTGAAGCCGACGATCAGCAGCAGACCGCCGAGCGCCTCGACCGCCGTAGCAATCGGCGCGGCGACCTGCACGAACGGCACGCCCTTCGAATGCAGGTAGCCGACAAACCCCGCATAGCCCAGCAGCTTCATCACACCGCCCCACAGGAACAGCACGGCAAGGGCAATACGAGCGATGAGGATAACGCCGGAATCGACGGGACGCGACATGAGGGGCTCCTGTAAATGAATAAGCAGCAGACCCCGCCGGCAGCCCGCAGTTCCCGACTTTGCACCTGACAATAGGCGGTTTGGCCGCCTTTTCCTAGCTCGGACCAGAATGAGCGGCGCGGGACGCGCCGCATGTCGGGAAGGGAAAAGGTGTCCGAGCGATCCGCTCGTTAGCGTCCGCGGTGCATGCCGACGGCGGAATCGCCGCCGTGTTTATGCTTGAGGATACGTTGCGACTTCGATCAGATTGCCGTCCGGATCGCGGCAATACACTGAGGTCATCATGCCGCGCGCGCCGTCGCGCTCCACCGGTCCGGCCTCGATTTCGACGCCTTGGGCGAGCCAATGCGCCTTGACCTCGGCCGGGCTCGTGGTCGTGACGAAACACAGATCGGCGCTGCCGGGCACCGGCTCGCGGCCGGTGAACCACGCGACGGTATCGGCGGTCGCGGGACGCAGATTGATCTTCTGATTGCCGTAAAACATCGCCACCCGCGTGCCCGTGCGCGACTCGAACTCGGCGCGCCGCATGCCGAGCATACGTGCGTACCACGCCGCGCTGACTTCCACGTCGGCGACGTTCAGAACGAGATGATCGAGACTGTCTATCGAGAAGCTCATGGTTTTCGTCACCGTGATGTCAGGCGATGCGCCGTGGCGGATCAGGCTGATCAGCCGACGGCGGTCAGACGAAAAGTTAGCACGTGCGCGAGATTCGCGTGCGGGGGCCGGCACGTTGCGCGCACGGCATTGCGCCGCGATGGCGCTGACGAAAGTTACGACTGAGGCGCGTCCGGCGCGAGCAGAACGCCCTTCGTGAAGACGAAGCAACCATAGCCGCGCTCTTCACCGGTCGCGATCACGCAATACGCTTTGCGCGCCCGCTCATAAAACGCAAACCGCTCGATCGACGCGAACGGCACATCGCGTCCTTCCGCTGCGTTGACCTCGACCTGTGCCTCGCGCTGCACGGCCGGAATCGTGTGCGGCTCGCCCACCACTTCCATGCGCGACGCGGGATGCTCGATGAACGTATCCAGCGGCATCACCGACAGCACCGCGCGAATCGCGCGCGGCGCGCTCACGCCGTCGAGGCGCAGCACTTTGCCCAGGACACTCTCACGCGCAACCGAGTCGCCGGGAAAATTGGCGTCGCAGATGACGAGTTCGTCGCCATGGCCCATCGCGCGCAATGCATGCAGTATGTCGGCGTTCAGCAGCGGGTCCAGATTCTTCAGCACGGTGTCTCCTTGTGGTCCGATTGGCGGTTGGCCGCCGAGGTTTGGACGTTGGTTATCGGGTCGCGCGAAGCGAGCAGTTCACGCCCGCGTTCGTGTCGGGCCGAAGCAGCAGCTGCCCGGCTCGACCAAAGCGTGTCCGCGCGTCGAATCGCATTCCAGCGGACGATTGTAGCAAGCAACGTCGCGGCCATTCGTCGAGGGTGGCGCGTGGCGGCTGCACGTTGCGTTGCCGGAGCGAGTCGTCGGCCGGACGTTTCGCATCGCCGGTAGAGACTCGGCTGCGCCGCACTGCCAGCGCAGCCAGCCGACCACCGCCAGCAGCACGAGACCCGCGCCGCCCAACACCGGCTCGCGCCAGCCCAGCAGCGCGATGAACATGAAGGCACGCGCACCGGCGAGCAGCGCGAAGCCGGCGATTGCGCTGGACAGCGTGTCGACGGCGCCCGACAGGCGCGCCAACGCGATGGCCGTTTGGGGTGCCGTGGCAGCAGCGGGCTCGTGCATGATTGTCTCCGTAAAAAAAGGCGGTGCTCAGGCGCCGTCCGGCACCTGGTCGAGGAAGCCGGTGACGGCCCGCAAGCGTCCATGCGGATCGACCACGCCGAAGTCGGATCCCTTCACGATCGCGTCGCCCGCGGGCGTGGTCAGTTCCCATGCGAAACGCAGCCGGTCGGCAAAGCCGTCGACCTGGCCCGTACGGCGAAACGTGTGATGCGGGAAGCGCTCGTGCACCGCGCGGATCATCGCGTCGATGCCGTCGTGGCCCGCGCCTGCCAGCAGCGGGTCGCGATAGTCGGCGTCGGCGCTCCATGTCGCGGCGATCAACTCGCGACGGCGCGCGCCGTCGGTTTCGTTCCAGGCGTCGAAATAACGGTCGATCAGATCGGTATGCGCGTTCATCTTGAGACTCCTTCGTTGGCATGACTGAGCACTACGCTCGGCAGACAGGTTGTATGCGGCGGGCTCGGAGTGAAGATTGACGGCTTGGGCGCGGTGCGTCGATTACGTGGGAGGTAAGCATTCGCGCGCGTTTCGTTGTCCGTCGAATTGGCCATCCGGCCGAGTCGTCAGACGCGGCGGCAGCCGCTAACCTCGTGTGGCAAATGGGGCCGCGCGGCGCGGCGCGCGGCAGACGACGTACTCGACCGACACGGACACGGGGGCGCTTTTTCAATATGGTTTTCACACTTGCAAGACCGTATCCATACGGATACAATTCTCAACAGATCGGTTCACCACCTGTGTACACGGTCAACCGCACCGAGGAATTCGACACCTGGCTTGCGCGGCTCGCGGATGTACGAGCGAGGGCAAAAATACTCGTGCGGATCCGGCGTGCGGAACGCGGGCATTTCGGCGACGTGAAATTGCTGGAAGACGGTGTATCCGAGATGTGCATCGACTGCGGACCGGGGTATCGGGTCTACTTCGCGCGTGAAGGGCGCATGGTGTATCTGCTGCTCTGCAGTGGTGACAAGTCCACCCAGCCGGCCGATATCAAGCATGCCAAAACAATGTGGGTAGCAATCAGAGAGGAACTGTCATGAGCAAGATCAAAACCGCGCGGTTCGACGCGTCGGACTACCTCGATAGCGAGGAAGCGATTGCTGAGTATCTCAACGCAGCGCTTGAAGACGGCGACGCCGACGTCCTGCTCGCCGCTATCGCCGACATCGCCAAAGCGCGCGGTATCGCCAGAGTTGCGGCAGACGCCGGACTCGGGCGCGAAAGCCTCTACAAAACGCTCGCGCCCGGTTCGAAACCGCGCATGGACACGGTGTTCAAATTGCTGCGCGCGCTCGGCGTCAAACTCAACGCGGTGCCGGAAGGTGCGGCGGCGGCCTGAATCGCGTTTGCCGTTCTGCTGGTGCCGCAGTTCACCAGTACGTTGGATTGACTTTGCTATCAGACGCGTTTCCGGGGTTTCGTAGGCGTGGCTGGGTGTATTCCGGGGTATTCCATTACCTCCTAGGTAATGGATCGCTGGCGCGGTTTGGCTATCATCGGTGGCATGAACACACTCTCTCTTGCGCAAACCGTCCCGTCGCATGCGCCGGCGGCCAGCCGCACAGTCGGCGACCTGCTGCGTGAATGGCGTCAGCGGCGAAGAATGAGCCAGTTGCTGCTTGCGGCTGAAGCCGATATTTCGACCCGGCATTTGAGCTTCGTCGAATCGGGCCGCGCGGTACCGAGCCGGGAAATGGTCATGCATCTTGCCGAACGGCTCGACGTGCCGCTGCGAGCACGCAACGCGCTGCTGGTCGCGGCCGGTTACGCGCCGCTGTTCCGGGAGCGTCCACTATCGGATCCGCAATTGGCCGCCGCGCGCGAGGCCGTCGACCTGGTGCTGAAGGGACACGAGCCCTACCCGGCGCTCGCCATCGACCGGCACTGGACCATCATTGCCGCGAACAACGCGCTCGCGCCTCTGCTGACCGGCGCCAGTCCGGAACTGCTGAAGCCGCCGGTCAATGCGCTGCGCCTGAGCTTGCATCCGGAGGGCATCGCGGCGTCGATCGTCAATTGGCATGCCTGGCGCGAGCACATACTGGCTCGGCTGCAGCGGCAAATCGACGTGAGCGGCGACGACACGCTGAGCGCGCTGCGCGAGGAGCTGGCCACCTATCCTGCGCCGCCGGACGCGGAAGCGGCCGAGCACGACAACCCCGCCGTCAATCAGATCGCGGTGCCGCTGCGGCTGCGCACGCCGATCGGCGTGCTGTCGTTTTTCAGCACGACCACGGTGTTCGGCACACCGGTCGACGTGACACTCTCGGAACTCGCCATTGAGGCATTCTTTCCGGCCGATCAGCAAACCGCGGCGGCATTGCGCGAATTCGGCGAAAGCCAACGCGCCGAGGCAGCACGCCAACCGTAGCCTGACGGTAGAAGACGAGGCACACTCCTGCATCGAACCTTTGTCCTTTCACTCGCTGATTTACGCGGAGAGATGCACTTGAACGACAACGCCGTACTCGTACGCCAACTCGGTCCGAATGACCGCGACGACTACTTCCAGCTTCGCCTGCGTGGGTTGATGGCGCATCCGGATTCGTTCGGCCAGAGTTACGAGGAAGCGCTCGCCAAAGGTGCGTCACAACACGAGGCAATGCTGAAGGGCTCGCGTGCGGCCGAAGGCGATTTTTTGCTCGGCGCTTACGCATCGGCTGGAACACCATTGATCGGCGTGGTCGGCCTGATCCGCAACCCTAGCGAGAAGCAGCGGCACAAGGCCGCGGTGATCGGCATGTATGTCGCCCCGGAAGCCGCGGGCCGCGGCGTTGGGCGCGCGTTGCTCAACGAGTTGCTGGCGCGGGCCTCGCGCGTCGAAGGTCTACGGCAAATCCAGTTGCTGGTCGGCAGCCGCAACGAAGCTGCGAGAAAACTGTACGAGTCGTTCGGCTTTCGCAGATATGGCTGCGAGGTCGGCGCGCTGAATGTGGGCGGTGTGTTTCATGATGCGGATCTGATGGCGCTGTTTATCTAGTCGATACTGGGCGCGGCGGGTATCGCCCCTCGTCACTCTCATTCAACCGCCCTGCCGCAGCACGCGATCCGTGCTATCTTTTTTGACTACCTTTTCGCCATACCCGCCCCGACAGTGGCTATCCAGCCGTCATCGGGCTGCCTTCGACCCGTCGCTTGTCAGTCAACTCACACATGTCCGACCTCTCCACTTCGCTCCCGCGTGTGCCACGCCGTTTCGATATCAATCCGAAACCGCTCGGCGCCGCCCTCGTTCTGATCGCGCTCGGCGCCATTTATCTGGCGCAGACGGTCAGCGGCCGCCAGGCGGCGCTCTATCTTGTCGGCGCCCTGCTCGGCATGTCGCTTTACCATGCGGCATTCGGCTTCACGTCGGCGTGGCGGGTCTTTATCGCCGACGGCCGCGGCGCCGGCCTGCGCGCCCAGATGCTGATGCTCGCGCTCGGTGTGTTGCTGTTTTTTCCGGCGCTACAGGCCGGCACGCTGTTCGGCCATCCGGTCGTCGGGCTCGTCGCGCCGGCGGGCACGTCCGTGCTGGTCGGGGCGTTCATGTTCGGTATCGGCATGCAATTGGGCGGTGGCTGCGCGTCCGGCACGTTGTACACCGTGGGTGGCGGTAGCACCCGCATGATCGTTACGCTGGCGGCATTCGTTATCGGCTCGGTCGTCGCGACCGCGCACATGCCGTTCTGGACCGCCTTGCCGTCGCTCAAGCCGCTCTCATTGGTGAGCGCGCTCGGCGCGGGCTGGGCCATCGCGCTGAACCTGGTCATGTTCGCGGCCATCGCGGCACTTACCGTTCTGATCGAACGGCGCCGTCATGGCCAACTGATCAATGAGCCGCCGCGCCAGCCGCATACGTCGCCGTGGCTGCACGGTCCGTGGCCGCTGTTCGTCGGCGCGATCGCGCTGGTTCTGCTCAACTTCGCGACGCTAGCGCTCTCCGGGCGCCCGTGGGGCGTGACGTCGGCGTTCGCGCTCTGGGGCGCCAAGTTCTTTGCCGTGCTCGGCATCGACGTGGCCAACTGGCCGTATTGGGCCGCTCACGCCAACGCGGGCTCCCTCGCCGCCCCTGTTACACACGACGTCACCTCGGTGATGGATATCGGCATCGTGCTCGGCGCGATGGCGGCCGCGGCGCTGGCCGGACGTTACGCACCGGTGTGGAAAGTGCCGGCGCGCTCACTGATTGCGGCGGTGGTCGGCGGCCTGATGCTGGGCTACGGAGCCCGTCTGGCCTACGGTTGTAACATCGGCGCCTACTTCAGCGGCATCGTGTCAGGCAGCTTGCACGGCTGGCTGTGGCTGGCCGCCGCCTTTGCCGGGAATGTGCTGGGCACACGCCTGCGGCCGGCGTTCGGTCTCGAAGTCGAACGCGTGCGCGCTAACGGCTGCTAGAAGTTACGCAAGAAGTTACAAATGCGGCTCCGTTTGTAACTGGGGTCGCTCCAACCTGTTACATCTCTGTTTTGTCCCCATAGCAGCGCTTTACAGCGGTATTTATTACTCTATATTGAGCTCGCTTTCTATTTCCTTTCTGCGCTCACCTGGAATTACCGACCGACTTGCGGGCAGCGCCGTTTGCTCATACGAATGAACGAAACGCCCGTCATACAAGGGTTTTCATGGATCAGACAAAAATCCTCGATGGCGGAAAATTCGCTAGGCATCGGCTATTACAGGACCGTGAAAGAGTTACCGAAATTTGATGTATCTTTTTGAGATATTTTTTTGAGAAGGGATTGATTTCTTGTTTTACCCTTCATACAATTCGTCCCAAGCTGTTACGAAATGTAACGCGATGTATCAAAAGGTCGCTGTCTGTATCAGGCGGTGACAGTAGCCGGAGGACAACGTTTCCGGCGAGGCACAAAAGACATAACGGCAAAAAATGCCGACATAGTAATTCGGGGCTTCGGAAAACACAGAAATGGACCGTAGCAGCGAGACGCTGGATTCAATCCGCGAGATCAACTTGTCTTACATCATGCTCGCGCAACGTATGTTGCGCGAGGACAAACCGGTCGGCATGTTCCGGCTGGGATTGTCGTCGGAACTGGCTGATTTGCTTGCCGGGCTGTCGCTCGCGCAGATCGTCAAGCTGGCCGCTTCCGATCAGCTTTTGTGCTTCTTCCGCTTCAACGACCACTCGATGTTGTCGGCGTTGACGCAAACGACGAAGCACGCCGCCGTTGCACCGACTCACGCGGCGATCCTGCTTGCAGGCCAGCCGGCTGAACAGTTCGCTTAATCGAGGTGACTGCGATGCTCAAGCGTAGCCTGACGGAAGACGCACAGGAAGTATTCCGCGCCATTGCGCTGATCGAACTGGGCGCACGCATGCAAGTGCTCGAGAGTGAATTGACGCTCTCGCGCGACCGCATGATCCGCCTGTATCGTGAGGTCAAGGGCGTATCGCCGCCCAAGGGCATGCTGCCGTTCTCGGCGGACTGGTATATGACGTGGCTGGCGAACATCCACGCGTCGTTGTTCTACAACACCTACCTGTTCCTGAAGAACGAAGCGCGCTGCTCGCATCTGGATGCGCTGACCAAAGGGTATCGGCTGTATCTGGAACATTGCCAGCACAGCGAAACCGAACCCGTGCTGGACTTGACGCGTGCGTGGACGCTGGTGCGTTTCTTCGACGCCGACATTCTGCAATTGACCAAATGCTGCCGCTGCACCGGCAAGTTCGTGGCGCACAAGCACGATCTGCAACACAACGTGGTGTGTGGCGCATGCCAGCCGCCGTCGCGTGCCGGCAAGACGAAGAAAGCCGCGGCGGCTCGCCAGGAAGCGCTCGAAGCAGCGCAGATCGCGCAAGCAGCGTGATCACCTCGAAGAGGGCAGGTCCAGCCCGATTCGAACCGAAGCCTTGATTAGAAAGTCCGCCTCCGCGCGGACTTTTTTTTCGTCCCCTCTCCGCCGCGGCGGTCGGCAGCGGGCAACCAGCGGCCGGCGGCCGCACAAGGCACGCGTCGAAAGGCCGGATCAGCCGGCCAATCCCACCGTCTGCACCACCAGCCACAAATTCGCCGCACTGATCACCACGAACAGCGTCCACGCGACGAACCGCGTCAGCAGCGTGTTGGCGAATTCGCCCATCAACGAACGGTCGCTGGTCATGCGGATCAGCGGATAAAGCGCGAACGGCAATTGCAGGCTCAGCACGACCTGGCTGGCGACCAGCAGTTTGCCGACCGCGCCATTGCCCATCATCTGCACGCCGATCAGGGCGGGGATCAAGGCGAGTGCCCGCGTAATGAAGCGCCGTTGCCAGCACGGAATCTTCAGCTTCAGGAAGCCTTCCATGATGACCTGCCCCGCCACGGTGCCGGTGAAAGTCGAGCTTTGTCCCGAAGCGAGCAGGGTCACGGCGAACAACACCGCCGCGAAACCGGTGCCGACGATGGGCGCGAGCAGCTTGTAGGCATCTTCGATTTCGGTGACCTGATTGTGGCCGGTGGCATGGAACGCCGCGGCGGCAAGAATCAGGATCGCCATGTTGATCAGCAGCGCGAGCACCAGCGCGGCGATCGTGTCGATGCGCGACATGCTGATCGCCGAGCGGATGCTGGCGGGGTCGCGCTTCACCGCGCGTGTCTGCACAATCGACGAATGCAGATAGAGGTTATGCGGCATGACGGTCGCACCGAGAATGCCGATTGCCAGATACATGGGTTCGCGCGAACTCAAAGCCTGCCACGACGGAATCAGCCCCTGCGCGACCGACGGCCAATGCGGCTGCACCAGCGCGAGCTCGATGATGTATCCCACGCCGATGGTCGCGATCAGCCCGAGCATGATCGCTTCGAGGTCGCGAAAGTTCTTGCCCTTCAGGCCGAGCACGATCAGCGTATCGAACGCGGTCAGCAGGACGCCGGTGGTCAGCGAGCATTTGAATAGCAGGTGGAAGGCGAGCGCGCCGCCCAGTACTTCGGCCAGGTCGCACGCCACGATCGACAGTTCCGCGAGCAGCCACTGAAAGCGCGCCACAGCCGGCGAATAACGATCTCTCGACAACGCCGCGAGATCACGTCCGGTCGCGATGCCAAGGCGCATGCTCAGGCATTGCAGCGCCATCGCCGCGAGACTCGACAGCATGACGACGAACAGCAGGCTGTAGCCATAGCGCGATCCGGCTTCGATGTCGGTGGCCCAGTTGCCCGGATCCATGTAGCCGATCGAGATCAGCAGGCCGGGCCCTGCGAACTGCAGGATTTTCTTCCAGAAAGGCGCGCCTTGCGAGACGGCCACCGAGCCTTGCACTTCGGATGGGCAAAACGGCGCCGTTGCGGTGGTCGGTAATTTGAACTGCAATCCGGGAATCTCTTGAAGGGGATCAAACACGGCGCCTCGTACAGGCCGCCGCGAACCGCCTCAAGTGTACAAAGAAACTTCCGGCAACGCGCCGGTGAGCGCGTACCGGCCGACGTCGCGCACCCGATAGTCGAGCGGATCATGCAGCGTATGCACACGGGCGTTGCGCCAGAAACGGTCGAGCGCGAGCGGCGCGTGCGTGGCGCGGGCGCCACAGGCATCGAACAGTTTTTCGCTGACGTCGAGCGCGGCGCGATGCGCGACGATCTTCGCCTCCGACGTGGCGAGCGCGACCTGCGCGCGTGTTTCAGCGCTAAGCGACGAGCCTTGTTGCCAGGCGTCCTCGAGCAACCAGGCCGCACGCGTGGCCAACGCTTCGGCGCTCACTGCCTGCAGGCGCATCTCGCCGAAACGCTGGATCAGGTAGGGATCGTCGGTGGCCTTGTCGACGCCGGAATAGATCCACGCCTTGCCGTGTTGCGTGACGTAAGCACGCGCTTCGTCGAGCGCGCCTTGCGCGATGCCCACGAACAGATTCGTCAGCACCTGCTGCGAGATCAGCGTGCGCAAACTCGCGTGCGGTGTGTCGGGCCGCACCATCACTTCATCGGGTTCGAGCTTGACCCGCACGAAGGACACGCTGCCGCTGTCGGTTTGCCGCTGGCCGATCGGATTCCAGTCCTCGTGAACGGTGATACCTTCGCGCGTGGTCGGCACCACGCCGAAGACCGGTTTGCCGGTGAGCGGATCGTGTGCGGAAACCGTCATCATGTGCGAGCCACGTGTGCCGGAGCAAAAGCCTTTCTGGCCGTCGAGCAGGTAGCCGCCGTCATCCGTTGCACTTGCAACGAGTCGCGTGTCGAGCGGATTGACGGCGTTGCCCCACCACCATTGGTCTTTCACGGTGCCGCCGAGATAGCGGGCACGTTGTTCGGGATTGCCCCATACATTGACGCTGACCACCTGCAAGCAGGTGAAGCCCAACAGATGCGCGAGCGCGCTGTCCACTTGCGCAATCTTACGGATCGTCTCGTAGATGTCAGGCCAACGCGCGCCGAGGCCGCCGAATTCGCGCGGCACCGCGAGCGTGAGCAGCCCCGCGTCGGCGATCCATTGTTTCTCCTGCGCGGCATGGCCGCCATCGATATCGCGCTGCGCGGCACTGGCGTGCAATGCGTCGAGCAAACCCGTGAGATCGCGCACCTCCGGCGCAGCGAATGCCTGAGGCGTTTGCAACGCATCGGCATGACGAGGATCGTTCATGCAATTTCCACGTGAAAGGTTTTTTGGCGAGCGGCGGCAGGCGGCGCGCCTACGGCGGCAATCAATGCCGTAGCTAGCATGATAGGCCGTGATGCGGGCGCCGCAAACGTGCACGGCTATTCTTCATGCAAATAGCGGCCGCGCGGTAACTACGATCACGTCCGCTGCGCAAGCCGCCGCGCGAACCGGTCGCCGACGAACTGCACGGCCGTGACGATCGCGATCAGCAGCACGATCACCGTCACCATCACAGTCGTATCGAAACGCTGATAGCCGTAGCGGATTGCCAGATCGCCAAGGCCGCCGGCGCCGACCGCGCCCGCCATCGCCGACGAACCGATCATCGCCACCACGGTAATGGTGAAGCCGCCGAGAATGCCCGGCAGCGCCTCGGGCAAGAGCACATGCCAGATGATATGCCGGCGTTGCGCGCCCATGGCCTGCGCGGCTTCGATCAAACCGCGGTCCACTTCGCGCAGGCTCACTTCAGCCACACGCGCGAAAAACGGAATCGCCGCGATACTGAGCGGCACGATCGCCGCCCATACGCCGATCGTCGTGCCGATCAGCAAACGCGTGAGCGGCAGCAACGCAACCAGCAGAATGATGAAGGGCGTCGAGCGGAACGCGTTGACGAACGCACCGAGCGTGCTGTTCACCGCCCGCTTCTCGAAAATGCCGCCGCGCGTCGTCGTGACCAGCACCAGCGCCAGAGGAATGCCGACCAGCGCCGCGACGAATGCGGACACGCCAACCATGACGATGGTGTCGCGAATCGCGTCGGCGAGTTCGGAAAGCCACAACTCAGACATAGCCCAATACCTCGACATGGTTGGCGTAACGGCGCGCGCCTTCGAGCAGCGTCGCGATCTGTTTCTGCACGGTGGTGCCCGCATTCGCACGCACTTGCGCCGACACGACAAGGCGGCCTTGCGCATGCCCCTGGATCCGGTCGATGCCGCCATGCACGAAACTCACGTTTCCGCCTTCGACACTCAACGCCGCGGCAAGGCCGCCGAGATCGGGCTCACGCGCATCGACACCGGTGAAACGCACGTCCAGCAGAATCTGCGCATCCACTTGCGCGATGTCGTGCAGCGGCTTGACCCGCTCCGCAAGGTCCGTCGGCAAGTCATGCACCAAGGTCCGCAACAACGCGCGCGTCGCATCATGTTGCGGGTCGCCGAACACGCGCCACACGGGGCCGGTCTCCACCACCTCGCCGCGCTCGATCACCGCAACCGTATCGCAGACCTCGCGAATCACCTGCATCTCGTGCGTGATCAATACGATAGTCAGGTTCAGGCGCTGATTGATATCGCGCAGCAGCGTAAGAATGGCTTGCGTCGTTTCCGGATCCAGTGCTGAGGTGGCCTCGTCGCAAAGCAGAATGTCCGGGTCGGTGACCAACGCGCGCGCAATGCCGACGCGCTGCTTCTGGCCGCCGGACAAACTCGCCGGATACGCGTCGCGTTTGGCGGACAAGCCCACCAGTTCCAGCAGCGCATCGACTTTTTTATCGATCGCCGCTTTCGGCACACCCGCGATTTTCAGCGGCAACGCAATGTTCTCGCGCACCGTCTTCGCCGAAAGCAGATTGAAGTGCTGAAACACCATGCCGATGCGCCGGCGCAACGCCACGAGGCCGCGCTCATCGAGTTCGCCGACGCTCACGCCGTTCACGCGCACCGCGCCTGAACTCGGCTTCTCCAGGCCGTTGACGAGCCGCAACAATGTCGACTTGCCCGCACCGCTGCGGCCAATGATGCCGAACACTTCGCCTCGCGCCACATTCAACGTGACGTTGGCGAGCGCCGCAGTCGACACGCCGCGCGAGTTGGCGAACACTTTGCCGACATCGTCGAATATCACGGCGGCTTGCGTCGCTGTCTGATCCGAACCGGAATGCACAGCGAGAGACGGCGCGTCTTCGATGAATAGCGGCGCGTCGAAAAGATTGGCCATGGTTTCGCTCCCCTCTTACGCTTCCGCAGTGGCCGGCGCGGCGGCTTGCACCCGGCGACGATGCTGCGCACCCGCATGTACGTCGGGCAGCCGGGCACGCCCGCCGCCGAACAGTTTCTCGCGTAGCGTCGGCGCAGGATCGTAATCGTCCTTGTACACGCCGCGATTCTGCAATTCCGGCACCACCAGATCGACAAAGTCTTCGAACGATTCAGGCATCACGGTGCGCGTCAGATTGAAGCCGTCGACGCCCGCTTCCTCGATCCACGACACCAGTTCATCCGCGATCTGGGGCGGCGAGCCGACCACCGGCTTCGAACGCCCGCCGAGCGTCATCTGTTCGAGCACTTTGCGTTTGGTCCACACGCCGCTCACGCTCTTCTTCGAAATCGCCTCGACGGCCGATTGCATCGACTCGGTCTTCACGTAGGAGATCGGTTCGTCCAACTCGTATTGTGAGAAGTCGATGCCGGTCGAACTGGAGAAATGCGCGATGCCGCCTTCGGCGCTCGCATACCGGCGGTATTCCTCGAATTTTTCCTGCGCGGCCCGTTCTGTTTCACCGACTACAACGGTGATGCCCGCGAAGATCTTGATGTCGTCCGGTGCGCGGCCGAAACTCACCGCACGTGCGCGGATGTCATCGACAATCGAGCGCGTCAACTGCTTGTTCTGACCGCCGACGAACACGCATTCCGCGTGACGCGCCGCGAAATCGACGCCACGGCTCGACGAGCCCGCCTGATACAACACCGGCGTGCGTTGCAGCGACGGCTCGCTCAGATGAATCGCGTCGATCGAATAGTACGGACCGTCGTGCTTCACGCGATGCACCTTGTCCGGATGCGAGAAGATGCGCGCCGCGCGGTCGCGCACCACGGCGTCGTCTTCCCAGCTCTGTTCCCACAGCTTGTAGACCACGTCCATGTAATCGTCGGCGCGGTCGTAGCGGTCGTCGTGGCTGATCTGCTGCGCGAGGCCCATGCCGCGCGCCGCGCTGTCCAGATAGCCCGTCACGATATTCCAGCCCACTCGGCCTTTGGTCAGATGGTCGAGCGTCGACATGCGACGCGCGAACAGATACGGCGGCTCGTAAGTCAGATTCGACGTGACGCCGAAACCGATGTGTTTCGTCACGTGCGCCATCGCGGGCACGATCAGCGACGGATCGTTGATCGGAATCTGCACTGATTCGCGCAGCGGCGTTTCCGGGCCGCCCTGATAAACGTCGTACACGCCGACGATATCCGCGAGAAAGATGCCGTCGAACTTGCCACGCTCCAGCGTTTGCGCGAGGCTCGTCCAATAGTCGAGATCGGTGTAATGCGCCGAACGGTCGCGCGGATGCGTCCACAACCCGTGATTGATGTGGCCGACCGCATTCATGTTGAAGGCGTTCAGCAGGATCTTTTTCTTGGCCATCGTGCGGCTCCTTTGGCTTTCCGGTTTCGGCTAACCGCGCGGGTTACCAGGCGACGGCGTAGAGATTGCCGAACGCCTTGTCGAGTGCGGCGCGCACTGCCGGTGAATGCTGATAGATCGAGATGAACTTGCGGATACGCGGATCGTTCGCGCTTTCCGGACGCACGACCCACTGGATCGCGTAGTTCTTGTTTTCCAGGCCGTCGAACAGCAGCGCGCTATTCGGATCGGTGGTGCCGGCGAGCTTGATGAAACTCGGGTAACCCTGTGCGAGATCGACGTCGTCGAGCGAACGCGCCAGTTGCGATGCTTCGAGCTGCACGATCTTCAGGTGCTTCGGGTTGTCGATGATGTCGAGCGTGGTGGCGCGATAGTCGATGCCCGGCTTCAGCTTGATGAGACCGGCGCGCTGCAGCAACAACAGGCCACGTCCGCCGTTGACCGGATCGTTGGCGATCGCGACGGTGGCGCCGTCTTTCAATTCGTCGAAGCGTTTGATCTTCTTCGAATACAGGCCGATCTTCATGATCGTGCCCGGTGCGATCGCGACGAAGTTATAACCGCCTTGCTTCTTTGCATTCTCAAGAAACGGAATGTGCTGGAAGTAGTTAACGTCGATGTCCTTGTTCGCGAGCGCCGCGTTCGGCGTGTTCCAGTCGGTGAATTCGATGATCTTCACGTCGAGGCCCTGTTCTTTCGCTTCGCGCGCGGCGATTTTGAGCGCTTCGATTTGCGGACTGGTCGCGGTGCCGATTTTCAGCGTGGGCGAGTCGGCCGCTGAAGCAGGCACGGCCTGCAACGCGAGTGCGAGACCGAACGCACTGATGAGCGAGACAGCCGGTGTGTGGAAAAAGCGCTGCACGGTGGATAGAAAAATGCGCATGGTGAACTCGTGAGTTTCGGGCGTGGTTCGATTCGAGGCGAGCCGATCCAGCGGCATGCGCTGAAGCGTCTACAAAGGGAGTTCCTTCGAGCGCAATCAGGCTTGCCGGATAGGTCGGGCAACGGAAAATCCACTACGTGCGGCTTAAACCGCGCGTGGCAGCGACAGGACGCGCAATAGGGTCAGCGCGGACAGCGGAAGGTCGGACAGGTCATCGCCTCTCTCCAGATGAGGTGCGACTCATCATAGAGGGCGGCAAAGCGGCGGTCTACGAAGGGATTTTCGGAAGGAAAGCGGGAAAAATGATTTGGGCGTGACCGTGCGTCGTGGCCAGATGCCTAAGTTATAACAACGGCAGCACGTCTGCGCTGGACAACCATGCGCTGGTTTGAACCAGACCGGCGCGTATGAGCCGATCCAGCAATTCGTTGACCGACCACGGTGGTCGGCGCTTACGCGCTCGCAAGTCTCTGAACGCAGCCAACGCGCGCTTCTCATTCAAATCGATCAGATCGAGGATGAAGATATCAGGATGCTTCACTTCGATACGCAGGCTGGACTCCAACTGTTCCGCCGCGAAATCCTTCAGGTTGAAGGTGACAATCGCATCGGCGCGCGCCGCCACCGCGGTCATGACAACATGCCGGTCCTTCTTGTCGACGCCGAAAATTTCGCCGCTCTCCGGAAGCACCTGCGTGACCAGCGCGTCGGGAAACGTGCGGTCCATTGCATTGCGAATCGCGGCGATCTTCGGCGCGGCGTCGTTAGCCGCGCTTTTGTCCGCGAAACGGGCAGCGAGATTGCGCGTCCATTCTTCGTGAATGCGCGCCGACCACTTCGGTGCATAAAACTCGTGATCGGCGAAAGTCAGCAATACGTCGCGCACCACCATCGGAAATAGCGAACACGCATCCAGCACGACGGTAAAGCGATCGACCGACAGCATTACAGATCGTACCCGCCTATCGATTCGCTGTCGGCCACGATCTCGTCCAATGCGCTCTTGCGTGTTGCACGCATGGTTTCCTTGTAGCGCATCACGTCGTCCATCAGCATGCGGCGATGCCGCCCGACCTTGCGGAAAGGCAGTTCGCCGGCTTCAAGGCGAGCAATCAGAAACGGCCGCGAGACGCCGAGCAAATCCGCCGCCTGCTTGGTGGTCAATTCGGTGTCTGCGGGATAAAGAACGAACACCTGCTCACTGGCCATCATAGCCAGCACACGCGAGAGCACCCGCAGCGTGGCGGGTGGAACCTCAATGCGGGCGAAGTCGCCGTCTGCGCCCTCCTCGACCAACGCGACGCTATGCGCGCGCGAGTGATCGAGCGCAGCGCCCATCAGGCGGCTCGCAGCGGACAGCACGGTTGCGTCGTCGTCCGACAAGATGATGCGATCGGGTGTAGCGGTGGTCATGTTCGACTCCAGATTACCTGCGAGTATAAGCCAACTCGCGAGGCAAACGCAATAAATGCAACGTGTGAAATATTCGCAACGCGTTAAGCACGGCACCTTCCCGCTTTTTCAAGCGATTCGGTTAACAAAAAACGCCGGGCCGCGCTTTCGCGCGACCCGGCGTCTACCGCTCGACTCTGACTCGAAAACTTACTGCTTCGCTAGCTGCTGGGCAGAAGCAGAAGCGAGTACAGGACTAGATGCCGCCACCGGAACAGACCCCGGCGCAACCGCACCCACCGCCGTATCCGACGCCTTCACATCACCCCAACCGCCGCCCAGCGCGCGAATCAGATTGACCGTCGCCACCGCTTGTGTACCAGACAGATGGCTCGCCTGCAGTTGCGAAGTCAGCACCTGCCGTTCACCATCGATCACGTCCAGATAGCTCACCGCGCCCTCCGTGTACTGCGTACGCGACAAATGCGCCGCCCGTTGCGAGGCCTGAACCGCATCGTTCTGCTCGCGCATCTGATCGTCGAGCAGACGCAAATCAGCCAGGTTGTCCTCCACCTCACGGAACGCCACCAGCACCTGTTGACGATACTGCGCCACGTCCTCGTCATACTTCGAACGGGCCTGCGCGAGGTTCGCCTTGCGGCGGCCGCCGTCGAACAAAGGCAGCGTCAACGCCGTGCCGGCAAACGGCCCGAGAATGAACGCGCGGCTCGACCACTTGAACAGATCGCCGAGCGTCGCCGATTCAAAACCTGCCGCGCCGGTGATATCGAGTTTCGGGAAGAACGCCGACTTCGCGAGACCGACACGCGCATTCGCCCCCTGCATCGCCCGCTCCGCCGCAGAAATATCCGGCCGGCGTTCAAGCAACGCCGAAGGCAAGCCCGGCGGCACACGCACCGTCACCGGCGCGAGCGGCGCTTCCGCGAACGAGAAATCCGCCGGCGGCTTGCCGAGCAGAATCGCGAGGCTATGTTCCGACGCCGCCCGCTGACGCGCCACGCCCACGGCATCCGCACGCGCACTGGCGAGTTCATTGCGGGCCCGCGATACATCCAGCTCGCCGATATCGCCTTCCTTGAAACGCCGCTGGACCAGCTTCAGCGTGTCCTCGCGCAATGCTACGGTACGGCGGTACAGGTCCTGATCCGTATCGAGCTCACGCAACTGGAAGTAGTTCTGCGCGACGTCCGCCTGCAGCGACAGTTGCACCGAACGGAACAGCGCTTCGCTTTGCTGCTCGTCCGCACGCGACGCGTTCACGTTCGAGCCGACCCGCCCGAACAGATCCGCTTCGTACGATACCGTGGTTTGCGCGCGCCAGATCGTGCCGGTGGTGCCACCCGCGCTATCCGGCTGGAATTGCGACGCCGCCGAAGCGCGCTCGCGCGTCGGGCCAAAGCCCGCGTCGAGCTTTGGGAACCAGTCAGACTTCGCCGCCTGCGTCACCGCACGCGCCTGCTGCACGCGCGCCGCGGCCGCCTTCAGGTCCTGATTCGCGGCAGCTGCCTGCTCCTCGAGCGCGTTGAGTTGCGGGTCGCCGAAAATCGTCCACCATTCGCCACGATGCGCGTCGTCGGCGGGCTGGGCCTGCTTCCACGTGCCGTTGTCCGGCGCCGATGCACCCGGCGCACCCGAAGGCGCTGAAGCAGCCGACGTTGCCGACGCCGCAGGCGTTTCCTTGAACGCAACCGGCGTATCCACCTCCGGCCGCTTATACGTAGGTTCCAGGGAGCAGGCGGCGAGCAACGCGACCAGCAAACCGCTGGCAGCCGCCCGGCCCCACCCGCTCAAAGATTCAAAGCGTTTCATTATTGTTTTCTCCTCAGGCGTCCGTCACCGGCGAGCCATAGTGCGGCGAATCTTTCTGCGCGACGTGAATCGTTCCACCCGCCAGCGTACGCAGCACCACATAGAACACAGGGGTCAGCATCAGACCGAACAGCGTGACGCCGAGCATGCCGAAGAACACCGCGATCCCCATCGCATGACGCATCTCCGAGCCAGCTCCGCTCGACAACACCAGCGGCACCACGCCCATGATGAAAGCGATCGACGTCATCAGAATCGGCCGCAAACGCAAGCGGCTCGCCTCGATTGCCGCCGACAGCGGCGTATGCCCGTCATGCTCCAGTTCGCGAGCGAACTCGACGATCAGAATCGCGTTCTTCGCCGACAAGCCCACCAGCACCATCAAACCGATCTGCGTGAAGATGTTGTTATCACCCCCCGTGAGCCACACGCCGGTCAGCGCGGACAGCACGCTCATCGGCACGATCAGGATCACCGCGAGCGGCAGCGTCAGACTTTCATACAGTGCGGCGAGCACGAGGAACACGAGCAGCACGCTGATCGGGAACACCCACAAGCCCGCATTGCCGGCCAGAATCTGCTGATACGTCAGATCGGTCCACTCGAGCTTCACACCGCGCGGCAAGACTTCCGCCGCCACGCGTTCGGCCGCGGCTTGCGCCTGCCCCGACGAGAAGCCTGGCGCCGGTCCACCGTTGATGTCGGCAGCCGTATAGCCGTTGTAGCGCACCACCATTTCCGGACCGAACGTCGGCGTCACCGTCACCAGCGACGACAGCGGCACCATATCGCCCGCGGCGTTGCGCGTCTTCAGTTGCAGGATGTCGTCGGCGCGTTGACGGAACGGCGCGTCCGCCTGCACCCGCACCTGATACACGCGGCCGAAGCGGTTGAAGTCGTTCACATACAGCGAGCCGAGATAAATCTGCATCGTGTTGAACACGTCCGTGACTGGCACGCCGAGTTGCTTGGCCTTCACGCGATCCAGGTCGACGTTCAATTGCGGCACGTTGATCTGATAGCTCGAGAAGGTCGGGCCGAGTTCAGGCGTCTGCGCGGCCTTCTTCACGAACGCCTCCGCTGCCTTGTTCAACTCCGCGTAACCGAGCGCGCCGTGATCCTCCAGCTGCATCTTGAAGCCGCCGAGCGTGCCGAGACCGAGCACGGGTGGCGGTGGGAACACCGCGACGAACGAATCCTTGATCGCACCGTATTGCTGGTTCAGCGCACCGGCAATCGCACCGGCCGAGAGTTTCTTGTTGCCACGATCCTTGAAGGGCTTGAGCGTGACGAACACGATGCCCGCGCTCGAGCTATTCGTGAAGCCATTCACCGACAGACCCGGGAACGCCACCGCGCTCTCCACGCCGGGCTGCTTCAGCGCAATCGAGCTCATGTCGCGAATCACTTTCTCCGTGCGATCCAGCGACGCACCGTTCGGCAATTGCGCGAAGGCAATCAGGTACTCCTTGTCCTGCGCCGGCACGAAGCCGCCCGGCACGACGCGCGAGATCAGCACGGTCGCGCCCAGCAGAATCGCGTACACCGCGAGCATCGCGCCCTTACGGCGCAGCACGCCGGTCACGCCGCGGCCATACTCCGTCGAACCGCGATGAAAGACCTTGTTGAAACGCTTGAAGAAACCGCCCAGCAGGCGATTCATCACACGCGTCAGGAAGTCTTCCTTGGCGCCGTGGCTGCGCAACAGCATCGCGGACAACGCCGGCGACAAGGTCAGCGAATTGAACGCCGAGATCACCGTCGAAATCGCGATGGTCATCGCAAACTGCTTGTAGAACTGGCCCGTCAAACCGGTCATGAACGCGAGCGGCACGAACACGGCGACGAGTGTCAGCGCGATAGCGATAATCGGCCCGCTCACTTCCTGCATCGCCTTATAGGTCGCGTCGCGCGCACTCAGCCCGTTTTCGATATTCCGCTCGACGTTCTCCACCACCACGATCGCATCGTCCACCACGATCCCGATGGCGAGCACCATGCCGAACAATGACAACGCGTTGATCGAAAACCCGAACGCGAGCAGCAACGAGAACGTCCCGACGATCGACACCGGCACAGCAATCAACGGAATGATCGAAGCACGCCACGTCTGCAGGAATACGATCACGACGATCACCACCAGCGCAATCGCTTCGAGCAGCGTATGCACGACCGCCTCGATACTCGAGCGCACGAACTGCGTCGGGTCGTAGACGATCTTGTATTCGACGCCCGCCGGCATGTCTTCCGCGAGTTCCTTCATCGCGGAGCGCACCTGATCGGAAATCGCGAGCGAGTTCGCGCCCGGCGCCTGGTTGATGGCGAGCGCCACAGCCGGCTTGTTATCGAGCAGCGAACGCAGGCCGTATTCCGACGCTGCGAGTTCGATCCGCGCAATATCTTTCAGATAGGTCACGCCGCCGTCCGGCGTGGTCTTGACGATGATGTCGCCGAATTCGCCCTCAGTCCTCAGACGGCCGCGCGCATTCACCGACAGCTGCAATTGCGTGCCCGGCACCGAAGGCGATGCGCCGATCACACCGGCCGCCACCTGAATGTTCTGCTCACGGATCGCATTGACCACTTCGGTCGCCGTCAAACCGCGCTGCGCCACTTTCTGCGGATCGAGCCAGACGCGCATCGCGTAGTCGCCCGAACCCCACAACTGCACTTCGCCGACGCCCTGAATCCGTGCAAGGCGGTCCTTGACGTTCAGCAGCGCGTAGTTGCGCAGATACGTCATGTCGTAGCGATTGTTCGGCGAGATCAGGTGGACCACCATGGTGAGCGTGGGCGAGCTCTTGATCGTCGTGACGCCGAGGCGCTGCACGTCTTCCGGCAGACGCGGCAGCGCCTGGTTGACGCGGTTCTGCACGAGCTGCGTCGCGAGGTCCGGATTGGTGCCGAGCTTGAAGGTCACCGTGAGCGTGAGATTGCCGTCGCTATTCGCCTGCGACTGCATGTACAGCATGTTCTCGACGCCGTTGATCTGCTCTTCGAGCGGCGCCGCGACCGCTTCGGCGATCACTTTCGGATTGGCGCCCGGATATTGCGCGTGTACCACCACCGAAGGCGGGACCACTTCCGGGTACTCCGAAATCGGCAGCTTGAAGAGCGCAATGATGCCGCCCAGCAGGATCAATACCGACAACACGCCGGCAAAGATCGGCCGATCGATGAAGAATTTGGATATGTTCATGGGAAGCTCTTAACGTTGGAGCATGCGCCGCGCAGTCGGGCCGCGGCGCGCGAGGCTCACGAATTCTTGTCCGCTTTGGTGCGCGTCTGCGATTGGGCCTGCGATTGCGGCTGCGACTGCGGTTGCGTCGGCTTCTGTGCGAGCGGTGCGCTGTTCGGATCGTCATCCGTCGTCATCGGCACCATATGTGCGCGCACCGAATCGCCCGGACGCACACGCTGGATGCCGTTCACGACGATCCGGTCAGTCGCTTTCAGGCCGCCCTTCACCACGCGCAGATTGCCCTGCATGCCGCCCACGTCGATCGAGCGATACACGACGTGATTGCCCTGATCGACCACCAGCACGAACTTCTTGTCCTGATCGGTGCCCACCGCGGCGTCGTCGATCAACAGCGCCGGATGCGGTTCGCTGCCGCCCACTTTCACGCGCGCATACAAGCCAGGAATCAGCGCGCCGTCCTGGTTATCGAAACGCGCACGCACGCGGATCGTGCCCGACGACGTGTCGAGGCGATTGTCCACCGACTCGATCACGCCGCTGCGCGAGTAGCCGCTTTCATCCGCGAGACCGAGTTCCACCGGCACCTTGCTGCCGTCTTTCGCGCGGCTCAGGTATTGCAGGTAGGTTTGTTCGTCCGCGTCGAACGATGCGTAGATCGGCGACACCGACACCAGCGTGGTCAGCGGCGCCGCGGTCGCGCCCGCCGAGATCACGTTGCCCACCGTGATTTCCGCGCGCGACACGCGGCCCGAAACCGGCGCGACAATCTTCGTGTAGCCGAGATTGATGCGGGCGGTTTCGAGCGCGGCTTGCGCGGCCTTCAGGTTGGCACTCGCTTCACGCGCGGCGTTCTGCTTCTCGTCATAGTCACGCTTGGCGATCGCGTTATCGGTGATAAGACGCTGTGCGCGCTCCCAATCGCTTTGCGTGTAGCCCGTGCGCGCCTGCGCGGCGGCGAGCTGCGCTTCGGCGCGATCCACTTCGGCGGCGTACGGACGCGGGTCGATCACGAACAGCGTGTCGCCTTTCTTCACGAGTGCACCGTCCTTGAAGTTGACGGACACGATCGTGCCCGGCACCTGCGAACGCACGTCCACTTTCTCGACGGCTTCGAGACGGCCCGAATAGCTCTGCCAGTCGGTGATCGTTTTTTGCACCACCGTGGCCACATCGACTTCCGGCACGATGGTCGGCGCGGCGGGCGAGCTCGCGTCCACGCGAATCGCGCCGAACGTGCCCAGCCCGGCCACGACGATGACGGCGAGTGCGGCAATCGCCACACGGCGACGGGAAAGAGGAAGGATAGTCATGTGAAGCTCCCGAGATCGTTGATTAAAGTTCTGCTTATTTCTGTTTCAGCGATGGGCGCGCGCATCGAAGCGCCACTGAAAAAATCGCACCGCTTCCTGCAAAGCGGGCGGATGATCGGCCAACGCGGCATGCGAGACACTCGGATAGCGGACCACCTGGGTCAGCACGCCGGCGTCGATCAGACTGCTGGCGTATTTCTCCGCTTCCACATGCAGCACGTCGTTTTGCGCCGTCGCGATCAGCGTGGCCGGCAGGCCCGCGAGCCGCGACGATTCGAGCGGCGCGGCATACGGATGCATGCGCTGCGACGCTTGCGGCAGATACGCGCGATAACACGCCGCGCACTCTTTCGCGGTGATGTCCGAGCCGAGGCGCTTTTCGTCGCCCAGACGCGTGAGGCTCGGATCGAGCATCGGCCCGAACAGCGCCTGCGCGGAAATGCGCACGTCACCGCGATCCCGCGCGATGAAAGCGAGGCAATTGGCCAATTGCCCGCCCGCATCGTGGCCGGCTACGCCGACCTTCTTGCTGTTGCCGCCGAACGCACGCGCCCGCGTTTGCACCCACAGCGCCGCGCGGTGCGCGTCTTCAGGCGCGGCGGGAAACGGAAACTGCGGCGCCAGCGAGTAATCGACCGATACGACCAGGGCCGGTAAGTGTTCTGCGAAATACCGCGAGGCGAAGTCGGCCTGGTCGATCGATCCCTTCGTAAATCCACCACCGTGGAAATAAAGCAGTACCGGCAGTGCGGTTTTCTTTTCCTGCCGGTACAGACGCAACGTGATGTCCTGCGCGTGCCCTTCGATCTGCACGTCAGTGACTTCGAGTGCCGTGCTGTCGGCCTCTGCCGGGCTGCTGCCGGCGGGCACAAAGGAGTACGGCGGTTTAAATGCTTGCATGTCGAGCCGCGCAATGCGCATAGAACTTCAATGGTGCGAATTGTGGGTTCGGCAGACTCGTAAATAAATGCCTATAATCCGGCAACACAATTCGGCGCCCCTGAACAATCGAATGCGATTGTCTGCGGATTCGCGGTGGAGTCCATTCCTGCTCAGTGCGCCAGCCCCTATTGGAGGTCTGCAATGGACCGGCTTCAGGCCATGCAAGTGTTCACGCGTGTCGTCGACACCAACAGCTTTACCCGCGCAGCGGAAACGCTCGACCTGCCGCGCGCATCGGTCACCACGATTATTCAGAACCTCGAAGCGTTCCTCGGCACGCGTCTGATGCATCGGACCACGCGCCGTTTGTCGCTCACGCCGGACGGCGCGGCGTACTACGAACGCTGCGTGCGCATTCTCGCGGACGTCGAAGAGACCGAGGCCAGTTTTCAGAGCGGCAATAAAAAGCCGCACGGCAAGCTGCGCATCGACATGCCGGGGTCGATCGGCCGCTTGCTGGTGATTCCTTCGCTGTGTGAATTCCACACGCGCTATCCGGACATCGACCTGCAACTCGGCCTGACGGACCGGCCGGTTGACCTGCTGCAGGAAGGCGTGGATTGCGTGGTGCGGGTCGGCGCGCTACAGGATTCCTCGCTGGTGGCGCGTCGGATCGGTTTGTTCGAGGGCGTGACCTGCGCGGCCCCCGATTACATCGAGCGCGCGGGCATGCCGACTTCGCTCGACGACCTGGAGAATCACAAAGCAGTCAATTACTTTTCGAGCCGCACGGGGCGCACGATCGATTGGGCCTTCATGGTTGATGGCAAAGAAGTCGAAGTGAAAATGAAGAGCATCGTCTCGGTGAACGACGCGGACGCCTACGTGACTTGCGGGTTGGAAGGCTTCGGCCTGATTCAGCCTGCGCTCTTCATGGTGCTGCCGCATCTGCGTTCGGGCCAACTGGTGGAAGTACTGCCGGAGCTGAAACCTTTGCCGATGCCAATTTCCGCAGTCTATCCGCACAGCCGGCATCTGTCGCCTAAAGTCCGCGTTTTCGTAGACTGGATCGCGGAGCTGTTCGACCGTTGTCCGTTATTGAGTGGACGTGGCAGTCTCGACGCAACGTGTACGAAGCGCACTTTCGAAGAACGAGAGTCTGCTCCGATGCTCGACACGCCGGTAATAACGGAATGGGTCGCTTGATACGCGCGAGTTGAAGGACAGAATCTGGAACAGTGAATTCCAACCGCGGCTCTAATGCCGCGGTTTTCATTTGCGACAACGCCGGCAAGGCGTTTCACGAGGCGTTAGCGCGATTGTTCCGAAATCGCGACAATTCATTTCGCGAAAGCGCGATTTATCCACACTGCCTCAAAGTCTACATTTCACCCTGTCGCAGCGCCGCTCGTGCTGCAAACGAATCGACAGGAGTGAATCATGAAACGCAATCTCTTAGCAGGTCTGGCTCTTTCGCTGCTCGTGAGCGCACCGGTGTTTGCACAAAGCAGCAGCGGCGGCATTGGCCGCGCCGGCACTTATGAAACGCTGCCGACCCCGACCGCCAGCGCGAAGACGCGTGAAGAAGTGAAGGCCGAACTCGTCGCGGCCTATCGCGACGGCTCGCTGCCCGCACTGAATCGCACGACGTATCCGAACAAAGGCCTGATCGGTCAAACCCAGGCCGAACGCATCGCGCTGCAGGAAGATACGAGCGGCGACGTCACGCGTGTGGCCAACGGACAGTAAAACCAGCTTGCCGCAATGATTCGGTTTCCAAAAGAAATAGTCGTTGCGGCGCCATTCATGCACTCTTCAAAAAGGAGCTCATCATGACACCCTCGGAACTCGACCATTGGGATACCGACACCCCTGTGTGGACGCCGTACCGCGCGCCGCAACACTAAGTGTCGAAAGTAGCAGCAAGTGCCCGCGGACCCGGTCCGCGGGCACAGTCGCATTTGCAAAGACCTAGCGCCTCGGCACGCCGTCGCGCCACTCGCCCCAGTGTGTGGAGATATCCTGCACGAGCGGATTGCCCGAGAGAAACAGGTTCTGGATGGCGATCGTAAAGCCGCCTTGCGCGGCATAGTTCAGCAAGTTGTCCGCACTCGTCTGCCCGTCGTAGGGCCGGTCGAAATCGGAGCCCGCCCGCAACACGGCAACGCGATTCAAATCGACTTTATGGACTGAAGCCGCGCGCTTGAGCGCCTCGTAAGTGGCGTTGTCCTCCTGCTGCGTGGTGCAGTAGACGCCCTTTCCATCGGTCAGAATCTTGGTCCAGTCGCGGGCTCTCTGGCCGAGGAGCGTGCCTGACCACCACGTATCACCGGCCAGCGTATCGCATTGAATGACAGTCGGCGGCCGATTGGCTGGTGCGTACGAGTACTTCGCCCGTGCAGCCTGAGCCTGCGGGTTATCGGAAAGCGTCACGTTGCGAGACAAGGCGAACGCCGTATGCGCGAGCCGGGGGTTCAACTGGAACACTTCGGTGCGGTAGTCGAGCGGCGGCTTGGCCGAAGGACTCGTGGTGTTGATGCCAAGGTAGCCGGTATCCCAGCCGGGCGGAATCTCGCGCCCGTCGATCTCCCATTGAATCCCGAAGTCGACCAGATAATTCGCCCACGCGGCGGAGCCCACCGTGCCCTGCTGCGGATCGATCCCGGCAATGCCGGCGACCATGAAGTACGTATGCCGCAAATCGAAACGCGGCGAGAACGTCAGCGCCATGATCGACGCAGCGGCGTTGCTATGCCCCATGCCGGTGGTCATCACGCACACGTCCTGCTTGTTGCAATGGACGGTGGGGTAATCGGGCGACAAGCCGTCCACCGCAATCTCGCGCCAGGGTCCGAGGTTATCGAGCCATACCTGCCCCTCCGGCCCGAACATCGAAATGATCATCACCTTGACGGGCTGCCCGCGCGAGCCGCCGTCGCCGTGCGAGAAACCGTCGTTGTCGTCCGCACTGGCCGGTCCGGACGAAAAGGCCGCGCAAGCCGCGAGGGTAATGGCGCAGACGGCGCCGATTGAGCGAGTCAGCATCGTGATCTTCCTTTTTTTGCTTGTGATGCAGGTTGGGAGAAAGTGCTGCTTTCAAGCCGGAAGAAGTATAGGTGCGAAGAAATTATTTTCCACTACACGATGCGGTATCGATCGACGTTTCTGAACGCAGTAGGGCAAAACCATGCGAATCGGTTCAGCACGCTTTCTTCGGCGTTTTCTTATAATCAATAGTCCCCAGCGCACCGCCTTTGTGCACTTCACAACAGGAGCACCACGATGGACTATGTGAAACTCGGCCGCACCGGCCTTGATGTATCGCGTCTTTGTCTCGGCTGCATGAGCTACGGCGTGCCGTCTCGCGGCACGCATCCCTGGTCGCTCGACGATGAGGCCGCGCGCCCCTTCATCAAACAGGCGCTCGATCACGGCATCAATTTCTTCGACACCGCCAACGTCTATTCCGACGGTACGAGCGAGGAAATCGTCGGCCGGGCGCTCAAGGACTTTGCGAAGCGCGACGAGATCGTGCTGGCCACCAAGGTGAATAGCCGCATGCATCCGGGCCCGAACGGCGCCGGCCTGTCGCGCAAGGCGATCATGTCCGAGATCGACCACAGCCTCAGACGCCTCGGCACGGACTACGTGGACCTGTACCAGATCCATCGCTGGGACTACGGCACGCCGATCGAAGAAACCATGGAAGCGCTGCACGATGTCGTGAAGGCCGGCAAGGCGCGCTACATCGGTGCATCGTCCATGTATGCCTGGCAGTTCGCCAAGGCGTTGCATGTGGCTGAGAAGAACGGCTGGACGCGCTTCGTGACGATGCAGAACTACGTGAATCTGCTATATCGCGAAGAAGAGCGCGAAATGCTGCCGCTGTGCGAAAGCGAAGGTATCGGCGTGATTCCGTGGAGCCCGCTCGCGCGCGGCCGCCTGACGCGCGACTGGAACACCGAAAGCGCACGCTCCGAGACCGATGAATTCGGCCGCACGCTCTATGCGCAGACGGAAGACGCGGATCGGCGGATCGTCGAACGGGTCAGCCAGATCGCCAGGGAGCGCGGCGTGCCGCATGCCCAAGTGGCGCTGGCGTGGGTGTTGCAGAAGAAGCCGATCACCGCGCCAATCGTCGGAGCGACCAAGCTGCATCATCTCGACGACGCGGTGGCCGCGCTCTCCTTGAACCTGAGCGCGGACGAAATCCGCCAGCTTGAAGAACTGTACGTGCCGCACGCGGTGGCCGGGTTCCAGTAAGCGACGCACGTGCCGCTCAAATGCGCGGCACCTCGGGTTCGAAAAACACCCAGCGGACTTGCGGGAACGTGGCCTGCAAGTCCGCTTCGATCACGTTGATCGCATCGACCATCGCGCGGCCGCTCGCGTAGTCGATCATTTCCGCCTGCACGGCCACGACCACATGACGGCCCCATTGCAGCGTAATCATATTGATAATGCTGCGAATCTCGGTGCGCCCGCGCAGATGCGCCTCGATGGCGCGCCGCACTTCGGGGCTTGCCGATTCGCCGACGATCATCGACTTCACTTCACGCGCCACCAGCCACGCAATCAGCATCAGCAGCAAGCCGACGCCGATGGAACCCAACGCGTCGTAGACAGGATTGCCGGTCATCATGGTGAGCAGCACGGCCACGAAGGCCATCGCCAGGCCCGCCAGCGCGGCGATATCCTCGCCCGCTACCACCAGCAGTTCGGATTCGCGCGTCTCCCGAAACCAGCGCCACATGCTTTTGTCGGGATGCGTCTTGCGGATTTCCTTGAGGGCGCCCCACAAGGAGAGCGCCTCGAGCACCACCGACACGCCGAGCACCACCAGCGCCACATAGGCATACTGCAACGGCTCGTGCACGAACAGACGATGCACGCCCTCATACACCGAGAACGCGCCGCCGACAAAGAACAGCAGAAGCGCGACCAGCAGCGAATAGAAGTTGATCTCGCGCCCGCCGCCCATGGGATGCAGCGGGCTCGCCGGCTTGCGCGCTTCACGCAGACCGAAGAGCAACAGCAATTGATTGCCGCAGTCGGCGGTCGAGTGGATGGCCTCGGCGAACATCGAGCCGGAGCCGGTGAACGCGGCAGCCGCGAACTTGCAGATGGCAATGCCGAGGTTGGCGGCGAGCGCATAGAAAATGGCTTTCGGCGATTCTTCTTTCATCGTCGTGGAAGGCGTCCGTGAGTTTGCAAAGAGCTTTCGGTGAACAACAGCCCGTATTATGGCCATGCCGGGCGGCATGCGTCCAACCGGGTGTTGTTTGCACCGCGCTCCGCTTGCGCTCTACCTCGTTCGTCTGCCCTCGCCTTGCGCCGTGTTATGCCCTTTCGAGCGCCGCCATTTCACGCACGATCACCAGCAGCATCGACAGACTCGCGCCGCCGGTGGCCCGCAGATCGGCCAGGAGGCGCGCGTAGCGTTCCAGTTGCGCGGTGCGCTTCTCACGCCATGCCTCGACCAGTGCCTCGGGTGTGGATGCTTCGTCAGCGTTGGCCAATGCGCTCGTCGTCAACGCGCGTTTGAGACGCGCGATGTCGGCCAGTGCCGTCGCTCGCGCCAGCATGTCCCAGTGTGTGGGCGCCGGCAACGCGGCCGCGCGTTCACTGATCCAGCCGGAATTCAGCAGCGTGCCGAGAGCGAAATAGACACCGGCCACCAGTTCGAGACTGCGCCCGGAGGTCGACGCCACTTCGGCGATATCGAGCAACGCAGCCGAAATCTCGCCGCTCGCGATCCGCACCGCCAATTCGCTATCCACGCCGGCGTCCGCGAACACGCGCTGCCGCTCGGAGAGCGCTTCGAGATCGGCGTTCGGCAACAGCGCAGGCCATTGCGGCGCAAGGCGTTGCGCCGCGTCGCGGCAACGCGCGAGCAGGCCGGCCACGTCGCGGTCGCTGACCGCGCCCGATTGCAATTGCCGCAGGAACCACAGCGCGGACCGCTCGACGAGCCGCGCGACTTCGACGAACATGCGCGCCTGGATGTCGTCGGCGACGCGGTTGTCGAGCGCGTCGATACTGCGCCAGACGTCGTCGAGATCGAACACGTCGCGCGCCATGATGCAGGCCCGCACGATGTCGCCGGGCTGCGCGTCGGTTTCCTCCATCAACCGGTGCACGAACTCGCAACCCACCCGATTCACCAACGCGTTGGTCAGATGCGTCGCGAGAATTTCGCGGCGCAGCGGGTGGCGCTGCATCGGCTCGCTGAAGCGCTGCCGCAACGGCTTCGGAAAGTATTCGACCAGCATGTCGCTGACGAGCGGGTCTTCCGGTATCGACGATTCGAGCAGCGCGTCGTACAGCCACATCTTGCTGTAGGCGAGCAGCACGGCGCGCTCCGGCGTGGTGAGCCCTTGTTTTGCGGCCTGCCGTTCGGCGACTTCTTCGTCGGTCGGCAGAAACTCGATCACGCGATTCAGACGCCCCGCACGTTCGAGGTAGCGCATCAGGCGCGCTTCCGCATCGAGCAATTCGACGCCGTAGCGGCCCGCAATCGACAGCGCCTGCGTCTGGTAGTAGTTGTCCTGCAACACGAGCAAGCCGACTTCGTCGGTCATTTCGGCGAGCAGTGCGTTGCGTTGCTTCTCCGTCATTTCGCCATCGGAGACGACGAGCCCCAACAGAATCTTGATGTTGACCTCGTGGTCCGAGCAGTCCACACCCGCGGAGTTGTCGATCGCGTCGGTATTGATCCGGCCGCCGCGCTGCGCGAACTCGATGCGCCCGAGCTGCGTGAGACCGAGATTGCCGCCTTCGGCCACGACCTTGCAATGCAGATCGGCGCCGTTGACACGGATCGCGTCGTTGGCGCGGTCGCCGACTTGCAGATGCGTTTCGCGGCTCGCCTTCACATAGGTGCCGATGCCGCCGTTGTACAGCAGATCGACCGGCGCCTGCAGTATCGCGCGCATCAATTCAGCGGGCGCGAGCGCCGGCGCGCTGATGCCGAGCACCGACTGCACCGCCGGCGAAAGAGGAATGGTCTTGGCGCTGCGCGGAAACACGCCGCCGCCCGCCGAGATCAGCGAAGGGTCGTAGTCGGCCCAACTCGAGCGGTCGAGAACGAACAGGCGCCCGCGCTCGGCAAGACTGGCCGCCGGATCGGGATTCGGATCGAGAAAGATATGCCGATGGTCGAACGCGGCCACCAGCTTGATATGCGGCGACAACAGCATGCCGTTGCCGAACACGTCGCCCGACATATCGCCCACGCCGACCACCGTGAAGTCCATGGTCTGCGTATCCACGCCCATTTCGCGGAAGTGCCGTTTGACCGACTCCCATGCACCGCGCGCGGTGATGGCCATTTTCTTGTGGTCATAGCCGACCGAGCCGCCCGATGCAAAAGCGTCGTCGAGCCAGAAACCGTATTCCTGCGAGATCGCGTTCGCGTAGTCGGAGAACGTGGCCGTGCCTTTGTCGGCGGCGACCACCAGATAGGGATCGTCGGGATCGTGGCGCACCACGTCGGGCGGCGGCACCACTCTCGTGACGGCAAGATTGTCGGTCAGGTCGAGCAGGCCGCGCAGGAAAGTCTGATAGCAGGCAATGCCTTCACGCATCCATGCGTCGCGTTCGGATTGCGGCGGCGGATTCTTCACCACGAAGCCGCCCTTCGAACCGACCGGCACGATCACCACGTTCTTCACCATCTGCGCCTTCATCAGGCCGAGCACTTCCGTGCGGAAGTCCTCGCGCCGGTCCGACCAGCGCAGGCCGCCGCGCGCCACGCGTCCGCCGCGCAAATGCACGCCTTCCACGCGCGGCGAGTACACCCAGATTTCGAACATCGGTTTCGGCTCGGGCAAGCCGGGCACCTGCGCGGGATCGAACTTGAAGGACAGATACGGCTTTGGATGTCCGTCTGCATCGAAGCGATAGTAGTTCGTCCGCTTGGTGGCTTTGATGACGCCGAGAAATTGCCGCAGTATGCGGTCTTCGTCGAGATTCGGCACCTGGTCGAGCGCGCTGTCGATCGAGCGCAGCCAGCCGTCGACGCGCGCCTCGCGCGTCTCGCCCAATACCGGATCGAAGCGCGCGATGAACAGTTCCACCAGCATGCGCGCTATCGCCGGATTGCCGGTCACCGCGCGTTCGATGTACGCGTCGCTGAAGGTCGAGCCCACCTGCCGCAAATACTTCGCGTACGCGCGCAGGATCGTCACCTCGCGCGCATTCAATTGCGCGCGCAACACGAGCCGATTGAAATCGTCGCTTTCAATCGCGCCGGTCCACACCTGCTCGAACGCTTCTTCGAAGAGATCCTTCACGCGCTCGATGTCGAACTCCGCGTCGTCCGCGAGTTCGAGGCCGAAGTCGTGAATCCACGCGGGCGTCGCGCCCAGCGCCTCGATCAGATAGGGCCGCTCTTCATCGACACGCACGCCGAGATGTTCGAGCATCGGCAAACTGCGCGACAAGGCGATCGGCAAACCCGCGCGATACACCTTGAAGCGAAACGCGCGCGGGCCCGATTCGATCGGGCGGTACAGGTTCATGGCGAGCCGCTCGCTGCCTTGCACGCGTTCGATCAGTTCGATATCGCGCACCGCCGTGCGGGCGGGATAATCGTCGCGATAGCCGGCGGGGAACGAATCGCCGTAGTGTTGCAGCAGACGGTTGCCCTGCTCTTCGCCGAAGGCGTCGAGCAACGCATCGGCGAGATCGTCCTGCCAGCGGCGTGAGACCTGCACGAGCCGCGCTTCCAGTTCGCGCGTTTCGACGTTGGGCATGCCGCCCGGCTTCGCGTGCACGACGAAGTGAATGCGCGCCAGCGTGGACTCCGACAGCAGCGGCGTGAACTCGACACTCTCGCCGTTGAACGCGTCGGCCAGCAGATTGGCGATGCGCTGGCGCAGATCGGTGTTGTACTTGTCGCGCGGCACGAACACGAGGCACGAGACGAAACGATCGAAGCGGTCGCGCCGTACGAACAGCCGGGTGCGCTGATGCTCCTGCAAACGCAGCACGCCTAGCGCGATATCGTAGAGCTGGTTCTCTTCGGCCTGAAAGAGTTCGTCGCGTGGATAGGTTTCCAGCACCGTGACCAGCGATTTCGCGAGATGACCTTTTGGCAGGAATCCGGCTCGTCTCACGATATTCGCGCATTTGCGCCGCACGATCGGAATCTCCGCGGCGGACACGAAATACGCCGTGGATGTATAGAGACCGATGAAACGCCGCTCGCCGGTCACCTTGCCGTCAGGGCCGGCCATCTTGATGCCGACATAGTCCAGATAGCCCGGCCGGTGCACGGTAGCCCGCGAATTGGCCTTGGTCAGAAAGATCGGCGACGAACCGGAAATGATCTCAGCCGCGGCCGGCGGCAAGGGTGTGATCTCGGCGGCGCCGGCGGGCCGCAATGCATCGCGCAGAATGCCCAGACCCGAACCCGGCACCGCGCGCAGGCCGTAGCCGATATCGTGCTGCACCAGTTCGTAATCGCGCTGGCCGAGAAAGGTGAAATGATCGGCCACCATCCATTCGAGGAACGCGCGTGCTTCCAGACCTTCTGGTCCGCCCTCGCCGGCTTTCATGCCTTTGATCGTGACGCGCGCGAGTTCGACGATCTTCGGCCAGTCTTCGACGGCCGCCCGCACGTCGCGCAACACCTTGGCGATTTCGTCACGCAGCGCGTCGAGTTTTGCGGCATCGCCGCAACGGTCCACCTCGAAGTGGATGAACGAGGTCAACTGCGAGCGCGTATCGGTCGCTTCTTCGGCACCCTGGATCAGCCGCGCGATACTGCCGTCGGGCGCACGCCAGATGCGAAACACCGGATGCACGACGGAATGCAGCGCGAGGCCCTGCCGGTTGACCGCCATCGAGACGGAATCGACCAGAAACGGCATGTCGTCATTGACGATCTCGATCACCGTGTGATCGGAGTGCCAGCCGTGCTGTTCGAGAATCGGGTTATAGACGCGCAGCCGTTCGGCACCGGGCACGAAGCGTTGCGCCGTTTGCCAGTGCGCGAGCGCCGCGCCGTAAAGATCGGCAATCGAGCGGCTTTGCAGATCGTCGGCGTCGACGAAATCGTAGTAGTGCCGCAGAAAGGTCTCGACGACCTTGAAGGTTGGCTCGGGCAGGCGCCCTCGCGCAAATTCGACGACATCGTTCAGCAAGTGCGTGACGGCTTCTTCGTTCTTTGCTTGCATGATCAACTCCCCCGGCTGGGCGGCAATGGCGGGTATCGCTTGATACTCGCTTGATTCGCATGCATCGTCTGAAGAGGAATTATGCACCTGCCGACCGGCATGCGACGGATGACCGCACTTAGGTTATACCCGCTGCCGCTGAATGCGCCGCCACGGCGCGTCCGGCCGTTTAAAGCACGGCTCCCGGAACCGCGTGCTCCTGCGCGAGCCACGCGCGAACCTGCTCGCTGGTCCACGCCGGGTCGTCGTGCGGCAGGTCGTGGCCGGCCCACGGATGCTCGCAATGCAGGGCGCCCCACGCCGCCGCGAGCTTCGCCGAGCACACGGGATCGACCAGCTTGTCGGCTCTCGAAGAAAGAATCAGCAACGGGCACTCCGGTCGCGCCGCGTCCGCAGTGAAACGTGCCGCGGCCCAGAGTTGCCGTAGTGCATTGCCACGGCTCACGGGCGCGCTGCGGCGAATGCGGCTCCAGGTGTCGAGATCGTCGCCCAGCGTTTCCACGTTGTTACACGTCAGCCGATGAATGCCGTGTTCCGCGCGCGGCGCGTCGCGCCAGTGCGCGACCACGCCGAGCAGGTCCGGCCATGCCGAAGGGCGCAAGCGCTCCTGCATCTGGCTGAACGGCCGCATGCTCGTGTTGATCAGCACCAGCCGTTCGATCTCGTAGGGATGCCGCTGCGCCCAGTCCGTCGCCACCATGCCGCCGAGCGACATCGCCAGCACGCAGTACGGCCCGGGCATGCCGCTTTGCAGAGCAGCATTTCGCACGAAGCCGACCATGTCGGCGACCGTCGACGGCGCGCGCAAGTGGGTGAATTCGCCGTTGCCCGGCAGATCGAGCAGCAGCAGACGGCCGGGCACACCCATGTGAAGGGCCGATTCATTGACCGCGCCATGCAGCAAGCCGGGCAAGCGGCCCCAGTGGCGGATTTCACGCGTGAGTCCGCGTAGCAGGATCCACGTACTCATACGCTTTCCGGTTTATACCAATGGTCGATCGCGCTTTGCAGCAATTGCTCGCGACGATTGCCTTGCGGCAGCCAGCGTTGCGACGAGAAGGCCGCGCGCGCCAGAAAGTCGAGCAGGTTCGCATGACGCCGCAGCACCCGCGCCGTGCGATGCGCCTTCACCGGATTGAACATGCCCTGACGCGAAAACAACTGGCGCGGATTCTTCTTGATCCACAGCCAGGATCCGAGTTCGAGGGTCATCGGCAGAAAGACGTTGGGCGCGGGCGTGCGGTCGTAAGCGAAGTCCCACAGATCGCCGTGCAACAGATATTGATGGCTCTGTGGTTCGAATGCGTAGCCATGGTGGGGATGCGCGCGTTCGAACATGGTCTTCAGCACGTACATTTCCGGCAAATGCGGCATCACTTTGCGGGTGCGTGCGTACGGAAACCAGATACTGTCGCTCCAGCCGTAGCCCGAATGGCAATCGAGCGCGATGCTCAATGGCCGCGTGGCCAGTTCGGTTTCGACCACCCGCAGGAGCGCGGAAGCCTCGGGTTCCATCGGCGCGCCCTCGCGGCCGCGATACCACGGCAGCCACGCGCCCACGCGCTGGCCGCCGGCGAGCAGAGGCACGCGTTCGTCGGCGTTCTGCGGCGCATTGCGCATCAGGTCCACGCCGTTCGGGTTGGCGCGCGTGGCCGCCCACATTCCGCCCGGATTGACGATCGGCATAAAGATCAGACGAATCGACTGCAATTGGCGCACCAGCAGTTCGTCCCATTCGAGCCGCGCAAGCAGCGCGCGCATATAGTCGAGCACAAGTTGCGAGCCGATCCGCTCGAGCCCGTGAATGCCGGCAAAAAAGCCGATTGCCGGCGCTTGTGGATCGGTCGAACCGATGCTCGCGGTCTGAACGGCGAATGGCCGGCCGCGCACCGTCGTCTCGCAGACGGTGCGGATCGCGAAGCTCGCGCTGCCCTGCTCGAGGATCGTCCTGAGATCTTCGTACTCCGCAAAACTGTCGGGAAGGAAGCTCAGAGGCTGCATGACGATGTCGCGAGCAATTGCAAGGTTAATGGGGACGGCACACCGATTCACGCAATATAGCCTGGCCGGGCGCCAACATGCTGAAGTGGCGCGGGCCGATGCGAATCATGTCACACCCATGTCATTTTCCATTCGAACGGATGACTCCAATTTGTCTTTCCGCCGACGCAAAAGAAGACACGAGAAGATATAGTCGTCTAGACGTTGCGATGCCTTCACTCAACCGTCACAGACGCTTTCTAGAATGAGCCCCACACATGCCGGCAGCGGCCGGATGCATCAAGGGGTATTCATGGAAGCAATTCGGGAAGCAATTCGTATCGAACGGTTGAGCAAGACGTTCAGCAACGGCCGCAAGGCGCTGGACGAAATCGATCTGCGCGTCGAACCGGGCGAAATGGTTGCGTTGATCGGCGCCTCCGGCTCGGGCAAGTCGACGCTGCTGCGCCATATCGCGGGCTTCACGGCGTCCGACGCGCAGCCGTCGCAGATCGCGATTCTGGGCCGGCCGATTCAGCAGAACGGCCGCATCGTGCGGGAAGTGCGCAGCATTCGCCGCGACATCGGCTTCGTATTTCAGCAATTCAATCTGGTGAACCGCCTCTCCGTCGAAACCAATGTGCTGATCGGCGCGCTCGCGCGGCTGCCTTGGTGGCGCCGTCTCAGCGGCCGTTTTCCGCGCGCCGAGCGGGCGTTGTCGATGGCCGCGTTGAACGAAGTCGGCATCGGCGAACATGCGCGCGAACGCGCCGCCAATCTCTCCGGCGGGCAGCAGCAACGCGCGGCGCTCGCCCGTGCGCTGGTGCAGCGCGCGCGCATCGTGCTCGCCGATGAACCGATCGCCTCGCTCGACCCCGAGTCGTCGCGCCGCGTGATGGAGATGCTGCGCACGCTGAACATCGAGCATCAACTCACGGTGCTGGTGTCGCTGCATCAGGTCGACATCGCGATGCAGTACTGCCCGCGCACGATCGCGCTGCGCCGCGGCAAGGTGGTCTACGATGGCCCCTCCGCCGCGCTCACACCGGCCCTGCTCAAGAAACTCTACGGCGACGATGCCCGCGAACTACTCGATGAATCCGCTCAAAGCGCGGACGATATCGACGCAAAAAATGCCGCCGGCGGCACTCCGCTTCAGAACGCCGCATCTGCTTCGACGCGCTACGCGTTCGCTCTCAATCCGGCGCACTCGAACTGAGCGCGCCCATTCAGTCTGTCAACTCAACCGGATCTCAAACAATGAAATTCCTGCGTTCATTGATCACGCTGGCCGTCGGCGCGGCCGCTTTTGCTGCTGTCTCTACCGCGCAAGCCGAAGACCTCAACCTCGGCATCATCTCGACCGATTCCTCCTCCGTGCTGAAACAGCGCTGGGAGCCGCTGATTCAGGACATGAACAAGCAGACCGGCCTGAACGTCAAGGCGTTCTTCGCGACGGACTACGCCGGCATCATCGAAGGCATGCGCTTTAACAAGGTACAGGTCGGCTATTTCGGCAATGCGTCGGCGATCGAGGCGGTGGACCGCGCGCAAGGCGAAGTGTTCGCGAAGATCCAGTATGCGAACGGCGATGCCGGTTACTACTCGGTGCTGATCACGAACGTGAACAGCCGCTTCAAGACGCTCGACGACGTGTTCAAGAATACGAAGGACGTCACGCTCGGTTTCGGCGATCCGAATTCCACCTCGGGCACGCTGATTCCCGGCTACTACCTGTTCGCCAAGCACAACACGCCGGTCAACACTTCGTTCAAGACCATGCTGCCGTCGAGCCACGAAGCGAATCTGCTGGCAGTGGTGAACAACAAGATCGACATCGCGACCAACAATACCGAGATGCTCGACACGCTGAAGAAAGAACACCCGGACAAGTTCGCGCAAGTGCGTGTGCTGTGGAAGTCGCCGCTGATTCCGTCGGATCCGCTGGTGTGGCGCAAGGATCTGCCGCAAGCCACCAAGGACAAGCTGCGCAACTTCTTCCTGAACTACGCGAAGACCGATCCGCACGAAAAAGCGGTGATGGCGGCGATTACCGGTTACAGCGGCTTCGCGGCATCGTCGGATGCGCAGTTGCTGCCGATCCGTCAGGTCGCCTTGTACCAGCAGAAGCAGAAGATCGAGAGCGACGCGCATCTCTCCGATGACGATCGCAAAACCCAATTGGCCGCACTCGACGCGAAGCTGAGCGCGCTGAACACCGCGCAATCGAAGCAATGAACACGGTCGATCTGATCACGTCGCCGGTGCGCGCGAGCGAAGCGCTCGACGCCCAGGCGGCGCGTCATCCCGCGCCTGCTGCCGGCAAGCGTAGCTGGCTGTCGCTGCTCGGCTGGATCGCGCTGCTTGCGGTGTTGGGCGGCGCATGGCACAGCGCCGACATGCGTCCGCTGGACCTGCTCAGCGACTCCGGCAACATGGGCCAGTTCGCCAAGGACTTCTTTCCGCCCGACTTCACCGAATGGCGCAGCTATCTGCACGAGATGGTCGTGACGCTCTCGGTGGCGGTATGGGGCACCGCTCTTTCGCTCGTGTGCGCGGTGCCGTGCGGACTGATGTCGGCTCACAACATGGCGCCGATGTGGATCGTGCAGCCCATGCGCCGCATGATGGACGCGTGCCGCGCGATCAATGAAATGGTCTTCGCCATGCTGTTCATCGTCGCGGTCGGCCTCGGTCCTTTTGCCGGCGTGCTGGCGCTGTGGGTGCACACCACCGGCGTGCTCGCCAAGCTGTTCGCCGAAGCGGTCGAGGCCATCGATCCGCGTCCGGCCGAAGGCGTGCGCGCCACCGGCGCAACCAGTCTCGACGAAATCATCTACGGCGTGCTGCCGCAAGTGCTGCCGTTGTGGATTTCGTACGCGTTGTATCGCTTCGAATCCAACGTGCGCTCGGCGATGGTGGTCGGCATGGTCGGCGCGGGCGGTATCGGCGTGGTGCTGTACGAAGCGATCCGCTCGTTCAACTATGCGCAGACGGCCGCGGTGATGATCATGGTGATCGTGGTCGTGACGGTGATCGATCTCGCGTCCGCGTGGCTGCGTGAGCGCGTGACCTGAAGCTGGCGACCTGGTTGCCCGGCGGGAAGTTTGACGAAGCGCGGCTTCGTCTGCTTTCCGCCGCGCGCCGTTGCGCTAGCGGTTCGATTCGCATTCGCCGGTTTTCGCCCGCCTTCAGCGTCTTTTTGACGCCACAAATCGCCTCAATTTTCCAAATAAAACCCCTTCATTCGAGTCGTCCACTCCTCTATTCCGGCGTTCTGCTGGAATAATCACGGGCTCATGGCCCGGACCTGGGCCTTCGCTTCTCCTCTCCCCTGGTCTTCGATGGACACCTTTGTCGTTTTGCTGGTGCTGCTCTCCGCGCTGCTTCACGCAACGTGGAACGCGTTTCTCCATCTTTCGGAAGATCGCGTCTGGCTGCTCGGCATGATGGCGATTCCGTATCTCGTCGTGAGCGCGGTCGGCGTGGTCGTGCTGCCCATGCCGGCGCCGGCGGCGTGGCCGTACATCGTTGCATCGGTGGTGCTGGAATTCGGTTATCTGCTGGCGCTGATCCGCGCCTACAAGAGCGGCGACTTCGGGCAGATCTATCCGATTGCGCGCGGCCTTTCGCCGATGCTCGTGTTCGCCGGCGCATTGGTGTTCGCGCACGAAGCGCTCAAGCCGCTCGCGGCGATCGGTGTGGCGCTGGTGTCGATCGGCATCGTCTCGCTGGCGTTTCGCCGCGGCATGCGCTTTTCGGGCGAGAGCGTGCCTTTCGCACTTCTCACCGGCTTCTTCATCTCGGCATATTCGGTTGTCGACGGAATCGGCGCGCGCCTGGCGGGCAATGGCCTGAGCTACGTCATGTGGGTCTATCTGATCTGGAACATCCCGCAGTTTCTGCTCGCCTGGCGTTGGCGCGGCGGCGCCAAAGGGCTGTTCATCGGCCGCGCGGTGGTGCTCAAGGGCATGGCGGCGGGCGTGCTCGCGTTGAGCGCCTACTGCCTGATCATCGAGGCCTACCGCTATCTGCCGATTGCGATGGTCTCCGCGCTGCGCGAGATGAGCTCGATCTTCGCGGTGGTGATCGGCTGGCTGTTGATGGGGGAGAAGCTGACCAGACGGCGGATCGTTGCGTGCGCGCTGGTGACGCTGGGGGCGGTTTTGATACGGGTTTGAGTCAGGCCCCTCACGCGAACTCCGGCAACGTCGCATCGATCGCATCGGCGAGCGTGTTGAAAGCCGGTGCGATCTCCTCATCCGGCACGCACGCGTAGCCGATCAGCAAACCGGAGGGCGCCAGGCCCGGTTGCGCGTAATACCCCGACAACGGCCGCACGACGATATTGCGCTCCAGCGCGGCGGCCGCCACCCGCCGGTCATCGCTGCCATCGGGCAACTGCATCACGAGATGCAAACCGGCGTCGCCGCCCACCGCCGGCAATGCGTCGCCATAGCGGTGCGCCGCGGCGTCGAGCAGCGTCTGGCGACGCTGTCCGTAGAGCGTGCGCATCTTGCGGATATGCGACGTGAAATGCCCTTCGGCGATGAACTCCGCGAGCATCGCCTGCTGCAGCAACTGCCCCTCGCGATACAGCTCGGCGCTCGCGGTGGCAAAGCTCTCCGCCAGCGCTTCCGGCACGACGAGGTAGCCGATGCGCAAACCCGGAAACAGCGTCTTGCCGAAGCTGCCCACGTAAATCACCTGTCCCGAGGTATCCAGACCTTGCAGCGATGCCAGCGGCCGGCTGCCGTAGCGGTATTCGCTGTCGTAGTCGTCCTCGATGATCCAGCACTGGTTCTGCCGCGCGTATTCGAGCAACATGCGGCGCCGCGCGAGACTCATCACCATACCGAGCGGATATTGGTGCGAAGGCGTGACGAGCATCAGCTTCGGCGGCTGCGCGAGGTCGTCGGCGAATGGATTGATGCCCTCCTCGTCGACGGCGATTGGCCGCGATTCCAGGCCGGACACGTGAAGCACGCTGCGCACGCCCCAATAACAGGGGTCTTCGGTCCAGATCACGTCGCCCGGATCGGACAGCAGGCGTACGGCAAGGTCGACCGACTGGTGAATCCCGGTCGTGATGATGATCTGCTCCGGCGTGCAGCGCACCGAGCGCGAGGTGCGCAGATAGTCGGCCAGCGCGTGCCGCAGCGAGGCCAGGCCGCCGCCCGGCGCATACGTCAGCAGGTCCGGACGCAGCCGGCGCCAATATTTGTTGTGCAGGCGGCTCCAGACGCGCGCCGGAAACTTCGTGACGTCCGGCACGCCGGGCATGAACGCGCCCCACTGCCGCTTGGACACGCCCGCACCCGCGATCAGCCGCGCGCCGCGCGTGGAAAGCGCGCGCCGCGCCTGCAGCGGCGCCGGCTCGGGCCGCGCGGCGGGCGCTTCGGCATCGGGCACGCCGACAATCTCGTCCGGCGCACTGTCGGCGACGAACGTGCCGCGCCCGGTCGCCGAACTCACGTAGCCTTCCAGCACGAGTTGCTCATACACCTGCGTAACCGTATTGCGCCCAATGCCTAACTCCTGCGCCAGCAAACGCGACGACGGCACCTTGCTGCCCGGCGGCAATTCGCGCGACAGGATCGCCTGCTGCAACAGCCGGTGCAGTTGGCGATAGATCGGCTGCCCGTTGCCGCGGTCGAGGCGCTGGGCCAGCCAGTCGGACAAAACGCTCGCGCGCATGATTGGCTCCTACATTTTTATTGAAATGGCTCTGAAGTTAAGAGCCAAATCTCATTATAGTCGCTGCATGTGCTGCGCTGAGCGCGCGGCGTCCGCAAAAACCGAGGAGCGAAGGAGATGACCATGAAGAACGCAGAACTGAAAAGCCGCAAAGACGCCGCCACGCCGCGCGGTGTCGGGGTGATGTGCGATTTCTACGCCGAGCGCGCTGAAAACGCCGAGCTGTGGGATGTCGAAGGCCGCCGTTTCATCGACTTCGCCGCCGGTATCGCCGTATGCAATACGGGCCACCGCCATCCGAAGATCCTCGCCGCGATCCGCGACCAGCTCGATCACTTCACCCACACGGCGTATCAGATCGTGCCGTACGCGTCGTATGTCGAACTGGCTGAGAAGCTCAACGAGCGCGCGCCGGGCGACCATCCGAAGAAAACCGCATTCTTTACGACCGGCGCCGAAGCCGTCGAAAACGCGATCAAGATCGCCCGCGCCGCGACCGGCCGCCCGGGCGTGATCGCCTTTACCGGCGGCTTCCACGGCCGCACGCTGATGGGCATGGCGCTCACCGGCAAGGTTGCGCCGTACAAGATCGGCTTTGGCCCCTTCCCGTCGGACGTGTTCCACGCGCCGTTCCCGAATCCGCTGCACGGCGTGACCACGGCCGACTCGCTGAAGGCCATCGAATTCCTCTTCAAGGCCGATATCGATCCGAAGCGCGTGGCCGCGATCATCTTCGAACCGGTTCAGGGCGAAGGCGGCTTCTATCCGGCGCCGGCCGAATTCGTGCGCGCCTTGCGCAAGCTGTGCAACGAGCACGGCATTCTGCTGATCGCCGACGAAGTCCAGACGGGTTTTGCGCGTACCGGCAAGCTGTTCGCCATGAATCACTACGACGTGGTGCCCGATCTGATGACGGTCGCCAAGAGCCTCGCCGGCGGCATGCCGCTGTCGGGCGTGATCGGCCGTGCGGAAGTGATGGACGCCGCGGCGCCCGGCGGGCTCGGCGGCACGTACGCGGGCAATCCTTTGGCGGTTGCCGCCGCGCATGCGGTGCTCGATATCATCGACGAAGAGAAGCTCTGCGAGCGCGCCACGGTGCTGGGTGACCGCGTCAAGGCCAAGCTGATCGCGCTGCAACGCGACGTGCCGCAAATCGCCGACGTGCGCGGCCCCGGCGGCATGGTCGCGGTCGAGTTCTGCAAGGCAGGCGGCACGGAGCCGGATGCGGAGTTCACCAAGCGCGTGCAGACGCGCGCGCTCGAACGCGGCTTGCTGCTGCTCGTGTGCGGCGTCTATTCGAACGTGGTGCGTTTCCTGTTCCCGCTCACGATTCAGGACGCGGTCTTCGACGAAGCCATGGCGATTCTCGAAGACGTGGTCAAGGACAGCGTCACCGTTGCGGCCTAAGGATACATACATGACCACGTTGAGCTTGAAAGACCCGTCGCTTCTGAAGACCCACGCGTACATCGCGGGCGAATGGCAAGGCGCCGACGACGGCACCACCTTCGAAGTGAAGAACCCCGCCACGAGCGAAACGATCGCGACGGTGCCGCGCATGGGCACGGCGGAAACCCGCCGCGCCATCGACACGGCCAATGCGGCGTGGCCCGCCTGGCGCGCCACGACCGCGAAGCAGCGCGCCGTGATCCTGCGCAAATGGCATGACCTGATGATGGAGAACGCCGACGATCTGGCGAAGATCCTCACCACGGAACAGGGCAAGCCGCTCGCCGAAGCCAAGGGCGAAATCCAGTACGCGGCGTCGTTCCTCGAATGGTTCGCGGAAGAAGGCAAGCGCGTAAACGGCGACACCATTCCGACGCCGGCCAACGACAAACGCATCGTCGTGACGAAAGAGCCGATCGGCGTCTGCGCGGCCATCACGCCGTGGAACTTCCCGGCCGCGATGATCACCCGCAAAGTCGGTCCGGCGCTCGCGGCGGGCTGCCCGATCATCGTCAAACCGGCTGAAGCCACGCCGCTCTCGGCGCTCGCACTGGCTGTGCTGGCTGAACGCGCGGGTGTGCCGCGCGGCGTGTTCAACGTCGTGACCGGCGAGCCGAAAGCCATCGGCGCGGAAATGACGGGCAATCCGATCGTGCGCAAGCTGTCGTTCACCGGCTCGACGCCGGTCGGCCGTCTGCTCATGGCGCAGTGCGCGCCGACGGTCAAGAAAGTGTCGCTCGAACTCGGCGGCAATGCGCCGTTCATCGTATTCGACGACGCGGATCTGGACGCCGCGGTGGCCGGCGCGATTGCTTCGAAGTATCGCAATAGCGGCCAGACCTGCGTGTGCACGAACCGTTTCTATGTGCACGACAAGGTCTACGACGCGTTCGCCGAGAAACTGCGCGTCGCCGTCGAACAGCTCAAAGTTGGCCGCGGCACCGAAGACGGCGTCACGCAGGGTCCGCTAATCAACGAAGCGGCCGTGCTCAAGGTCGAATCGCATATCGAAGACGCGCTCGCCAAAGGCGCGCGCATCGTCACCGGCGGCAAGCGTCATGCGCTCGGCCACGGCTTCTTCGAGCCGACCGTGCTGGCAGATGTCACGCCCGCCATGAAGGTGGCGCGCGATGAAACCTTCGGACCGCTCGCGCCGCTGTTCCGCTTCTCCTCGGATGAGGAAGTGATCCGTCTTGCCAACGACACCGAGTTCGGCCTCGCGTCGTACTTCTATAGCCGCGATATCGGCCGCGTCTGGCGTGTTGCCGAAGCGCTCGAGTATGGCATGGTCGGCATCAACACAGGCCTCATCTCCAACGAAGTCGCGCCGTTCGGTGGTGTCAAGCAATCGGGCCTGGGCCGCGAAGGCTCGCATTACGGCATCGACGATTACGTGGTCATCAAGTACATGTGCGTCGGCGGAATCTGAACGCAAAGCTTGAAGTAAGAAACGGCCGCGTCGGCATGTCCGGCGTGGCCGTTTTTTCGTTGGGTCGGCGGAAACTGACGCGCTGTGTGGTGACAACGCTTGCACTTCCGCCGGGAACCACAACGGATTCCTATTCTGCCGCGTCCTGTCGTTAAACTGCTGGCACAATTGCGGCAGTTGACCGCAGCGCACGTAGCCGAATAACGACCGTTAAATGAAACGCTTCGAAATGCTGGCCAACACCATGGCCGATGAAATTCGCTCGGGCAGCCGTCCGGTCGGCACCCGCATGCCATCTTTGCGGCACCTCACCACACAGCACGCCGTCAGCCAGTCCACCGTGTTTCGCGCCTATTACCTTCTCGAAGAGTGGGGCTTGATTCGAGCACGTGAACGCTCTGGCTACTATGTGGCGCCGGGTGCCGCGCTCAAGCAGCAACCGGCGCCCCGCCCTCAGGTCGCGCTGGAGTCCGCCAAGGTCGAGATCAGCGATCTTGTCTTCTCGGTGCTCGAAGCCGCGAAGCATCCCAACGTGGTTCCGTTCGGTTCGGCCTTTCCGTCGCCGCAATTGTTTCCCCTTCAGCGTCTTGCCAGGTCGCTCGGGCATTCGAGCCGTTTGATCAGTCCGTGGAGCACCGTCGTCGATCTTCCGCCGGGCAATGAACCATTGCGTCGCCAGATATCGCTGCGTTACATGGGGATGGGCGTTGCTCAACCGATGGAGCAGCTTGTCGTCACCAATGGCGCGCTGGAAGCACTGAACCTGTGTTTGATGGCCGTGACGCGTCCCGGCGACGTGGTCGCGATCGAATCGCCCGGTTTTTATGCGGCACTGCAGGCGATCGAGCGGCTCGATCTGCGAGCCGTGGAGATTCCAGTCGATCCCGTTTCGGGCATCGATTTGCAAGCGCTCTCGGATGCGCTCGACAAGCACCCGATCCGCGCATGCTGGTTCATGACCAACTATCAGAATCCGACCGGCGCGGCGATGCCGCAGGACAAAAAGAAAGCGCTGGTCGAACTGCTCGCCCGGCATGACGTGCCGCTCATCGAAGATGACGTGTACGGCGAACTGCATCATGCGGCGACCTACCCGCTGCCCGCCATCGCCTTCGACACAAAAGGGCTGGTGATGCACTGCAGTTCATTTTCAAAGACGCTCGCACCGGGATACCGCATTGGCTGGGTCGCGGCGGGACGTTTTGCCGAGAAGGTGCAGCGCCTGAAGTTGATGACCACGTTGTCGGCGAGCATTCCCGCCCAGGCAGCCATAGCGGACTATCTTCAGCACGGCGGGTACGACAAGCATCTGCGGAAACTGCGCGGCGCGTTCCGCAATCAGCTCGCCTCGATGGACACCGCGCTGCGCCGCTGCATGCCGTCCGATTCGCATTGGACGCTGCCGTCCGGCGGCTATTTTTTGTGGCTCCGGCTGCCGTCGCATGTCGACGCGATGCAGTTGCACCGCCTTGCGATAGAGAACGGCATCAGCATTGCGCCCGGTCCGATTTTCTCCGCGCGGCACGAATTCCGGAACCATATCCGGTTGAACTTCGGTCATCCGTGGAGCGACAGCACGGAAAACGCTGTCCTAACGCTGGGTTCGCTGCTCGATCAGGCGAGCCGATAAACCACGTTCACCACGCTCTTCCCGCGAATGCACCGCAAGCCTCAATGCGCCACGTTGACCGCAAGCTTCGCGAGTGCAAACAGTGTCGCGCCGAATCCGGCAGCGAGGACTACCGCGACTAGCGGCAACAGGGGCAGCTTGACGCCCGCCATATCGGCCTGATGCGAGGCGCCACGGCGGATGCCGAAAAAACTCCACAGCACGATTCGCGTCATCTTCAAGAGGTTCATGGCATCACCTTCAAGGCAGGGTTGTTGTATCTCACGCGACAGTTTGAGCCCGTCAGGTCACGCATAACAGTAGCAGTTGCGATCAATTCCAGCGCAGCAGTCTTGCGCGACCGACCGTCCGCCGGGGCGCCGGTTCACTCACCATCTGCTAGCGTGTTTTCAGCGGCATCTGCTGCTTTTCAGCGTCCACCATTGCCTCTATCGTTCGCCAGAAGCCCTCGGGGCAAGCGCGGCACAGCAGGTGCCGCCGATGCGACCACGGCTCCTTCCACGAAACCGACGCTCAGCCAGACTGCGCCATGTAGGGCGGTAGTCGCACCGGACCATGTACCAATACACCGAGTTTGACAAATCATTCGTGCGCAGCCGCGCTGCGCAGTTTCGCGACCAGATCGAACGCTGGCAGTCCGGCAAGCTCAGTGAGGACGACTTTCGTCCGCTGCGTCTTCAGAACGGCTGGTATGTGCAGCGGCATGCGCCGATGCTGCGCGTGGCGATCCCATACGGAGAGTTGTCGAGCAGGCAGCTGCGCATGCTCGCCCGGATTGCGCGCGAATACGATGAACCGGAGGCCGAGGTCTACCGGCTCGCCAGCGAAGCGCAGCGTAAGCTCGGCACCGTCCGCTTGCCCACGAACTATGCGCATTTCACGACGCGCACCAACGTGCAGTTCAACTGGATTCCGCTCTCGAAGGCCGCGGACGTGATGGACTTGCTCGCCAGCGTCGACATGCACGGCATTCAGACGAGCGGCAACTGCATTCGCAACATTTCCTGCGACGAACGCGCGGGTGTCGCGCCTGATGAAATTGCCGACCCGCGTCCGTTCGCCGAAATCATGCGGCAGTGGACGACCCTGCATCCCGAGTTCGCCTTCCTGCCGCGCAAGTTCAAGATCGCGGTCACCGGTGCGAGCGAAGACCGCGCCGCGACGGACTGGCATGACGTCGGCCTTCGTCTGCTGCGTAACGAGGCGGGCGAACTGGGATTTCGCGTCACGGTGGGCGGCGGGATGGGCCGCACTCCTGTTATCGGCACCGTGCTGCGTGAGTTTTTGCCGTGGCAGCACATCATGAATTACATCGAGGCGGTGGTGCGCGTCTACAACCAGTACGGCCGCCGCGACAATAAGTACAAGGCGCGCATCAAGATCCTGGTGAAGGCAGAAGGTCAACGTTACATCGACGGCGTCGAGGAAGAGTTCCGCCAGATCGTCGAGCTCGACGGCGGCCCTCACACTATTCCGCTGGCCGAACTCGAGCGCGTCAGCGCGTGCTTCGCTCTACCCCAACTGCCTTCCGTGGATGCGCCGGTCGACCTCGAAGCGATCGCAACGTCAAACGACGTGGCCCTCGAGACGCCGCAATTCGAACGCTGGCTCGAGCGCAATGTCGCGCCGCACAGGAACCAGCGCTTGCGGATTGTCACGCTGTCGTTCAAACGCCTTCTGCAAGCGCCCGGCGACGCATCGGCGCAACAGCTCGACCGCGTAGCCGACCTGGCCGAGCGGTTCTCGGCGGGCGAAGCGCGTGTCACGCACACGCAGAATGTCGTGCTGCCGTGGGTGCATGTCAACGACCTTCTGCCGCTTTGGGAAGCCGCGCGCGAGGCAGGACTCGCGAGCGCCAACGTGAATTTGCTGACGGACATGATCGCTTGCCCGGGTGGCGATTTCTGTGCGCTCGCCAATGCCCGCTCCATTCCGGTTGCTGAGGCCATTACCGAGCGCTATCAGGATCTGGACGAACTCAACGATATCGGTGAAATCGATCTGCATATCAGCGGCTGCATCAATTCGTGCGGCCATCACCATAGCGGGCATATTGGCATCCTCGGTGTCGACAAGGATGGCAAGGAGTGGTACCAGGTGACGTTGGGCGGCTCGGACGGTTCGAGCGCCAGTGGCCGCGCGCAAGCGGGCAAGGTCATCGGCCCGTCGTTTTCCGCCGTCGAGGTGCCAGAGGTCATCGACGCGCTGCTGTCCGCTTACCTCGACATGCGAGCGACGGTTGGCGAGAGGCGCGAGTCGTTCATCGAAACGGTTCGACGGGCAGGCATCGAACCGTTCAGGACAGCCGCGGATCGCGTGCGCACGCTCATGGAGAAAACGGCATGAACGGCATGACACGTATCAGGCTGCTCACGTTGCCCGAGCATGCATCGGACCCGTCCCGGCAGGTTGTCTCTCTGGCAAACGACGATGACCCGATCGAGCAAAAAGACGCAATCGCGACTGCTGCGCGCGTGGAGTTGCACTTCCCTAGTTTCACCGACGGTCGGGCATACAGCCAGGCGTATCTCCTGCGCCGCCGCCTGGGTTTCAAAGGCGATCTGCGAGCAACAGGCGACGTGCTCGTCGATCAGTTGATTCAGATGGAGCGAACCGGCTTCTCAAGTGCGGTACTCAAAGACGGCATCGATCCAGAGGACGCGCAGCGCCAACTCGACCGCTTCCCGGCGTTTTATCAGGGCGATGTTATTCACGATGCGCCCTTTGTGCGACCAGGTGCCGGGAACAAGGATGAGTGACGGTGCAAGAGACATGCGGGTGGTATCTACAAGCACTGCAATGTCTGGGGACTACTGCGTAAAGCAAGTCGTGTCGCGAGATGGTGAATCGTCGCCAGATGCCTTTTCGGGAGCTTGTCCGTCCCGACTCGCTCTCGCACGCCTCGGTCAAAAGTGGACCGTATTGGCGACGATCGCATTGCGTGAGAAGCCTCTGCGCTTTGCCGAGATCAGACGCCGATTAGACGGTGTCTCGGACAAAATGCTTTCTCAGACGCTGAGATCGATGGAAAGAGATGGGCTTGTCGAGCGATACGTCGACGACCAGCATCCGGCGCGTATCGAGTATCGCTTAAGTCCGCTCGCTCGCACCGTGCTGCCGATCGTCACCGAGTTGAAGCGATGGGCCGAACGTTCCATCGACTCCATCGAGGCCAGTAATCACGCGTATGACCATAAGATCGGACGGTCCACGTGTCAGGCCGTTTCATAGGCGCTGGACATATCACGGTTGGCACGCCAACCAATCCAGCGCCCTGCTACAGCAACTACACACTACGCGATCGATTAACGACCGTAATTCACAACCGGAGCCGAGTACGAACTGTTCGTCGTGTCCGAACGGCCGCCTGCCTGCGACGAGCCATTGGTGGCCGAACCGTAACCGCTCGTCTGAGCAGCGCTCTTTTGTGCGGCGACACGTGCTTCAGCAGCCTGAATGTTCGCCGGATAATCTTCGTCGTTTGCGGTGCCCGGGTTGTAGCCCGCCTTTTCCAGCTGGATCAGTTCCGCACGCACCTGAGCACGCGTAACCGGCTGATTCGATTGAGCAAAAGCGGCGAGCGGAGCGGAAATGAGAGCGGCGATAACAACAGCTTCGATCAGGGATTTCATGATACCTACCTCCAGAGATTGTTTTTTGCCATGCTGCGAACCTGTGTCCGCAGCGTATGGATACAGTCTAGGAGTCAATGTATATAGGGTAAACCCCAAATCACCTAATTCACTGTTGCGGTAATCGCGCTAATTGGGGTGCGGCAGTGAGGTTTCGGGCCTGTGACGGCGCCAGTTCGCCAGCATTTCGGCCGCCTGTCGCCTGCCGGTCGCTTCTCGGACTCGCGCCGAAGCGCGCGCGATACGTCCGCGAAAAATGCGAGGGCGACTCGAACCCGCACGCCACGCAAATCGACGTAATCGACATGTCGGTCTGTTGCAGCAACTCGCGCGCACGCGTGAGGCGCAACTGCAGATAGAAATGCGTCGGCGTGTCCTTCAGCGAGGCACAGAACAGCCGCTCCAGTTGCCGCCGCGTCACGCCGATTTCCTGCGCGAGCTGGTCCGGCGCGAGCGGCTCCTCCATATGCTGTTCCATCACGCCGATCACCTGAATCAGCTTGCGGTTGTGCACGCCGTAACGCGCCGCGATCTCCATGCGCTGATGGTCCGAGCGCTGCCGGATACGGCTCACCACGAATTGCTCCGAGACGGCCGAGGCCAGCGCGGCGCCATGCTCGCGGCCGATCAGGTCGAGCATCATGTCGATCGATGCCGTGCCGCCCGCACACGTAATGCGGCGCGCGCCGATTTCGAACAGCTCCTGGCTCGCATCGAGCGACGGATAGCGCTCGCGGAACGCCGACAGTGCTTCCCAATGCACGGTCACACTGTCCGCGCCGCCGAGCAGCCCGGCTTCCGCGAGCACGAAACTGCCGGTGTCGATCCCACCGAGCGTCGCACCCGCGCGCTCGAGGCGCTTCAGACAATCACCCAACGCGCGCGTGTAGCAGGCGAGCGGCTCGAAGCCCGCGACGACGAAGAGCGTCCGCGCCGCGTCGATGTCGCCGATGGCGGCATCCGCGTTGATCGAAATGCCGTTGCTGGCGGCCACCGGCGCGCCGTCGAGACTCAGAATGCGCCAGCGGTACAGATCGCCGCGAAAACGGTTCGCCACGCGCAACGGCTCCACCGCCGACATGAAACCGATCGCCGAAAAGCCCGGCAGCAACAGGAACGACATATCTTCGGGCATCGTGCTCAGACTCGATCAGGAGACAAAAAACGCGGGCGCGGGCGGGTTCCCGGCGAGCGTAGCAAGCAGCAGCCGGGCCGGCAAGGCACGCCAAAATTCGCGCTTGACTCGATGTTGCACCGCAAGGCGGGCGACGCAGGTTTTCCCTCATTGTCGCGTGGAAGCAAGAACGGGTCGCTGACGGTCGCTTTGGCTGGAATATGGGGCATTAACGTTACGTCATTCGTGCAGTTCAGGCATCACAGGCCCTATCGCATGTCCGGGGGCCGCTTCGCCTGGTTTCGTTTGCTCAGGCGAAGCGGCCCGGTTCGAAACACGCTATCACCCGTGTCAGAAGAGGGAACGTCATGAAGTTACGCATCAAAGCCCTGCTCGCCCATCTTGCATGCGTCGCGGCCGCCGCCGTTACCGCGCTACCGGCGTTCGCTCAGGATCCCGCTGCCTGCCGCGCGGTGCATTTCGCCGACATCGGCTGGACCGATATCACCTCGACCACCGCGCTCGCGTCGACCGTGTTCGAAGGACTCGGCTATCAGCCGGTGACGACCGTCGCCTCCGTGCCCATCTCGTTCGCCGGCCTGAAGAGCAAACAGCTCGACGTGTCGCTCGGCTACTGGTGGCCGGTGCAGGAAAAGGCGATCGCGCCGTTCGTCGATTCGAAATCGATCCAGGTGCTGCAGCCACCTAACCTCACCGGCGCCAAGGCCACGTTCGCCGTGCCGAGCTATGAATACGACGCGGGCCTGAAGACTTTCGCCGACATTGCCAAACACCGCGATCAGCTCGACGGCAAGATCTACGGCATCGAACCCGGCAGCAGCGCGAACGCGGCGATCCTGAAGATGATCGCCAACAATCAGTTCGGCCTCGGCGGCTTCAAGCTGATCGAATCGAGTGAAGCGGGCATGCTGGTCTCGGTCGATCGCGCGATCCGCGAGAAGAAATGGGTGGTCTTTCTCGGCTGGGAACCTCATCCGATGAACATCCAGATCGACATGAAATATCTCACCGGCAGCGACGGCGTATTCGGCCCGAACGACGGCGAAGCACGCGTTTATACGCTGACGTCCCCCGACTTTCTGACGCGCTGCCCGAACGCCGGCAAGCTCGTGAGCAATCTGCGCTTTTCGACGCAGCTCGAAAACGTGGTGATGCAATCGGTCATGAACAAGGAAAAGCCCGCCGATGCCGCCAAGGCGTATCTGAAGAAAAACCCGCAAGTACTCGATGCCTGGCTTGCCGGCGTGAAGACCTACGACGGCAAGGAAGGCTTGCCCGCGGTCAAGGCCTATCTGGGTCTTTGATCCCGAGCGTTGCGCATTTCAATCCACAGGAACCAGTTCGCATGAATCATGAAGTCATCGTGACCTGCGCGGTCACCGGCGCAGGCGATACCGTCGGCAAGCATCCGGCCATTCCCGTCACGCCGAAGCAGATTGCCGAGGCCGCCATCGAAGCCGCGAAGGCCGGCGCCACCGTTGCGCATTGCCATGTGCGCGATCCGAAAACCGGACGCGGCAGCCGCGATCCGCACCTGTATCGCGAGGTGGTCGACCGGATTCGCTCGTCGGGCACGGACGTGATCATCAACCTGACGGCCGGCATGGGCGGCGATCTGGAGATCGGTCCCGGCGAAGACCCGATGCGCTTCGGCGCGAACACGGATCTGGTCGGGGGTCTCACGCGCCTCGCGCATGTCGAGGAATTGCTGCCGGAAATCTGCACGCTCGATTGCGGCACGCTCAATTTCGGCGACGGCGACTACATCTATGTATCGACGCCCGCGCAATTGCGGGCCGGCGCACGGCGTATCCAGGAACTCGGCGTCAAGCCTGAACTGGAGATCTTCGATACCGGCCATTTGTGGTTCGCCAAACAATTGCTCAAGGAAGGTCTGCTCGACGCGCCGCCGCTGTTTCAGATTTGCCTCGGCATTCCCTGGGGCGCACCCGCCGATACCACGACCATGAAAGCGATGGCCGACAACCTGCCGCCCGGCGCGCAGTGGGCCGGCTTCGGCATCGGCCGCATGCAGATGCCGATGGTCGCCCAGGCGATGCTGCTCGGCGGCCACGTGCGCGTCGGCCTCGAAGACAACATCTGGCTCGACAAAGGTGTACCCGCAACGAACGGCACGCTGGTGCAACGCGCGGTGGAAATCATCGAACGGCTCGGCGCACGCGCGCTGACGCCCGCCGAAGGACGCCGCAAGCTCGATCTGCCCGCGCGTGGCGAGCGTCAATTGGAGCGGCGCGCGGCGGGGCAGTACGCTTAGTCGATTGCGAGAGTCGCGCCGCGCGTTCGATACAACGCGCCTCTTTCTGAACCAGACAACACACAGGCAAAAAGGAAACGTCAGCAATGGCAGTGATCGTCGATATCAAAACATTCGCGGCAATCGGCGTGGGCGTGATCGGCAGCGGCTGGGTGGCGCGCGCGCTCGCGCACGGGCTCGATGTCATCGCGTGGGACCCGGCGCCGGGCGCCGAGCAGCAGTTGCGCGAGAACGTCGCGAACGCATGGCCGGCGCTGCTGCGCACGGGGCTTGCCGAGGGTGCGTCGCCCGGGCGATTGCGCTTCGTCGATACGATCGAGGCCTGCGTCGGGCAGGCGGATTTCATTCAGGAAAGCGCGCCTGAGCGCGAGGAATTGAAGCTCGCCTTGCACGAGCAGATCAGCCGCGCGGCGAAACCGGATGCGATCATCGCTTCGTCGACGTCGGGTCTGTTACCGAGCGATTTTTACGCGCGCGCGGTGAATCCGCAGCGTTGCATCGTCGGGCATCCGTTCAATCCGGTGTATCTGCTGCCGCTCGTCGAAGTGCTGGGCGGCGAAAGCACGGCGCCGGAAACCATCGACGCCGCGCTGCGGGTGTATCGTGCGCTGTCGATGCGGCCGCTGCGCGTTCGCAAGGAAGTGCCGGGCTTTATCGCCGACCGCCTGCTCGAAGCGCTGTGGCGCGAGGCATTGCATCTGGTCAACGAAGGCGTCGCGACCACCGGCGAAATCGACGACGCGATCCGCTTCGGCGCGGGCATCCGCTGGTCGTTCATGGGCACGTTCCTGACGTACACGCTGGCGGGCGGCGATGCGGGCATGCGCCACTTCATGCAGCAATTCGGACCCGCGCTGGAGCTGCCCTGGACTAAACTGGTAGCACCGAAACTGACGGACGAGCTGATCGACCGGGTCGTAGACGGCACGGCCGAGCAGGTCGGGCCGCGGTCGATCAAACAGCTCGAACGTTACCGCGACGATTGCATTACGAGCGTGCTGGCGGCGATTGCGGAGGCGAAGGCGCGGCATGGAATGCTGCCAGCTGACTGAGGGGGACCGCGCGGAAGGACCGGAAGGCGCGCAAGGACCAAAGAGCACGGAAACGGCGGAAGGGCCGCGCGTACTCAAGGGCGTGGAAACCGCAGCTGGCGCGCCACCCGCGCTAAGCGTCAGCGACGCATGACCCCGCCCCCAGCCACCGCCATTGAAACGAATAACGGAGACGATTGCCGATGCCGCAACCCGCAGCCCTGCCTAGCTATCGCGACACGGTGCGCGCCGAATGGGTCGATTACAACGGCCATTTGCGCGACGCGTTCTACATGCTGATCTTCAGCTTCGCGACTGACGTCCTGATCGACCTGATCGGTTTGCCGGACGCAGTGCGCAAAGAACGCCAGCGTTCGATCTACACGCTCGAAGCGCATATCAACTATCTGCACGAGATCAAGGAAGGCGCGCAAGTGCGCGTCGACATGCGCTTGCTCGGGCACGATGCGAAACGGCTGCATCTGTACCTCGAGATGTTTGCCGACGATGGCGACGAACCGGTGGCAGCAGGCGAACAGATGTTGCTGCACGTGGATACCAGCGGCCCGCGCGCCGCCGCATTCGATCCGGACGTCGCGGCGCACGTGCGGGCATTGGCCGACGCGCATGCCGCATTGCCGCCCGCCGCGTTTGCCGGCCGCGTGATCGGCTTGCCCGCGAGGACAAAGCCCAGTGGGAGTGGACATGCTTGAGCCAGAGATTGCCGCGTTCATCGAAAGAACCGCCGCGATTTATCCGGGGCATTCGACTTCGTTGACGCCGGCTGAACAGCGCAAGATTTACGACCGCTACGCCGCGGCACTCACGCCTGCGTTGCCGGATGAAGTCGTGACGCAGGACGCCGAATTCCAAACCGGCGCCGGCCATTCGATCGCGCTGCGGCTGTACCGCAACCGTGCAAGGCATCAGGAGGCGTCGCGTGGCGCCGTGCTGTATTTTCACGGCGGCGGCTTCGTGCTCGGCTCGCTGGACAGCCATCAGATCGTGACCGCGCGCCTTGCCGCGGACACCGGTCTCGATGTGATCGCAGTCGACTACCGGCTAGCCCCCGAACACCCCGCGCCGGCCGCGCACGACGATTGCATGGAGGTCACGCTCGCCGCTTTGGCAGGGCGCTTGCCGTTCGATCTGCATGCCGGCGCGCCGCTGCAACTGGCAGGCGACAGCGCCGGCGCCACGCTCGCAGCCAGCGCGGCGATGCGGCTGCGCGACGAGGCCATTCAAGGCGTAAGCGGCCTCGCTCTCGTCTATCCGATGCTCGGCACCGAACCGCAACTGCCCGCACGCGAAACCGAAGCGCAGGCGCCGATGCTCAAGCTGGCCGACGTTCATGCGTTCCGCGATCACTATTGGGGCACCCATCCGCCCTACCCCGCGTGGACGATCCCTCTCGATGCGACGCGCTACGACCGCCTGCCGCCGACGCTGGCGATCGGCGTCGAACATGATCCGTTGAGGGACGACGCGCGCGTGTTTGCCGAGCGTATCAACGCGGCCGGTGGCGAGGCGCAACTCTGGATTGGCGCCGGTCTCGTGCACGGATGCTGGCGCGCCATCGAATCGAGCCCCGGCGTCCAGAGGTTCCACGAAGAGGTATGCCGTTTTCTGTCCGCCCATGCGACGCCGGCGCCGTCCGCGGCCGGTCGTTAGCACGGAGTCAGGCCGCCGGATATTCGGTCGCAACGGCCACCGCTTTTCAACTTATGGACTATCAGTGTGGACGCCGGCGTGGAGAGCGTGCGGGCGCCTTGCGCAGTGCGCGATCGGCGGGCGTGTCCGGTGCCGGCAACCGCACGGTGAAGGTCGTGTGAATGCCTCGTATCGAACTGCACTCGATACTCCCGCCCAGCAACTCCGTCGCGCGACGGCAGAACGCGAGTCCCATGCCAGCGCCACTGCCATGCCGCTTAGTGGTGAAGAAGGCGTCGAAGATATACGGCAGGACATCAGGCGCGATGCCCGGTCCGGTGTCGCGGAATCGCAGCGCGCAGAAGTCCTGATCCTGAACGGCGCTGATCGTGATCTGGCCATCGCCGCCCACGCGAATGGCATGCAACGCGTTTTTCAGCAGGTTGAACAGCACGTAAACCACGACCGTATCCGAGCCCGAAAAAGACATGGCGGGATCGATGGGCATCACCGTGACACGCTCACGCTCGCCGCCGCTGAACGGATACCGCTCCAGCGCCGACATCACGCACTGGTGCACGGAATGCCGGCTGAAGCCGCCGCGGTCCAGTCGATCGAGCGTGAAAGACGCGAGCGCCATTTCGACCATCGCGCTGGTGCCGGAGACTTCGCGCCGGATCGCCGTCGCAAGCTGGCCGATGCGCTCGGATTGTCCGGACTCGTCGTGATCGTCATACAGCCCGTGCGTGACGGCCGTCCGGTAGCCCTTGAACACGTGGCCCCATACGCTGGCGATTTCGTCGGCGTGCATGCCGATGGTCGCGAGCGGCGTCGAGATCTCGTGCGCGATGGTCGCCGCCACGGCATACGGGTGAATCAGGTGATACCGGACGATGGTGATCGCCAGCAGCCCAAGGCTCAGGCCGATGAATAGCACGCCCGGCGGATAGAACCCGAAGCCGTAGTTGACCGCGTAATCCATCGCGGCAAACGAGTACAGGCAAAGGCTCGCCAGGCACAGATCCAGACGCCGGCGCGCGTCGCCCTCCGCCTTCTGGCGCGCGGCGAGCAGAAGCTGTGCGCTGCGCCCGGCCAGCAAGACGGTCTGCACGACATGCACGGGATGCAGCGGCCCCGCGACCGGATAGTAGCCGAAGAAGAAGCGCTGATAGCCGGCCACCACTTCGTTACCGGGCAGCAGTATCGCGAGAACGAAACACAGACCGTACGACGCGAGCAATATCGGCCGCTCACGGCGCTGCGCCGCTACCTCCGTCACGAAGTGGTAGAACGTTGTCGGCAGAAAGAGAATGAAGAGGTAGCCGAATCTGACCAGCAGGTCCGCGGTCTGCGGGTTTTCAGTCTGAAACAGCAGCGTCCATGCGCCTTGCCAGGCGAAGGTCGCGACGCACATCAGGATGAACGGCGTGAATAGACGCGTCGCGCCCTGCGTAATCAGGACGTACAGTGCGAACACCACGAACATCGCGGACACGAAGGCAGGCGGAATGGCGTACATGTGGCTCAACGTGTCGGCAAACTTTAGCGGGTCCGCTCATTCCGCCATTGCGCGAAGGTCACGAGGTCGAGGCCCACGTCGGCCCTGTCGATCGGGGTCCAGCAATAGAAAACGTCATCCCAACCCGGAATGGTCCGCGGCGTCAGCGTCCTGACGGTCATGCCGGAGCGATACGCCAGGTTCGGCCAGAAGATCGGCATCACCTCGCGCACCGCCATTTGCTTCAGGAGTTCGGCCGGGCCGTCCTCGTCCGCGACGATTTCGCCTTGGGAAATCCAGTCGTTCTCAGCCCACGCGACGAAAACACTCGAGTTGCCGGCGCGATCGAACATCAGAATGGCGTCCTGTTCCGGGCGCCAGTAGTACTCGACGATACCGTTCGCGGCCACCACCTCGTCGATGACCTTGCGCGTTCGCGAGTCGCAATACGTCATGCCGTTCTCGCCCAAGGCCAGCCAGCCGCCTTCCGAACAATGCCGGATTTTGGCGTCCTTCAGGAAATGGGCCAGCCGGTTAGCGGAGTCGGTATCCGTCTTTCTCAGGTATAAATCGACGATTCCCGCGTTAAAGGCTTTGACCGCGACGGTTTCGTCCGCGACTCCGGTCAGCAGCACTTTCGCGCAGCGCAGATTGGAGATGGACGAGAGGAATTCCACGCCGTTCATGCCGGGCATGTCGAAATCCACGACCACCGCTGCTACTTCCGCGAAACGGGAGCGGCGGGCCAGGATGTCCCGTTCCGCGGCGGTTTCCATGTAGCGCTCAAAACCCGTCTCGCTCACGCATGCCGACGCCGGCGCGAACTCCAGCGAATTTTCGCGAGCATGCTGACGGATGAAGGCAAGCGCGGTTTGCGGCCGCGTAAAAAACAGATTGGTGGCGGTGTCCGGAAAGAAACGCCGCAGGGCGTCGAGGTAGCTGTCGTTGTCATCCACGAAAACAACCGTCGACGGATAGATAACAGGTGGTCGGATAAAATTGTTCATATTTTCACGTGGTTCGTCACGCCCCCGCTGGAGGACAACCGCGGCAGGCCGCCCGCCGTAGGGTCACAGCAACCCGCACGGCAGCGCCCTATTTGCCGCCTCCGGTTCCCGCATGTTCGCATATGGAACATTCCGGCGCGCCTCGGACCTGCTTATAGGCAGAATTCTCTCACGCCGGTCGCCAAGGCGGTTTTCCGCTGAACAATATAGTACAGGGCCTTGACACCGATCGTGCGAACTCGCCACGGCGATCAACGGCAGCGCTTATGCGTTCTGGGAATCCGCGATAAAGAGCCGCCCTTTACGGCCGCGACGCAACCTCGTCCAGATGCTCCAGCAGATCGGCGGGATCGTCGTAGACCCGCAGTGCGCCCGCCCGTTCGAGTTCCTCCGTGCCGTACCCGCCCGACAGCAAGCCCACACCCAGCGCACGACAGCGCCGCGCCGCGAGCATGTCCCAGATGCTGTCGCCGACCACGACCGTGTTTTCGACCGGCACGCCGAGCCGCCCGGCCGCGGCGATGAACAGATCCGGATCCGGTTTTGCATATTTGACGTCGTCGCGCGTCACGACCACCGCCTTCGCGGGATCGACACCCAGCGCCTCCAGATTGAGCGCCGCCGTCTCCATGCGGCCGCTCGTCGCCACGGCCCACGGCGTTCCGGCTTGCGTCAACGCGTCGAGCAACGCCCGCGCGCCCGGCAGCGGACATACCTGCGCGCGCAATCGCTGATAGGCCGCGGCGTGAGCATGACGAAGACGCTCCACCCGCTCGGCGCTGATTTCACCGTGCGTTTCCCGCAGAAGCTGATTGGTGAAGAGCCCGCCGCTCATGCCGATCTTGCGGTGAATTCGCCAGACCGACAAAGGAATGCCTTCGCTGTCGAGCGCTTCTTTCCAGGCCAGCACGTGCTGGTAGACGCTGTCGACCAGCGTTCCGTCGAGATCGAAAAGGAAAGAGGTCTGGATCCGCATGGTGTGCTCCTGTTGATGACTCCGTTCGCCAATATGCCATGTCCCGGGGTTCGCCGGTCGCGCGAATCCGGCCTCGATTCCCCTTGACCCTCACGTAGCGTAAGGTTCTAACCTCCACGTGCATACTGACCGGAGGCTCGAATGCTGTTGAAAGCGGGAGAACTTGCGAAGCGCAGCGGACTGACCGTCCGCACGCTTCACCACTACGACGCAATCGGACTGCTCACACCTTCGGCACGTGCTGAGAACGGCTACCGGCTCTACGGCCGCGACGACGTCGCCCGGCTTCATCAGATCCAGGCGCTGCGCCGTTTCGGACTCGCGCTCGCCGAGATTCACACCTGCCTGACGCAACCGGAGACGCCGCTGGTGTCGATCGTCGCGCGGCAGATCGCCATGCTCGACAGCCAGATTGCCCAGGCGAAGCGCTTGCGCGAACGCCTCGTCGACCTGCACGGCGTGTTGCTTGACGGCAAGGAACCGGAGCTGACCGATTGGCTTATCACGTTGGAGTTGATGACCATGTACGACAAGTATTTCTCCGAAGACGAACTCGCACGCATGCCGATGTACCGCAATAGCCAGACGCCGAACCCGGAATGGACCGAACTCATCGGCCAGGTCCGCACCTTGATGGACAGCGGCGCGCCACCCGAGGGCGACGAGGCGCGCGCCTTGTCGATGCGCTGGATGACGATGCTCGTGCGCGACACGAATGGCGACCCGCGCCTGCTCGCCAAGCTGAATCTGATGCACGACAACGAACCGTCGATGCAAACGCACGTCGGTATTTCGACGCAGTTGCGCGACTATGTGCTGCGCGCCTTTAGCGAAACCAAGCTGCTGATCTACGAGAAGTATCTGTCGCCCGAGGAGATTCGCTTCATGCGCGCCAATTACGGCAAGCGCGCGATGGAATGGCCGCAACTTATGGCCGACGTGCGCGATGCGATCGACGCGGGTGTCGGACCGCAGACATCGCGAGCGCGCGAGCTTGCGCTTCGCTGGCTCGAACTTTTCAGAAGCTACGCGGGCGACGATCCACGTACGCAGGCCAAGTTCCGCCATGCGCTGCAAACGGAGCCGGAGTTGATGGCCGGCACATGGGCGGATGAAACGCTGCTCGCTTTCATCCGCGAGGCGATGGCGAACGTTGCGCAGCCGCTTTGATGTGACGCTCGGCTTCCCGTCGATTTCGGCCGGCCGGGAGTTCAGTGGTCTGAACTGGGTCGATTCTCGCGCTGTGCTGTTCATGCTAGCCTCGTGACTTCCAATTGCAGGACGTCGCATGAACACACCTCGATTGCGCCTTCATGGCCTGACCCGGCGACGCACGATCGCGATGCTTGCCGCGTTATTGACCATTTCGACCAGCCTGAATCACTCTTCCCTCGCGCAGACTGAGAACACGACTAGCGTCGAGTATTCCGGCTCAGTCGGCGAAGCGAAGGTCGGCATGACGCTCGTGCTGCATGGGAAGGTGGTCGGCAAAGGGCATTACTTCTACTACCGCTACCTCAAGGACATTGCGCTGACCGGCCAACAATCCGGCAGCGATCTGACGTTGCAGGAGGCGAACGGCACGTTCAACCTGCACTTCGTGGGCAATGGATCGAACGGCGCCCCGCCACTCGATTTTTCCAATAGCGTGGGCCTTGCCGGCTGTTGGACTGGCGGCGGAAAGACCTTGCCGGTCAAATTCACTCTCGAAGGAATGTCATTCGCGGATGCGAATGCCGGACACCGCTACGGGATGATCACCGACGAAACGGACGACGCATTCGAAGCACGCGCTCAGGGCTTCTATTTCGCCGCTTTGAAAGGCGACCCGAAGCAGGCGGCGCGTTTCGTGCACTTTCCGCTGCGTGTGAACTGGAGCGCGACACATCACGAGATGATAGGTTCGGCGAATCAGCTTGCCGCCGACTGGAATCGCATCTTCACGCCCAAGTATCTTGCAGCGCTACGTGACGCCGTTCCGCACGATATGCCGGTGATCAAGAGCCAGTACGCGATGCTCGGCGCCGGGCTCGCTTTCTTTACGGATAAGGGTGTCGAGGTTTTGAATGCGCAGCGGTAGGCGTTGCGTGGGGTAGAGAATCTTGCAGCGCGGGCCGCTCTCTCCGTCTTTACGCGCGGCGAGCGCAGTCGGACTTGGTGGTTGCGATCGGCATCGGCGCGCAATGGCTACAGGGTGCCATCGCCCACCTGACCGTGATGCGTAATCGACGCGCCGCCATTTCGGCGGCGCGTCGATCGTTTTCAGCGCCTATTGGACTGCTTTTTAGCGCGCTAGTCGAGCCGCTTATTGGCCCGTGTAACCGAGCGGAACAGTCGCATTGGCCTTGGCAACCGTGGCGTTGTTCGACACGATGTACTGCGGCACTTCGGTGAGGGTCAGCGCGACCTGGCCGTTGGTGTAGGCAACCGTGCTGACATTGCCGTAACCATCGATCTTCGTCACATTGCCCGACGTGCCAGCGTTGTCGACCTGCAGCGAATAGCTGGTCGAATAGCTCTGGCTATACGTGCCGTTGCTCGTCGGCCACTGCGCGTTGTTGTGGGTCCACGCCGCGGTCACGACCTTGCCATTGCCCAGTTGCTGGAACCCGTACGCAAAGACTCCGGCAGGCGCGCTCTTGATGCGGCCCAGCGTATTCGTGCCGTCGAGAACACGCGTCATCGTTGCGAAGGCCATCGCTTCAGGCTTCGGCGAAAGGTTCGTCGCACCGAACGCGCCTTGTGCGTTGTTCAGGTCGAAGAACGAGCCGTATCCCACCTCGCCCGGATAGTCGGGACCGTAGAACAGCGTCGTGACCTGTGCACCGCCGCCCAGCACGATGATATGCGCCCGCACGCCGACCGCCGCATGCGCGAACAACTGGTTCTGCGACGGCACATTCGGACCGTAGTTAAGACCCGGATCGTAGCTCACGCCGGCTTCCGTGAAGAAAAGCTTCATATTCGGCTTGCCTGCCTGCATGACCGAACGCAGTTGCGTCATCTGGTTGTCGAGCGCGTTGGCCTGGTTCGCCGGATTCGGATCGGAGTCCTGCAATTCAGGCGGATGGGCCGGGTACGTACCCGCATTCCAGTAGCCATGCGTTGAGACTGCATCGATGTAATTCCACAGACCGAGTGCGCCGAACTTCTGCAGATAACCCGTCGTACAGGTGTCGCAATTCGCGGCGAACGGATTGCCGGTGCCCATCACGACTGCATTCGGATCGGTCGAGTGAATGCCCTGGTAAGCAGCCTTGTACATGGCGACGAAGTTCGCGTCGCTATCCGCCCAGCCGAGGCTCGGTTCCCAGGTTACCTGATAGTAGTTCTTTTGCTGATTCGGGTAATTGGCGGCGCGGATCAGGCTCGTATCGGTGCCGACCTTGCTCATGAAGGTCTGGAACTCAGGCATGTTCGACGGCGCATAGTAGCTGTCGTTGAACTGACCAGTCTTCGAATCCCACGCCGGCAGTCCATCGAGACGCACGATACGCATCTGATCAGGATTGGCCTTGTAGAACGGATCGAGGTCGCTCACGTTCGGCGTATACGTATTGGGACCGTTGGGTTCCATGGCCGATACCTGACGGTCGTCGATCGTCCACGAGATGCCCAGAGCGTGCAGCGCGGCGATGTTGCCGTTGAAGCCCTGCATGCCGAAGCGGTGCTGATCCTGATGCGCATACGTCACGGTGCCCAGTGCCGAACTGAGGTTCGGCAACACGCCGAACGTCGCGATACCGACCGGCCGCGTGCCGCTTCTCGGCAACGTGCCGCCGTTCGAACGAAGGGTGGCGGTGAGTGCGCCATAGCCGGACCACGTCGACGTACACGGAATGGTGCTGGTCTGTACGCCTGCCTTGACTGCAAAACTGCCTTGCGTCTTGATCGCACCGTTGGAATCCGCTACGGACCAGACGACGGTATCCGCGCTCGGTGCGTTCGTCGTAATCGCCAGCTTGAACGCGGCGTTGTTCTGGAACACGCGCAGGCCGTCGCTGGTGGGCGTGTCGGCGCTGATCACGCCGTTCGCGGTTCCGCCGGCCGTTTGCGTCGGCGCGCTGCACGACATGGCCGAGCCGCCCGGCGTCGGGGACGGCGTCGCGCTCGGAGTCGGACTCGGCGCGGGAGTCGGCGTCGGGGTCGGTGTTGGCGTGGGCGTCGGGGCCGGGGCCGGGGCCGGGGTCGGAGTCGGCGTGGGAGTCGGCGTGGGAGTCGGGGCCGGCGTGGGAGTCGGGGCCGGAGTCGGCGTTGCGGCAACCGCTTTAACCCAGCAAGACTTGCCATAGCCGAACGCGGGGTCCGACTGCGACACTGCGCCGACGTAGCAACCGACGCCGTTGCTGAACGTACGCGGCGCGCTCAACATCACCGAGGGCGAGGTGGGCGGAACCGCACCGAACACAACCGAACCCGTTCCGAGGAATGAGCACTTGCCATTTTCCTGCGCGCACAACTTGTATTGCTGCCCTGAGACCGTGATGGTGCTTGCCTGAGCCTGCGCGCTTTCCGCGGCAAACGATGCCAACACTGTTGCCGATGCAACGCCCAATAGTTTCAAGTATCTCGTCATTGTCCGTATGTTTCGCTAAAAGCAGGTTGTCCCCGAGAATTCAGCAAGATCGATCAGTCGTCCCGCCTTGACGTTATTGAGTCCAGAGAGAGGTGAACCTGAGAACGCGCTGACCGCGCTCATTGCTGATGAAGCTGAAGCTTTGATGTGCTGCTATCCGGTAGCGGACGCACTTGCCATCCGCTCGCATGCCGACTTTCGCCGAGCAGCGGCGCAACGTGCACCAACTCCACCCTGTGCGCACCGATAGCGTGAAAAATTCTGTCGACGCCGGGATGAAGAATCCCGCCGATCGAATGACTGGGAAAACATCACAAGGGGTTAATGCATGCCGCTGACGCGACTCGAACATCTGGCGAGGCTCGCACTGACAGGTCAGTGCACCTCAATTTGATAAACAAATTTCGCGCCAATATGCGCGACTTAAAAGTTAGGATAACGAAAAATTAATGCAATTTTTTTTCGTCCACCGTTGACAGCCCGTTATTGACGTGAACCCGTCGACTCGACAGCGACCGAGGGGCGCCCTCGCCTCGCGAGTCGGGTTCGGAACCCAAAAAACCGATCGACCCGCGGATTTTCTTCGCGCGATCCAGCGGCAGCGAAAGTGTTGACGCGTCAAAATCGAAGCGAGCCACGCCTCCGCCAACGCCGCTTCGCGCTAAGAAAAGCGGCCTATCGCAGCGCAGCAACCGGTGATGTAACTGTTACAGAAGGGGCAGTGATCGACCAATCTGTCCGGTATTAGTTACAGAAGTTTTTGGCAGACGAATTATAAACGTTTCATCCGCGTAACGTGTCCGATTCAAGGGCGATAAGTGATAATTACAAAAAATTTCAATAGTATCCGTCCGAAGCTTTTCCAAACGAGAGTGAACGGAAAAGCTCTACCTCATGGCGCGCGTGAAAACGTAAATGTTTGATTTGTCAGCTCATTGAGGGTATTTTTGTTCGTCGTTTTTGCTCGCGCGCAATTCTTATATTGGTAATACAAATACGCTGAAGCCGTTGCCAACCGCTGGTCCGAACAAACCGGCCAATTCGAACGAAATGCAGAAATAGGTTCGCATCCTTTTTTATCGGAAATTCAGTCGGCCCCAGGACACAATGGAACTGAAAAATCGATGCGCCGATATCCCCGCATTTAGTTTGGATGACGAACCAACAGCGACCAGCAAAGTCGACGCGGCATCTGCACCGGCAACACATCCGCCGCCAGCTCTTTTCGGCGGTCTTCTCGAACTACTAGCTGTTGGATACGCTGATCTCCGGCGAGGGCATGCTGACGACGGAAGCGCACGGCTATCTAGAACGCCTCGACATCGCGCACAAGGTGTCGGTTCGCGACGGCGCGTTCACCACTTCCGATCTGTCGACCGGCCAGCGCAAATGGCTCGCGCTGGTGCAGGCGTATCTGGATACGCCGCCCGGTGATGTTGCTCGACGAATGGGCCGCCAACCAGGACCCGAGCTTCCGCTGGATTTTCTATGGCGAGATTCGGCCGGACCTGAAGCGTCAGGGCAGAACGCTGATCGCGATTTCGCACGACGATCGCTATTTCAGCGCGGTCGACCGTCATATCCGGCTGGAAGACGGCCGCATCGTAGAAGAAGTGCGGCCCGTCCGCGCGTCAGCTCACGCCCTATCGCGCCGCCGTCATAAACAACACCGGATCGTTGCGATACAGATCCGGAAACATCCGTTTCAAGTCAGTCACTTTCGGCAGATCGTTGATCGCGATGTACGGGTAGTCCGGATGCAGCGCGAGGAAGTTCTGGTGATAACTTTCCGCCGGATAAAACCCCTTGAAGTCCTCCACGCGAGTCACGACTTTCGCCGAGAACACATGAGCGTTGTCGAGCTGCGCGATATACGACTGCGCGATACCGCGCTGCGCTGCATTCACCGGAAATATTGCCGATCGATATTGCGTGCCGTGGTCGGGGCCCTGATAGTCCAACTCGGTAGGATTGTGCGCGACCGAGAAGAATATCTGCAGCAGACGTCCATACGTGATCTGCGCCGGATCGTAAGTGATCTGCACCGACTCCGCGTGTCCCGTATCGCCGTCGCTGACGGTTTCGTATTGCGCCGTCGATGCCGCGCCACCGCTGTAACCCGACGCGACCTGCTTCACGCCGCGCACATGTTCGAACACGCCCTGCACGCCCCAGAAACAGCCGCCCGCGAACACCGCCGTTTCACTGTGCGTCGCTGCGGCTTTCTCGTCCTGTATTGGCACGGGAATCTTCGTGGCGGCTTCGGCCGAATGCGCGACATGCTGCGCGGCCACCACGCCCAGAGCAACGACGACGAGGCCCATGATTCGAGTGACGGAGAAACGCTTCCGCAGCGACGCTGTGCTGGTAGATATCGTGCGCATGGTCAGTCCTTTTGGTCAGTTGAGAGTTGTTGAGGCGGCTCGCTCGCGCCGCCTTAGCCGAACGTGAAGGCAAACGCCTGCACGCCCGGGTCCAGAAACTCGATCGAGAAAGTGTGATCCCCGACTTCGCCGGTTTGCCGCACCAGTTGATAGAGACGCTGTCCGGTCACGGTGCCGCTGCCATCGGCGGCGACGTCGGTGCCGTGCGACGCGCCGGGCGCGGCGCCGTCGACGCTCACGCGAAACCGCACCGGCTTGCCATCCTTGCCCGGACCGAGCACCAGATGCAGGTCGCGTGCATGAAAGCGATACACGATGTGCCCCGACGGGGCCGCGAGCGTGGCGTGCTCCGCGCCCACGTTCCATGAACCGGCGAGACCCCAGTCGTTGACGCCAGGTTGCGACGGCGCTGCATACGTGTGCGTCTTGTCCGCCACTTCCCCGCCCGGCGACGCGAAATTCTCTGCCCGCTGATAACCGACGTAGGTTTCCGGCGATTGCATGTCGGCGTTGTCGGCCGCGGCCTGCACGCCTTGCGCGCCGCCGTTTGCAATACCGATAGCGACCTTCGACGCGTTCGCATGGCCCGCTTCGGTCAACAGTTGCTGGATCACCTTCTCGGATTCCGCGTAATCGCCTTCGCCGAAATGGTGATAACGGATCTGCCCTTTCGCATCGACGAAATAGTGCGCGGGCCAGTACTGGTTGTTCAACGCGCGCCAGATTGCATAGTTGTTGTCGATCGCGACGGGATAGTCGACGCCGAGGTCGTGCGTGGCTTTCTTCACGTTGTCGATATTGCGTTCGAAGGCGAATTCCGGCGCATGCACGCCGATCACGACGAGCCCCTGATCCTTGTACTTCTGCGCCCATGCTTTGACATACGGCAGCGAGCGCAGGCAGTTGATGCACGAGTAAGTCCAGAAATCGACCAGCACGACCTTGCCACGCAAGTCCTGCGTCGTAAGCGGCGGCGAATTCAGCCATTGGACCGCGCCGTTCAACGGGGGCAGCACGCCTTCGACGGGCAGCGGCGCCGCCTCGGCGGCGGTGCGCATCATCGCGCCGCCCTGCGCGGCATTGGCCACGGTGGAATCCGCATCGGCGTTAGCGGCCGGTTGCGGTGCAGGGTTGGCGCTCGCCATCGCGCCGCCGGACGCGTCGGCCGAATTACCCGCGGCCGACGCTTTGCCCGGCGCCGCGTTCGGCGACAGGTTATCCACGAGTTTCTGTTCGAGCCCGCCAGTTGCGACCGTCGAGACACGAGCGAGTATGCCGGTGTCGAAACCGAGCGCGATCGCCGCGACGCCACACAACATCAACGCGCCGATGCCGCGACGAATCCATTCCCCCGCGCCCAGCGAACGCTTCATCGCCGTAAACACCTTGCCGCCGATCAGCAGCGCCACCGCCAGCGAAGTCGCCGCACCAGCCGCGTAGGCCGCCAGCAGCAACGTCGTGCCGACGCTCGCGCCGCGCAATGCCGCGCCTGTCAGCACGAGACCGAGAATCGGACCGGCGCACGGCGCCCACAGCAGGCCGGTGGCAATGCCGAGCAGAAACGACGAACCCGCGCGGACCTGCTGACCGTCGGCCTGCGCGAAATTCGACAGGCGATTGCCGGCACTGACGAGCGGCCGCATCAGATGATCGGCGAAGCGCGGGAACAGCAGCGTCAGCCCGAAGATCGCGAGCAGTGCGATAGCCAGCCAGCGGCCGTACTGGTTGGCTTGCGTGACCCAGCCGCCGCCCACCGCGGCAAGCGTCGCGACGAGGGCGAAGGTCAGCGCCATGCCCGCCAGCAAGGGCAAGCCGCTGCGCACGAAAGGTTGGTCGGCGCGCGCGAAAACGAAGGGCAGCACCGGCAGGATGCACGGGCTGAGAATCGTAAGGGCGCCGCCGAGATAGGCGAGAACGATGAGTAACATGTCAGTTCCGAACGTTCGTTTAGGTCGGTTAAAGTGGGCACGCTGGCTCAGGCGGCAGCCGGTGTGCAGTTCATCCAAAGCCTGATACTGCGGAAAGTGCCCACATCCTAGAGCGCCGCCGGTGTCGAAGTCCTCACGAAAAGTTAAATTAAATGTGATAACTCGCTGCCGGGAAATTTTGCACAATGGCGCAAGGGCCGTTTTTCCCGGCGGCCATGCCCGGCCCCTCTCCTCAACCACGCCCTGAACCGCGGCTGAAGCCCACCATGGACAATTTGAAGCGCATCCTGATCGTCGAAGACGACGTCGACATCGCCAACGTGCTGAGCCTGCATTTGCGCGACGAGCGCTATGAAGTCGTGCACAGCGCCGACGGCAATGAAGGGCTGCGCCTGCTGGAACAAGGCGGCTGGGACGCGCTGATCCTCGATCTGATGCTGCCCGGCGTCGACGGACTGGAAATCTGCCGGCGCGCCCGCGCGATGACGCGCTATACGCCGATCATCATCACCAGCGCCCGTTCGAGCGAAGTGCACCGGATTCTCGGCCTTGAACTCGGCGCGGACGACTATCTCGCCAAACCGTTCTCCGTGCTCGAACTGGTGGCGCGCGTGAAGGCGCTGCTGCGCCGCGTCGACGCGCTGGCGAAAGACTCGAAAATCGAAGCCGGCAGTCTGCGCATCGCCGGGTTGTCGATCGATCCGCTCACGCGCGAGGCCGCCGTCGACGGCAAGCCGATCGAACTCACGCCGCGCGAATTCGACCTGCTGTACTACTTCGCGCAGCATCCCGGCAAAGTGTTCTCGCGCATGGACCTGCTCAATGCGGTGTGGGGCTATCAGCACGAGGGCTACGAGCACACCGTCAACACTCATATCAACCGGCTGCGCGCGAAGATCGAGGCCGATCCGGCCCAACCCGAGCGCATCCTGACCGTCTGGGGACGCGGCTACAAGCTCGCCGTGCCCGGCGAGCCACCGGCGCCCGCCGGCGCACCGAAGGACCCATCGTGAATCTGACGCTGACCCAGCGGCTCTCGCTTGTTTTCTCCGTGCTGCTGCTGGCATGCTGCGGCGCATCGGCTTTTCTGCAAATCCGCTCGAGCGATCTGCACGAGAAGGAAGTGATACAGAGCCTGTCGCGCAATCTCGCCGACCATATCGCTCATGGCAATTCGCTGATGGACGCCAACGGCTTGCGGCCCGACGCGGTCCGGCAATTGTTCGGCCAGTTGATGAGGGTGAATCCGAGCGTCGAGGTCTATCTGCTCGACAATCAAGGGCGCATCAAAGGGGACGATGCGCCCGCGGGACACGTCAAGCGCGAGCAGGTGAATCTTGCGCCGATCCGGCAGTTCATCGCGGGAGACGCGTTGCCGATTCTCGGCGACGACCCGCGCAGCGTCGACGGTAAAAAGGTGTTCAGCGCAGCACCGCTGCAATTGAGCGGACAGGCGCCGTCCGGCTATATTTACGTGGTCCTGCTCGGCGAGGAACACGATGCGCTCGCCGCGCGCGTGGCGGCCAGTTCCGTGCTGCGCACGACGTTGTGGTCGATGGCGCTAGTCGCCCTGTTGGGATTGCTCGCCGGTTTGACCGCGTTCGGCCTGATCACGCGGCCGCTGCGCCGCCTGACCGACGCCATGCGCCGATTCGATGCGGAGGGCGAGCCCGACACCCAGCCGAGCGTGCCGCGTTCATCGCCGGCCGGTCGGCGCGACGAAATCGCCGTGCTCGAAGCGACGTTCGCACAGATGGCGCACCGCATCGGCGAACAATGGCGTGCGCTGACGCGGCAGGACCAGCAGCGCCGCGAACTGATCGCCAATATTTCGCACGACCTGCGCACACCGTTGACCTCGCTGCACGGCTACCTCGAAACGCTGTCGTTGAAGTCCGACACGCTCGGCGAGACGGAGCGCAAACGCTATCTGGCGATCGCGCTCGCGCAAAGCGTCAAGGTCGGCCGGCTCGCGCAGGCCTTGTTCGAACTGGCGAGGCTCGAACACGGCAACGTGCAGCCCGCGCTTGAACAGTTCTCGCTGGTCGATCTGGTACAGGACGTCTTTCAGAAATTCGAATTGCCGGCCGAAGCGCGGCACATTCAGTTGCGAGCGAATATTCCGCCACGCTTGCCCAACGTCTGCGCCGATCTCGGCATGATCGAGCGCGTGCTGACGAATCTGCTCGACAACGCGATTCGACATACACCCGCTGAAGGATCGATCGAAGTCGATCTCGCGCATAAGGAAGGCAAGGTGTCGGTCACGGTCAGCGACACTGGCCCCGGCATTCCGCCCGAGCAGCGCGAAGGTCTGTTCGAGCGTCCATTCAGTTCGGGCGGCGCGCATCGGGGCGGTGGACTGGGGCTGCTGATCGTCCAGCGCATGCTGCAATTGCACCATAGCCAGATACGCCTGCTCGACACGGCGGGAACGGGCACGACCTTCTGCTTCGAGTTGCCGACGGCCGCTACCCGGTCGAGTGCCGCCGGTGTCCTGATGTAACTTACTTAACGAAGAGCGCCTTGCTTCGCTGCGGATTCAGGCTCAGACCAGCAAGTCTTCATAGAACGCCCCGAATGGCCGGGTCGGATGGGCAAGCTGGATTTCCAGAATCCACAGGCCGGCGTCCGGACAATCGGCGAAATCGCCCAGGTTGCCGGCCTTGTAGATCGCGTGCGGAAAGTCGCTGACTCGATGGCCCTTGATATCCAGATTCAGACGCCAACCGAGCGCGGCCGCGCGCTGCTCCGCAAAGTCGTATAGCGCTTTTCCGCCAGCGCGGGTCGTGCGCCAATGGTGTTCCACCTCGTCGAATACCGTTTTCGCGGCATCCGCGCAGGCCTTCATCTCAGCGTCGTTGCCGACCACGAAGGTGGCGCCCGCGTCGCCTTCGTGCCCATCCCAAACCACACCGAGGTCGACGAAGAAAATATCGTCTTCCTTGAGCCGCGGGTCGCCTTCCGATGGCTGCTTGAACACCTTCAGGGTGTTTTCGCCAAAGCGCACCAGAATCGGATGCCAGATACGGTCCATGCCCATTTCGTTGAGCACGTTATGGCATTCCGCCTTTGCCTCTGTCTCCAGCATGCCAGGCTGTACCCGTTGCGCCAGCCGGTTCACGGCTTCCCACGTCTTGCCCTGCGCGTATTTCATCGACTCGAGCACGTATCTGCTTCCGACCGCCTGCTTTGCCGCAGCTTCCATCCCATCTCTCCGGTTATGTCCGCTTGAACATAGCGAGCGGGACAGCAAGTGTCCACGGCGCACGTCACCTTACTGTGTGTCATAAAGACGACAACTACCTACGAATTCGTTTACGAGAAGTTAACAGGCCGATATATTCCGCAAGACATAACGGGACAAGACGGCTCGCTTTTTCAAAGACACTCGCGCGCCGGACCGATTCGCCGATGCTCCGACGCGTCCGTCACCAGGCGGCGCCGATCGCGCACAACGTGGTCGTCGTCTCGCCCCCGTTCAATCGCACTCTTCAGACATCGATCTTTCCCTGCGCGGCCTCGTGCGGCTTTGCCGTGGACGCTCGATTCATGTCTGGTGCCGTTTGCCAACCCGGTTCGCGCCGCGCGCAACAACCTGCGCCGCGCAGCCACCCTATAAGAAGAAGGAAACGATGAAAAAGACCCTGCTCGCAACCGCCGTCCTCGGAAGCATGACGCTCAACGCACATGCACAAAGCAGCGTCACGCTTTACGGCCTGATCGATGCCGGTATCAGCTACGTGAACAACGCCCGAGCCGGCACGGGCCACGACCACCTCGTCAAATACGACGACGGCGTTGCGTCGGGCAGCCGCTGGGGCCTGCGCGGCACGGAAGATCTGGGCGGTGGCCTGAAGGCGCTGTTCGTATTGGAAGGCGGCTTTAACAGCGGCAACGGCACGCTCAGCCAAGGCGGCGCACTGTTCGGCCGTCAGGCTTATGTCGGTCTGTCGCAGAACAACGTCGGCGCGCTGACGTTCGGCCGCCAGTACTCGTTCTCGACGGACTACCTGGGCGGCACGTATTCGACCGGCAGCCAAACCGTTGCAGGCAACTACGCTTATCACATCAACGACGTCGACCAGTTGACGTCCAGCCGTATCAACAATGCGGTCAAGTTCAGCAGCGCGAACTTCTCCGGCTTCACGTTCGGCGCGTTGTATGGCTTCTCGAACCAGGCAGGCGCTTTTGCCGGCGCACCGGCCAGCGGCACGGCCGCGGCACCGGTCGCGGGTTCGTCGCGCGCGTATAGCTTCGGGGCAAACTACGCGAACGGCCCGATCAGCGTCGGCGCCGCGTACACGGACATCCGCTTCCCGAGCCAGGCCGTCCCGACCTTCTCGACCACCCTTGCAAACGTGACGACAGGCAACGTGCGCGACCTGCGTACGTACGGTGTCGGCGGCCGTTACACGATCGGCGCGGCCACGCTGTGGGCGCTCTACACCAATACGCGTTTCGAAACGCTGACGGGCGCGGCGACCACGTTCACGGCTTACGATGCAGGCGCGAAATACGCGTTCACCGCGGCCTTGACGGTCGGCGCGGGCTATACGTACATGCATTTGAGCAACGCGAACACGGGCCACTGGAATCAGGGTGACCTGAGCGTCGACTACGCGCTGAGCAAACGTACTGACGTGTATGCGCTGGGTATCTACCAGATCGCTTCGGGCCACAACACGGCAACGGGCGATGTGCAGGCGCAGATCGGCTCGAGCACGAGCTTCTTCGGTCCGTCGGGTCCGGGCGCGGACAACCAGTTGGCATTCCGCGTCGGCATTCGCCATCGTTTCTGATGCATACGCTCCTCGCCATGGCGAGTTGCGCTGTTAGTTGAACGGTATCTCGCCGCGCAACAACCGACGAGCTTCAGTGTCCGCACTTCTCTTTGTGCTGCACGCTGAAGATCGTCGGCACATCCGGGGTCGTGAATGACACGCGATGAACGTCGAGAATCAGGCGTCAATCATCGCCTTCCGAAGCCGCCGACGTTCCACCCAGTTGCGTAGCTGGCCCGCCACGAACGCGCCGATCAGCAACGACAGATACAGCATCAGGATGTTGTGGCGCCATGCATCGAGCGCGAGTTGATGCCCGACCAGCTTCGGGTCGGCGTGCAATGGTCCGACACGAAGTGCCAGGACCGCCAGCTTCATTCGAACAAAACCCACAGCGGACAGCGTAGGCAACAGAACGAGCAGTGCAATCAGAAAGGGCTTCGCGCGCCGCGCCCCTTCACGATGACGTATACGCAGCCACAGTCCCAGACAACCATGCACCCAGCCCGGCGCAAGCAGTGCAAGCTGCAAACCTTGCGTGCCGCTGGTGATGAGCGATATCACGATGCGCTCGTAGTTCGGCTCGAAACCGTACAGCGACGAGGCAAGGCGGGTGGACACCACATGGCGGATCAGCAGTAGAGGCAGACTCAGTCCCGCCCAAAGCCGAACCCATTCAGTGAGCGGCAGCTTCCAGTGACGGCGGCCATAGATCGTTCGCAGCGCCAGCGAAAAATGCAATAACGACGCGCCATAAAGGAGCACCGTTCCCGGCGCACTGCGCCACACCCGCAGCGCCAGCACAAGACCGCGCCCCGCAAGATCCAGCGACCAGATTCCGAGTGCGTGATTGATCAGGTGCAGGGAAAGATAGACCAGCAGAACCACACCGGACACGAGCTGACAGCGGCGCAGAAGAGTATGGACGGTCGATTCCTTCACAACGCGAGCAGACAAACTCAGCGGCCGCCGAAAAGGCATCAGCGGCGCGCGCCCGGCGGCTCGCAGCATATCGCCCGCAAGCAGAGGCTTCCAGGTCGCAATGCGCGTTCGATTCATTTCGGCCCCCACGCACGAGGCCGTTCCTGCCGGTTGCCACCCGTTTTGTGATTCACCGGCGCCTGGCGAATAGCGTCCGCAAATTTCTGTAGCGCCGACAGCGAACCGCACACGCTGTGGTATTCCTCCCGGCCAATCCGGGCGTCGAGAATAACCGCCATTCCCGATTGACGGGCCATGTCGATGATGTCCATTTTGATCACCCCCAATTCGTGTCTTCACGCACTGCAAGACGCGGAATCCGAGGTGGTTATTCCCACGCTTTTCTCAACGCGCTGCCGGGAATAAGAAATCCACTCCGCTGGTTTACCGGTTCAGAGCGTGCTGATGCCGACTCGCGTCGAGTTCGAACATTGCGCTCGCATATCGAGGAGTATTGACATGAAACTGATCTCTCTGAACCGTCTCATGGTCCGCGCCGTAGCCGGCGCACTCGTCGCAAGCGCTGCCCTTCTGGCGACGGCGAGCGGTGCCTATGCGCAAACATCGGCCACGCCCGGCACGCATCAAGTCACGCGCGCAGAAGTCCGCCATGAACTCGAGGAGTTGGAAGCCGCCGGCTACGACCCGTCTCGCGGCGACGAAAGCGACTATCCGGCCGATATTCAGGAAGCGGAAAGAAAAGTAGCCGCCATGCACGCAGCCCAGCAGAGCGCGCTCAGCGACAATCAGCCGGCAATGCAAAACATGCCCATGCATTGATGGCGGTACGGTGTGTGTGAACCTGTGGACAGCGGGTTCTCCTTTTGAGCGTCGGTCTTCCTCCGATCGACGCTCCTTTTTTCCCCGCATCGAACTCACCGCACGCGGGCGTTCGCGTCTAGCGGCTGGAAGCGAAACTGCGGCTGGAGATCGAGATGGAATTGCCGTCGGGGTCCTTGGCATTGGCAAATGTGTAGCCGTCCGCCCGATGCGTTGCGCCGAATTGCAGGCCGTTCTTTGCGCATTGCTCCTTGAACGCCTCAACGTCCCGAATATCGAAAACGAGCTTGACGGTCACTTGTCCGGACTTCACTGCCCTCCCCGCCTGATGAACCATGATGATGGCGCCGCCGTGCGGCGACACCAATTCGATGATGCGGTCATCTGGGTCGACTTTGCGGGCGAATCCGAAGTGTCGTTCATAGAACGCACAGGTCTTAGGGACGTCTTTCACATACAGCAAGATCCGGTTCAAAGTGGGCTGCATTGAATTCCCAATTGTTTTTATAACGATGACGCGCAGCAGCCTTGATCGTCACAGGCTCAATGCGATCGTCAAACTGTTGAAAAGCGCATGCGTTGCAAATGTGGCGCGAAAGGCGGGCCCCGACCGTCTGGCTTCGATGAGAAAGATCGAAGTCAGAATTGCCGCGGTGGCCAGCATTCTAATCGCGCGCCAATCGGTATGCCCGTGTCCGAGGCCGAACACCACGGTGGATACGACGCCGGCAACTCCCCACGAACGACGCAACGGCCCTCGCAAGAACTTGATGATCAGCCACTGAAAGAGAAAAGTCTCATACAGCGGCGCAAATAAAGCGACCCATAGAATTTTGAGCCACAGTGGGCGTCCGGCAAACGGGTCGAGACCCGGCGTCGGATAACCGAATACTCCGCCCAAGCAAATGGAGATCGCATATTGCGCCAGCAGGATGGACGCTACTCCGGCAAAAATGAGGATCGGCGTAGGTACAGTGGTGAGAGCGGCGAGTGATCTGCTTCGAAGCGTCGATGTCGATTCCAGAATTGCCTCCGGTTTGCGGTTATTCGAGTTGTTATCAATCGCTGATTATCGACGAGAAACCGGCTGGTCGCACCACCACGTCATCGCTCCCCACGCAACGCCGCCCAACGGGAATACAACGAATGCCCACAATACTTCTCTGACGCTGATCGTCGAGTGAACATACCACCGGATGCCAAGAGAAATCAGTGCGCTGGAAACGCCGTACATCAATACGCCCCGGGTCACGATAAATCGAAGCATGGTCCATCCTTATGAGTTATTTGGGCAGATGTTCACCCGCGAGTGTTAACTCATCCGGACTTTTCGGCAAGACCCCGCTGCCGTCAAAAACCGAGGCAGCCTTGCTGCCTCAGTCGTCATCACATCTGATTCAGCATCACACTGTTCAATGTGCGCTGCACGATCGGCGCGAGCGACGCGCCCAGCCGCTCGCCCTGAGGTTCGTCGATCAGGCTCGTCAGAAGTTTGGAAAAGCGCGGCTCTTCAACCCCCGACACGATGTACTGCCAGCGATACGCATCCAGCATCCCGGCCTTCACGCGCGCCTGTTCGTGATCCGTGAACGTGCGTCCGGCATTGGCGAGAAAGTACTCCGCGTCGGCCTTGGCCTGCAATTGCAGCAAACCGTCCACCGCGCCGATCAATTCGATCAGGTCGCTAATCGCCGCATCCCGCGCCGTGGCATCGAGCTTCGCATCGTCGCGCAGCCATTCGAGTTCATCGATGATCGCGTGCTGCGACTCTTCTTTCCAGTGAAACAGGAACACGTCCTTGAACAGAGGCGACAGACTGTCATCGACTTCCATGCTCTGACGGTAATGCACCTGCGTCACGATTTCGATGCAGCAGGTCAGCGCGAGAATGGCCCACGTCGATTTGCCGAGAACGAAGTTCGCGACGTCGTCGGTCGGCGGCAAGAAGCGGTAACCCGTCGGCATGTCCTCACCGGCCAGTATCTCAATGCGGCGGAACAGTTCCTGATGCTTCAGTTCTTCTTCGGTGAAACGCATCACGGCTTCGAGCGCGATCTGGTCACCCAGCGCGTGATCGCGGCCTACTTCGAGCATCTTCGCGCCGACAAAACGCTCGACCAGCCGGAACATGTTTGCGTAAGTGCGTCCCTGCACCTGCGACATCAGCCGGCGCTCGTCCGCGTTCAGGAACGGCAGCCGGTCGACTTCCGTGAGACCGTCGGGCAGGAACTTGTGCGAGAGATCGAAGCGGCGTCCGCGAATCACGTCGCGGTCGATATCCCAGCGGATACGCCGGGACACTTCAATACATCTCGCGTAACGCTGGGACGGCAACTCAGCCTGGATGGCATTCATGGCACTACTCCTCGATGGAAAAGGGATTCGAGCGGCGCAGCGAGACTTCGCATGGGTCACCGTCTGAATCGAATTTTCCGTGTGGGGGTCGTAGCGCACATGAGGCGGCGGTCCCGGCAAGCAGCCCGGATAGCGCGAATTAGTGCAGTGCCAGGGGGACCTGTGTCCCGGATGCCCAGGCTGGTCCGATACCGTCAGGCGGCGGGAGAATCGAAACCCGCCTTGCGGGCGAGCACGATGGCCTGAGAACGGTTCTCCACTTCGAGCTTCGCAAAGATGCTCGTGATGTGATTGCGCACGGTCTTTTCGCTGAGCGCGAGCCGCGCGGCAATCTGCGCGTTATCGCGTCCGCCCGCAATCAGCTCGACAATGTCGCGCTCACGCGGCGTCAGCGTGGCGAACACGGGGTCGATGGCGACGTCGGCGGAAAGGAAGTTTCTGATTTCCTCGCGCCAGCGCAGCCACGCGGGTTCCGTATCGAGCAACAGATGATTTTCGCTTTCGAGCGGCACGAATCGCGCATCTGGAATCTGTCCCGCAAGCAGGCGGCTTTCTTCGAAGGGCACGCGGGCATCGCCACTCGCGTGCAGCACAAGCGTCGGGCACGTGACCTGTTCGAGCAGATCGACGACATCGATCTCGTTGAAGACCCGCATGATTCGCGCGGCGTTGCGCGGCGTGGTGGTCATGCGTTCGAGTTCGTTGAACCAGCGATGCTGCTCGGGCGTGCCGCCAGGGATGAACTGCGTCGTGAAGAATTGCCGGAAAGCCGGATTCTGCTGCCCCCAGCCGAGTTCGGCGAGTTTGACGAGCGTTTCGGCCTCGTCGCGCATCGCGTCGCCGCCGTGCCGCTTGAGCTTGCCGCGCGCATAGCCGCCGTAGAGGATCAATTGCTTCACGCGCTCCGGATGCGCGACCGCGTAAGCGACGGAAATCGACGCGCCCTGCGATATGCCCAGCAACGTGAAGCGCTCGACGCCGCTCGCGTCGATTACCGCCTCGAGATCATGCAGCCAGGCTTCGAATGAAATCTCCGCTACGTCGCGATCAGATAGGCCGCAGCCGCGCTGGTCGTAGCGCACGAGCGTGTGATTGCGGCTCAGTTCCTCGACCAGATGGCTCCACACGGGACTCTTCAGATCGAGTTCGAGATGGCTCAGCCAGTTCGCCGCCTTGATGATCACGGGACCGGTGCCCGAGACCGCATAGGCGATGCGCACACCGTCGCTGCTGGTACAGAAACGTATCTGCTGCCGGAGACTGGGCGGACTTGCGGACATGACTCGCGGAATGTAGTTGCGGGCTTGAGAGGCCGTGATTTGTCGGAGGAAAGAACTTCCCGCTAGCCGCGCGGGATGCCGGTATGAGCAGCTTTCAACATAGAAAGCCGTCACGATGTAATCAAACGCTGCAAACGTTCGAGCGCGAACGCGGGACGTGCCGTGGCACACGAGCATTCTTCAAACATCGCCTTTTCGTGATCGCCTCGCCGAGCTTCGTCTTTTCCGAACCTTCGCTTCGTAATTAGCAGGTTTATCCGATCCTGAACGCACCGCAGACTGGAGTTCATCTTCACTACGGACATCGTCCACGCAAGGAAAATATCATGCGAACCTATCCGCGTAACAGCCCGCAAGCCGCAGCACGCATCGTCGCGCTGGCCCTCACTTCGGACGGTCACGTGTGCAGTTCGGAAGAGCGCGTGCTGCTGCGCTTGAATATCGCCGGCGAACTCGGTCTCGCGCCCGCGCAGTTCGAGCAGATCGTGCAAACGCTGTGCGAGGACCATTCGGTCGCGCATCTGTCATTCGCGCCGCCGGTGGGCCGTCTCGATCCGGCCATGCTCACGACCTTGATCGACGAAATCGACGATCCTGCGTTGCGCCGCAAGATCATTCGCCTATGTGTCGCCGTTACGGTCGCGGACGATTATCTGGCGGACGGCGAAATCGCCCTGCTCGCGGCCATCCTGAACGCGTGGGGACCCAATCTGACGCCGGCCGCCAACCGTCACGGGCTTCCGTCGCGCGTCATGCGCAGTTATCAACGCGCGCCGGCCACCACCTGAGAAGCGAGCCCGTGATGTTGCCCGCGACGCGAGCGGATGGCGTGAATCTCCTCGATCACGCCATCCGCGCGGCCGAGCCAGCGCAGGCCCCGCAGCAGCGACAGGTCCTCCGCGCCGAGTTCCGCGAGCGGAAACACGCCGAGGCCACGCGCGGCGAACACCGCCATCAGCGCGCTGTCCTCGAATTCGCCGACGATGCGCGGCCGGATGCCCTGCGCGTCGAACCAGCGGTCGAGCCGCGCGCGCAAGGCGGCGTGGCGGGTCGGCAAAAGTACGGGCACGTCCGCGAGGCACTGCGGAAAGCCCGCGCGCGCGGACTTGCGGACGATTTCCGTCGGGCCATACCAGTCGACCGGCGAACCGGCGAGGCGCTGGCTCAGCACGCGCAGGTCGGCATTGTGCGGCGCCGGCTGGCAAGCGAGCACCAGATCGAGCCGATGCAGCGCGAGTTCCGACATCAATTCGGCGTGCTCGCCCTCGTGACACAAGAGCCGCAGCGACGGCGTACCAAGCACCGGCGCCAGCAACGCGTGCGCCGCGAGCTTTGAAATGCCGTCGGACAGACCGACGGCGAGCCGCACCACGCCTTCCCCTCCGGCCTCGCGCATCTCGTCGAGGAGCGCCTCGCCGAGCTGAAAAATCTGTTCCGCGCGATTGAACGCCGTCTCCCCGGCTTCCGTCATCGTGACGCCGCGCCCCGCCGGTTTCAGCAATTGACGCCCGATCGATTTTTCGAGCTCCCGAACCTGCGCGCTGATGGTCTGCACCGCCATGTCGAGCCGTTCGGCCGCGCGCGCGAAGCCGCCCTCTTTCACGACGATCCAGAAATAGTACAGGTGACGGTAATTGAGCATGGGCGTAACACTTCGAAAAAAACGATACGTCGCTCAGATTATCACTGATTTATCCGAAGCCAGAAGATGGCGATCATGACGCTAATCCGACGTCACCCGCATTCATTCGCCAACGGACACCATGGACACTCTGCTCACACTCGTTGCCGACCCCGCCGCATGGGCCGCGCTCCTCACGCTGGTCGTGATGGAAATCGTGCTCGGCATCGACAACCTGATCTTCATCTCGATCCTGAGCAACAAGCTGCCGGAAGCGCAACGTGCTCGCACGCAGCGCATCGGCATCATGCTCGCGCTCGTGATGCGGCTCGGCCTGCTCGGCACGGTCGCGTGGATCGCGCAGTTGACCGCGCCGGCCATTACGCTCTTCGGTCACGCGTTTTCGTGGCGCGATCTGATTCTGCTCGGCGGTGGCCTGTTCCTCGTCTGGAAGGCGACGCGTGAAATTCACCATCACGTGGTCCATGCCGAAGAGGAACGCAGCAAGACGGGCAGCACCGTCCAGTTGACCGTGGCGGCCGCGATCGGCCAGATCCTGGTGCTCGATATGGTGTTCTCGGTCGACAGCATCATCACCGCGGTCGGCATGACCGAACACATGCTGATCATGTTCGTCGCGGTGATCAGCGCGGTCCTGGCAATGCTGTTCGCCGCACGCCCGCTGTCACGCTTTATCGATCGCAATCCGACCATCGTCACGCTCGCGCTCAGCTTTCTGCTCGTGATCGGCATGACGCTGATTGCGGAAGGTTTTGGCTCACACGTGCCGAAGGCCTACATCTACGTGGCGATGGCGTTCTCCGGTTTCGTCGAGGCGATGAACATGCTGGTGCGCCGCGCGAAATCGAAGCGCACTCAGCACCGGGCAACGGTCGATACCGTGTGATGGTTTGTTTCCGGATCGGGCGGCTCGCCCGGTCCAGCATTCGATGTCTTTCTACTCTTGAGGAGCGACACTATGAAATGCCCCGTTTGCAAGACCACCGACCTGCTGATGACCGAGCGTCGCTCGATCGAAGTCGATTACTGCCCGGACTGCCGGGGTGTGTGGCTCGATCGAGGGGAACTCGACAAGCTGATTGCGCAGGACGCGGCAAGTGCCGACGCACCGCCCGCGCCGCGTGCAAGCCGCGACGCCTACCGGGAGCGGGAGCATTCGTACGATAACCAGCGTGGATACGACGACCGTCGAACGGACTATCGGACGCAGAAGAAAAAGCGCTCGATTTTCGACGTGTTCGATTTCGACTGAGCGTCGTCAGCCATGAGGGAAGAAGCGCCGGGAACATTCCGGCGCATATCGCACTAGCGTGCTTTGCCGCGAGCGCTCTTGCCGGCGTTGCCGCCGCGAGGCGCGTCTTTACCGGTGGGCGCGGCGCCACCATTCATCTGCTCCATCCACGACAAGGCATCGACGTAGGACAGAAACTGCTTGAGGTAGCCTGGCGAAACTTCACGCATGAGCGAAAGCGCCCGGTGCACGAGGCTGCTCGAGTTGAGCGGGCCGGCGTTTCCAGGCACCTGTTCCAGCGACTGCCGCATCTGCTTCTCGGTACGGACTTTCGACCAGACTTCCCTGAAATAATCCAGCGCGGGCAGTTCGGGATACGAAGCGGAGTGCGGCAATCCGCTCGCCACAGGCACATGATCCTGGCTCGCGATGTAATCGACGAGGCCTTTCAGCGTTGCATCCGCGGATTCGCCCGCGCCGTGAGCAGCTGCGTCGTTAGCCGAAGAGGCCGCGCGTTCGATTTGCGCGGCATATGTGTCCAGCAGACCCGACAGCCGCTCGTCCAGAATCCGTCGCGTTTCGCCGCTGTGAGCGGCCGCGCGCCGCTCGAACGCATCGATGAAATAGAAGCGCACAGGATCCAGGCGATCCGCGCCGCGCTCGCGCCACGCGTCGAGCGTCGCACGGGCTCCGCTTGCCGGATCGCTGTCGCCGCCGTTAATCACGTGGCTTCACCGTTGCAGTCGACGGTCTCGGCACCGGCGCGATTTCCACACGACGGTTTTTGGCGCGTCCCTGTTCGTCCGTATTGGAACTCACGGGTTGCCCGGAGCCGAACGCCGCCGCGAACAACGACGACGCGGGCACGCCGTCGTCGATCAGCGCGCGCGTCACCGTCAGCGCGCGCTGCGCCGACAGTTCCCAATTGTCGGCGAAACGGCGATTGCCTTCGCGCAACCGCTGGTCGTCGGTAAAGCCGCTCACCATCAGGATTTCGTCATTGGCGCCGAGATACGCGGACAGCGGCCCGGCCAGACTCTTCAGCAGATCCCGGCCTTGCGGCTGCAACTGATCCGAGTTCAGCGCAAACAGCACATTGCCGCTGATGCCGATGCGCCCATTCACCAGCGTCACGCGCCCCGCGGCGAGCGGCCCCGCGAGCGCCTGCTCGAGCGTCTTGCGGCGCTGCGTTTCCAGTTGACGCTGCTTGACCTCCTGCTCCAGCTTGCTCGAAAGCTCCAGTTGCACGCCGATCACGCCCACGAGGATGAGCACGAAGGCGCCCAGCAGCACCGACATCAGGTCGCCGAAAACCGGCCAGATCGGCGCGACCTGCTCCACGCCGCCGTCGATGTCCTCGCTCATGCCGCTTCAGCTCCCGCCGATGCGCGCCGGCCGGCGAGCCGCTGCAGGTCTTCGACGATCTGCTTCTGCGACATCACGCTCAGGTCGATGACTTCCCGCGCCTGCGCCACGTAGTACGCAAGCTGTTCGTCGCTGCGCGCAAGGGATTTGTCGAGCGCGCTTTCGATACGTTGCAGGTGCGTCACCAGCTTGTCGTTCGACTCGCCGAACACTTGCACGGCGGTGCCGAACGCTTCGCCGAGACTTGCCACTTCGACGGCGCTGCCAGTGACTTGCGCGGCAACCGCGCCTAGCTTGCCGGTTTCGAGTTCGATCCTGTCGGTGAAGCGCGTGCCGACGCGCTCCAGCAAATCCGCCGACGTGGCGACGAGCGCGTCGACCGCCGTGCGCTGCTCGGTGGACGCGTGATTGACGGCGTCGAGCAGGGTTTCCAGCGTTTCCAGCAAGCGAGCGCGCTCCTGCAGCATCGCGGTGTCGCGGACCATGCTGTCGGAGAGCTTCTGGCGCAGTTCGGCGACGACTTCGGCCGCGGCCTTCGGCGCTTCCGAGGCGGCTTGCACGAGTTGGCCGATCTCGGCGATCGTGTTGCTGGCGTGGGCCTGCGTCTGGGCCGAGATGTCGCGCGCGGTTTGCGCCAGCGTCTCGCAGATTTCCTGCTGACGGCTCGCGGTGCGTGCGCCCGCTTGTTCCCATTCCTGGCTCAGCGTCGCGGCCATCGCGCCGAGCGCTTCGGTCCAGGCTGCCAGACGTTGCTGGTCCCGCGAGGCCAATTCGGCCTGAAGGTTCGCAGCAGCCTTCGGCGCTTCCGCCGCGGCTTGCACGAGCCGGTCGATTTCAGCAATCGTGTTGCTGGCGTGGGCTTGCGTTTGAGCCGATATGTCGCGAGCGGTTTGCGCCAGCGTCTCGCAGATTTCCTGCTGACGGGTCGCAGTGCGCGCGCCCGACTGCTCCCATTCCTTGCTCAAGGTCGCGGCCATCGCGCCCAGCGTCTCGGTCCAGGCTGCCAACCGTTGCTGATCCCGCGAGGCCAATTCGGCCTGCAGATTCGCCGCGGCTTTCGGTGCTTCCGCCGCGGCCTCGACCAGCCGGTCGATTTCGGCAATCGTCTTGCTGGCGTGCGCCTGCGTTTGAGCCGAAATATCACGCGCCGTTTGCGCCAGCGTCTCGCAGATTTCCTGCTGACGGCTCGCGGTTTGCGTGCCCGACTGCTCCCATTCCTTGCTCAAGGTCGCGGCCATCGCGCCGAGCGTCTCGGTCCACACCGCGAGCCGCCGTTCATCCTTCGAAGCCAGCTCGGTCTGCAAGTCCGCGTGCGATTGCCCCACGCCACGCAGCAGGGACGCCGCGTGCTGCTCGAAAGTCGCAGCGGCCGCCGCCAATGCCTGCTGGTTGCTCGCCGCAAGCTTCTCGCCGACGCTCTCCTGACGCGACAGCGCCTCGTTCCACGCCTGCGAGACATTTCCCGCCGTGCTTTCCAGCCGCGCGGACATGCCATCCAGCAGACCTGCCGAGCGCTGCTCGAAAGTGTCGGTGAAGCGATCCAGCGAGGCGCGCAGATGCTGCGCCAGTTCCTCGCTCGAACGTTGATGTCCCGCCAATGCCTTGTTCCAGATAGCCGCGACGGTCGTCGTGCTCGTCTCGAAGCCGTTCGTCAGGCCGTCCAGTTGCCGCTGCACGGCGTGCGTGACGGTGTCGTGCAAGGCCGTCGTCTCGCGCGCGAGGCCGGCCATCGTGGCTTCCATGACCGGCTGCAGCGCCGCGCCGGCGGCGCGCGTGCTGTCCGCCACGCTCGCCTTCAACGACTGCTCGACCGAACTGGCGAGGCGCGTATAAGCGGCCTCGGCCCTGCCGTGGAAGGCCTCCTGGCTGGCGATCTGCCGCTCATTCAACGCGAGGCTTTGTTGCTCGATGGCCGACATCATCGTCTGCAGCCGGTCGACCAGCGTGGGCATCACTTCAGTCTGACGCTGCAAAAGCCTGAACGCCTCTTCGCGCTGATGACTCTGCGAGTAGATGCGCAGCGTCGTCGCGATCTTCACGTCGAGCATCTGCGCTGCCTGCAGGCGCTCGCGACGGCACAACGCGGACAGCAGCCCCAGCATCGCGGAGGTGGCCACGCCCGCAATCGAGGTGCCGAACGCAAAGCCCAAGCCCTTGACCGGCGCGGCGAGCGAAGCGCGGATCGCTTGCAGGTCGGTCGCGCTTTCCAGCGCCATGCCGGTGCCGCGCAAGGTCACCACCATGCCGAGCAGCGTGCCGAGCATGCCGAGCAGCACCAGCAAGCCGACCAGGTAAGGCGTCAGCGCCGGACCCGGCAAGGCCACCCGCTCGCCCTCGATGCGCAGGCGCGCCGCGTTGCGCAAGCTCGGATGCAAGGCCTCGAGCCATGCGCCGAGATTCGGCGGCGGCCCGGACAGCCCGGCGACCGCGTGCGCGAGCGTGGCGGTGGCCTGGTTGTAGCGGTGCAATTCGAGCGCGCCCGCCAGGTAGCACACGCCAATCAGTAAGGTGACGGCCAGCGCCAGCGGGTTCGAACCGAGGTAGCCGGCGGCGATCCAGCACACCGCGGCCAGACCGGCCAAAAACACAACGAGATCAATACGATATCTGGACATAGTGTCCCAGTTAGCTGGCGCGAAGGGCGGCGAGCAACCCTTCGACCGGTTGTAAACGAACATCCAGTTCGGCAAGCAACACGCTTTGCATGTCCTTGCGGAACACATTCAGCCATGCGCCGGGCGTGGGCGCCGCTGGGTTGCTTGCGGCGCTGCTTGCCGCATTGCTTCTGGCGTCGTCCGCGGATTCGGCGGATTCGGCGGATTCGGCGGATTCGGCGGACTCGCCGGCCTCGGCGGCCTCGGCGGCCTCGGCGGCCTCGGCGGCGGCCAGCGTCGCCTGCTCGGCCGCGCGCAAGCGCTCGAAGTGCCCGGCCAGCAGCAGGGGCACGGCAGCCAGCAGATTGCGCTCGCGCTCGCTCAGCGCGCGCTCCATCACCGCATCCACCACGGCGAGCCGCGCCATGGCGGGCGTTCTGGCGGCCAGCATGCTCCGCAGGCGGCCGCGCAGATTGCCGATCGCCATTTCCATCGACTGCTGGATGGAGAGGTAGCGTTGACGGAAAACCGCGTAATCGGCCGCCGGCTCCGCGGGCGTATTCTGCGACGCCGCCTGTGCGGACGCATGCGCGGGACCACGCCGCCTGTCGGCTGCGAACACGCTATCGCCCGTGATGTTCTTCGCGAGCGAACTGCGTGCGCGCACGTATTCCGACTCTTCGGCGCTGCCGAAGCTTCGCGCGCCGGCGGCGACGGCCGGCGGAGTGCCGCTCAGTGCCGAGGACAGCGCAATGGCGTCGGTCCAGCCGAGCCATTGGCTGAGCCGGTCCGAGAGCGATTGCCTGGATTCGGGGACATCGACATCCGCGAGGCGTGCCAGTAAGCGAATGAGCGCCGGGCCGCTGAGGGCGGTGCGCTGGGGGGCTTGCAACATACCACCGGAGACAAAAAAAGTCGCCAGTTTACACGCTGTCGGCGCCTGGGCGGCCGCAAGTCGATCCGCGGACCGCGCGCGAGGCGCATTTTACTTGAGCGGAGCCGTGCTCGGCGGGGCGTTCCGGCTTGATGATTCGCCTGCTGCTTTGGCCTTCTTGGGCCTTCTGTTCCGACCGTCCGCTCCGGCTCGCCGCTCCGCCCGATTGCGCGCTCACTGAAGCGACACGCCCTCGCTCATCAGAAGGTTTTCGCGCATCCACTGCTCCATGCTGCAAACCGCCATGCCGAGCTGCGCGTTGAACGTGCGATCCATGTCCCATGACACGCCCTCACCTTCCGCAAACACCACGCGGTACTTCCTGATCGAGCTGTCGCGCTCCTCGGCCAGTTCGCTTTGCAATTGCGGCACGCTCCATTCGACGCGGCGAACCTTGCGCCCGAGCATCGCGTCGACGGCATCCGCCAATTGACGATATGTCACCGTATCTCCAGCGACGAACACGACCTCGTTCGCGATGCACGGCTCGGCGAACATGATCTCCACGGTCAGTCTGCCGATGTCATCGGCCGTGGTGACCGTCACCGCGTTGTCCCAACTGCCGAGCGCGTGAACCGTGTTCTGCTCCAGATCCACGACGCCGAAGGACGGCTCGAACAGAAAACTCGTGAACATGCCGGTCGACACGATCACCCATTCGGTGCGGCCTTGCGCGCGCAGCAGGTCGCGCACGTCGAGTTGTTCATCGAACAGGTCCTGCGCGCTGCCCCGGCCGATCACGTCGTAGTCCACGCCGAACTGCCACGGGAAATAACGCGCGACATCAGCTGCGAGCACGGCACGGGCAATCTTCAACTGCACGCCTTTGCCGCCGACAAACCCGGTGCAGGACACGACCGTGTCGAAGCGCCGAAACAGCGCCGCAAGCGAGGCCTCGGACTGCGCGGCCAGATCGCCCGGCACGAGCTCAATGGCGAGCGCGCGCAATTCGGCGATTTCCTTCTGCCTGGCGGCATCGCTCGATTGCAGGGTGGACGGTCGCAGGAGAACCGCGAGCGAGACGCCCGGCGTCGACGCGGCGCGCCGCGCGAGACTGCGCAATACGGCCATGCCGAGTTCACCGGCGCCGAGCACGAGAATGGATTGAGTGTGCGACATGTGTGAGACCTTTTCGAAGTTCGGGAATGGATCGAGTGGCGTTCGCTCGCGCGATCCGCCGTCACCGGTAACACGCTGTTGCGTTGCAGCTTCACGCGGAAGTCAGCCGGACGATCTGGAGTCTAGGTGCGCAAGTCGCCGCCATTGTTCGCCCTCACGGAATTGAGAAAGCGCCCGCCTCGAACCAGCCGGCTCAAGTCGGATAAGCGAACGACTCCATGTAAGATGAACGCCCGCTGCAACGCGCCTGTGGACGGCGCAGTGCGAACCCGGACAGGTGCCCCGCTCATGGACAAACTTCAAGCGATGACGACCTTCATGCGCATCGTCGAGGCTCAGAGCTTCAGCAAGGCCGCGGAGACGCTTTCGCTGCCTCGTTCGTCGGTGACCACGATGATCAAGAATCTGGAGCACGAGCTGGGCGCCGCCCTGCTCCGGCGCAGTACCCGCACGCTCAGCCTGACCGATGCGGGCGAGCGGTACTACACGTCCTGCCGGGCGATTCTCGCGGAGATCGCGCGCGTGGAAAGCGAGTTGTCCGTCGATGCGGCGACCCCGCGTGGACGTGTCCGCGCGGACATGCCGGGCGTGATCGGACGCGCGATCGTGTTGCCGCGGCTGCGCGAATTCGAGCAGCGCTTTCCCGGCATCGAACTCGTGCTCGGTCTGAGCGATCGGCCCGCGGACCTGATCTACGACGGCATCGATTGCGTGATCCGCACCGGCGCACTGGCGGATTCGAGCCTGATTGCGCGGCGGCTCGGCGAACTGAGCTGGATCACGTGCGCATCGCCGCGATATTTGAAAGAATATGGCGAGCCCGACAGCGTGAGCGCGCTCAACGATCACCGTGCGATCAATTACATCTCGAACTCGACAGGGAGGCCGCTCGACTGGCGCTTCCACGTACAAGGCGAAGATCTCGCGATGACCATGCCGAGCCGCTTCTCGGTCAACGAGACAGAAGCCTATCTGCAATGCGGCCTGGAAGGATTGGGACTGATCCAGCTCTCGGAATTCGTCGCGCTGCCGTATCTGAAATCAGGACGTCTGAAAGAAGTACTCGCCAGTGCGCGATCGTCGGCTGTGCCTGTTTCGATCGTCTATCCGCACGGCCGAAACGCAAGCGGCGCGACCCGAACGTTCGTCGACTGGATCGCGGAACTCTTCGAACAAAGCGACTTCAAGCGAGGCCTATAAGCAGAATGAAATTCGATACCGTTGTGCTCGGGGCAGGCATTGTCGGCGTATGCGTCGCCGTGCATTTGCAGAAACGCGGCCGCCAGGTCGCGCTGGTCGATCGCAAGCTGCCCGGCAACGAGACCTCGTTCGGCAATGCCGGACTGATTCAGCGTGAAGGCGTCTATCCCTACGCGTTTCCTCGGGGACTCGACACGTTGCTGCGCTATGCGCGCAACCAGTCGGCGGACGTTCGCTATCATGCCGACGCCATCCTCAAGACAGCGCCGTTTCTGTGGCAGTACTGGCGCAACTCACATCCGGCGCGGCACGCCGCCATTGCGAAGTCGTACGCGACGCTGATCGAGCATTGCGTGAGCGAGCACCGGGCGCTCGCCGCCGATGCCGGCGCGAGCGCGCTTTTACGCCCGATCGGCTGGATGAAAGTGTTTCGCACCGCAGCGGCTCGCGACGCGGAATTGCGGCTCGCCGAACAGTGGCATCGCGAATACAAGGTCGAGTTCGAAGCGCTCGACGCCGCCCGCCTGCAACAGATGGAGCCCGATCTCGACAAGACGCTACTGGGCGGCCTGCGTTATCCGGAATCCGATTCCGTGAGCGACCCGAACGCGCTCGTCACCGCTTACGCCAGATACTTCGAAGCGCTCGGCGGACGGTTTTTTATCGGCGATGCGGACACGCTTCGCGATGCCTGGCAGGTCGATACGGAAGCGGGAACGATCTCGGCTTCGTCCGCCGTCGTGGCGTTGGGGCCGTGGTCGGATCGCGCGAGTACGCGATTGGGTTACCGCTTGCCCCTCGCCGTCAAACGCGGATATCACATGCACTACGAGCCGCAGGGGACAGCCCGTCTGAATCATCCGGTGCTCGACGCGGAAGGCGGCTACGTGCTGGCGCCGATGGCGCGCGGCATCCGCTTGACGACCGGTGCGGAAATCGCGAACCTCGATGCGCCCAAGACGCCGGCGCAACTTGCGGCGGTCGAGCCGGTTGCCCGCACGCTGTTTCCCTTGGGCAAGCGTCTCGACGACGAACCCTGGATGGGCCGACGTCCTTGTACATCGGACATGATGCCGATCATCGGCCCCGCGAAAAAACACGCGGGCTTGTGGTTCGCGTTCGGCCACGCGCATCACGGGCTGACCTTGGGTCCGATAACCGGACGTCTGATCGCCGAGATGATGACCGGCGAGGAAACCGTGGTGGACCCGCGGCCGTTCAGCGTGGAGCGGTTCTAACGGCGCGGGTCGCGCTCCGAGCCACAATAAAAAAACGCCGCGGACAAACAAGCTCCGCGGCGTTCCTTTATCTCGGCATCGATTGCTTAGGCCGCGGCCACCACTCTACGCGGCGACAGAACCGACACGGCAAAGCTCACGACGATATTGACCGCCAGCGCGATCAGGCCGATATACACCGGATAGACCGCATCGCCGAGATGCAGGGCGAACACCGGCTTGAGGCCTTGCGAAATCGCCAGCCCGGTTCCGAGCACGATCCCGGCCAGCCAGCCGAGGAACAGGCCCGGCGTGTTCAAACGACGCGTGTACAACGAGAACACGATCGCCGGGAAGATCTGCAGAATCCACACGCCGCCCAGCAGTTGCAGGTCGATCGCGTATTGCGTCGGCAGGAACACGATGAACAGCAGCGCACCGAACTTCACGACGAGGGAGACGATCTTCGCCGTGGAAGCCTCGCCTTCAGGCGAGATATTCGGCGAAACGAGCGGACGCCACAGATTGCGCGTGAACAGATTGGCCGCGCCGATCGACATGATCGCCGCCGGCACCAGCGCGCTGATCGCAATCGCCGCCGCCGCGAAGCCGACGAACCACGACGGGAACAGCGTGTTGAACAACGCCGGCACCATGTCCGAAGCCGACTTCACATGCACGCCGGCCGCAATCGCCATATAGCCGAGCAACGCGATCAGACCCAGCAGCAGCGTGTACGCCGGCAGGAAGATCGCATTCTTGCGCACCGTATTCGCCGACGATGACGACAGCACCGCCGTCATCGTATGCGGATACATGAACGCCGCCAGCGCCGAACCCAAAGCCAGCGACGCATACGCGGTGAATTGCGTCGGCTTCAGAATGATGCCGGTCGCGCCGCCCTTGGCCTTGAAGTACGTATCGGCCGCGTCGAACACATGCGCGTAGCCGCCGAGCTTGGCCGGAATCAGCCACACCGCCGCGATCACGACGATGTAGATCATGATGTCCTTGACGAACGCGATCATCGCCGGCGCGCGCAGGCCGCTCGCATACGTGTATAGCGCGAGAATCACGAAGGCGACGATCAGCGGCATTTCGCCGGTCACGCCGAGCCCCTTGATCACGACCTGCATGCCCACCAGCTGCAGCGCGATATACGGCATGGTCGCGACAATGCCGGTGATCGCGACGGCTGCCGGGAACCACTTGCCGCCGTATTCGCCCTGCACGTAGTCCGCTGCCGTGATGTGGTTTTTCGCCTGAGCGACCTTCCACAGTTTCGGCATCACCGCGAACACGAACGGATAGACGATGATCGTGTACGGCAACGCAAAGAAGCCATACGCACCCACCGAATAGACCAGCGCGGGCACCGCGATCACCGTATAAGCGGTATAGAAGTCGCCGCCCACGAGGAACCACGAAATGACCGTGCCGAACTGGCGGCCGCCGAGGCCCCATTCGTGCAATTGCGTCAGGTCGCCCCGTTTCCAGCGCGCGGCAAAGAAGCCGATCACGGTAACGAGAACGAAGAATGCGATAAAGACGGTCATCGCAACCGGATTCACAGGATTCGTATCGCTCATTTGACACCTCGGTACACGACGTAAATCAGTAACGAGGTCAACGGCACCCACAAGAACTGATACCAGTAGAAGAACGGAAAGCCGGCGAACGACGGACGCGTGTCGTTATAGAACGGCAGCCACAGCAATGCGATGTACGGGATCAGCAAGATCAGCCATAGCCATGAACGGCCGGCAGGGTGGGAGGTCTCCACAATCATCTCCTAAGTCTATTATCGACACCGCGCGCCAGGGCTTGTGGCCCGGCACGCGGAAACCGGTTTCGTGATATTAGTCGGCGAAACCGGAATGCGCTCCTCGCGCCGCGCAAACGCCCTCAAGGCGCACTACGCCGCGGGGATGTAGTATTCGCCTTCGTGAGCGTCCTCACAAGCGCGCAACTACGTAAGCCGGCTACGTAATACTACGTAGCCGGTCGGCCGTCTTTTCAACGATGAAACTCAAAGCCAAGATTGTCCTGCTGGCGATCGTGCCCTTTCTGGCCGCCATCGCGAGCATCGAAATCGGTGTGCGCCAGGAAGCCACGGCGCTCGCCGAGACGCAGCACGCGACCACGCAGGCCGCGTATATGGCCAGCAAGGAGATCGAGCTCAAGCATTACGTCGAACTCGCCACTACCGCGATCGCGCCGCTCTATAACGCTGGCCAGGACAATGCGCGCGACGACTCGATGCTGCGCATGCGCGCGCTCGACGTGCTGGAAAAAATGGACTTCGGCAAGGACGGCTATTTCTTCGTCTACGACATGCACGGCCGTTCGTTGATGCATCCGCGCGAGCCCGACCTCGTGGGGCGCGACCTGTGGGAAATGCGCGACCGCGAAGGCACGCTGACGATCCAGCAACTGCTCGCCGCGGCCTCGCGCGGCGGCGGCTATGTGCGCTACCTGTGGCATCGTCCGTCGACGGGCAAGGTGGCTTCGAAACTCGGCTATGTGGTGCCGCTGGAGCGCTGGGGCTGGATGATCGGCACCGGCATCTATCTCGACGACGTGGACAGCACGCTCGCGCATATCGACGAAGGCGCGGCCGCCAACATCGATCGTACGATGAAATGGATCGACGCGATCGCCGTGGCCGGACTCGCTGTGATCGCGCTATGCGCGCTCGTGCTCAACGTCACCGAATATCGCAGTGCGGACGCCAAACTGAAGCGGCTTGCTCAGCAGGTGGTGGAGTCGCAGGAAAACGAACGGGCGCGCCTGTCGCGTGAACTGCACGACGGCATCAGCCAGATGATGGTCTCCGTGAAGCTGCTGCTCGAATCCGCGCTGGCGCGCTTCGAGCGCAGCGAAGTGCGCGTGCCCCCGGCAGAGGCCGCGCTCACCACCAGCCTCACCCGGCTTGGCGACACCTTGCGCGAAGTGCGGCGCATTTCCCATGCGCTGCGTCCGTCGATGCTCGACGATCTCGGTGTGGCGGCTGCGCTGGAGCAACTCTCCCGCGAACTCAGCGAGCAGTCGGGCATCGAGATCGGCTTCACGCAGATTGCCCACACTCACGCGGCGGCTTTGCCCGACGCGGTCAACACCGTGTTGTTCCGGATCGCGCAGGAAGCGCTGACGAATATTGTGCGCCACGCGCAGGCGTCGAGCGCGGCGCTCGCGCTGGAAGTATCGAACGACGCCGTCACGCTGAACATCGCGGACAACGGACGCGGCTTCGACGTGGCGCATGCGTTCGTCGGCCGGCGCTCGGGCGTGGGTCTGCGCAATATGCGCGAACGGCTCGAAGCGCTGGGCGGCACGCTGTCGCTCAGTTCACAGGCCGGCCACACTCTCGTCACCGCACGCGTGCCGCTCGGATCGACCGAGCCGACATTGCCGGCCTTGCAGGAAACCTGACCATGAACGACGCCTCACCCGCTATCGCCCGTCTGATTCTCGTCGACGATCATCCGCTCGTGCGCGACGGTTTGCGCGCACGGCTCGAAGCGGTGCGCAACCTCGAAGTGGTCGGCGAAGCGGGCAATGCGCAGGAAGCGCTCGCCCTCGCCGCGAGTGAGGAGCCCCACCTCGTACTGATGGATGTCGGCATGAACGGGATGAACGGCATCGCACTGGCCGGCATGTTTCATGAACGCTTCCCGGCGATTCGCGTGCTCATGCTGTCGATGCACGACAATCTCGAGTATGTGACCCAGGCGGTGCGCGCGGGCGCGAGCGGTTACGTGCTCAAAGATTCGCCCGCCACCGAAATCATCCAGGCGATCGGCGCGGTGCTCGAAGGCAAACAGTTTTTCAGCGCCGGACTGGGCGCACGTCTGATTCAGGCTTCGGCAACGCAGTCGCCCGTCGAGCGGCTCACGCCGCGTGAACGCGACATTCTCGACGCGCTCGCGGAAGGCCTGTCCAGCAAGCAGATCGCTCAGCGCAACGATCTCTCCGTGCGTACGGTGGAAACGCATCGGCTGAATCTGAAACGCAAGCTCGATATTGAAGGTCAGGCCGAGTTGATCAAGTTCGCAGTCGAGAATCGTCGCACGAGCCGGTAAAAACCTGACTGACGCGAGTGCGCGATCGCAGCATAGTTAGCACAGCATCCACTCGAACCACTGCCGTCGTTCCGTCTGATCTACTCAACGCCCGACACCTGGAGCTGATGAGGATGAAACGTTCGATCCCATTGCGGCTAGCGAGTCTGCTGATCTGTTTCGCCGCCACTCACGCGCACGCGGAACCGGCGCGCGTCAATCGCGGCCACGATCCGTTCTTTCAGATCTCCAAAGCGATCGGCGACTGTCCGGTGCCTTTGGGCCCGCTCGAAACCGAGCAGGAATGGCTCGACGACAGCCATTACCGGATCGAGCGCGGCAATAGCTGCTGGGTGGAAGGCCGCTGCCGTTTGTCGAACGCCTATCTGTACGACGTGGAAATCGCCGACGCCCTGCGGCGACGCCTCACCAACATCAACTTCGCCACGCACTGGCGCGAACAGTCGACGCTCTGGCTGACGCTGCAACGCCGCTTCATCTATGTCGAAGGTTGCGTTGCGCCAGGTTTCGACAAGAAGGCCTTCCTCACCGAACTCGCGAAAACCGCGGACGTCGAGCGTGTGATCGACGACACGACCACCAATCCGCATGCCGCACAGCTCCCCTACAAAACGCTTGCGAATCCGGACAAGCCGGTACTCGATCCAGGCAACTAGCCACACAGGCCGACGAGCGAATGCAGCGCGCGCGTGATATCCGGTATCACGCTGCAACGCCTATATCGGCGATCGAACATAGCAACGCAGAAATCGAACTTTGGGCGTTTCGACGTCATTGCTACCATCGGCGACCCGACATATCCGGTCACGACAACAATGACAACACAACGATCGCAGCGCCCTTCTCTTCGCCTTGGCATGATCGGCGCCGCCGTTGCCAGCCTCGTCGCACTCGCGTCGTGCGGCGACGACAATTTGCCCGGCCCGACGCCCGCACCCGTAGTCGCGCAGAAACGCCCGAACATTCTGTACATCATGGCTGACGACCTCGGCTATTCCGACATCCACGCGTTCGGCGGCGAGATCAACACGCCCAACCTCGACGCGCTAGTGCAATCGGGCCGCATCCTGACGAATCACCACACGGGCACCGTCTGCGCGATCACGCGTTCCATGCTGATTTCCGGCACCGACCACCATCTGGTCGGCGAAGGCACCATGGGTGTGCCGACCGATGAGCGCAAAGGCCTGCCGGGTTACGAGGGCTATCTGAACGACCGCGCGCTCTCCGTTGCGCAGCTGCTGAAGGACGGCGGTTATCACACGTATATGGCCGGCAAATGGCATATCGGCTCGGGCATTGTCGGCAGCACGACGGGCGGTGGGCAGACGCCCGACCAATGGGGCTTCGAACACAGCTATGCATTGCTCGGCGGCGCCGCGACCAATCACTTCGCGCACGAACCGGCGAACTCGCAGAACTACACCGAAGACGGCAAATACGTGCAGCCCGGCCAGCCGGGACAACCGGGCGGCGCGGGCGGCAGCCCAGCGGTGTTCTATTCGACCGACTTCTACACGCAGCGCCTGATCTCGTACATCGACTCGAACAAAGGCGATGGCAAGCCGTTCTTCGCCTATGCGGCCTACACGTCGCCGCATTGGCCGCTGCAAGTACCCGAGCCTTATCTGCATAACTACGCCGGCAAATACGACGCCGGTTACGACGCGATCCGCAACGCGCGCATTGCGCGGCAAAAGGCGCTCGGCATCATCTCGAACGACTTTCTGCCGTACGGCGGCGCGTCGGAAACGCTCGCCGCGACCGCGGCCACCGCGAACAACGGCACGGTGAACGCGAAGTACGTGAGCGCCGTGCATAGCGCGGCGCAAGGCTATACCGACTATGGTCCGGGCACGGTGAACAAGACGTGGGCGAGCCTCTCGCCCGCCGAGAAGAAGGCCCAGGCGCGCTATATGGAAATCTACGCGGGCATGGTCGAAAACCTCGACCACAACATCGGCCTGCTGATCCAGCATCTGAAGGATATCGGCGAGTACGACAACACGTTCATCATGTTCCAGTCGGATAACGGCGCGGAAGGCTGGCCGATCGACTCCGGCGCCGACCCGACCGCGACCGATACCGCCAACGCCGCCGACCCGGTTTATTCGGCACTCGGCACCGACAACGGCAAGCAGAACGCGCAACGTCTGCAGTACGGCTTGCGCTGGGCCGAGGTGAGCGCCACGCCGTTCCGTCTGACCAAGGGTTATTCGGGCGAAGGTGGCGTATCCACGCCGTTGATCGTCCATCAGCCGGGTCAGACCACGCAGAAGCCGACGCTGCGTGACTTCACGCACGTGACCGACAACACCGCGACGTTCCTCGCCGTCGCACAGATTCCGCCGCCTACGCAGGCCGCGCCGGCGCTCATCAATACGCTGACCGGCGTCGATCAGAACAAGGGCAAGGTGGTCTATAACAATCGCTACGTGTATCCGGTGACCGGACAGTCGCTGCTGCCATTGCTGAACGATCAGACCACGAGCGCCGTGCACACCGCATCGTTCGGCGACGAAGCCTATGGCCGCGGCTATCTGCGCAGCGCCGACGGCCGCTGGAAAGCGTTGTGGACGGAACCGCCGCTCGGTCCCGTGGACGGTCACTGGCAACTGTTCGACATGAGCGCCGACCGTGGCGAAACGCAGGACGTGTCGACGCAGAATCCCTCGGTGATCGACGGTCTCGTGCAGCAGTGGAACAACTATATGAGCAGCGTCGGCGGCGTCGAACCGTTGCGTCCGCGCGGCTACTACTGAGCACGCAATGACCGTCAGATTCAAGCTCAAAAGCAACGCGGCGCTGTACGGCGTCTACGCGGCGATCGCCACGGTCGCCTTCGCCGCTGCATTTACCGCCACGACGGCCGCTTCGGCGGTCTTTAGCGGCGGCAAACAAGGGGCATTCGACGAACTCAATGCATCGCGTCCGTTGGCCGCGCTCGGCTCCGAGCGGCAATGCAAGCGTTACGCCGGCCTGCCTTCGCGCTGGCCCGACGATCCGAAAGCTGGCATGGTGCATCTGCATGGCGGCGATTTCGTGTTCGGCAGCAAGCTCGGTTACGAAGACGAGCGTCCGGCCGGCGACGGCAAGACGCGCGTCGCGGGCTTCTGGATCGATCAGACCGATGTGACGAATGCGCAGTTCGCGGCATTCGTGAAGGCCACGGGCTACGTCAGCGATTCGGAGCGCCAAGGCGGCGCAGTGGTATTTCATACGCCGACACGCGACGAGATGAATGCACGCGATCTCTCTTGGTGGACGTGGGTGAAAGGCGCCGCATGGAACCATCCAACCGGACCTGGCAGCACGCTCGAAGGCCGCATGAACCAACCGGTGACGATGGTCACGCAAGCCGATGCGCTCGCCTACGCGCGCTGGTTGGGCCGCGATCTGCCCACCGAAGCCGAGTGGGAATACGCGGGCAAGGCGGGCCGCGAAGGCGCGGAGCTCGATACCGCTCCGCGCGATGAACACGGCAAGCCGAGCGCGAATTACTGGCAAGGCGTCTTTCCCGTGCTCAACACGAATGAGGACGGTCACGTCGGCCTCGCGCCCGTCGGCTGCTATGCCGCCAACGATTTCAAGCTCTACGACATGATCGGCAATGCGTGGGAATGGACCAAGGATGCTTATAGCGGTCCGCACCAGTCCCACACCAATGGCGATACCGCGGCGGTCGCGCCGCTCAGCCGCAAACACGACACGCCGATGGTCATCAAAGGCGGCTCGTTCCTATGCTCGCGCGACTATTGCGTGCGCTATCGGGCGGCGTCGCGCGAACAGCAGGAAGCGGATTTGCCGGCGTCGCATATCGGTTTTCGCACGGTGTTGAGGGATGCGTCATGAAGTCACGGTTATTCGCAACGGCCGTGCTGCTGGTCGCCGCTTCGATGGTTCAGCACGTGCAAGCTGCCGCGTCGCAAGTCATCAAGGTAGGTGTGAGTGCGGGCGCGCATGCCGAGATCATGAACGAGGTGCGCCGCGTCGCCGCCAGTCGCGGACTCACGCTCGACGTGGTCGTATTCGATCAGCCCGAGCGTATCGACGCCGCGCTTGCCGCGAAGCAGATCGACGCGGCGAGTTTCGAAGACGAGCCACGCTTCGACGCACAGCGCAAACAGCACGGCTTTGCGCTCGCGAGCGTCGCCACCACCGTGACGTTTCCCATCGCCTTGTACTCGCGCAAACTGACGAACCTCGGCCAACTGCAACGCGGCGCGACGATCGCCATTCCGGACGACCGGGAAGGCACGGCGCGCGCCTTGATCCTGCTGCAGAACTTCACGCTGCTGACGTTCAAGGACAGGGCCGGCTTGCATGCGACGCTCGCCGACATCACGAGCAACCGGCTGAATCTGCAGATCCGCCAGGTGCCGCGCGCACGTCTATTCGACTCATTGAACAGCGTGGCCTTCGCCGTGATCGATAGCGACGACGCGGCGCGCGCGGGTCTTTACCCGGCGCGCGACAGCCTCGGTCTCGAAGATGCCCGCTCGCCTTACGCCAACGTGTTGACGGTGCGCGATTCCGACCGCGCTCGGCCTTGGGTTGCGCAACTGGTGGCGGCTTACCATTCGAACGACGTCGCGCATTTCATTCTGACGCGCTATCAGGACTCGGTGCGCCGGCCGTGGTGAACGCTTTCTCGTTCGCGTGCACGGCGTGCGGCAAGTGCTGCAATAGTCCGCCGGCCATGTCGTTACCCGAGCTGTTCCGGCATCGCGACCGGTTCATCGGCTGCCTTGCGATCGGCCGCGTGCCGCGCAGGCGCATCGGTGAGCGGGTGCGCGTCGGCCGGCACGAAGCCTTGCTCGACGAGGCCGATATCGCCGCTTTCGAATCGATCGCGGACACGCTGCTCCATCGCGCGGGCGACACCTTCAGCATCATGACGCAGGGCTACGATTACCCTTCTCTGGCGCGCTGTCCCGCGCTCGCCGATGATGGACGCTGTGCGATCCATCTAAACGGCAAGCCGGTCACGTGTGAAGTCGTGCCGCTCGATCCGCTCGTGCCGGATACGCTGCAACATCTCGTGCTGGCCGGCCGCAATCAGAGCGCCTCGTACCTGGGCGCCGACTGCATTCAGGAAGGTGAACGCGCGGACGCCGCACTAATGACAGCGGAAGGCGAGATAAAAGACGCGAATGCCAGGGACGCTTTGGCGCGTCGCCGCCGCGCGCTCGAAAGAGAGCGTGAGGTGTGGGGCCGTGCAGTATTCGAATCGCTGCGTAAAGATCTTTTCGACTCGCCCGCCGCGTTGGCGCGTATTCCGCCGGGTGGCTTTCTGACGATCTCGATCGTGCCGGCGCTGTTGGCCGTGGCCAGTACTTCCGCGCGTTCCCGACAGTTATGCCTCGACTATATCGACAGTCAACTCGCGCTGATCGACCGCAGTATTGAGCAAGCGCTTTTGCGACGCCGCCTGGACGATCGTCCGGTGACTCAGGAATTGCGCGGATTCGCTCATGCGTATCAACGTGCACAAACGCTTCTTGGCACACCACTCCCTGCCATGGAAGTGGAAAACGGCACTCCCTCTTCTCTATCACCTATCGAAGCCTATCTCTCTGGCGCAGATCGGTAATCCAAAGAATCGTCAGAGTTGCGTATCCAGCAGCGGCACGAACTTTTCGATCAGCTTTTCCGTAAAGGGCCGGTGCATCCATGCTTCGAGCGTGACCTGCTGCGACTTCTTTAGATCCTCCGCAAAAACGGCGGTTTGCTGCTTCGCGAAGTCGCGGTCGTAGATGTTCAGATTCGCTTCGTCGTTGAGCTTGAACGAACGATTGTCGAAATTGGTCGAGCCGACCGAAACCAGGTATTCGTCCACCACCAGCAATTTGCAGTGAAACATGGTCGGCTGATACTCGTACATTTCCACGCCCGCTCTGAGCAGATCGCCCCAGCACGCGCGCGACGCTTCGCGCACGGTATGCGTGTCGATCCGTTTGCCGGGCATGATGATCTGCACTTTCACGCCGCGTTTCGCCGCCTCGACAATCGCGTTGATGGTCAGCTTGTCGGGAACGAAATAGGCACTCGCCAGATGAATGGAGTGCGTGGCTGCCGTGATCGCCATCAGATACATTAACTGCATGTCGTCGCTGCCGCCCGAGGGCGAGCTGCTGAACATATGCGCGAGGCCGTCGCCCATTGACTCGACATTGGGAAAATAGCCGGGACCGTGCAGCACATTGCCGGTTGCCTTGACCCAGTTGTCCATGAATACGGCCTGCATATGGCCGACCACCGGACCCGCCACGCGGAAATGCGTATCGCGCCAATGCTTTTCATTCTGTGCGTGGCCGGTCCACTCCGGCGCAATACCCACGCCACCCGTAAAGCCGATATGCCCGTCGATCACCAGCAGTTTGCGGTGCGTGCGATCGTTCATGCGGCCAAGGCCGGTCCAATGGGGCTTGTGATACTGAATCACTTCCGCGCCGGCATCGCGAAGCAGATCCAAATAGCGTTTATCCATTTTCGACGAGCCGACCCAGTCGAGCAGCACGTGCACCGCGATGCCTTCGCGCGCTTTATCCGCGAGTGCCTGCGCAATCTGCTCGCCAATCTCGCCGGACCAGTAGATGAAAGTTTCAAACGTGATCGTTTGCCGTGCGGAACGGATGCCTTCCAGCATTGAAGGAAAAATGTGGTCGCCGTTCAGCAGCATCTCGAAGCGATTGCCCGAGATGACGGGCGGCCCGAGCAGCAAACCCATCGAGCGAAGGAATTGCGGATCGTCGCTCGCATAAAGGCGTTCGATCTTGTGTTCGATCTTCTTCTCGCCGCTCGATAAATTGGCAATCACCAAGATGATGACGAGCGTGACGAAGGCGGTAATGGAAATCGTCAGCATGCGTGGCCTCGATGCTAATCGGCGGGACGCGTCGGATGCGCGTCCTGCGGTTTGACGAAGACTCCGGGCCTCAGCCCCGGCTGTTACGACGAACGCAGGACGCATTGCGCGTGCCCGTTGCAGGCCCGCACCTTGCTACTCGACCTCATTACCTGACCAGCGAGAACGCTTCCCGGATGGCTATTTCACCCGCGCCATAGACACCGACCACCGTATAGTCCGACGCTACGCATTCGAATGTGGACTGCTGAAACGTGATGAGAAAATGGCGCTGCGCGGGTCCCGTCGATGCGACCGCCGCAAGCTCGGCGGCAAGCGACGAATTCATGACTTCATGTACCGAGTAGCTAGTGAGACCCTGCGAGGCGAGCGGATGGATCTCAAGATCGCCGTCGCCGGGCGGACCCAGGCGATGAAATACCGTGTCCGGAAATAGCACGGCGCAAAATGGGTCGTCGTCGGGATCGAATGGTCCGAACCGTTCAAAGTCGGATTCCGCAATCGGATAAGAGAGAATGACCCGGCGGTCACTCGCGACGATGAAGGGTTCGCCGGCATCTTCTGCCGGATGAGGAACGGAGTCCAGCAGGACGACCTGGTCTTCCTGCTGGGGTGTTTCAAGCGTACTGGTCATCTACTTCACGACTCGGTTACGCTCATGCACCGGCTGACGCCGGCGCGGCTTGCGGTGTGGCCGCGACAGTCGCCGCGACGGCTTTTTTGGCTGCGGTCTTGCGCACAGGTGCTTTCCTGGCTGCTTTAGTCGCGGCGCTCTTCTTCGCGGCCGGCTTTGCGGCGCCTTTCTTTGCCGCTACTTTCCTGGTGGCCGCCGTGGCTTTCTTTGCAACTGTCTTTTTGGCCGCGCCGGCTTTCTTTGCCACGACTTTTCGGGCTGCGGCTTTCTTGCTCACTACGCCGCTAGTTGCCGCCGACTTCACTTTGCCGGCCTTCTTTGCGGCTTTGTGACCAGCATCCGCCACGCTTGCCGAAGCGCTATCGATCAGGAATCTGGTGCGGTCCTTGACCGTGGCGAGCCATGCCGGCGCCGGGCCGCGGCCGCTCCAGGTCGCGCCGGTTTTCGGATTGATGTACTTGGGCGGTTGCGCGCCTTTCGGCTGACCTTTGCTGCCTTTCGCATGGGTGACAGCCGCCTTGGCCGCCGACTTCAGTTCGCTCGCGCCTTCGACCAGGAACTGTGTGCGGTCTTTCACGCCGGCAATCCAACCCGGCGCGCGGCCATGACCCGTCCAGGTCGCACCGGTTTTATGGTCGCGGTACTTTGCTATTGCCTTACCGGAGCTGCCGGCTTTCACCTTGCCATTGCCATTCAGGCCTCTCGCGGCGCGCCGGGCTTTTGCCTGGGCTTCGATATCCGCGGTAGTCAGGCCATGTTTGAGCATCAGGTCACGAATCTGGTCGACCGCGACTTGCGCTTTCCTGGCAATAAGGACGTCAGCTTGCGCCTGAAGCTTTTTAAGCTTTGCTTGGATTTGCTCTAACGTGGGCATTTGATTGCTCCTTATGTGGTAATCGATCGAACTATGCCACGAATGACGCGAGAAAGGCAGATCGGCGTGGCTATAAAAACACGAGTCGGAGTCGATCATGGATCCGGTGGAGTACGAACTTTTTGGGTTCTTTACTCCGTTGCCGCACTTTTTCTGTCTTTTCCTTTGCCACTCCCCCTTCTCTTCTATTGTCTTTCCAATTGTTGGGCCGGCGATCACATCGGCGTAAACACGACGGCCTGACGGTCGGCGATATACCGCACACTGCGCATGAACCGGTACTGCTGGTCATCCGCGGTAATGCGGTTGAGGTCCATCCGGGTCAACGACAGCATCTCGTCAGCCTGACAGGCGGCCACCACACCATGCTCGGTCAATTCCTCCAATGCGCCGGACGGGTCGCCGACATAAACACTGCGCACATGCGTGCCGACTCGCATCAGGACCACGCTTTCGCCTTCGTCGAGCGCCAGTTCGAGATAGCCGGCGAGCGCTCGTAAGGACTCCGGCGTCGACGCCCGGGACTGATAGATCGCAGCATTCGATGGTGTCATTTTCGTTTCCCCGTCACACGCATCAAGAAAGGCAGCCGCTGTGCATCGCGGCATTAGTCGCTTCTACTATAGGCAAGCATTCGAAGATTCAAAGGACGGCAGTACATTTTTTATTGCTTTCGTACGTTTGCGCCGGTCATTTTTTATAAAAACACTTTTTGCCTGCCAGGAAATCCAGGTTTCCCGAGATGCAATGCGCTAGCCCGAACCTCCGTAACCCCGCGTTACCAATCTCGCAGCGCTGTTTCACCTGTGTCCGGACCACCCTCCTACACTCCGAACCGTAACTCGACGCAAAGCTCTGGAAAGCTCGCAAGGGCGAACCTGAGGCAATCGGAAGCATCGCACTTCGATATGCAAGGAGAAGGCAAATGAACAAGAAGATTATCGGCGCGGCATTGGGTCTGGCAGTACTGGCGGCATCGTCGGCGGCCTCGGCGCACGTGGATGTGGCCGTCGGAGTCGGCATTCCAGTCGGCGTGGTTGCAGCGCCGCCGCCTGTTTATGTCGCGCGCGATCCGGCGGTGGTCCCGGTTGCCTATGGCGGTGACGGCGACTGGCGCGCACGCGAGTGGCGCGAGCGCCGTGAATGGCGGGAACGCGAATGGCGCCGTGAGCATTGGCGCGAACACGAATGGCGTGAACGGCACTGGGGCGGCTATTGAAATGACGCCGAATAGCGCCACGTTAGAACACCTCAATTGAACGGGTACTTTTCAGATGAAAGCGGGTTACATCAAAACCGCCCTCGCGGCGGTCGCACTCACTTCAGCAGCGGTCGGCACGGCAAACGCGGCCGGCTGCATGAAGGGAGCGGTCGTAGGCGGAGTGGCGGGTCACTATGCCGGACACCACGCGGTGGTCGGCGCGGTCGGCGGCTGTCTGGTGGGGCGGCATATGGCCAAAAAACATGCGGAAGAACAGGCCGCGCAACGTCAGCAAGCCAGAGTGGAATAACCGGGGTTCGGGGCGCTGGCGCCCCGTTCAGGCGATTCGCAATCCGTGCGTCGGCAGAATCTCCTGCGTGGTCACGAAGCGGTGCTGCTTGACCGCGTCGTGAAATAGCCGGTAATCGCTTTTCTCAAAGGCGTCCGTCCATACCGGCTTGTCTCCGGTGTCGTCGTCGAACTTCAAACCGGTGGCCAGGAACTTCCAGGAGCCGGGACCTTTAGGCACGTATTCCGGAATCGACTCTTTCAAACCCGGAATACCGCCGGCCTTCACGACGCGGCAAATGTGCCGCAAGCGATCGTTGTCGTCCTCGAGCCGGTTCGTATTGAGCAGGTTCGTGAGCACGTCTCTCACATCGTCCGGCATGCCGGGCAGGTTCTCGAAATCTTGCCGCCCCGCCAGATAGGCGCGCACCGCGCGGCATGCCATCTCGGCCGCTTGCACGAATTCCGGCAGATTGTGTCGTTGGACGAACTCGTTTCTACCGTCGATGTAATGCCATTTTGCCCACGGCTGGTCAGGATAGTGCAAGGCAGCGCCATGACCGACCGGCAACGCAACGGTCAGCACATCCTCTTCGATGTGCTCGATCAGGTGCTCGCTGGCGAGCCTGAGTTTGGCGAACCAGCCTTTGCGCGTACAGTCCTGGGCCTCCAGCAGATGAACCCGATTCCATGGACTTTCGATGCCGGCGAAGCCCTGATGCGCCCATGTATCGACATAGGTGTGAAGCGTCACGCCCAGCCGATGCAATCCTGTCTCGGTGTCCCGGCGCAGGATCGCGCGCCGCACCACCTCGCGCGCGACCGCGCTATCCGGGCGGCACACGGCCTTTTCGTGCAACGTCGAACCAACGGCGGCCGGCAGAAAATGAAAGGGCGTCCATACCAGCCGGTTTTTGTCGTCCTCCGTGGTGGCGTAGTCGAATAACTTGTGCGCGGTGGCAAAGCGTTCGAACGTCTCGCCGCCCTTGAAGCGCAAAATGCCCGCGGTCGTCGCATCGTCCACGTATTGGCAGGCATGCGTCACGGTGATCGCGTCGTCGGCCGGCATGCCGGCCACGCGGGCGGCAATATAGACGACACCATAATGAAAGTCGATATTCATGGCAGGCGCTCCTGACGCGCGACGAATGACGACGGGGGATTCTGGACTGCGCGGCGAGGTGGATGCCGCGTCGGCACGTGAGTAGATAGTAGACGACCGAACGCGCCGGGACTTTAAAAAACCGCTCGCCGCCCTGCTTCATGCGGAGTCCGGCCCATACGCGCCGCGCCACTAAATAGACTTGTGACAATCGGGCGCTGCATTTACCCGTTTTTATTATTTGCACTGTCCGGCGGCTCAGCTATGCTGTGCCATTGGAAACTATTCGTAATGCGAAAGGGCATAACCGGGCCGCACCACTCTCCAGTCCAAACCTTCGGGCAGTACACGCTAACTCAAAGGATAAATCCTGTGAAACTCGACAATTGGAAAGAAGGCGCAAGTCCGGAACGGCGCAAGCTGCTACGCAGCAAGCTTCACGTCCTGCTGGCCACGATCGGCACGCTGGCGTCCGTGGTCGGGATCTGCGTGGCCATTAACGGCGGACTGGAATTCAATCGCACCAAAGTTTTCATCGGCGTCGGCATTACTGTCGTCTCCACCATCATTTATATCTCGATGCTGTTCGCGCCATCCGAGTGAATCCGGCCTTCTCCCGTTGCGCAAAGGCGCCGCCATCCAGTCGGCGGTTACGACAGGTGGGTAATTTTAAGGCGGCTATTCCAACGCGAGTTCAGGTATTCGAGTGCGAGCCGCCGGTGGCAGTGGTGTGGTAAATGTTCACTGCAAAGCAGGCAGGCCGAGCGGAATAGATCGACGTCCAGATTGCTTTCCACCCGGCGCTTTGCGATCAACTCGACGTAAGCCGCCGAGAAATCGTCCCACGTCAGTTCTTTGGCCTTGTAGCGCTTGAACAAATCGGGCTCCGGAGCCAGGTCGGGCATTTCCTCGTAAGCAGCGCCGCACAACTTGTCGAGAAAGAAAGGCAGATCCTGTTTTTTCGCGAAGCCGGCAAGTTGCGACGTATTGCTCAGGCGGATGTCGAGTACCGTCCGCACCTGTGCGTTTTTCAGCAAATCGAAAAATTCCTGAGCCGTCTTGCCGGTAAATCCGATGGTGGCCACCTGCACGGCATTGGTTTCACGTTTCATCTCGGGAGTACCTGGCAGCGGGCAGACGCAGTGCCCGGAAAAAGAAAAGCCCCGCTGCGATATCCGGAGCGGGGCTCAGTTTCAGTTCACGTCGCGCTGGTTTACTTGACGATACCGACCAGTTCGACTTCGAAGGTCAAGTCGCTGTTCGGCGGAATCACGCCGACGCCGCGATCGCCGTAAGCGGTCGCTGCCGGGCAGGTCAGTTTGGCCTTGCCGCCCACCTTCATCTTCTGCACGCCTTGCGTCCAGCACGGAATCACGCGATTCAACGGGAACGTGGCCGGGCCGCCGTGTTTCGCCGAGCTATCGAACTCGGTACCGTTGGCGAGCGTGCCGCGGTAGTTGACCTTCACGACATCTTCTGCGGCCGGTTGGGCGCCAGTGCCTTGCGTCAGGTGTTCAACCACGACGCCGGAAGGCAGTTTTTCGGTGGTGGGCGCGGCGGCCATTGCCGTCGAAGACAGAAGAGCTGCTGCGACCAATGCAACGATAGATTTCAAAGCGAGTCTCCAGATGGGTAGTGCGCGTCATTGTAACGGATCGCATGTGACGCACCAGCACTGCTGGCTTGCATGGACGAAGCTGTACTGCGGACGCCGGCTATTACGGCCCGTTCATAAGCGAGGCGGCCCGTTTCACGTTACTGAGCGCGGGCATGATCGCACTGTTCCGAGCGACGCCCGCGTCGCAGCGCAACACTTTGAGCGTGGTGCAGCCTGTTGCTTCGAATTGACTTACGGCGAGCGTTTTTAGTCAGTCCAGACTTTGTACCGCGTAGGCTCCCGTCGTCGCCTCGCCGCGCGCGTTGAAGTCCGCGAGCACCGTCTCGCGTTCGCGGACATCGGCCAGCACGGCCGGATCGAGTAGTGCGGTAATCACTTGTTCGCGCTCGCGGCTCGCTTCCGCCACCACGTCGCCAGACGGGCTCCAGATTGCGCTCGCACCGCACGTGGCCCAACCGCCGGTCGTGCCGATGTGATTCGACAACAACGCGTACACGGTGTTGTCGAATGCCCGCGCGGGAAACCAGATGCGCGACTGGTGGTAGCCGGTCTTCACGCTGAAGAGCGCGCTCACCAGATACGCGTGCGCGCCGTTGACCGCCGCAAGACGCGCGTGCTCCGGAAAGGCGGAGTCGTAGCACACGCCGAGCGCGAGACGCCATCCGTCGATTTCAAGCATGCGGCCTTGCGTGCCCGGCCGATAGATCTTTGCTTCGCTGCTGTACAGGTATTGCTTGTGATACGGATCGAGTCGCTCGCCGGAACGGCTGAACACCAGCGAAGAAATATGCAAGCCGCCCTCGCCGCGCGTCGCCGCGCCGACGATCACGGCAATCTCGCGCTGCCGGCAAATGTTCCGAATCGGTTCGAGGCGTGCGTCGTTTGCGTCGAACGCGTATTTCGCGGGGTCGCCGGCGATCAGGCCGGGTTCGTAGCCGCTCAGGAATTTCTCGGGAAAAACCACCAGTTTTGCACCGGCGTTTGCGGCCAGAGCGGTCAATTCGACCGTTCTGGGGATGTTGGCCGTGACGTCACCGGACACCGGTTGAGCTTGCGCAGCCGCGATTCGCAATGAAGTTTGCGGCAGCAATGCCTGTGTGTGATTCAACGCGCACTCCGTGATGAATGAACCGTTGCGATGCGCCCGCCTACGTTCAACCCCGGATATAGGCGGGCAACGCCTCGGCATTTAAACACGAGCAGCACGCCGCGTGTAAGTGCGAAGATGCGTGGTGAACCACCTGTGCGGTTTGGCGGTCGACATAGAAGACCCCCTCCTTCGAGTTGTTCGCCGACACGCGAATCCGATGCTAAAGAGCGCTTTTCGATGACCGAGCCGGCTGATTCCGACGAGACCACGGCCCCGGCGCCGTCTGCTCTTCCGGAGCGGCGCCGCGCGCCCCGGCCGCGCCGGATTCCGCGCAGCCGCGAGCAACAGGCGCGGCTCGACGCGCGTGAGCCGGCGTTCGAGCCGCTGCCTTTTTCCATCGACGAAACCGCTGCACAACGCCCCTTTGCCGTAAAACTCGCCGAGTGGTTCGACGCGCGCCGTTGGCAGCCATTCGAGTTTCAACGCGAGGTCTGGCAGGAAATCGGCCGTGGCGCGAGCGGTTTGCTGCACGCCACGACCGGCGCAGGTAAAACATGGGCGGTATGGTTCGGCGCACTGGCCGCTTTTGCCGCCCTGCCAACCACGCGCAAACGCACGCCCCGCACACAGCCGGAGCCGCTCACCGTGCTGTGGATCACACCGATGCGCGCGCTCGCTGCGGACACCGCGCGCGCGTTGCAAAGTTCGGCCGCGGAACTCGCCGTGCCGTGGAGCGTCGGGTTACGCACAGGCGATACGTCGTCGGCCGAGCGCGCGCGGCAGAACCGGCGCATGCCGTCGGCGCTGGTCACGACGCCTGAAAGTCTCTCGCTCATTCTCACTCGCCCGGATGCACGTGACGTGCTCGCGCACGTGCGATTGGTGATCGTCGACGAATGGCACGAGTTGCTCGGCAATAAGCGTGGCACGCAGACGCAACTCGCGCTCGCGCGTCTCGCGCATTGGCGGCCTGAATTGCAGGTATGGGGCTTGTCGGCGACGCTCGGCAATCTGTCCTTCGCCGCCGATGTCTTGCTCGCGCCCGTGAAGACGGCACGCGTGAGCGTGCATGGCGCGCTGCCGAAAGCACTGATCGTCGATACGGTGATTCCCGAGACCATCGAGCGGTTTCCGTGGGGCGGCCATGTGGGCATGCGCCAGGTGGGCGCAGTGGCCGAAGCGATCGGCGAGGCTCAAACGTCGCTCGTGTTTACCAATACACGCTCGCAATGCGAGGTCTGGTATCAGGCGCTGCTCGAAGCGCGGCCCGAATGGGCCGGCCTGATCGCGCTGCATCACGGCTCGCTCGATCAGGAAGTGCGCGACTGGGTCGAGCGCGGCCTCAAGAGTGGCTTGTTGAAAGTGGTTGTGTGCACATCGAGCCTCGATCTGGGTGTCGATTTTCTGCCGGTGGAGCGCGTGTTCCAGATCGGCTCGCCCAAGGGCGTCGCGCGTTTGATGCAGCGCGCGGGGCGTTCGGGTCACGCGCCGGGGCGGCCGTCGCGTGTCACGATCGTGCCGACGCATGCGCTCGAACTGGTCGAGGCCGCCGCCGCGCGCGAGGCTGTCGAGAAGCGTCAGATAGAAGGACGCGAGACGCCCGAGAAACCGTTCGACGTGCTGGTGCAGCATCTCGTCACCGTGGCGATCGGCGGCGGTTTCGACGCGCGCGAACTGTACGGCGAAATTCGCAGCACCTATGCCTACCGGCAAATGACGCAGGCGGAGTTCGACTGGGCGCTCGGCTTCGTCGAAGGAGGAGGCACGGCGTTGCGCGCCTATCCTGACTACCATCGCGTGGTACGCGAAAGCGACGGCCTGTACCGCGTGCCGCGCGAGGATCTGGTGCGAAGGCATCGCAACAACATCGGCACGATCGTCGCGAACGGCACCTTGAATGTCGCTTATCTCTCGGGCGGACGGCTCGGCGCGATCGAGGAATCGTTTATTTCACGGCTTAAACCAGGCGATATTTTTACCTTCGGCGGCCGTGCACTCGAACTGGTCCGCGTGCAGGATATGACCGCGTGGGTTCGGCGCGCGACATCATCGCGTGGAGCCATGCCGCAATGGGCGGGCAGCCGCATGCCGCTGTCCTCCGAACTCGCCGACGCCACGCTGACGATGCTCGCACGCGCGGCCGGCGGCATCTACGACGAACCCGAAATGCGCGCCGTGCGGCCGCTGCTCGAATTGCAGCAGAAGTGGTCGGCCTTGCCCGAGCCGGGCGTGCTGGTGGTGGAGTTAGTGAAATCGCGCGAGGGACACCATTTCTTTTGCTATCCGTTTGCCGGGCGCACGGCGCATATCGGTTTGGGCGCATTGCTCGCATGGCGCGTCGCACGCGAAAAACCCGGCACCTTTTCTATTTCGATGAACGACTACGGCTTCGAGTTGCTGTCCGCGCAACCATTCGATTGGGCTGCGCAACTCGAAAGCGGTTTGCTCTCGCCCAAAGAACTGGATCACGACATTCTCGCCAGTCTCAATTCTTCGGAACTCTCGATGCGGCGCTTTCGCGAGATTGCGCGCGTGTCGGGGCTGGTGTTCCAGGGGCATCCAGGGCAGCAGAAAAGCGCGCGGCAATTGCAGGCGTCGAGTGGCCTCTTCTACGAAATCTTTCGCAATCACGATCGCGGCAACCTGTTGCTCAACCAGGCCGACGACGAAGTGCTGCTGCAGGAACTCGACGCCCGCCGCATTCGCATTGCGCTCGAACGCATGAACGCGAGCCGCGTGGTCGTCACGCGACCGAAAAAGCCGACGCCATTTGCGTTTCCGCTGATCGTCGGACGCCTGCGGGAAAAGGTCAGCACGGAGAAACTCGCGGATCGCGTCGAGCGGATGCTCGCCGAACTCGAGAAGGCGGCCCGCACATGAAGCCGGCATCGTTGCCGGTGGAGATCGGCGGGCATGCTCTTGTGCTGTCGAGCTTGCGCGCGATGTTCGATCCGGCGCTGCGCTGTCTGTTCGTCGCCGATGCGCATTTCGGCAAGGACGCGGTGTTTCGCGCACGCGGCATTCCGGTGCCGATCGGCTCGACCGCCGACAACCTGATGCGACTGGATATTCTGATCGCCGAATTCGAACCGGCCATGCTGGTGTTTCTCGGCGACCTGCTGCATGCGCGCGAGGCGCATGCCAGCGAGACGCTCGACGCATTGCATGTCTGGCGCGCGCGGCATGCGGGGCTGCGGGTTGTGTTGGTCGAGGGCAATCACGACCGGCATGCGGGCGCGCTGCCGGCGACGCTCGACGTCGAGTATGTGCAGGAGCCTTGGCGTGTGGGGCCGTGGGCGTTGTGTCATCACCCGCACCGGGTGGAAGGTGCGTATGCGCTCGCGGGGCATATGCACCCGGTGTATCGGATTGCGACGCGCAACGATTCGGTACGGGTTCCGTGTTTCCGGTTTGGGACGGCGTGTGGGGTATTGCCTGCGTTCGGGAGTTTTACTGGAGGCGCGCGTGAGGATGGTCGCGTGGCCGGGGAGAAGGTTTTCCTGGTGGTGCAGGAGAGGGTGATTGAAGTGGTGTGATGCGGGACTTCGTTCTGATCTCTTGAGCAACTGATTCGTGGAGGTTGAGGGTGGGAGCGAGCGGACGGGGGTCGTTCGCTCGCTCCGTTTGGCATCGGTAGGGAGGCCGGTCTCCCGGCCTCCGTGCGATGAAGGAGCGTCGCTCCGTTAGTGGTTGCCGCCGCCGTGGCCGCCTCCGCCGCCGCCTCCGCCGTAGCCGCCACCGTGGCCGCCAAAGCCGCCACCGAAGCCGCCGCGGCCTGAGCCGAAGCCGCCGCCGAAGCCGCCGCCGTGGCCTTGGCCTCCGTTGCCGGAGCCTGGGCCGTTACCGCCGCGGCCGTGGCCGCCGTTGCCGGGGCCGCCTGCGCCGGGACCGCCATTGCCCGGGCCACCTGCGCCGGGACCGCCATTGCCGGGGCCGCCTGCGCCAGGACCGCCGTTGCCGGGGCCGCCTGCGCCGGGACCGCCGTTGCCGGGGCCGCCTGCGCCAGGACCGCCGTTGCCGGGGCCACCTGCACCAGGACCGCTTCCGCCCTTGCCGCCGTTGCCGGGACCGCCGTTACCCGGGCCGCCTGCACCAGGACCGCCATTGCCGGGGCCACCTGCGCCAGGACCGCTTCCGCCCTTGCCGCCGTTGCCGGAGCCACCATTACCCGGGCCGCCTGCACCAGGACCGCCATTGCCCGGGCCACCTGCGCCAGGACCGCCTCCGCCCTTGCCGCCGTTGCCGGGACCGCCGTTACCCGGGCCGCCTGCACCAGGACCACCATTGCCCGGGCCACCTGCGCCAGGACCGCCATTGCCAGCGCCGCCTCCGCCAGGACCGCCTCCGCCCTTGCCGCCGTTGCCGGAACCGCCGTTACCCGGGCCGCCCGCGCCAGGACCGCCATTGCCTGAACCACCTGCGCCCGGACCACCATTGCCAGCGCCGCCTCCGCCAGGACCGCCTCCGCCCTTGCCGCCGTTGCCGGAACCGCCGTTACCCGGGCCGCCTGCGCCAGCACCGCCGTTGCCCGAACCACCTGCGCCCGGGCCACCATTGCCAGCGCCGCCTCCGCCAGGACCGCTTCCGCCTTTGCCGCCGTTGCCGGAACCGCCGTTACCCGGGCCGCCCGCGCCAGCACCGCCGTTACCCGGGCCGCCTGCGCCAGGACCGCCGTTGCCCGAGCCGCCCGCGCCAGGACCGCCATTGCCGGAGCCGCCATTGCCCGGGCCGCCTGCGCCAGGACCGCCATTGCCCGAGCCACCTGCGCCAGGACCGCTTCCGCCTTTGCCGCCGTCTCCGTGACCACCGTCTCCGTGACCACCACTGCCGGGACCGCCCGCGCCAGGACCGTTTCCGCCATTGCCGCCGTCGCCGTGGCCGCCTTCTCCATGGCCACCATTGCCCGAGCCGCCTGTGCCGGGACCATTTCCGCCCTTGCCGCCGTCGCCCTTGCCGCCGTCACCATGACCACTGTCGCCGTGACCGCTAGCGCCATGACCGCCGTCGCCGTGACCACCATCGCCATGGCCACCATCGCCGTGAGCGCCGTCGCCGTGACCACCGTCACCATGGCTACCATCGCCATGACCACCGTCACCGTGACCACCGTCGCCGTGGCCGCCGTCGCCATGACCACCGTCACCATGGCCGCCATCGCCATGACCGCCGTCACCATGACCGCTACCACCATGACCACCATCGCCATGTCCACCGTCACCATGACCGCCGTCGCCATGACCGCTACCACCATGACCGCCATCACCATGGCCACCATCGCCATGACCGCCATCACCATGGCCACCATCGCCATGACCGCCATCGCCGTGGCCGCCGTCGCCATGGCCGCCATCGCCATGACCGCCGTCACCATGACCGCTACCACCATGACCGCTACCACCATGACCGCCATCACCATGACCACCATCGCCATGACCACCATCACCATGGCCACCATCGCCATGGCCACCATCGCCATGACCGCCGTCACCATGATGGCCACCATCGCCATGATGACCACCATCACCATCACCATCGCCATGACCGTGATGACCGCCGTGACCATGATGGCCACCATGGCCATGACCATGACCGCCGCCATCGCCGCCGTCGCCACCGTCACCTCCATCGCCGCCGGTGCCACCGCCATCACCGCCATCACCCCCTGTGCCGGTTCCGCCGCCGCCACTACCCGTACTGCCGGAGCCCAACCCCGACGAGCCGGAGTTAGCCCCACCATTCGCGCCGCTATTGCCCGCGCCCGTCGCCCCCACCGACGAAGGCCCGTTGCCGCCGCTGCCCGTAGCCGATACCGACCCACCCGCAGCCGCGGCGATTCCACTTCCACCAGGCATCACGAGGCTACCGATTTCCCGCTTGCACCCAAGCGAGTCCAGACAATCGGCCGGCAAGGCTTGCGCCAACATCATCTTGTTCGAGCTGACCGACGGCGCGGCCGACGCAGCCGGATTCGTTTGCGCACCCGCCATCGCCGCATACAGACTCACAGCAACTGCGAATACCGCCCGGCGCGTCCCCAGCGCCAGCGCGTCCCCGTTTTGCTTTTTCATTTCATTCTCCTAACTATATGCTTTGAGTGACCGGCCCTGGTAACAGGTGAATCTCTGTTCACTGTCAAAGATGAAACCTCAACGCCCAGTCGTCTTTGCCTCGCGTTACGCTAAAACCACATGACGCTCGGCCTCTCTCGCGCGGAAAACCCCGGTCCGATTCAACGTGATTCGAGAGAAGACAACTGGCTGTGCGCGAGCCTGTTTTTTAAAACCGCACAGCTGGGCCTGATGGACGTTGAAGTTATGCGGAGTGCCATCCAGTGACCGTGCGCTACCCCACGCAATGCGATATCGCCGCGTTTTTTACGATTAATTGCGCAGCGGAACTGTTAAAGATCGTCAGTTACCGGCCTTATAAAGAGTCGAAGATTCGAGCCTTTAGATACGCAGTCCCAACTATTATTTTTTTACGTTTTCCTTAATCCGCTTGATCAGATGAATCAAGCGGATACGTTCGAATGCTTCATATACGTGTGCATGCGAACACAAAAAGGAAACTGCCCATGCGCGAGTGAGGGCAATCACACAGACGGCACAACTCGGACTATTTACTCTGCGCCATAATCACCTCCGTACTTCGGCAAGGCGCAAAGACGTCGAGCGAACAAAAGCATTTCATCATCGGATCGACTACCCTTCCTCGCCATATAAAACTTGTGGCACGCACCGCATTCCAATTGCCGCGCGAATCCACCACCAATTCCTTTTTGAATTCGTTCGCGATGTATGCGCCATCGCACGGAGCGAGCGCGAATCCTGAATCGGGCGACAATACGAGCATCGCAATTTCATCGAGAACAGGAAAACAGATGCTTCTATCCGAACAATGGGTGCTGGTCACGGGCGGCGCTCGCGGACTCGGTGCGGCGATCACGCGCGCGCTGGTGCGCGAAGGCGCGAGCGTGGTCGTGAACTACCGTAACAGCGAAACAGCGGCTCTCGCGCTGAAAGAGGAATTGGGCGATCGTGTGCTGCCGCTTCGGGCGGACGTCACCGACGCGGCCGCCGTCACGCGCCTGTTTGAAAAAGCACAGGTGCAAACCGGGCAACCGATCGTGTCGGTAGTGAACAACGCGCTGGCCGACTTCCAGTTCGACGGCGACGCTCGCCCGAAAATCGACTCCATCGACTGGGCGCGTTTCCAGCAGCAACTCGACGGCTCGCTTAAAGGCGCGCTCAATACGATTCAGGCGGCGGTCGCCGGCATGCGTTCGCGAGGGTTCGGCCGCATCGTCAACGTGGGCACCAATCTGTTTCAGAACCCCGTGGTTCCCTATCACGACTACACCGCGGCCAAAGCGGCGCTGTTGTCGCTTACGCGTACCGCCGCCCACGATCTCGGTCCGGACGGCATCACGGTGAACATGGTGTCGGGTGGACTGCTGCGCACCACCGACGCAAGCGCGGCCACGCCGGAATTCGTCTTCGACCTGATCGCGAGCTCCACGCCGGTGCGCCGCGTCACGACACCGGAAGAGTTCGCGGATGCCGTTCTGTTCTTCCTGTCGCCGTGGTCACGCGCGGTGACCGGCCAGAACCTGATCGTCGACGGCGGCCTCGTGAAGGGCTGAGCGGTTCGCTCACGGCTCGTGCGCCGCCCATTCGCGCGAGCCAAACCAGGAAGTGTCGCTGCGCACCCACCACGCCGCGGCACAACCAACACTTCCCGTCAGTATCTTTTTCCGAAGCATTTCCACCATCCGCGGCGCCTGGATGGGCTAGCGCCACCGTCAAGGCCCGCGGACGCTTGCCGCGCGAGCTCCTGCGCACAATCGGTAAAGAACGCGGGTTTACCTTTGTTTGACTTCAGGAGGCAGACTCGTTTACTGGACGCAAAACAAGCTTTCAGAACACTTCCGATTTGCTTTGGTCAGCTGAATAGTGTTCTGCAAATCTCCACCACTATCAGGAGTTTGAGTCATGGTTAATGTGTCCAGCAGCGCCGTCGACGAATTGAAAACCGCCATGCGGGGCCAGGTTCTGCTGCCCGGCGACGCGAGCTTCGATGAAGCCCGCAGCATCTGGAACGCGATGATCGACCGGCGTCCGGCGATCATCCTGCGTTGCGCAGGCGTAGCCGACGTGCGCCGCGGCGTGGCGTTCGCGCGCGACAACGGCCTGCCGCTCGCAATTCGCGGCGGCGGCCACAACATCGGCGGCAGCGCATTGTGCAACGACGGCGTCGTGCTCGACCTGTCGCAGATGAAATCGGTGCGCATCGATCCCGCGGTCCGTCGCGCGTATGTCGAACCGGGCGCGACGCTGCGCGATTTCGATCATGAAGCGCAGGCCTTCGGACTCGCCACGCCGCTCGGCATCAACTCCACCACCGGCGTCGCGGGCCTGACGCTCGGCGGCGGCTTCGGCTGGCTGAGCCGTAGATACGGCATGACCGTGGACAATCTGGTGTCAGCCGACGTCGTCACCGCCGAGGGCGAACTGGTCCACGCGAGCGCCGATTCGCACGAAGATCTGTTCTGGGCCATTCGCGGCGGCGGCGGCAATTTCGGCGTCGTCACGCGATTCGAGTTCGCCCTGCATCCGGTCGGACCACTGGTGTACGGCGGCCTCGTGGTCCTGCCGATCGACCAGGCGAGGGACGCCCTGCTCAAATACCGCGCCGCTAACGCCGGCATGCCGCAGGAACTGAGCGTGTGGGCCGTGCTGCGACTCGCGCCGCCGTTGCCCTTTCTGCCACCCGAAGTACACGGCAAGCCGGTGATCGTCTTCGCGATGTGCTATACCGGCGACGTCGAAAGCGGTCCGGCCGCGGTGGAATTCGTGCGCGCCTTTGGAACGCCGCTCGGCGAACATCTCGGCCCAATGCCGTTTGTCATGTGGCAACAGGCGTTCGACCCGCTGCTCACGCCGGGCGCGCGCAACTACTGGAAATCGCACAATCTCGACGAGATTCCGGACGGCCTCATCGACGCGCTGCTCGCCGCGATCGACAACCTGCCGTCGCCGCAATGCGAGATTTTCTTCGGACAGATCGGCGAGCAGACCCAGCGCGTCCCAGTCGAAGCCACCGCCTATTCGAGCCGCGACACGCTGTACGCGATGAACGTGCACGGCCGCTGGGACGATGCGAGCGACGACGAGCGCTGTGTCCGCTGGGCCCGCGCATTTTTCGATGCAGCGGCGCCGTTCGCGCTCGGCAGCGTCTACGTCAACTTCATGACGGAGGAGGAAGGTGGACGCGTCGCAGATGCGTACGGGCCGAATTACGAACGCCTCGTCGGTGTAAAAAACCGCTACGATCCACGCAACCTGTTCCGTCACAACCAGAACATCCGGCCGTCGGCGTAGTCATAGACAGGCGGGGAACGGGCGCCGGGATCTTGCGCCTTGTCCCCGCTAACGCGCGGCGGGGCCGGGCACGCAAAGTGCTGGTTAGCAATTGACGTACGGGCGTGCCGGCGTCACGGCCCTACCGCTTCCTTGGAAACGAAAAACGCCACTTCATAACGTCAATAACGCAAAAGGAAAACAATCATGCGCAGACGACAATTCATCATGACCACCAGCGCCGCGCTCGCCACTGCAGGTTTCGGCCTCGCGGGCTGCACGACGACGTCGCCGTCCTCGAGCGCATCGCCTTCGGCCAACGCCGGCAAGCGTGACAGCATCAACGCGGGAGTCGATTCCACGCTGTCGCGTCTCTACGAGAACGTCGCCGGCTCGCGTGAACTGGTGGCCAAAGCACGCGGCATTCTGGTGTTCCCGAACGTCATCTCGGCGGGCTTCTGGGTCGGCGGCCAGTACGGCGAAGGCGCGCTGCGCGTGGCCGGCCGCACGACCGGTTACTACAGCACCGTCGCGGGCTCGTTCGGTTTGCAGATCGGCGCGCAGTCGAAGGCCCTCATATTCCTGTTCATGACGCAAGATGCACTCGACAAATTCACCAGCAGCCAAGGCTGGGCTGCCGGCGCGGATGCCACCGTCGCCTTGCTGAAGATCGGCGCGAACGGCGCGGTCGACACGTCGACCGCCACGAGTCCGGTCGAAGCCTTTGTGCTGACGAACGGCGGCCTGATGGCCGGCATATCGCTCGAGGGCACCAAGGTCTCGCGTCTGATGATTTGAGTATTTGAGTCTGAACGCACACGCGCATTGCCACGCAGCCGCCTCGCCGGTTGCGTGGCATCTCCGCCCGGCCCGGCGCGGACGCTGCCACTGCGTTGCCCGCCTCCCGGTCACCCTGACCGCACTGCTGTAAAATCCACGCTTTTTGCAATCTTGCCCGGCCACCGCTGCGCCTCAGGCCGGGACACTCATCTGTTCGCATACGCGCGTCTCGCTTACATACGCGCCGTTTGCCCGGACTTCCCACCTAGCAGAAGATGAACACCGCTCGTCCCACTCACGGCTGGCTCGCCACGCTGCCCGGCATCAAAAGCAATGTCCTCGCAGGACTGACCTCGTCGTTCGCGCTGGTGCCGGAATGCATCGCCTTCGCGCTGGTTGCCCACCTCAATCCGTTGATGGGCCTGTACGGCGCTTTCTTCATCTGCGCCATCACGGCGTTGTTCGGCGGACGGCCCGGCATGATTTCCGGGGCCGCCGGTTCGATGGCGGTGGTCATCGTCGCGCTCGTCGTGCAACACGGTGCGCAATATCTGCTCGCAACAGTGATCCTCAGCGGGATGCTGATGGTGCTATTCGGCGCGCTGCGGCTCGGCAAACTGATCCGCATGGTCCCGCATCCGGTGATGCTCGGCTTCGTCAACGGGCTGGCGATCATCATCGCGATGGCGCAGCTCGCGCACTTCAGACAGACCACGCCGCAAGGCGAACAATGGCTGCACGGCAGCGCGCTGCTGATGATGTGCGGACTCGTGGCGCTGACCATGGCGATCGTCTATCTGCTGCCCCGGCTCACGCGCGCGGCGCCGCCCGCGCTGGTGGCGATTGTCGGCGTGGGTCTCTTCACGCAGTTGCTGCATGTGCCGACGCGCACGCTAGGCGACATGGCGCACATTGCGGGCGGCCTGCCGAGTCTGCATATGCCGAGCGTCCCGCTGAATCTGGACACGCTGCATGTGGTGCTGCCCTACGCGGTGCTGATGGCGATCGTCGGCCTGCTGGAAACGCTGCTCACCTTCAATCTGACTGACGAGATCACCGAAACGCGCGGCCAGCCGAACCGCGAATGCCTCGCGCTCGGCGCGGCGAATATCGCCTCGGGTTTGTTCGGCGGCATGGGCGGCTGCGCCATGATCGGCCAGACCATGATCAATCTGAATTCAGGCGGCCGTTCGCGCCTGTCTGGTATCGTCAGCGGCGTGATGATCCTGATGTACATCCTGTTCCTGTCCCCGCTGATCGAGCGCATTCCGCTGGCGGCACTCGTCGGCGTGATGTTCGTGGTCGCGCAGCAAACTTTCGCATGGGGCTCGCTGCGGGTGCTGGGCAAGGTGCCGCGCAACGACGCGCTGGTGATCGTGGCGGTCACCATCATCACCGTGTTCTCCGATCTGGCGATCGCCGTGCTGTGCGGCATCGTGATCGCCGCGCTCAATTTCGCGTGGCAGCACGCTCGTGAAATTCACGCGCATGTCGAAGATCGCGCCGGCGACAAAATCTACGCGCCGCGCGGCACGCTGTTCTTCGCATCGACCACGCGTTTTCACGAGCTTTTCGACCCGGTAAAAGATCCCGAGCGCGTCACGGTCGACTGCCGCGATCTGCTGTTGGCCGATCATTCGGCGCTTGCGGCATTGCAAGGCTTGGTCGAACGTTATCGAAAGGCCGGCAAGGAGCTACGTATGAAGAACTTGTCCGAGCGCAACGAGCGTCTGCTGAGCCGCGCCGGAATTGCATTTGCATGACGAATGGCAGCACGGACACCTGAAAGTTGCGCGCGCAACCTGACGAATTTCTAACGCCAATTTGCACCTGGTGCAAACACTGATCGAAGGTAATATTTCCCGAGACCGTCGGTTTTTCGTACTACAGTAGACGTTCCGCGTGCAGTCTTCGGAGGCCACCGTGACAAGACGCGTATCGCTCGACGATGAAACCGAGTTTGCGATCTGGAAACGCAGAAGCGCAGCGGATGCCAGGCAATCGCGCCGCGTTCTAATAGGACATCGTGACAAGGCGATCGGCGAATCGCTGGTGTTGCTGCTTTCGCTGAAGGGCTACGACGCGATCTACGCCGCAGATCTGATCAAGATGCAAAGCTTTCTGAAGTGGTGGAAGCCGCACGCGGTTTTACTCGACACGCGCCTGGACTCCGTTTCCAGCTATGAATTCACGCGCACGGCGCGCGCGGAACGGTCCAATGCCGACGTCCTGATGCTGGCCATGAGCAACGTCTGGCCGCTCGACCCGATCGGCCTGCTGAAAGACGCCGGCTTCGACGGCCATTGCCGGCGCCCCTGTTCGCTCTGGCGCGTGGCGGATATTCTCGAAAACCACTTCGCCCAGGCGTGAGCGGCCGGTCAGCGGCCTTCTGGCAGTGTGAACACGGCAATCGCCGCGCTGAGCTGCCCGGTCTGCGCTTTCAGCACATCCGCTGACGCGCTCGCTTCTTCCACCAACGCTGCGTTCTGCTGGGTCGTCTGATCCATGCTCGCCACCGCGATGTTGACCTGCTCGATGCCCGAGCTTTGCTCCACCGAAGCCGCGCTGATCTCGCCCATGATGTCCGTCACGCGACGCACCGCCTGCACGACTTCCTGCATGGTTTCGCCGGCGCGGCTGACGTACTGCGAGCCGCCTTCGATCTGTGCCGCGGACTCTTCGATCAGCGTCTTGATCTCCTTCGCGGCCGCCGCGCTGCGCTGCGCGAGGCTGCGCACTTCGCCCGCCACCACGGCGAAGCCGCGTCCTTCCTCGCCGGCGCGCGCCGCTTCGACCGCCGCGTTCAAAGCAAGAATGTTGGTCTGAAACGCGATCCCCTCGATCACACCGATGATGTCGCCGATCCGATGCGACGACTGCGAAATGCCGCGCATCGTCTCGACCACCTGGCCGACCACTTCGCCGCCGCGCGCCGCCGTCTCCGATGCGTTATGCGCCAACTGGCTCGCCTGCTTCGCGTTGTCGGCGTTCTGCTTCACGGTCGCGGTGATCTGCTCCATGCTCGACGCGGTTTCGCCGAGCGCGGTGGCCTGCTGCTCGGTACGGCGCGACAGGTCTGCATTGCCGGCGGCGATTTCGTTGGACACCGTCGAGATCAGCGTCGCGCCGCCGCGAATCTGCGCGATCGCCTGCGCGAGGCGCTGCTGCATGCGCTGCATCGCGGCCAGCAGGCTGGTTTCGTCGCCGGCTTTCGTCTCCACCGTCACGTCGAGGTCGCCGTCGGCGATACGCGCGGCGATCTGCGCCGCGTACGCCGGTTCGCCGCCGAGTTGGCGCAAAATGCTGCGCAGAATCACGCCGATCACGAGTGACACGACCAGGCACAGCAGCAGCGCGGCGCCCACATACTGGATGAGTGTCGTGTAGAACGCGGCGTCGATATCGTCGGTGAATACGCCGGTGACGATCGTCCAGTCCCACGGCTTGTACAGCCGCACGTAGTTGATCTTCGGCGCCATTTCGTTGGAGCCCGGCTTCAGGAACTGCAAGTGGATGAAGCCTTCGCCTTCTCGCTGGGCGAGATCGGAGCCGTCCTTGAATACGTGGCGGCCTTGCGGGTCGGTGAAGCCGCTCATGTCCTTGCCTTCGAGGTCGGCGCGCACGCCGTGCATCAGCACGCGGGCATGCGCGTCCTCGATCACGAGGTAGCCGCCTGCACCGTCGTAGCGCATGGCGCGCAGATCGGCCATCGCCGTGCGCTGCGCGTCGGCGAGCGGCATGGTGCCCGCGGCGACCAGGCCGTTATAGCGATCGAGCACGCTGTACGCCACGCTGACCACGCTCTTCAGTTCGGCCTGGCGGTCGGCGATCATCGTGTCGCGTGTTTTGAAAGCGCCCCACAGGCCGATTGCCAGAATTCCCATGCACATGACTGCTAGTGCAAGCCAAAGCCGCACCTTCAGGCGAAACCGTTCCATCTCCGTATCCCTTGTACTTGTCGTCGACGCGCCGCCTCGCGGCGGACGCCGCGGCGGTTCATGTCACTCTTTGGATTAACGGCGGAGCGGGGGAAAACTTCAGGCTTTGCCGGTCGGCTTCGGACGCCGGGCCAGGACGTGGGTGTGGCAGGCTCCGGCCGGAGCGCGAACCCGGCTGGCTCTGTTTACTAAGAGACACGCGCGCGGCGGCGCCCTTCGCCTAATTTGATGTCGTGCTTGCGGATCGAGCCGAGCCTCACTCCGCCGGCAGCGTCAGCGACGCAACTTCGCAGCGCGGCCATTGACGCAACACGTCGGGCGCCAGCAACAACTTGGCGGCTCGCACGCCCGCGCCCATGACGATCTGGGTCCGCTCCATAACGGCGGCATCGACGAGAATGCGCCAGTCGTCCGGCAAGCCGAAAGCCGTGATGCCGCCGAACTCCATGCCGCTGTGCTCCACCGCCGCTTCCCGCTTGGCGAACGAAAGCCGCTGCGCGCCCAGCGCCGCTTTCACCGCGCCGTTGATGTCGAGCCGCAGCGAACCCAGCGAGACCACCGCCGCGTAATGCTCGGCGCCCTCTTTCTTGTAGCGGATCACGATCGTGTTCGCGCAGTCTTCCAGACCGAAGCCGTAGCGCGCACTGAATGCGGCGGTATCCGACGCGTCGTCGGTGACGGAGAAAACCGTTACGCCATGCGCCGGCAATTGCTCGACCACATGCGCAGGCAAATGCGCGCCCAGTTGTTCCGCTGCAATGACGTCCAGCCGCTGTACGAGTTCGTGCGAGTGCATAGTGAGCAAAAGTGTAGGAGGATCCCTCGGCATTCTAACGGCACTCCTCGCCCGAGGTGTGCCGCCCGGCACGCAGGCGGCGCGCGCCGGTCACGCTTGTTATAGTGACAGGCACAAGGTTTGCGAAAGGCTTTGACGCGAAGACCGTGGCTAAGCTCCTTGAACAGTCAGCCCCCGGTCCGCACCCGCCACCTCGTCTTGCCCGCGCGGCGCCAGCACCCATTGGGAAACACGACCATGGATATCGACACGCTTTCCGCCGAGAACCTCCAACTGGTGGCCCGCAAGCAGGCCAACTGGGCCATCGGCGCCTTCAAACAGTTCTCCGAAGACCGCTGCGCTGCGATGGCCGCCAGCATCGCCTTCTATGCCGCGTTCTCGCTCGCGCCCACGCTGGTCATGGTGATCGCCGTGGCCGGCTGGTTCTTCGGCGCCGAAGCCGCGCGCGGCGAGTTGTTCGACCACATTCACGGCTTGCTCGGCGATCAGGCCGCCGCGGGCGTGCAAACCATTGTCGAGAACGCCCATCACAGCGGCAGCGCCGGCGGCGTAGCGGCGATCATTTCGCTCGCGACACTGGTGATCGGCGCTTCGGCCACCTTCTCGTCGCTCAACAGCGCACTCAATATAGTGTGGCCGTACACGGGGCCGCGCTCGTCGAGCGTGATCGCGCTGGTGCGCGTGCGCCTGATCTCGTTCGGGCTGGTGCTGGGCGTCGCGTTCCTGCTGATTGTTTCGCTGGTGCTCGATACGGTCATTATCTTCATCGGCAAATGGCTGTGGGGCGACTCGCCGTATGTCGTGATCGGCAATCTTATGCAACTCGGCGTCGGTCTGCTCGTGCTGGCGTTCGCCTTCGCCGGCTTGCTCAAGTTCCTGCCGGATGCCCGCGTGCGCTGGCGGGATGCGCTCGTCGGCGGGATAGTCGCGGCCGTGCTGTTTTCGGCGGGCAAGAAGCTGTTCGCGCTGTATCTCGCGCACGCCGGCATGGCCACCTCGTTCGGCGCAGCCGGCTCGCTCGCCGTGCTGCTGATGTGGCTGTACTTCTCCGCCGCCGTGCTGCTGCTCGGCGCGGAATTTTCGGCGGCGCGCGGGCGCATGCACGATCCGCGCGGTGGCTGGGGCATACAGGACGACACGCCGCCCGGCAGCCGCGCCAAGCTCGCCTCGGTTCTGGCGGCATCGACGATGGCGGCGGATGCCGTGCCGCACGCCGACGCGGAACCGGACGGACGCACCGCTTTGCGCGACGCCGCGCTCGCCCCCGCGATGCGCAACGCAAAGGCGGGCGCACTCAGCGGCGCAGCGCCGGTGGGGACTTTCCGGGTGCACTCCAGAAACAGGCCGTCGGCGCGAGCGACGGCGCTCAAGGTCGGCCGTACGGTCGTGCTGGCCGAAGCGCAAGCGACGCGCATCGCGGCCGTCACGCTCATTGAGGCGAGCCGCAAAGCCGTTGCGGCTGATCGCTACGTGAGGCGCCATCCGTGGACGTCGGTGCTATTCGCGGCGACCGCTGGGCTCGCCGCGGTGATGGTCGCGCGCCGCAATACCGACGACAGCAACCACTAAATCGCAAGTTGCAACCAGGCCAGTTACCAGGGCTGCACCCGTCAGCCCGGACGGTAGCACCTGCTCACAGCGCCGAAACCCTGTCTAGCCGCGTCGTCAAGCGAATCCGTCTCGATTTTTATGGAAACGCTACAAAACAGGCAGGAAACTTAGACGACTTCATTACAAACTACATTCAAATCAGTGTCGAAAGTACACGTAACGGAGCAGTCACTGTCAACAAAACAACAATAATGCTGAGTCAATGAATAAATGTTGCGGAAACAGAAATAATCGTTAACGCGCTTTAAATACAAGGCTTTGCGTGGTTTGTCAGTTTTTGGAGACACTCTTTTTTTTCCAGTTCTTGCCAATTGACCCTCTGAGCTATTCTCCTTTCCGCAACAAAGAAACTAATCATCTGCGTGGAGAAATGGATGAAACGAATCGCACTGTCTACCCTCTCGCTGGCGCTGCTCGGCGTCACTGGCGTGGCACATGCTCAAAGCAGCGTAACTCTGTACGGCTTGATCGACGAATCGATCCAGTACGTTCACAACACGGTGGATTCCGCTGGCCAGAACAAGAACCTGGTAGCCATGTTCGCCGGCAACCTTCAAGGTGACCGTTTCGGCTTGAAGGGCACGGAAGACCTGGGCGGTGGCCTGAAGGCAATCTTCCAGTTGGAAAACGGCTTTGACGTGAACAGCGGCAAGCTGGGTCAAGGCGGCCGGATGTTCGGTCGTCAAGCGTTCGTGGGCCTGACGGGCGATCAATGGGGTACGGTCACGCTGGGTCGTCAGTACGACCCGCTGGTCGATCTGGTCCAGCCGCTGACGGCTGACAACTACTTCGGTTCCACCTTCACCACGCCGGGCGACGTCGACAACAACGACAACTCCTCGCGCACGAACAACGCCATCAAGTACACCTCGCCGGTGTGGGGCGGCTTCCAGTTCGAAGGCATGTACGCTCTGGGCGGCGTGGCTGGCGCAACGGGTTCGGGCCAAACGTGGTCGGGTGCTGCAACGTACGCAACGGGTCCGTTCAGCGTCGCTGCCGGTTACTTCCGCGCAGACAACGGCAACACGCTGGCTAGCCGCACGGCGGCAGGCTCGGTGGGCTGGAACGGCAGCACGTCGGACGGCACGTTCGACAACCAGGTCAACGGCGCATACGCCGCGGCCAAGTCGATCGGCATCGCTTCGGTCGCTCTGCAATACGTCGCAGGCCCGTTCACGGCTAACCTGCGCTACAGCAACGCACAGTACAAGCCGGATGCGAATTCGGGCTTCGGTTCGACCGAGAAGTACAACATCGGCGGCGCATACCTGGGTTACCAGGCAACGCCGGCAATGCTGGTTGGCGTGGGCTACATCTACACCAAGGCTAGCGGCGATTCGAGCGCAACGTATCACCAGGTTTCCCTGGGCGGCGACTACAACCTGTCGAAGCGCACGGACATCTACCTGGTTGGCGCATATCAGCACGCAAGCGGCCAGCAACGCACGTCGGCCGGCACGCTGGTCGATGCAGGCGCAGCAATCGGTTCGTATAGCTACAACTCGGCTTCCAGCTCGCAAGAGATGGTCAGCCTGGGCATCCGCCACAAGTTCTAATCGAACTTTGACGGACTGCTGAAGCAACACGCAGTTGAAGACCAGCCACGGGCGAGAAGCCCATGGCTGGTTTTTTTTCGTCCTGAGTTCTTTGCTTCTTCGGGACGACACAAATGAAAAAGGCCGTCAGCAAGCCTGATTCAGGCTGCTGACGACCTTTGGTGTGATACCTCGCGCGCTCGAAGCGCCGGAGCGCTGAAGCAAGCAAGCGCGGATACGCCGCTCAGCCTACTTTCGCTGCGCCTTGCCCCGCTCAGCCTGCGCCAACGTCTGCGCGGGCTTCGCATCGAGTTCATGCTCGATGCCGTCAGCGCCCACCGGCGCGCGATGCAGCACCAGCGCCCGCTCCCGCTGTAACAGCGGCACATTCGGCGATTCCTGCCAGTCCGGATCGGGGATCTCGCCGAACACCTGGCGCAGCCGCTCGCCCCAGGTGCGGTGAATCATCTCGAAGTACGTATTGTCGTGATCGATCGAGACGAAGCGCGTGACGCGCAGCGTGTCCTTTTGATAAACCAGCAGATCGAGCGGCAAGCCGACCGACAGGTTCGAGCGCAGCGTCGAATCCATGGAGATCAGCGCGCACTTGGCGGCTTCGTCGAGCGGCGTGGACGGCGTCAGCACGCGGTCGATGATCGGCTTGCCGTACTTGGCCTCGCCGATCTGGAAATACGGATTCACCGCCGACGCCTCGATGAAATTCCCCGCCGCGTAGATCATGAACAGGCGCGGCCGGTTGCCCGCGATCTGCCCGCCGAGAATGAAGCTGCAATTGAAGTCGACGCCGAATTCCTGCAGCGCCTCCGCCTCGCGCTGATGCACGCAGCGCACCGCGCGGCCGATCACGCGGGCCGCGTCGGCCATGGTAGGCGCGCTCCAGAGCGTGGGCTGGGAAGGATCCGTGGGCTCGGACAACTCGTGCAGCACCGCCTGGGTGAGCGACAGATTGCCCGCGCCCAGCAGCGTGAGCATGCGCTCGCCCGGCAGCTCGAACACCGACATCTTGCGCGCGGTGCTGATGTGATCGACGCCCGCATTGGTGCGCGTGTCCGAGAGGAACACGAGACCGTCGTCGACGGACATCGCTACACAGTAAGTCATAAGGAAAGGTACCCGCAAAAAACAACTGAACGCCGCTATTGTAATGCGGCGCGCATGCGCCTCTATCGTGCTTTGTTCCTGTTTATCGGCCTTTGCGGGCCTCAGCTGAATAGATATGAGGGCTGGCGCGCGCTCGCGCCTCCAGGCCCGCTCCGCGGACCGCCCTCCTTCTGCGTCTATTGTGACAGCTGCGAGCTGACCGTAACGGACACTTTGAGCTGTTCTTCCAGCCCGCCGATACGCCGGCCGCGCACCGGAGCAGCCGCTTCATAGTCTCGCGCGACGGCGAGGCGGCAGTAGATTTCGCTGGCAAACGCGGCATGCGTGACGTCGATGGAAATCCAGCCCTTGCCTTCGAGCCACACGTCCACCCACGCATGGCTCGCGCCGTGCGTCACCTCGCCGGGTTCGATATAGCCGCTCACGTAGCGCGCCGGGATGCCGCGCGCGCGGCAGCACGCTAGCATCAGATGCGCGTGGTCCTGGCACACGCCGTTGCCGAGCGCGAGCGCCTGGGCGGCCGTGCTGGTGACTTCGGTAATGCCGGGGTTGTACTTCACGCGCTGCAGGATCTGCTCGGACAGCGCGATCAGATTCGCCGAGCTCGTCAGGTTCGGCACGGATTCGGCCAGTTCACGGACCGCGCCATCGGCCTCGGTCAGCCGCGTGGAGCAGGTGAAATGCTCGAGCGGAATCGGGCCGACTGCGTCGGGCAAATGACCGTCGATCAGCGGAATCGTGTCCACTTCGCCGGCCACGTGCAGGCGAATCTCGCTATGCGGCTTGTTGATGACCAGCGTGTGCAGCACGTTGCCGTAGGCGTCGAAGGTCGCGTCGAGCTTGCCCGGCGCGTCGATGCTCCAGCGCCGCACGACCTGCGAGGCGCCGCTCGCCGGCGTCAGACGCAATTGCTGGATCGAATAATGGACAGTCGCTTCGTAGCGATAGGACGTGTCGTGGCGGATCGTCAGGTACATAAAAGAACTCCGTCAGGCGACTGGCAACATCAGATAGGTACGCGCAACCAGATTGCCCAGCTCGAACACGCGAGCGAGGAACTGTGTCAGATAGGCGTGCAGGCCGGCTTCGAAAATCTGCCGGATGTCGGAGTACACGAGTTCGGCGCGCAGCTTGCCGGCGAACCGTTCGCACTGGTTGGAGCCCGATGTGCGCAGCATCGCCAGATTCACGCAGACGCCTTCGAGCGACGCCAGCAGCGAACGCGGCATCTGCTGATTCAGGATCATCAGTTCGACCACGCGCGCCGGCGTGACGACGTCGCGATACACCTTGCGATAGATCTCCAGCGCCGACACCGAGCTCAGAATCGAGGTCCAGTAATAGAAGTCTTCGAGCTGGCGTGCGGCGTCGCGTGAATTCGGTTCGACGTCGGCAAAGCGCACGTCGAGAATCCGCGCGGTGTTGTCGGCGCGTTCGAGGAAGGTGCCCAACTGTGTGAAGAAGAACGCGTCGTCCTGCAGCGCGGTGCCGATCGTCACGCCGCGCGACAGATGCGAGCGGAACTTGACCCATTCGAACAACGCGCCCGGATTGCTCGCGGCCTGGCCGGACGAAGCGCGCTCATTGAATTCGAGCCACGTATCGTTGATGGTTTCCCACCACTCGGTCGTCAGCGTGCCGCGCACGGCGCGGGCATTTTCGCGCGCGGCCTGCAGACACGAATGAATACTCGACGGATTGGTCGCATCGGCCACCATGAAATCGAGCACGTGTTCGCGGGTCGGTTCGTCGTAGCGCTGCGCGAACGCGGTTTCGAGTTCGGAGATGCGCAGCACCGAGCGTTGCGCGCGCGCCTCCTGGTCGGGCGTCTGCGGCAACAGCAGCGCCTTCAGGTTGATATCGAGCATGCGGGCGGTGTTCTCCGCGCGCTCCATGTAGCGGGCCATCCAGAAAAGGTGATCGGCGGTTCGGCTTAGCATGACGGCGTTCCGTATCTGATGACGCGAGGCCTCGTCAAAGTAAAAGGCCCGCGCTGGTTATCCGTGTGCGCCGGTGGCGTGCGAGTCGCGTATCGCTTGCTGCCCCGGCGCGTTGGGTTGCAGGCGCGGTTGCGTGAAGCCTGGGCAACCGCATCGGCAACCGCGTCAGTCGACCATCCACGTATCTTTGGTCCCGCCTCCCTGCGACGAATTGACGACCAGCGATCCCTCCTGCAGGGCCACGCGCGTCAGTCCGCCGGCGACCATCGTGACGGTCTTGCCGGACAGCACGAACGGACGCAAGTCGATATGGCGCGGCGCGATGCCGGCTTCGACGAAGGTCGGACACGCGGAAAGCGCCAGCGTGGGCTGTGCGATGTACCCCGCCGGACGCGCGATCAAGCGCTCACGGAATGCTTCGATTTCGGCTTTCGTCGAAGCCGGTCCGACGAGCATGCCGTAGCCGCCCGCGCCGTGCACTTCCTTCACGACCAGCTCCGGCAAATGCGCGAGCGTGTACGCCAGATCGTCCGGCTTGCGGCACTGGAACGTGGGCACGTTATTGAGGATCGGCTTCTCGCCGAGGTAAAACTCGATCATTTCCGGCACGTACGGGTAGATCGATTTGTCGTCGGCGATGCCGGTGCCCATCGCATTCGCGAGCGCCACGCGGCCGGCGCGATACGCGGTCAGGAGACCCGGCACGCCGAGCGCCGAGTCGTTACGGAACGCGAGCGGATCGAGAAAATCGTCGTCGACGCGGCGGTAGATCACGTCGACGCGCTTCGGCCCCTGCGTGGTGCGCATGAACACATAGTTGTCGTCGACAAATAGATCCTTGCCTTCCACCAGTTCCACGCCCATCTGCTGCGCGAGGAAGGTGTGCTCGAAATACGCGGAGTTGTACATGCCCGGCGTGAGCACCACCACGACCGGATCGTCGACGCCTTCCGGCGCGACCGAGCGCAGCGTATCGAGCAATAGATCGGGATAATGCGCGACCGGCGCAATGCGGTTCTGCACGAACAGTTCGGGGAAAAGCCGCATCATCATCTTGCGGTTTTCGAGCATATAGGAGACGCCCGACGGCACCCGCAGGTTGTCTTCGAGCACGTAGAACTCGCCTTCGTCGCCCGCGCGCACCACGTCGACGCCGGCGATATGCGCGTAAACACCGAGCGGCACATTCACGCCCTGCATTTCAGGCCGGTATTGCGCGTTGGTATACACCTGCTCGGCCGGCACGATACCGGCGCGCACGATATTGCGGTCGTGATAGACGTCGTGGATGAACAGATTGAGCGCCTGCACGCGCTGGCGCAAACCAGCCTCCAGCGTCTGCCATTCACCGCGCGGAATGATGCGCGGAATCAGGTCGAATGGGATCAGCCGCTCGGTGCCCGACAGGTCGCCGTTCACCGCGAAGGTGATGCCGACCCGGCGAAACAGCAGGTCGGCTTCCGCACGCTTGCGTGCGATCGCCTCGTTGCCCTGCTTCACCAGCCACCGCTCAAAGCGCGCGTAGTGTGGCCGCACGGCATCGTCATGATGACGCATCTCGTCATAGCATCGCATGTCACGCCCCGCTCTTGTTGTCGGATAGAAGGCGAATGCGCTGCGCATTCGGTGTTCGACAATCGATCAAGCAAGCGCTATGCCATTGAGCTTTTCGCGTACTAAACAGGTTGCATGCACGCGAATAGCGCATCCCGGCCGGCATGGCTTCGATGCCATCGTACTGCGGCGGCCCATGATGCGCTAGTACGGTGCATTTGCGGCACCGCGGTGCGCCGCCGGGAAATCCCTGAGCCGTCCAATCAAATCGCAATACGCCCTGAGCGCGCATGAAAAATCCCCGTGGATTTGCACCCACGGGGATTCGGACAACGTGCACTGCGGATCGTCCCCAAGGGGACTTCCTTCGAAGCGTCTCAAGCGTCAACCATTGTTAAACAACGGCAACGCGTGAAACGCGATCAGCCTGCAGCTGCGTCTTTCAGCTTCTTCAGCGGACGTGCCTTGATGCGCACGCTAGCCGGCTTGGCCGGGAACCAACGCTCTTCGCCCGAGAACGGGTCTTTGCCGAAGCGCTTCTTCTTCGCCGGCACAGCTTGCACGACGATCTTCAGAAGACCCGACAGCGTGAATTCGCCAGCGCCCTTCTTGTGCACGGCGCCGAGGATCGTGTCTTCGAGCGCGGCCAGAACAGCCTTGGCGGTCTTCGGTTCCACAGCAGCGCGTTCAGCGACGTGTGCAGCCAGCGAGGCCTTCGTGAAGGTGTCCTTGATCGGCGACGGAGCGCTGGACGCCTTCACGGCGACCTTCTTAGCTGCGACGGCCTTCTTCGCAGGAACTTTCTTTGCAGCAACCTTCTTGGTCGGTACCGGGGCAGCAGCCTTCTTGGCCACCTTTTTTGCGGAAGTCGGCATGTTTCTCCTACCTGTTGTGGTCAGTGAATTGCACGAAGCGCACACGGTATGTGCACGCTTCAACGCCGGATTCTACAAGCGCTAATACGATTTGCGCGACTCTTTTATGTATAACAGCGAAGGTTTGTTGCGCGGCGCAGACTGCGCAACACATTTTGATGCTTGTTTTAGCGGGTAAACGTGCGTCGAGGGGCCTGGCAACACCAACACGTAACGTACGTTACAAGCCATTTCGATGCATGAATAACGGCACTTTCTGCGTGGACGATGACCGGTGGACCGCTCGTCGTCGGCTTCCATGCGGCGGAAAAAACACGCCCCCCTGCAGCGAAAAGCGCTGCAGGGGGCGGCCAATCTCGCCCTGCGATAGAAATCGCGGGCGGCAGTCAAAACACTTTTTTACTGCCGGCTGACGTGTTTGAGATCGTGTTCGCTCTCCTTCACGTGAGCCCAATACTCGTTTTCGTCGCGCAGCAAGCCGAGCTCGCCGTTGCGATACGCCATCGCCAGCGCGAGGTTGGCTTCGGGTAACTCCGCATTGGCCGCGCGCGTGAGCCATTGCAGCGCCAACGCGTCGTTGTGCGGCAGCGTCGCGCCGAAGCGATACTCGTTGGCAAGCTGGAACTGCGCGAGCGGCAGCCCCGCTTGCGCCGCCTGTTCGAGCCAGCGAATCGCCAGGCCTGCATCACGCGCCACGCCGTATCCGTTGCGATAGAGCGTCGCGAGATCGTAGGCCGCCTGGGCATCGCGGGAATCATGCGATGCCGCCAGCGTCAGCCAACGGCGGCTTTCCACGTAGTCCGGCACGACGCCGGGCAGGCCGCGCAACAGCAGACGCCCGAGCGTGGCTTGCGCGCGCGGCGCGCCGTCGAGTGCGAGTTGCCGGTAAAGCTCGACGCCTTCGCGTTGCTCGTCGATCTGTAGCGAACTCACCAGCACGTCCGCGAGCGCTTCACGCGCGGTCGCGTTGCCGAACGCCGAGGTCAGCCGCAACTGCCAGAGCGGCCAGGCCGCATGCGTCGCCGTGCCCTGCATCTGCCAGTCGTCGATCTGCACGTTGGACACGCGCGTGGCCGCCACCGTGGCGAGCGTCCCCGCGCAGATGGCCACGGCCGACGCCAGCGTCAAAGAGACGCGCGCGTTCATTGGTTGAGGTTCACGGAGTAGACCGCGAGACCCTTGCCGGTACCGTCATCGGACTGGATCTGGGCGACGTTGCTGATGCCGTTGGCCTGCGCGAGCGCTGTGAGGTTCGGCGCCGACAGGAAGGTTACCGGACCGGCTGTCGCCACCTTCGTGAAGCGCCAGCTACGATCGCTGCCGTTGCTCGCCGCCTTGATGGTCTGCGCTTTCTTGATGTAGGCGATCAGCACGTCGCGGCTCGCATCCGGCGACGCGTAAATCGTCTTGCTACCGTCGAGCCCTGGGAAATTTCCGCCGCCGCTCGCGCGATAGTTGTTGGTCGCGACGATGAACGACTGCGTATCCGAGATCGCCGCGCCCTGATATTTCAGGTTGCGAATCCGGCTGCCGACCGCCTGCGTCACGTCGATTTCGTAGCTGAAGTCCTTCGACGTGATCATGTCGAAGTTATAGCCGGGATACGTGCTGACGAGTGCCTGCGCCGCCGTGTTGGCCGGATCGATCGTGTTGAAGCGCTTCGCCGCGGTTTCGAGCCAGGCTTTCAGGTCGGCGCCCGTCACCTTCACCGCGTAGATCGTGTTCGGGTACAGGTACAGGTCGGCGGCGTTGTTGATCGCCACGTTGCCTTGCGCGACGTCGGTGAAATCGTTACCGCCGCCAAAGCCGCTCTTGAACGGCGCGCTCACCGACAGCACCGGAATGCCCGCATATTGCGGCAGATTCGCGTTGATGTAGTCCTGCGTGTAGGCCGCTTGCGCCTGGTTGACGATCTCGATGGCCGACACGTCGCCCACATCGGCAAAGTAGGTGGTCATGCGGAAATCGGTCGTGCCGATCGGCGTTTTCACGTAGTTGATGGTCGCCGCATGTTCGGCGGCAATCGCCTGCGAGACTGCCGGGTCGACGGCCACGTAGCTGTTATCCGCGTTCTGGATCGAGCGGGCTTGCGCGGTGCTCGCGTTGCGGTCCACCGTCCACGTGCCGTTCGTGTAGTTCAGCGCGAGCTTGATCACGCCGAGATGCTTGCCCCAGAAATTCGCCATCACGGTCGGCACGCCGTTGACGGTGCCCTTTACCTTGTCGACACCCGGCAGGTTGAATTGCGTGACGGTGCTGTTTTTATCGGGGAAAACCTGGTGCGAGTGGCCGATCAGCATCGCATCGATGCCGGCCACTTTCGAGAGATAGTAGCTGCCGTTTTCCATCGACGGCGAATACGTCGAGTTGTCGAGCCCGCCATGCGACATCGCCACGATGATCTGCGCGCCCTTCGCCTTCATTTCCGGCACGTACTTCGAGGCGCTTTCCACGAGCCCTTGCGTGTAGACGTTGCCGTCGAGCCAGCGCTTGTCCCACGCCATGATTGCGGGCGGCGTAAAGCCGATCACGCCGATCTTCACCGGCGCGCTGACGGTCTTGCCGTCGGGCGTCGTGGCCGTGATCGTGCGTTCGAGGATCGTGTACGGCTTGAGGATCGGCTGCTGCGATTTCGCGCCGAGCACGTTGGAGAGCACCAGCGGAAAGTTCGGCCCCGCGCAGGCCGGCTGCGACGCGACCGGGCTCATGTTCGGCACGTCGAACGCGCTGCCGGTCACTTGCGCGAGAAACGGCAGGCCGTAGTTGAACTCGTGATTGCCGATCGTGCCCGCGTCGTACTTCAGCAGATTCATGACTTTGTAGACGCCGAGCGTGGTCTTGCAATCGACCGGCGCGACCTGCGCCTGATAGTCGGCGAGCGCGGTGCCCTGGATCGTGTCGCCGTCGTCGAGCAACAGGGTGTTGGGGAATTCCTTGCGCGCCGCCGCGATCAGCGTCGCCGTGCGCTCGAGGCCGAGCGACTTGTCTTCCGCCAGCTTGTAGTAGTCGTAGCTGAGCAGATTGGTGTGGATGTCGGTGGTCTCCAGCAAGGCGAGCGTCGCGGTCGTGCCGTTCGCCACTTGCGGCGCAGGCGTGTCGACACTGCTGCTGCATGCTGTTATACCGATCGCGCTCAGCGCACCCACGGTTCCCAAGGCGCCGATCGCGCCACGCGCGCGCAGCCGCTTTCCTGCCATCAAGGTCACTCGCATCTTTACCGCCCTCCGGTTTTGTTGTGTTGTCATGCCGGACCATCGGGCCGGCTTTGCATTACAAACAATTACAGAGGCGCAAGAGTACGGTGGGTTTATGACACTGATTTGTATGGCATTAGATAGCCATAAGTAATCCGCACACGAGGATCACGGGCTTACCGCGCGAGCCGCGGCAGGATGCCGGCGAGCTTCGTGAGCGCGGCGTCGATGTGCTCGACCGCGATATTGCCGTAGCCGAACATCAGGCCCGGCTGCGCCTTCGCGCGTAGATGAAACGGCGCGAGTCCATACAGGCCGATCGATGCTTCACGCGCCGCGTTCACCACCGCTTCTTCCGTCAGCGGCGCTTTCAAACGCGCCGCCATGTGGATGCCGGCCGTCGGCACGATCGGTTCGAACCAGGGCGCGAGGCCGCCGCGCAGATGGTCGAGCAGCATCTCGCGGCGCGCCGCGTAAGTCTTGTGCATGCGCCGCAGATGCTTGGCGAAATCGCCGTTGAGCATGAAGGACGCGAGCGCGGTTTGCGTGAGCGTGCAGCCGTGCCAGTCGCCGATCTGGCGCGCCTTGATGAGCGGACCATAGAGCGAGGCCGGCGGCACCACATAGCCGACTCGCAGTTCAGGAAAGATCGTCTTCGAAAACGTGCCGACGTAGGCGACGAGTCCGGCGCGGTCGAGGCTTTTCAGCGGCTCCATCGGCCGGCCTTCGAAACGGTACTCGCAGTCGTAGTCGTCTTCGATGATCACCGCGCCGCGTTTCTGCGCCCATTCGAGCAACTCGACGCGGCGCTCGAGGCTCATCGGCATGCCGAGCGGGAACTGATGCGAAGGCGTCACGTAGACGAGCCGCGCCTTGTCCGGCAGCTTGCTGACGATCAGGCCTTCGGCATCCACCGGCACGGGCACCACGCGCGCGCCGGTGGCCTTCAGGCACGCATGCGCCGGCCTGTAACCTGGGTCCTCGATCGCCGCGACTTCGCCGGCACGCAAAGTGATTCGCGCCAGCAGATCGAGCGCGTGCTGCGCGCCTTGCGTGACGATCACGTCTTCCCAGTTGCTGGCGACGGCGCGGTTGAAGGCGAGGTAGCGCGAGATCGCGAGGCGCAGTTCCTGCTCGCCGGCCGTGTCGCGATAGATGCCGGGGCCGCGCGCTTGCGCACGCAACGCGTGATTCACGCAGCGGCGCCAGACGTCGAAGGGAAACAGCGTCTTGTCGGTCGCGCCGCCGACGAAGTCCTGCGGCGACGCCACCGAAGGCCGCGGCAACGGCAAGCTCTCGGGCATCTCCTCCCACAGCGGCTGGGCGCGCGCGGCCGCCTTCATCTTGGCCCGCTCGCGCCACGACTCCGCCGCCCGCGCATGCGCGGAGCGCTCCACCGGCAGACGCTCCAGACCATCGGCGACGAAGGTGCCCGAGCCGCCACGCGCGCTCAGATAACCCTCGGAGAGCAGCCGCTCGAACACGTCGAGCGTGGTCTTGCGCGACACACCCAGTTGCGTGGCGAGATCGCGCGTGGACGGCAGGCGCGTGCCGCCCGCGAGACGCCCTTCGAGAATGCCGGCGCGCAACTGCCGATAGATCTGTCCGGACAGATCGTGATGCCCTTCGACCGCGATATGGATTTCCATCCGGGTGGCTACCTTGAGTATCCGGGAAACGGTTATTTGAAAAGACCAATGGCAACCGTTAGCTTACCTCTGCCCGTGCTATCCGATGGCCATTCAAGCGCGTGCGCGGCGCCTCCAGATACAAAATGGCACGCCGTGCATTGCAAGGCGCGCCATTCAAGTTTTGCCAGCGCACGCCGTGACGTGCGCCGCGTTTGGCACCCGGAACGCGATTACTCCGCCACCACCCCATTCAATGCCGCGGTTTGCCGCGCGGTCGCACGCGCCTCATCGCTGCAACGTTGATGCTCGCGCGAAAGCTTGCGCATCAACGGCAGCAACAGAACCGCCACCAGCGCACCCACTGCCGCGAGCCAGCCGAGGCCGGTAAACAGCTTCGTATAGAGCGGCAACGATTCGAGCGGATCCATATCGCCCGCCGGCATCTGCGCGAAATTCGCGACCACGCTGCCCAGATATTGCGACACGCCGGTCGCCACGAAGTAAGCGCCCATCATGAAACCGCTCATGCGCGCCGGTACGTAGCGCGCGATCATGGCGAGTCCCAGGCCGCTCACCAGCAGTTCACCGAGCGAATACAGACCGTAGCCGCCCACCATGAACCACGACGACACGCGCCCGTTCACCGCGTACTTACCGCTCGCCGCGTAGACGAAGAAGCCGGCCGCGACCACCGCAAAACCGAACGCATACTTCACCGCCACCGGCACGTCCTTGCCGCTCTTCGCGAGCTTCGTATAAAGCAGCGCGAGCACCGGGCTCAGCAACATGATCCAGATCGGGTTGAGCGCCTGGAACTGCGCGGCGCTCCACGTGAACAAGGTTTCGCCGAACAGCGTGAAACGCGGGTCGACGTTGCGCAGCGCGAACAGCGTGAGCGACGTCGACATCTGCACGTAGAACACGAAGAACAGGATCACTTGCGCGGTCAGGATCAGCGCGGCGACCAGCCCCGAGCGCTCCGAGCGTTCGCACTTCATCAGCATGTAGCCGAAGATCGCCAGAATCGCGACGCCCGCCGTGTATACGCAGGCCACCGCGATCGCCTTGTGCTGCAGCACGAACATGGTCGCCGCGCCGAGCGCGAGGCCACCCAGCGCGACCGCGCCGACGCGCTTCCAGCGCACCGGTTCAACGTCCGGCGCGGAGCCGATATGCGCGAGCGTGCGGAACATGATGAAGTAGTTCAGCACCGACAGCAGCATCCCCGCGCAGCAGACGGCGAAGGCCGTATGCCAGCCCCAATGGTCCTTGATCCACGGCGTGGCGAGCATCGACACCGTCGAGCCGATGTTGACCGCCATGTAGTAGATCGTGAACGCGCTGTCGATGCGCGCGTCGTCGCCTTCATAGATGCGGCGCACGAGATTCGCGGCGTTGGCCTTGAAGAGACCGTTGCCGACCACGATCACGCCGAGCGACGCGTACATATAGGCAAGCTGGTCGTTGGGCAGCGCCAGCATGAAATAGCCGACGGACAGCACGCCGGCGCCAAAGATCATCGTGCGGCGCGCGCCGAGAATCTTATCGCCGATCCAGCCGCCGATCGACGGCGACGCATACACCAGCGCCGTGAATGCGCCCCACGTGAGGGTGGCGTGGCTGTCGGTGAATTGCAGCTTGTCGATCATGAACAGCACGAGCAGCGCCGCCATGCCGTAATAGCCGAAACGCTCCCACATCTCGATCAGAAAGACCGTCGAAAACGAACGGGTCTGCGAGACGCGCGCGCTGGGCGGGTTGGATGAATTCATCATGTACCTCTTGTTCAAACGGTTGCGGCGTCGCGCGAACTGGCCGCGCGGCGCGTGAAACGGAATCTGGAAAGACAGTCGGCGAAGCGTGCGCGTCACCGGTGCGAATAGGCACCACACGGCACCGTGCGGCCACAGCGCGTAGGCGCGCTCATCCGCGCGCTAGAGCGCCAAACCAGCAGATAAACCAGGGGATGGGATCGAGGCCCGCCTCGCGAAACGCCCCGCGGGAAGTCCCCTTGAGGGAACCTGCGCCACACCGGGCTCGGACTCCGGCATGCGGAGCGGGCTCAATGATAAAGCATCGCGACGAACGGGGATTTCGGGGCCGACAGAGAGCGGCGTTGCCACGCGGTGGCAGGCGGAAAGCCCGCGGCGGGAAAAATCGGCAGTGATGGTCATGTCCTTACGCCGGCTGCCGTTCGGTTGGAACGTGCCGGACAGTGCTCCACCGCGCGGGATCGCCGCGGGCGGAATGAAAAACAGCGGCCGGGTTCGCGTGTGGTGTGCACATGCGCGCCCTTCCGCAAGCGGGGCTGATTCTGCAAACAGAAACATCCTGAGTCACTCAGGGAATTCACTGATCCGGCGTCAATAACCTGTCGTTACACGCCGTACGCCTTGGCCGCAGCGGCGCTTGCCATCGAAAATAGTCTTTTGTGTCATACGTTTAATCTTCCTGATACTCATATTGCATAACCGCGGTTAGCGGCGGGCAATACTGCAGCCGTTACTGCGTTTGTTTGCTATTTCTCGAAATAACCAGTCAATTTGGCTGGGATTAGTTTCGGTTCTGGCAACATAGAGTGTCGTCTCGAAATGTGGTCTCTCGCAGCACCGGGGCTAAAAGACCCGAAGCCCGGCCTGGACGCAATCAAACCATATTTACTTATATCAAACAAATTTTGACGGGCTAATTTCCTCCTGCTATGGTCACGACAATTCAAAAAAGCAATCCGGCACTAGAAATCGGCAGCAAGATCCGCGCACTGCGCCAACGGCTCAAGCGGACGCTGGATGACACGGCAACCGCGGCGGGGATTTCCAAGCCGTTTTTGTCGCAGGTCGAGCGCGGGCTGGCGTCACCGTCCATCACTTCGTTGGCCGGTATCGCCCACGCACTCGGGGTCACGGTGCAGTATTTCGTCGACACGCCCAGCGAAGAACGCAGCGTGAGTCGTGGCGATCAGTTGAAGTTTTTCGGTTTTGCGGACTCGGCCAATCTGTTTGCGCGGCTGACCAACGTGACGGGCGGCCGTCAGCTCGAAGCGATCCTCGTGAGGATGCCGCCCGGGCAGAAGCGCTCCGAAGTCACCACGCATGCCGGGGAAGAGTTTGTGTATGTGATCGACGGCGAAGTGTCGTTGACGCTGGAAGGCAAGACGTTCGTGTTGCACGCGGGAGACAGCGCGCATTACGAATCGACGGTGCCGCACAGCTGGGTGAACACCGCGCGCATCGAGTCGGTGGTCGTCTGGGTGGGCACACCAAGACTGTTCTAAAGAGCAGGCACCTTATCCGGTTGAGCCGGCCGGGGATTGCCTGCATTACGAAATGTAAGGAATCCTGCATGTCGCGCTACCACCACGAGCAACAAGGGCCGCCTTGGCCCGAGCAACGCAGCTAAACGGGCGCCCTGGCGCCAGCGCGTTTCTCTCTCGACCTTTCCTGCGATCTCAACCGATGAAAACCCCGTTCGTCTACGCGACGGCGCTGACTGCGCTCGTCCTCACGTTTGCCCCTTCCGCTTTCGCCATCACGGTGCCCGCGGGCGTCACGCTCGCCGCCAGCCAGGAAATGACCCGCCAGGTGCCTGGCGAAACCGAATCGCTCGACCCCGCGCATATCGAATCATGGACCGGCAATACGATCGGGCTCGACCTGTTCGAAGGCCTGACGCGCATGGATGCGAGCGGCGCGATCGTGCCGGGCGTCGCCGAATCGTGGTCGCGCACCGGGCCGAATACGTGGGTCTTCAAGCTGCGTCACGATGCGCGCTGGAGCAACGGCCAGCCGGTCACGGCGGCCGACTTCGTCTACTCGTGGCAACGCGTGCTCGATCCGAAGACGGGTTCGAAATACACGGTGCTGGTCGAATTCGTGAAGAACGCCAAGGCGATTCTCGCCGGCAAGGCGCCGCTCGCGAGCCTCGGCGTGCGCGCCGTCGATCCGTACACGCTCGAAGTCACGACCGAAGTGCCCGCCACGTTTTTCCCGCAGCTAACGGCCATGGCGACGATGACGCCGGTCAATCGCGCGGTCGTGACGAAGTTCGGCGGCGACTGGACCCGTCCGGGCAACTTCGTGGGTAACGGCCCGTATGCGCTGGCCGACTGGCAGCCAGGCAATCGCCTGGTGGCCACCAAAAGCCCGACGTACTGGAATACTGGCAAGGTCGTGATCACGAAAGTGACCTACCTGCCGATCGAGAACGACGAAACGGCGATGCGCATGTATCAGGCCGGCCAGTTCGACTACACCTACTCGGTGCCCTCGGGCATCTATGCACAGGTGAGCAAGCAGTTCGGTTCCGAGCTGAGAACCGGCCTGCAGATCGCCACGTACTATTACAGCCTGAATAACGACGACCCGGCCTTCAAGGACAAGCGCGTACGCCAGGCGCTGGCGATGGTGCTGGACCGTGACCTGCTGACCAAGCGTCTGACGGCCGACGGCGAAGTGCCGATGTACGGCCTGATCGCCAAAGGCACCGAAGGCTCGGGCGTGTTTACGCCGGAGTGGGCGAGCTGGCCGATGCCCAAGCGCATCGACTACGCGCGCAACCTGCTGAAGACCGCGGGCTATTCGGACGCGAAGCCGCTGACGTTCACGCTCACCTACAACACCAACGACCTGCACAAGAAGGTCGCGTTGTTCGCCACCTCCGAATGGCGCACCAAGCTCGGCGTGACCGCCAAGCTTGAAAACGTCGAATACAAGGTGCTGCTCAAGCAACGCCACGACGGCAAGGTGCAGGCCTCGCGCGACGGCTGGTTCGTCGACTACAACGATGCCAACTCGTTTTTCGATCTGATCCGCTGCAACAGCGTGCAGAACGACCAGCACTACTGCAACCCGCAAGTGGACAAGCTGATCGACGAAGGCAACCAGCAGCTCGACGACGCGAAGCGCACCGCGTTGTTCACGCAGGCACACGATCTGGCCATGAACGACTATCCCGTGGTATCGCTCTTCCAGTATTCGGCCGACCGGCTGGTCAAGTCGTATGTAGGCGGCTACAAACCGACCAACTACCTCGACCAGCGCGCCACGCAAGACATGTATCTGATCAAGCACTAAGCACGGGAGCACCGTCATGCTGGCCTATACGCTGCGCCGCACGCTCTGGGCGATCCCGACGATTATCGCCGTGATCACCGCGTGCTATCTGCTGCTGCATCTCACCCCGGGCGGCCCGTTCGACACCGAGAAGCAACTCTCGGCGGCCGTGCTGGCGAACCTGAACGCCAAGTATCACCTCGACGAACCGTTGTGGTTGCAGTACTTCCACTACCTCGGTTCACTGCTGCACGGCGACCTCGGGCCGTCGTTCCGTTATGCCGACTGGTCGGTCAACGACCTGGTGTGGAAGGCGCTGCCGGTCAGCCTCGGCGTGGGCGGCGTGTCGGTGCCGATCGCGGTCGTGATCGGCGTCGCGCTCGGCACGGTGGCCGCGGTGCGGCGCGACCGTTTCGTGGATCACTTCGTGATGGTGCTCGGCAATATCGGCAACGTGGTGCCACCTTTCGTGCTCGGTCCGGTACTCGTGTGGATCTTCGCGATCCTGCTGAAAACTTCGGAAGGACACGGCTGGCTGCCGGCCGGTGGCTGGGGCGACGGCGAGTGGCGCTATCGCGTGCTGCCGATCGTGCTGCTCACCATCATCAACGTCGCCGCGATTGCCCGCGTGATGCGCGGCAGCATGATCGAAGTGCTGTCGGGCAACTTCATCCGCACGGCGCGCGCCAAGGGTTTGCCTGGCCGAACGATTGTCCTGCGCCACGCCATGAAGCCCGCGCTGATGCCGGTCGTCTCGCTGCTCGGCTCGATCTGCATCTCGTCGATCACCGCGGCGGTGGTCACCGAATCGGTGTTCGCGCTGCCGGGCCTCGGCCAACTGGTCGTCAACGGCGCGATCAACCGCGACTACACCCTCGTGCTCGGCCTCGTCGTGCTGACGACCGCCGTCGCCGTGCTGTTCAATCTGCTGGTCGACCTCGCGTATGCGTGGCTCGATCCGCGCATCCGGTACTGATCCATGCCCCGCTCTCTTCAATCGACTGCCGCGGCGCTCGACCCGCTCGCGGCCATCGCGAAGGCGCCGCGCTCGCGCGGCCCGCTCGCCACCGCCGCGTGGCGCTTCGTGCGCAACCGCGCCGCTTTTACCGGTTTCGTCGTGCTGATGCTGATCGTGCTCGCCTGCGTGGCGGGTCCGTGGTTCCTGCCGAACAACCCGATCGATAGCGACTGGAGCGCGATCAGCCTGCCGCCCACGCTGCAAAACATGCACTGGTTCGGCACCGACGAACTCGGCCGCGATCTGCTCGCGCGTGCGCTGCAAGGCGGGCGCGTGTCGCTCGAAGTCGGCCTGCTCGGCACGCTGGTGTCGGGACTGATCGGCGTCGCGTACGGTGCGACCGCGGGCTATCTGGGCGGACGCGTCGACGCCGTGATGATGCGTATCGTCGACATGATGTACGCGATTCCCTACATGCTGATCGCCATCCTGATGATGACGATGTTCGGCCGCGCCTTCTATCTGGTCGTGCTCACCATCAGCGCGTTTTCATGGCTCGACATGGCGCGCGTGGTGCGCGGCCAGACGCTGTCGCTGCGCTCGCGCGAATTCATCGACGCCGCGAAGGCGATCGGCGTGAGCTCGCGTTCGATCATCGCGCGCCACATCGTGCCGAATCTGTTCGGCGTGGTCGTCGTGTATGCGAGCGTGACCGTGCCGAACATCGTGCTGACGGAATCGGTGCTCTCGTTTCTCGGCCTCGGCGTTCAGGAGCCGATGACGAGCTGGGGCGTGCTGATTCAGGACGGCGCGCAGAAGCTCGAATCGATGCCCTGGCTGCTGCTGTGCCCGGCCGTGATGCTGTGCGTGACGCTGTATTGCGTGAATTTCGTCGGCGATGGTTTGCGCGACGCATTCGATCCGAAGGACCGTTGACATGCCGCTACTCGAAGTCAAAGACCTCAGCGTGCGCTTTACGCGCCGCGAAGGCGCACCCGTCGACGCGGTGCAAGGCGTGTCGTTTTCACTCGAAGCGGGGCGCACGCTCGGCATCGTCGGCGAATCGGGCTCCGGCAAGAGCCAGACCGTGATGGCGTTGCTGGGTCTCCTCGCTGGCAACGGCAAGGTGTCGGGCGCCGCGACCTATCGCGGCGAGAACCTGCTGAGCATGAACGAAGCGGCGCTGAACAAGATTCGCGGCGACCGCATCGGCATGATCTTTCAGGACCCGATGACCTCGCTCAATCCGTTCCTGACGATCGAACGGCAGATGACCGAGACGCTGCAACTGCATCGCAAGATGTCGCGCCGCGAAGCGCGCCGCCGCGCGATCGAAACGCTCGAATCGGTGCGCATTCCCGATGCCGCACGGCGTATCAACATGTATCCGCACGAGTTTTCCGGCGGCATGCGCCAACGCGTGATGATCGCGATGGCGCTGCTCTCCGAACCGGAAATTCTGATCGCCGACGAACCCACCACCGCGCTCGACGTGACCGTGCAGGCGCAGATCATCGAACTGCTGCGCGAACTGAATCGCGAACGCGGCACGGCGATCATCCTGATCACGCACGACATGGGCGTGGTGGCCGGCCTGTGCGACGACGTGATGGTGATGTACGCCGGCCAGACCGTCGAGCAGGCGAGCGCCGCCGCGCTATTCACCGCGCCGACGCATCCGTACACGCTCGGCCTTCTGAACGCGCTGCCGCGTCTGACCGACGATGACGACGACCGTCCGCTGCAAACCATTCCGGGCAATCCACCCCTGCCCGGTGAAGTCGGCGCGGGTTGCGCATTCGCGCCGCGTTGCGGATATTGCACCGACCGTTGCCGCGAATCGCGCCCGCCCCTTTCCGCCGCCGCGGGCCACGCCGACGCGCTGCGCGCGTGCCACCGGCCGGTCGGGGAAATTCTCGAGGCACAACACGTATGAACACCACTCCTCTGGCAAACCAGGACGCGGCCACGCTGTTGCGCGTCGACAATCTCAAGGTGCAATTCGGCGTGCCGCGTGGCGGTTATCCGTGGTCCGGTAAAGCGACGCTGCGCGCCGTGGACGGCGTGTCGTTCAACGTGCGGCGCGGCGAAACCGTGGGGCTCGTCGGCGAATCGGGTTGCGGCAAGTCGACGCTCGCGCGCGCGATCATCGGACTCGCGCCGGTGGCGAGCGGCAGCGTGCGCTGGCTCGGCGACGAAACCGTGCTGCCGGGCGCGCGCCGCGATACCTCGCGTTTGCGCCGCGACGTGCAGATGATTTTCCAGGATCCGCTCGCCTCGCTCGACCCGCGCATGACGATCGAACAGATCGTCGCCGAGCCGCTTCTCACGCACGGTCAGGACATTGCGCGTGCCGACGTGCAGCGGCGCGTGCTGACCATGCTCGAACGCGTCGGTCTCAACGCGCAGCATCTGCGCCGTTATCCGCATGAGTTTTCCGGCGGCCAGTGTCAGCGCGTCGGCATTGCGCGCGCGCTGATCGGCGAGCCGCAACTGGTGATCTGCGACGAGCCGGTGTCCGCGCTCGACGTGTCGATCCAGGCGCAGATCGTCAACCTGCTGCGCGATCTGCAACGCGAACTGTCGCTCTCCCTGCTGTTCGTCGCGCACGATCTGGCCGTCGTCAAAGCGATCAGCCACCGCGTGCTGGTGATGTATCTGGGACGTGTGATGGAGTTCGGCGACAAGCGCGAGGTGTACGGCACGCCCCGTCATCCGTACACGCGGGCGTTGCTCTCGGCCGTGCCGGTGCCCGATCCGGTCGTGGAGCGCGCGCGCCGTCATCTGCTGTTGCGCGGCGAGATTGCCTCGCCGCTCAGTCCCCCCTCCGGCTGCGCGTTTCGCACGCGCTGCCCGGATGCGATCGAAGCCTGTACCCGGGAGATTCCGCAGCCCGTCACGCATGGGGCCAAGGCGACACGCGTCGCTTGCATTCGCGTGGGAGACACCGCGAAGTAAATGCCCTCGGGCAACGCTACAGCAAAGAACCTGAGAAGCTAAAACCAGAAAGTTAAAACCGTATTCCCGGCGCGGCGGGCCGTCGCGCCGTTGGATTCGTTCGTCCTGCCAATCGCGGGACGAACGATAAACGTGGACTGGCTAACCGCCAGCCAAAGATTCACCACAATAATCAGAGACGTACTCAATGAAAGATAGCCGATCAAAAAACCGGTCAAAAAAAACCGGAGCAGCAACCTTCTTTTACTGCGCATTCACGCTTCCAGCACTGACACTAGCCGCTAACGCGTATGCCGACGACGGCGTCACGGAGCCCACCTCCGAGGCGTCTAAAACTCAAACGCTCGCGCAAACGTTGTCGTCCCCGGCGCAACTCGCGCAGGCCACACCGACGCAGCAAAACGATACGTCCGGCAAGCGCCGCGCGGAGCAAGGCGGCCAGGTGCGCAACGATCAGCCCGACACCACCAACGCCATCGTCAACGCCGAGGCCAGTCAAACGGTCACGCCGCCCGCGCAGTTGTCGAGCCAGGCGGCGAGCAAGGGTTTCATCGCCGAAAGCCATCTGAATCTGCAGTTTCGCAATTACTCCGACTACTTCCAGGCGCCCAACACGATCTACCGTCACGCGTGGGTCCAAGGCGTGCAGGCCAACTACGAATCCGGCTACACGCAAGGGCTGGTCGGCTTCGGCGTCGATGCATCGCTGTTCGGCGCGCTCAAACTCGACGGTGGCAACGGCGCGGGCAACATGGTGCACGTCGGCAAGGACGGCGGCGGGTCGGAGCAGCTCGCGTGGGCTTATCCCGGCATGTACGATATCAAGGGACGCATTTCGGAAACGGTCGTGAAATACGGTTTGCAGATCGTCACCAACCCGTTCCTCGAACCACACGACAACCGCGCGCTGCCGCCGACCTTCCTCGGCGTCTCGATGGTCAGCAACGATCTCGTGCACACCACGCTCGAGGCCGGCAGCTTCACCAAAGTCGACGCGCGCGGCCACACGAACCTGAGCAATCTCACCACCTCGTATGGCGGCACGCGGATCGATCGCCTCACGTATGTGGGCGGCACGTGGCACTACGCGAAGAACGGCGAGATGGCCCTGTATGTCGATCAGGCCGACGACGTCTGGCGTCAGTACTACGGTTCGGTCGCGCAGTCGTTCGGCGATCCGACCACCATCAAGTGGAGCGGCCTCGCCAACATCTACTCGACGCACGATACCGGCGCGTCGCGTCAGGGGCACATCAACAGCAATGCGTACAGCGTGTCGGTCTCCGCGCAGCACGGCCCGCATGCGCTGCTGCTTGGCTACCAGCAGGTACTCGGCGACCAGTTCTTCGACTACGTCAACGAGACCAACGGTATCTACCTGACCAACTCGATGGACGTGGACTACAACGCGCCGCACGAGCAATCGCTGCAATTGCGCTATACGTTCGACGGCAAATACGCTGGCGTGCCGGGGCTCAAGGCGATGTTCTGGGGGCAATACGGCTGGGGCGCGGATGCATCGGCGGGCGCGGCGGAAAACGCCTCGCCTTCCGCGCCGCTGCATGATCTGTACTGGAAGAACGGCGAGCCAGTGCATGGCCACCACCACGAGTTCGGCTTCATTCCGAGCTACACGCTGCAAAGCGGACGCTTCAAGGATACGAAGATCACGTTCATCGCGATGTGGCACAACAGCCAGTACCACTACTCGGATGGCAACAACATGGAATACCGGCTAGTGGTGAATGTGCCGGTGAAGGTGTTCTAAGCGCTTCCAGCGCGATTCGGGGCGGCGCGGTTTGCGCGCTGCCTCGGTGATCGCGCTTAGGCTCAGCCCGTGATCCGTTCAGTCGTCATCGCGCGCGACAAGCCGTGCATTGGCCGGCGCAACGCGACATCGAACGGATTGGTTTGCGGGCCGATCGCATCGGCCTGCCGACGCAGCAATTCGACCACCATCGGCAGACGGTCGTCGCCCAGACGCGCGGCCAGCGTGCCGACGCTCAACGCCGCCACCGCCACGCCGGTGCGATCCAGAATCGGCACCGCCACGCCCGCCATGCCGTCGAGCACGCCGCTATTGCGCCCCGCGTAGCCCAACTGGCGCACACGTTCGATCTCAGTGCGCAAATACACTTCGTCGAGCACGCCGTAGCCGCGAATGCGCGGCACGTTGAAGCGGATGATCTCCTCGCGCTCGGCCTCGGGCAAGAACGCGAGAATCGCCAGACTGCCCTGCCCGACTCCCAACGCCACACGCCCGCCGATATCGCCGGTGAACGAGCGGATCGGAAACGGCCCTTCGCAGATGTCGAGGCACACTGCGTCGAAACTGCTTTTGACGAGCAGAAAGATCGTGTCGCCCAGACTCGCGCACAAGCGCAGCAACGCGGGACGGCACAGCGTGCGCATGCCGCTCGGATTGCCGGCCTGCGCCGCGAGCGCGAAGAAATCGACACTCAACCGGTACAGCTTGGAGTTCTCGTCCTGTTCGACGATGCCTTCCGCGATCAACGCATGCAGGATGCGATGCACGGTGCCCTGCGTCAGCCCGACTGCTTTCGCCAGACGCGTGACGCGGCCGCCATCGGGTTGCGCTTCGGACAACGCGCGGATTACCGCGAACGCACGTTCCAGCATGCCGGGGCCGGGCGCGCCGCCGGTCTCGTCGGCGGCGGCTGGGTCGGTATCTCGTTTGGCGGCAGCATTCATCTTTATGGTTCGCAATTATTTCACTGATCGGAACACTATAAAGTGTTTTATCCGCAAGTGGAATCCGGCCCGTCATCCTCTCTTTTGCCGTTGCATTAATGATTCATAGGGATTTTCCGGACGTCACGCAGCGGAACGTTTGCTATCGATCTACCGAATACATTCCATCAAACGAAATTTTTTCCAATTTTATACCGTCAAACGGAATTTGAAATTGACTGACGGTAATTTGGCTAGCTAGAGTCGGCGTCATCGAGACAGTAGTCGATTGAACCGGTGTCGCAACATCCAAAGGCCAGATCATGTCGTTCCTTACACTCACGGACGTAACGAAATCGTTCGGCGATCTGCAGGCAGTCGCCGACGTGAACCTGTCGGTGGAAAAAGGCGAGTTCGTTTCGTTGCTCGGACCGTCCGGCTGCGGCAAGACCACCACCTTGCAGATGATCGCGGGCTTCGTCGAGACGACGCGCGGACGCATCACGCTCGACGGCCGCGACATCACGCACATGAAACCGAACAAGCGCGGTCTCGGCATCGTATTCCAGAGCTACGCGCTGTTTCCGCACATGAGCGTCGCTGACAACGTCGGCTTCGGGCTGGAGATGCGCAACATCGACAAGGCCGAGCGCAAGGAGCGCATCCGCGAAGCGCTGGCGCTGGTGCGCCTCGACGCGCTCGCGCATCGCTTTCCGCGCGAACTCTCCGGCGGTCAACGGCAGCGTGTGGCGATTGCCCGTGCCATCGTGATCGCGCCGCCGGTGCTGCTGCTCGACGAACCGATGTCGAACCTCGACGCCAAGCTGCGCGAAGACATGCAGTTCGAACTGCGCGGCATTCAACGCAAGATCGGCACGACCACCATCATGGTGACGCACGATCAATCCGAAGCATTGTCGATCAGCGATCGCGTGGTGGTGATGGAAGCCGGCCGCATCACGCAGATCGACACGCCGTACGAAGCGTACGAGCGCCCGGAGAATCGCTTCGTCTCGCAGTTCATCGGCAAGGCCAACATGCTGCCCGGCATCGTGGTGGCGCGCGACGGCGACGCGATCCGCATCGACCTCGGCCACGATCTCGCCGAGACGGGGCACACGGCGCAGTTGCCGGCGCGCGAGCGCGTGGTCGGCGTCGGCGACGCGGTGACCTTGTGCATCCGCCCGGAAAAGCTGCGCCTGTGCGCACCGAACGCGGGACGTGTGCCGGCCACCGTGACGAGCCGCTTCTTCCTCGGCAGCCAATGGTTGTACCGGCTGGACAGCCGGCTCGGCGAAGTGCTGGTGTGTTGCCAGAACGAAGGCACGGAGCCGCTCGCCGAAGGCGCGGCGGTCGGCGTCGACTGGAACAGCGAGGCAATCCGCTTCATTCAACGGGACGCGCATCATGGCTAGTACGCTGCCCGCCACCGACGACCGCGACATGAAATCCGGCAACAGCCGCCGCGCGCCCTGGCATGCGTTTTTGCCGCTCTGGCTGATGTGCGCGCCGGCCTTTCTGCTGTTCGTGGCGCTCGTGCTGGTGCCGCTATTGATGACGCTAGTGCTGACGTTCTATCGCTTCGATCCGGCCAGCGGGCCGATCGCCGCATTCCAGTTCGGCAATTACGCGGAAGTGCTGAGCTCGTCGTATTACCACACCATCTTTTTGCGGACCTTCGGCATTGCGTTTCTGGTCACGCTGCTGTGTATCGTGATCGGCACGCCGGAAGCGTACGTGCTCTCTCGCATGCGCGATCCGTATCGCTCGATGTTCCTGCTGGTGATTCTCGCGCCGCTGCTGGTCTCAGTGGTGGTACGGGCGTTCGGCTGGAGCATGCTGCTCAACACCAACGGCCTCGTGAACCAGGCGTTCGGTCTGGTCGGACTCGGGCCGTACAAACTCGAGTACACCACCTTCGCGATCGTCATTGCACTCGTTCACGTGATGCTGCCGTTCATGGTGATTCCGGTATGGACCGCCTTGCAGAAGCTCGACCCGCAAACGGAAAACGCCGCGCTTTCGCTGATGGCGTCGCCGGCCACCACACTGCGCCGCATCGTCCTCCCGCAACTGACGCCGGGCATTCTGTCGGGCAGCCTGATGGTGTTCGGTCTGTCGGCGAGCGCCTTCGCGATTCCGGGCCTGCTCGGCGGACGACGCCTGAAGGTCGCCGCCACCGCCGTCTACGACGAATTCCTCGGCTCGCTGAACTGGCCGCTCGGTGCAACCATCGCGCTCCTTTTGCTGGTCGCGAATCTGATCGTGATGCTCACGTACTACCGGGTTCTGGAACGCAAGTACACCAGAAGCCTCGGCTAATTCATCGGCATACATTGGCTCACTCAGTGAAAACATCATGAGAAAAAACGGCCCCATCGCGCTGATTTTCCACACGCTCGTGATCGCGTTCGTGCTCGCCCCGCTCGTGATCGTCGTGCTGGTCGCCTTCACGCCCGACGAAACGCTCACGTTGCCCACGCACGGCGTCTCGCTGCGCTGGTTTCGCGCGATCCTCAATTACCCGGATTTCATCGGCGCGTTTTTCAACAGTCTGAAGCTGGCATTCGCTTCGGCGACACTGTCGCTGATCGTGGCGCTGCCCGCCGCGCTCGCCATCGGCCGCGCGCGCTTTCCGGGACGCAGCTTCCTTAACGGGCTGTTGCTGTCGCCACTCGTGATTCCCGGCCTCGTACTCGGCATCGCGCTGCTGCGCTTCTTCGCGCTGATCGGCGCGACCGGCTCGTTCGCATGGCTCGTGCTCGCGCACATGATCATCATCACGCCGTTCGTCATGCGGCTCGTGCTGGCTTCGGTGAGCGGCCTCGATCGCAGCGTCGAGCATGCCGCGCACTCGCTCGGCGCCGACCCGTGGACCACGTTTCGCCGCATCACCTTCCCGATGATTCTGCCGGGCATCACCGGCGGCTGGCTGCTGGCCTTCATCAACAGCTTCGACGAATTGACCATGTCGATCTTCGTCACCTCGCCGCAAACCGTCACGCTGCCGGTGCGCATGTACATGTACGCGACCGAATCGATCGATCCGATGATGGCTTCCGTCTCGGCGCTGGTGATCTTCATCACCGGTGGCGCGATGCTGCTGCTCGACCGCGTGTACGGCCTGAACCGCATTCTGATCGGCCAGCACTGATGTCCTCTTCCGACCAAGCTCTCATGCCGTCCACCTTGCCGCCTACTCACGCTCCCGCGTCACGCCGCGAGCCGCAGTTCATCCGCGTGGCGGAAACGCGGCGCGAACCGCTGCACTTCTTTCTCGACGGCCAGGAAGTCGCCGCACTGCAAGGCGATACGCTGCTGACGGCCGTGCTGATGCAACAACGCCGCGTGCGCGAAAGCGAATTCAGCGGCGCGCCGCGCGCGGGTTTCTGCCTGATCGGCGCATGCCAGGACTGCTGGATGCGCACCGAAGACGGCAAGCGCGTGCGCGCGTGCTCGACGCTCGTGACCGAAGGCATGCGTGTGCTCACGCGACTCGCCGCTGTGGAAGCCGGCGCCGCGGATGAAACCGGAGACGCCCGATGAGCGACGAACGCCGCATCGTGATCGTCGGCGCCGGGCCGGCCGGCGTACGCGCTGCCGAGACGCTGGTCGCGGCCGGCGTGAAGCCGATCGTGATCGATGAAAACGCACGCTGGGGCGGCCAGATTTATCGGCAACCGCCCGCGAACGGCGGCTTCGAGCGCTCGAAAAAAACGCTCTATGGTTTCGAAGCGCACAAGGCCGAAGCCCTGCATTCGACCATGGCCGCACTTCTGCCTCATCTCGACTATCGCCCCGACACGCTCGCGTGGGCCTGCGAAGCGGGCCGCCTCGATACCTTGCACGCGGGGCGCGAGCTGCGCGTGCCGTTCTCGCATCTGATCATCGCCAGCGGCGCGACCGACCGTGTACTGCCGGTACCGGGTTGGACCTTGCCGGGCGTCTACACGCTCGGCGCGGCCCAGGTCGCGCTGAAGGCGCAAGGCTGCGCGATCGGCCGGCGCGTCGTGCTGGCCGGCACCGGACCGCTGTTGTATCTGGTGGCGTACCAGTACGTGAAAGCCGGCGCGCAAGTCGTGGCCGTGCTCGACACGAGTCCGCTCTCGCAGCAGATCGCCGCAGCGCCGAAACTCGCGCGCCTGCCGTCTACTTTCGCGAAAGGACTGTATTACGTCGGCTGGCTGAAAACGCATGGCGTGCGGATCGAGCGCAATGTGACGCTGGTCGGCATTCGCGGCGTCGATGGTGTGCAAGCGCTCGAATGGCGCGCGTCGCGTGAAGATTCGCCGACCGAAACCATTGCATGCGACGCGGTCGGCGTGAGCTTCGGCCTGAAGCCGGAAACGCAGCTGGCCGATCTCGCGGGCTGCCGCTTCCGTTTCGACGCGACCAACCGTTGCTGGCTCCCCGAAGTGGACCCGGCGGGACGCAGTTCCGTGCGCGGCCTTTATCTCGCCGGCGACGGCGCGGGCATCGCCGGCGCGGACGCCGCCGAACTGGCCGGCCGCCGCGCCGCATTGGCCTTGCTCGACGATCTCGGCATCGCGCATCCACGCGGTCCGGGCATGCCCGACGCCGCATCGATCGAGCGCAGCCTGAAACGTATCGCGGTATTTCGCGAGGGCATCGAAACGGCGTTCGCGCCGCCGGCCAAATGCGCGTCGCAATGGCCCGACGACATGACCGTGTGCCGCTGCGAAGAGGTCGACGCGGGCACGTTGCGGCGCTGCATCCGCGACGGCGAAGCGAATGAGATCAACCGGCTGAAGGCGCTCACGCGCGTCGGCATGGGCCGCTGCCAGGGACGCATGTGCGGCGAAGCCGCGCTGACCCTGCTCGCCGAGGAAACCGGCCAATTGCTCGACGCGGTGGGCCGCCTGCGCAGCCAGCCGCCCGTCAAACCGATTCCGCTCTCGCCGGAGATGGTTGCCGACGACATCGCCGACATCCCCGTGGAGGCGCGCGATGAGTGACACATTGCACTACGACGTCGCGATCGCGGGCGGCGGGCTGGTCGGTTCATCGGCTGCGCTGGCGTTGGCGAAGCGAGGCTTGCGCGTCGGCCTGTTCGAGCGGCGCTATTGCGGCGCGCAAGCAAGCGGCGTGAACTACGGCGGCGTGCGCTGCCAGGGACGCCCTGTCGAACAGATGCCGCTCGCGATCCGCGCGCGGCGTATCTGGGACCGCTTGCCGGAGCTGATCGGCATCGACGGCGAATTCACGGTGTCCGGACACTTGCGCCTGGCGCGCAGCGAAAGCGATCTGGTCGCGCTGCAAACGTGGGCCGACATGGCGCGCGACTATGGACTGCATGCTCAACTGATCAGCGGCACGGCGTTCCGCCAACGCTATCCGTGGCTCGGGCCAGCGGCCGTCGGCGGCTCGCTGTGCGCGACGGACGGTCATGCGAATCCGCGGCTGGTGTCGCCCGCATTCGCACGAGCCGCGCGGGCCGCCGGCGCGGACGTGCGCGAGCAAACCGAACTCACCGACATTCATCACGACGGCACGCGCTTTCAACTGCGCGCCGGCGACCTGCGCATCAGCGCCGATTGGCTCATCAATTCCGCAGGCGCGTGGGCGAATACGGTGGCGGGCCACTTCGGCGAGACCGTGCCGATGAAACCGATCTACCCGAACATGTGGGTCACCGAACCGCTGCCGCTCTTCATCACGCACAACCTGGGCGTGTATGGCGGCGGCATCTACGCGCGGCAAGTGGCGCGCGGCAATTGCGTGATCGGCGGCGGACGCGGACATGGCGACGGCGAATACGGCCAGCCGTCGACGGACACCACGCGCGCCGTGATGCGCGATGCGTGCGCGCTGCTCCCGGCGTTGCGCGAGGCGCTGCTGATCCGCACATGGAGCGGCGTGGAAGGCGAAACGCCCGACAGCAATCCGATCATCGGTGCGAGCCGTACCGTGCCGCGTCTGTTGCATGCATTCGGTTTTTCAGGCGGCGGCTTCCTGCTCGCGCCGGGTGTCGGTGACGTGCTCGCCGATCTCGTCGTCGACGGCGCCACCGCCACGCCACTCGACGCTTTTTCGATTGGCCGCTTTGCTGCTGTCGCGACCTCTCCGGTCGCTTAAGTCCTCGTTTAGTGAATCTCAGGAGCCCCTCAATGAAACTGTTCAAGACGCTCGCGGCGCTGGCCGCATTGTGTGCATTCGGCGCAGCCGCGCCGGCGTGGTCGCAAAGCAAGACGATCTACATCGGCATGAACGGCGGTCCGATGGAGAAGGCCTATACGAGCCAGGTGCTGCCCGACTTCGAGAAAGCCAACAATGTGAAGGTGGTGGTGGTGCCGGGCACGTCGTCGGATATTCTCGCCAAGCTGCTCGCCAACAAGGCCAGCCCGCAGATTCACGTGGTGTTTCTCGACGACGGCGTGATGGCGCGCGCGGTCAGCATGGGCGTGTGCAAGAAGCTCGACGACGCGCCCGTTCTCAAGGAACTCTATCCGTTCGCGCGCATGAAGGACGATATGGGCGCGGGCGTGCAACTAGGCATGACCGGTATTGCCTACAACAAGAAGCTGTTCGCTGAAAAAGGCTGGGCCCCGCCCACATCGTGGATGGATTTCGCCGATCCGAAATACAAGGGCAAGGTGGTGTTCCAGTCGGCGTCGAGCAGCACCTTCGGGCTGCACGGCTTTCTCGCCATCAACCGCTTGATGGGCGGCAGCGAGCAAAACGTGGAGCCGGGCTTCACGAAATGGGCGAGTACGGTGGGACCGAACGTGGTCGAGTACGTGCCGAACTCGGCGAAGATTTCCGAAATGGTCCAGACCGGCGAAGCGGGCCTGTTCCCGTTGACGCCGACCGCCGTGGGCGATCTGGCGGACAAGGGCATTCCGGTCGGCTATGTGAATCCGAAGGAAGGTCCGGTGCTGCTGCTGGTCGACCTGTGCGTGGTCAACAACAACCCCGATCCGCAACTGGCGCAGAAGCTCGCGCAATTCCTGTTGTCGGCGCCGGCGCAAACCAGGGCCGCCGAGGCCGGCCGCCAGATTCCCACCAACCATCTCGCGAAGATGACGCCGCCCATGCAGCAGAGCCTCGGCAACGTCGACGATCTGGTGCGCAAGGTGACGGTAGTGGATTGGGATACGATCAACGCGCACCGCGCGCAGTGGGATACGCGCTGGAACCGGCAGATCGAGCGCTAAGCGCCGATTGGTTGCGCTTCAACGAAAACGCGCGCCTTGCAAGGCTGCAAGGCGCGCGTTTTTTTGTGCGTGAACGTCGTGTTGCGTGGCTGCGCTAGAAGATCACCGACATCGCCACCGCAAGCCAGATTCCCACCACGCCGACAAGAAACAGATGCCGCGCAATGCGAATCCGGCTATCGCTGGATTCGGGTTCGACAGGACTCGTCGCGACCCACGGCACGAGCCCGAGACACCCGAAGCCGATCAGCGCGGACACGAAGACGAAGACGTCGGCAACTCGCCATGTGGTCGGTTCATACAAACCCCAGTAGCCGAGAAAGACGATGCCGATCGAGAAGATCGTGGCCGAAGCGGCACTGAGTGCGGGCACTGATCCGATTGGACTCGGCATGCTTCACCTCTGATCGTTAGGCTGTTTTGGCCATGCCAGCGGAGTCCCGATTCGTGCCCGTGGTATCGCTCAGGACGTGCGGGCCTGCCTCGCTTCATACGTCTTCAGATGACTATAGGCGATACGCAGCAACGACAAGCCGTGCTCGCCCTTTTGCGCGTCGCCGCCGCGTGAAATCAGATCGCCGAGAATGTGATCCGCCTCGGTATGCGAGTGGTTTTCCACGTCCCGCAGCATGGAAGCGGTGAGCGGCGATGGTGTGAAGAGCGTTTGCGTGGCGCGCGCGTCGAAATCCGGGCCCATCGTGAAACCGTTGTGCTCCGCCACCGCGCGGCATTCGCCCAACAGATTCTCGATCACGCGCTTGCCGTCCGGCGCAGCCAGAATATCGCCCACCGAACCGCGCATCAAGCACGTGCCGGCCGCCAAAGTGGCCAGGAACACCCACTTCTCCCACATGCGCAGCAAAATGTTGTCGCTGACCAGCGCGTCGAAATTCGCGCCGGCCATCGCGTCGGCGATCGCCTGGACACGCTCCGACGTGCCGCCGGCCGGTTCGCCGAAAGTGATCGCGTGGGTGTCGTTCAGATGCACGATGTGCTGCTCGGCATTGAGCGTCGCGGCAATCACGCATTGACCGCCCAGCACGCGCGCGGCGCCGAACTTTTCGTTGAGCACGTCGATATGGCGCATGCCGTTGAGCATCGGCAGAATCAGCGTCGACTCGCCGACCAGCGGCGCGAAGGAATCGATGGCGTCGTCGAGACTGAAGGCTTTGCAGCTCAACAGTACGAGATCGAACGGCTCGGCGCTGACGCCGGCGAGAATCGTTTGCGGATCGGGCAGCTTGAGATCGCCGCGCACGCTGCTGATGACGAGTCCGTCACGCTTGAGCTTTTCCGCCCGGCCGGGACGCACGAGGAAGGTCACGTCCTGGCCCGCCGCTGCGAGACGCCCGCCGAAGTAGCCGCCCACGGCGCCCGCCCCTACTACTAGAATTCGCATCTTTGGCCTCTTGATAGATTTCGGTCACGCACCGGCGTCCATGAGCCACGGCTTCAGGAGGCGCTTATGCAGTGCGTGTGCAGAAATGTAGCAAAGATTGAAGATCGGCACCGGCCAGGATTGCCGTGGTCCGGCGTGTTGCATTGCACAGCGGCTTACGTCAGATCAATCCGCGCCTGCCGCATGTGAGTCTGTCATACGACCGCGTCATTCTCAAAGCGTGCCGCAAATGGTGTGCTCGTAAAGCGCCAGCATGCCCGGCACATCCACCTCGACACATACTTTGCAGTCGGGGCGGCTATCCCAGGCAGGCGCGGGCACGGGCATGGCCGACGGCTTCTGGATGGTTTGGCCCACCGCGATGCCCTCCGTCAACACGCGCACCGGACCGCTGCGCGTCGTATAGAGATGCGGCGCCAGCACATAGGCCACCGCGGACGAATCGTGCACGTAGATGCCCTCAAGCTGCGCGCTTTGCTCGTGGAACGCCTCGTAGTGCCGCGACACTTCCCACACGAACTGACCGGCCGCGCCGCCGCGATCGCGCAGCGAAGCCAGATACTCGTGGCTCATGATGGTGCGCTGCGTGACGTCCAGCCCGACGATCGCAACCGGCCACGCCGCGCCGAACACGATATCGGCGGCATCCGGGTCGCCCAGGATATTGGCTTCCGCCGCGGGCGTGACGTTGCCGAGCACGCCGTCCGTGCCGAACGCGCCGCCCATGATCACCACCTGCTTGACGAGCGAGGCGATCTGCGGATCGTCGGCAAGCGCGAGCGCAAGGTTCGTGAGCGGGCCCACGGCAAGCAGCGTCACTTCGCCAGGATGCGCGCGCACCGTCTCGATGATGAAGCGATGCGCGGGGCGCGCATCGAGCGCGGCCGCGTCCGTTGTATCCAGCGCGATATTGCCGACCCCGTTGTCGCCGTGAATCCAGGCGAGCGGTTCAGGTGCGCTGCGCTCGAGCGGAGCCGCCGCACCCTGCGCGACCGGCACGCCGGCGGCGAACCGTCCGGCGAGAACGCGCGCGTTGCGCGTGGTTGTTTCGATCGTCGCGTTGCCGAATACGCTCGTCAGACCGAGCAGTTCGATATCCGGATGCAGCGCCTGAAACACGAGCGCCATTGCATCGTCCACACCTGGGTCGGTGTCGTAGATGACCTTGTGCTTGGTCATAGATAGAACGCATCCGGCAATTGTTCGCGCGCGGTGGTGTCGCGCGTGGCGCCATGCAGATTGCCGAGGCGAATCGGCAGTTCAGGGCCGCCCAATTCGATGATCACCTGGCGGCACGCGCCGCAGGGCGCGATCGGGCCGTCCGTATCGCCGATCACCGCAAGCGCTGCGAACTGGTCACGCTGATAACCCGCAGCAATGGCGCTGAAAAACGCGGTACGTTCCGCGCAATTGCACAAACCGTACGAGGCGTTCTCGACATTGCAGCCGTCGAACACCCGGCCGTCTTTGGTCAGCAGCGCCGCGCCGACCTTGAATTTCGAATAAGGCGCATAGGCCTTTTCTCGCGCGACGCCCGCGCGTTCCAACAGTTGTTCCATATTCATCCAGCAATCCTCGATTCAATTCAGCGTAATGAACATGCCCGCAATCGTGGCGCTCATCAGGTTCGAGAGCGTCGCGGCAAGCACGACACGCAGGCCGTAACGCGCGACTTCGGCACGGCGTCCCGGCGCGACGGCGCTAAAGCCGCCCGTTAGCACCGCGATCGACGAAAAGTTCGCGAAGCCGCACAACGCAAACGACAGGATAGCAATGGTACGCGGATCGAGCGCCTGCAGACCGGCCGCGGTCACGCTCGCGGCGTCTTTCAGATAGGGCGACAGCGACGCATACGCGACGAACTCGTTGAGAATGACCTTCTGGCCGAGGAAATTGCCGGCGATCGTGGCCTCGTTCCACGGCACGCCGATCAGATAGGCGAGCGGCGCGAAGATGACGCCGAGCATCGATTGCATCGACAGTTGCGGATGGCCGAACCAGCCGCCCACGCCGCCCACGATCCCGTTGAGCAATGCAATCAGCCCGACGAACGCGATCAGCATCGCGCCGACCATCACCGCGATTTTCAGGCCCACGGTCGCGCCGGAGCTCGCGGCCTCGATGATATTGGCGGGACGCTTCTCGTCGAAGTTGAGGTTGTCCATATGTACCCGGCTCGGTTCGGTGGACGGATGAATGATCTTCGCGAACAGCAAGCCGCCCGGTACCGCCATGAACGACGCCGCCAGCAGATACTCGATGCGCACGCCGAGCCCCGCATAGCCCGCCAGCACCGACCCGGCGACGGCCGCCATGCCGCTCGACATCACCGCGAACAATTCAGCGCCGGTCATGTCGCGCGTAAACGGTTTGACCACGGCGGGCATTTCGCTTTGACCCAGAAAGATCGTGGTGACCGCGGAGAACGATTCGAGCTTCGACACGCCGAGCAGCTTCTGAAATACCGTGCCGAGCACGATCACGATCCAGCGCATCACGCCGAGGTAGTACAGCACGGAGATCAACGCCGTGACGAAGATGATGGCCGGCAACACGCGCACGGCGAACACGAAACCGCCGTCGCCGAAGACCTGGAACATCTTCGCTTGCACGAGGCCGCCGAACAGGAACTCGATGCCCGCGTTGCCGTAGCCGAGCACGTTATTGACGGCGGACGCCGCGCCCGAAAGTATCGATTTGCCGACCGGCACGAACAGAATGAATGCGCCGATACCGATCTGCGCCAGCAGCGCGCTGATTACAGTCCGTAAGCGGATAGCGCGCCGGTTAGTGGAAAAGATCAACGCGATGAATAGCAGTACGGCAATACCGAGGATATTTCGAGCGATCAGTGCCATGTCTCGTGATGTTCTTGTGAAAATGGCATTGATGCTAAACGAAACTGATGCCGGAACAAAAACTTTAAATATGGGACGGCACTCTAGTGCCGAAGAATGCATCACGGTTGATGCGAGACGCATCTGCGAAACTTCGACAAGGGTGCGTCGACATGTATTTCGCATGCCGACGCACCCTGCAGCTATCGACTCAAAGTCACAGCATTTCCAATGCCAGCGCGATGCCCTGGCCACCGCCAATACAAAGCGTCACGATGCCGCGTTTGAGGCCGTCGCGCCGCATCGAATGAAGCAGGCGTGTCGTCAGCACGGCACCGGTCGCGCCGATCGGATGGCCATGCGCGATCGCGCCGCCTTGCACGTTGATCAGCTCGTCCGCAATGCCGAGTTTGCGCGCGACCGCGATCGGCACGGCGGCAAACGCCTCATTGATTTCGAAGCGCTCGACATCGCGCAATTGCCAACCGGCTCGCGCCAACGCCATCTCCACGGCCGGCACGGGACCGAGGCCGAACATGCCGGGCTCGACCGCGGCAACGCCATAAGACACGAGACGCGCGAACGGCGCGATACCGTGTGCTTCCGCGAAACTACGCTCGGCCACGAGCATTGCGGCCGCGCCACTGTTTAATCCGGGCGCGTTGCCCGCGGTGATCGTGCCGTCGGGACGAAATGCCGGACGTAGTTTGGCCAGCGTTTCCACGGTGGTGTCGGGACGCGGCTGTTCATCGCGTGTGAAATGCTGCGGGCCTTTGCGCCCTGCTATTTCCACGCCAACCAGTTCGGCGTCGAAATCGCCGCGCGCCTGGGCTTCGCTAAATCGCTGCTGCGAACGCGCGGCCCAACGGTCCTGAGTTTCGCGCGTGATGTCGAATTGCGCGACGAGGTCTTCCGTGTGCCAGCCGGAATGCTCGCCGGAAAACGCGTCGTTCAGGCCATCGCGCAACAGGCTGTCGTGGATCTGCGCGTTGCCCATGCGGTAGCCCCAACGGCCTCCGTCGAGCAGATACGGCGCGCGGTCCATGTTTTCCATGCCGCCCGCCACGGCCGCATCGCCGAGACCTAGCAGGATTTCCTGGGCCGCCGATGCGATTGCCTGCGCGCCCGAGCCGCACACGCGATTGACCGTCAATGCCGGCACGGCCACCGGCACACCGCCGCCAATCGATGCCTGGCGCGCGGGATTCATCTTGTTGCCGGCCTGGATCACATTGCCCATCACGACCGACGCCAACTCAGCCGCGTCGAGCCCGCTGCGGAGCAACGTCTCACGCACGGCGACCGCGCCGATTTCGGTTGCCGGCACGTCCTTCAACGATCCGCCGAATGCGCCGACCGGCGTTCTCACCGGATTGCAGATCACTACTTCTCGCTGGTTCGCCATCATTTCTCTCCAGTTGGTTCAACACCTCATTGGCCACGCGCGTGCATCGGTCGATCAGTTGTTCGCCGATACCGCCGTGACCGCGTCAGGCACATCCCAGCCGCCGCCGAGCGACCGGTACAACGCGACGGCCGAAAGCGCATGCTCGCGCTTGGCCTGGTTCAACGACTCCGCGTCACGCAGATACGCCTCCTGCGCGGTCAGCACATCGAGAAAATCCGCCGCGCCGCCCTTGTACAGTTCGCTCGACAGACGCAGCGCCTGGTTCGACGCATCGAGCGCGCCGCCAAGACGTTGCACCTGCACGGCGCCGCTCACCAGATCGCCGCGGTTGTCCTCGATTTCCTTCAGCGCTTGCAGCATGGTTTGCTGCAAGCCGAGTTGCGATTCGCGCATGCGGCTTTCGCTCGCGTCGATATTCGCGGTGATGCGGCCCGCGTTGAAGATCGGGCTCGTCGCGTTCAAGGCGGCGCTGAAGAGGTTGTCGGTCAGCGTCGGCAAACCGAGATAGGACGAGGCCAGCAAGCCATCGGCGAGATTGAGGCGGAACTGCGGATAACGCTGCGCTTTCGACACGCCCACTTCCGCCGCGCGCTGTTCGACCGTCGCGTAGGCGGTGCGCACGTCGGGACGCTGCAGGAGCGCTTCCGAAGGCAGCATCTGCGGCACGCTTTGCGCGGGCACCGGAATGTCGCGTGCGTTGGCGAGCAGCAAGCCGTCGACGCTCTCCGGCGTGCGGCCCGAGTACACCGCGATCAGACTCAATTGATGCTGCACCGCCGATTGCACGCGCGGGATCTGCGCCTGCAAATCCTCGAGCTGGTTCTGTGCGCGCGCGACGTCGAGTTGCGTCGACAGGCCGTAGTGCAGACGCTGCTGCGTGAGCTTCAGCGCGCGTGCGCGGATCTGCTCGTTGTCGCTCAGAATCTGCAACTGCGATTGCGCCCAGCGCAGATCGATATACGCTGCCGCGGTATTCGCCGCGAGCGCTAGGCGCACCTCGTTCAATGCGGACTGACGTCCCGACACTTGGGCCTGCGCCGCTAATACCGCGAGACGCTCGCCACCAAACACATCCGGCGTCCAGCTCGCGGTCAAGCCAACGCCGGCCTGACGCACATAGCCGAGCGGCGGCGGCGTGTTCTGACGCGAGTTGGACGCGGTCGCGCTCGCATTCAACTCCGGCAGCAGGGCCGCGCGATTTTGCTTCGCCAGATCCTGCGCCTGCCTGACGCGCTCCACCGCCGCCTGCACATCGAGGTTGCCGGTCAACACGGATTCGACCAGTTGATGCATGACCGGGTCGCCGAATTGCGCCCACCACGCGTTGGCGCTCACGCTGTCTTGCGGCGCGTCGACATTCCATGCGGCAGGCGCGACGGTTTTCACGGTTTGCGGCAAATCCGCGTGCGTTGCCGGTTGCACCGCGCACGCCGCGAGCGTCAGCAAGGCGGCGCTCGCCAGTACTTTGACAAGGATCGGTTTCATGTTGAATTCCTCAATGAGCATCGGGCGGCGGTGCGGTATTGCCGAACGGGCGCGAGAACAGCACGCTCAGCAGGCCGACCACGAAACAGAGCGACAGGGCGTAAAACGTGTCGGAGAACGTGAGCACGAGCGCTTCGCGCATCAGCAGCGCGTGCAGTTGGCCGAGCCCGGCGTTGGCCGCGTTCAGCGCGTTGCCGCCCACCGCCGCAAAATGCGCGCTTTGCTGCTGCAAGATCGATTCGACCACCGGACGGCCCACGTTCAGGTGTTCATCGAGCCGCTCGTAGTGCAGGTTCAGGCGGTCGTTGAGCATCGTGCTGCTCACCGCAATGCCGATCGCGCCGCCGAGGTTACGCATCAGGTTGAACAGGCCGCTTGCGGAGCGAAGCCTCGACATCGGCAATGAACCGAGCGCCATCGTGACAATGGGCGGAATGCAGAACTGCTGGCCGATGCCGCGCAACGCTTGTGGGATCAGCAACTCCTGCCAGCCCCACTGATTGGTCAGCGGCACATACAGATAACAGCCGACGCCGAACAGCACCAGACCGAACACCAGCAGGATCCGCATGTCGATGAAGCGCGCGACCACCGAATACGCCACCATCGCGACCAATTGAAAACAGCCGACCGACAGCAGCGCCACGCCGATCTGCAACGAATCGAAGCCACGCACACGGGACAGGAACACCGGCGTCAGGAACACCGCGCAGAAAATCCCGATCCCGGTGATGAACGACAGCAGACTGCCAATGCCGAAGTTGCGGATCGCCAACGCGCGCAAATCGACGATCGGCTCTTTCGCGGTGAACGCATGCACGATGAACAGGAATCCGCAGATCGCCGTTATCCACGCGCACGTCAGGATCACGTCGTCGCCGAACCAGTTCTTGCGCGGCCCTTCCTCCAGCACGTATTCGAGGCAACCGAGAAAACCGGACATCAGAAGGATGCCCAGGTAATCGCCTTTCTTCAGCAGCGACAGTTCGACGTTGTCGAAATGCACGTACTTCGGCACCATCAGCGCGACGGCCAGACCCGGCACCAGGTTCAGATAGAACAGCCAGTGCCACGACCATTGCGACGTGATCCAGCCGCCGATCACCGGACCAATGGTCGGCGCGAGCGTGGCGAGCGCGCTGATGGTGGTGGATGCAATCAGCCGCTGCTTGCCGGGAAACAGCACGAAGGCCGTGGTGAACACCGTCGGGATCATCGCGGCGCCGAGCGCGCCCTGCAAACCGCGGAACAGGATCATCGAGTTGATGTCCCACGCGAGACCGCACAACATGCTGGTGATCGTGAAGCCGAGCGCGGAAAACGCGAACACCCAGCGCGTGGAGAACACGCGGGTGAGCCAGCCGGACATCGGAATCACCAGAATCTCAGCGATCAGATACGAGGTTTGCACCCACGAGAGTTCGTCCTGGCTCGCGGACAAACCGCCGCCGATATCCTTGAGCGACGACGCCACGATCTGGATATCGAGCGTCGCCATGAAAAACCCCACGCACATCAGCGTGAACGCCAGGACTTTGGTTCGCGTCGGCAGGTCGGCGGGGTTGGCGAGAACTTGGGTCATGATCGGCTCATCCGCGCGCCGGCGCGTTGCCGGAACTCACATGCACTTTCACCGTGGCCGACAGACCGGGGCGCAGCACGCCTTGCATTTCCTTCGGCACGTTCAGCCGCACACGCACCGGCACGCGCTGCACGATCTTCGTGAAGTTGCCCGTGGCGTTCTCGGCAGGCAGCACGCTGAACGTCGCGCCGGTGGCCGGGGCCAGACTTTCCACCACACCGTGAATCGCAGTGCTCGATGCGTCGAGATCGACATCGACGCTGTCGCCGACGCGCATCTTCTTCAACTGGTCTTCCTTGAAGTTGGCGTCGATCCACAATCCGCTCGACGGCACCACGGTCAGCAGCGACACGCCGGTGTTCGCCAGCAGGCCGACACGCGCCGTGCGATTGCCGATATAGCCGTCGATCGGCGAGCGAATCGTCGTGTACTCCACATTCAGCGCCGCGACACGCTGGGCGGCTTGCGCCGTCGCGATGCGCGCCTCGGCGTCGCCGATTTGCGCGTCGAGCACCGCAATCTGACGTTGCGCCGCGATCAGCGCGGCGCCGCTGCGATCGACCGCCGCACGCGCTTTGGTCAGATCGGCATCCGCGCGTTCGACCACCTGGTTCGATACCGCGTCGTCCTTCACCAGTTCGCGGTAGCGCGTCTGGTCCGCGGCGCTGCGCGTCAATTCGGCGCCGGACGCGCGCACCTCGGCGGCCTGCTCGTTGATGGTGGCGAGTTGCAAGGATTTCTTCGCCTGCAGTTCGATTACCGCGGCTTGTGCGCTCTGCACTTCCGCCGTGGCCTGGGCGAGCCGCGCGTCGTAATCGCGCGCATCGAGCCGGATCAGCACCTCGTTCGCGTGGACGAACTGGTTGTCGTGCACGAGCACATCCGTAACGAAGCCGTTCACCTTCGGCGCCATCACGGTGACATCGCCGCCCACGTAGGCATCGTCAGTCGTTTCGACGAAGCGGCCGACGAAGAACCAGTACGACGCAGCAAGCGCCAGCACGGCAATGACCGTGATGACCGCGAGCAGCATCCACGGAATGCGCCGTGCCGGTTTGGCGGTCTGCGCCGCGCTCGGCGGGGCGATAGTCGATGGAGTAGTGGACATGGTGTCGATATGTGCGTATGCACTCGTTACGTTAAAAAAACGGCGCGTGGATTGCGCCGGCTGTACGTCGCCGTATCCGCGACTTCAGATTGAATCCCGTGTGATGGCGAACAATTCGCCTCGCAATGCAGCCGCACGCCGTTCGCCGAAACGATGCTCGAATTCGGCTTGCGCGGCATGCCAATGTTCGCCCCCTGCCTTGAGACGCGCCTCGCCTGCAGGCGTGAGCGTGATCGTCAGCGCCCGCGCGTCGGCACCGAGTGCCTCGCTCGACACGAGGCCGTTACGGCGCAGTGGCTGAATCGTGCGGACCAGGGTGGTGCGTTCCATGCGCATGGCTTCAGCCATTTGCTTCATCGTCATGGGGCCGGTGCGTTTGAGCCGTCCCAGCAGCGAAAACTGCGTAATGGTCAGCCCGACATTCGCCAGGTGCCGGTCGTATATCTGCGAGACATAACGCGCGGCCTGGCGGATGGCAAAGCAGTCGTCGTCGAAGAGCCCTTCCATTGCTGCACTTCCTCGTTTGTGAGTGCGTATGCACATAAACAGGCGAACCGATGCTCGTCGGAACGAGCGGGTACGCCTCAACTAGCCGGTGATGCTGAAGAGTTCGGCGCGCAGCGTTTTGGCGCGCGCATGGCCGAACTTCTTTTCAAACTCGTCCTGTGCGGCGCGCCACGCGATGGCCGCCTGATCGAACGTGGCTTCGCCTTTGTCCGTCAGGCTGAACAGAAGGGTGCGGCCGTCATGCTCCGCCGATTCGGCTACTACCAGACCGTCGCGCTGCAGGGGTTTCATAGCGCGGACCAGCGTGGTGCGCTCCATCACCATGGCGTCCGCCAGATCCACCATGGGCAGATTCGGCATGCGCGCGAGCTTGGCGAGAATCGTGAACTGCGCAGCCGTCAGGCCTACCTCGCCGAGGTGGCGTTCGTAGATTTGCGTGACGTGCCGGGCCGCCTGGCGCAACGCGAAGCAGTTGCATTCGTCGTAAGAGATGGGACGGTTCATGAGGTGGAGTCTATATGTGCATACGCACAGAGTCAAGTTTGGCTATTTTGAACACAGTGTTGCTGAATTTGGGCAACGGCCTCATCCATGCTGCTTCCCGCTATATGGGGTTACCCACGCGAAAGTGTTATTTTTAGCACGTCTGCCATATCAACGGGCCAAATCACTGTTCCTTCAGTGCACCAGCACATTGTTGATCTGGACCACGTCGGCAATGCTCAGGGCGGCTGTGTCGCCCTTGAGTTGCATCAACGCGACGATGGCGTCATAACGAGCCGCCAGCAAATCGCGTTGCGCAGAATAGAGTGCGTCGATCGCTCTGAGCACGTCGCTGGCCGTGCGGCTACCCACGCGAAAACCGACCCGACTTGCCGCCAGCACTTCTTGCGAAGACGCCACCAGATGGGCAAGCAAGTCGATTCGCGTGCGGCCGTACTGATAGCGGCTGTAATCGTCGCGGGCCGCGGCTTCGGCGTCCCGCGTGGCGCCCGTGAAGCCCTCTTGCGCCTTGTCTTCCAGCGCCGATGACGCCTCCACCTTTGCCTGTGTCTCACCGCCGGAAAAAATCGGTATCGAGACCGCCAGCATGCCCGTTGTCGTGGTTGTGGGTCGCGAGAAACCGGAGGCCGCGCCGGCGGGCGTATAGCTTCCGGTCAGGTAAACCGAGGGCAAGTGCGCCGACTGCGCCTTGCTCACCTCCGTCCGGGCGATCTCCCAGTCCAGCTGTTTCAGTTGCACGTCGAACGCGTGATTCTTCGCCTGCGCGGCCCATGCATCAATGTCCTCAGGTTGCAGGCGCGGCATGGGCAACGACTCTGGCAATCGCGCGAGCGTCTCGAACGGCACGCCGGTGGCCTGCTCGAACGCGCGGCGCTTCGCAAGCAACGTGTTTTCAGCATCCATCCGCTCGATCGCGACCTTCTCGCGCGCGGTCTGGGCGTCGCGCAAATCGATCAGCGTTGCTTCACCCGCCGCTTTGCCCCGATTGATCAACTGCAGGTGCTGATCGACCGCGGCCGCGTATTCGCTCACGCGCCTCAGCTCATCCTCGGCGACAAGCGCTTCGAAATAGATACGCACGGCGCGCAGAATCGCCGCCTGTTGCGCGGCATTCAGTTCGACAGCGCCGCGCGCTTCGACAAAATCCGCCTGCTTGTAGTTGCTCCATTTCGTCCAGTCGAACAACGGCTGCGCGATATTGACGGTCCAGCCCGATTGCCAGTAGGTCGTGGTCGGAAAACCATCTGTCGCGAGGCGATTGTAGGTGCGCCCCCAGCCTGCGGAAATCTGCGGCAGTAATCCCGCACGCGCCAGCGGAACGGCCTGCTGCGCGGCCGCGTAGCCCGCACGTGCCTGCGCGAGGCTGGAGTCGCGGCCGAGCGTCTGCTGCGTGACGGTGAGGAGGTCAGCCGCAAATGCGGGACTCGCCATGGCGCAAAACAGGTGCACCGCAACGCGCGCGACACGGAACTTAAGCATGGATCGGCTCCGGCAGAGGATGTAAGTGCTCGGGCACCAGTGCACCGTCTACAAGGCGATACCGAACGTCGAACGCGGCTGCCAGCGACCGGTCGTGGGTGATCACGACAACCGTGCAGTTCAGCCGGCGCAGCAAGGCAGCCACGTGTTGCACCGAAGCCGGATCCAGATTGGACGTGGGCTCGTCGAGCAGCAGCAGACTTCGGCCCTGATAGAGCGCACGCGCCAACAGCAGGCGTTGCCGCTGGCCAGCGGAGATGTTCGCAATCGTGTCGCTAATCACGGTTCGGGTGCGCATCGGCAGACGCATGACGTCCTGCATCAATCCGACGTCTTCGAGCAGCGCGTGTACGCGGTCTTCGTCGATACTGGCTGCAAATAACGTGATGTTTTCGGCAATCGAGCCGTGCAGAATCAGATCGCCCTGACGCATGTGGGCCGCATGCCGGCGGATTTCGTCGATAGTCAGATTGGGCCATGCGATGCCGTTGAGCATGATCTGACCTTTCTGAAGCGGCTCGGCAGCCGACAGCAGTTTGAATAACGTCGATTTCCCCGCGCCCGACGGACCCGTAATGGCGACCTTGTCGCCATGCCGGATATCGATGCTCACGTCCCGCAGAACCGGCTGGTCGGACACGCCGTAGCGAAACGTGACGTTGCGCACCTCGATACGCTCGAACATACGTATCTCCGTCACACGGTTGCGCTCGGCAAACGGCGTATATCGCTCTTCCTCGCACTCGACGATATCCGCCACGCGCGCGGTCGGCACGCTCAGCATGAAATACGCGAACGCGCCATTGACGGCATGGGCAAAGCGCTCGGACATCAACGACTTGTAGATCAGAAACGAATAGAACACGCCCACGGAAACGCTGCCGGCCAGCATCAGCCGCGCGGCGAACCAGGTGATCGCAATCGTGTCCGCGTACTGGACCAGTTTGAGGATCGCGTCGCGCGCGCTGTTCAACCTGTTACTCGCCAGCAGCGCGCCCACATATTCCTTGTACTTGATCATGTAGAGCGCCGTACGGCGCGTCTCGCCCTGCGCGAGCTTAATCAGGCTCGCAGCCCGGATCGTTTCGATCAATGCGTCGTCGCAGCGCGCCGACGTTTCCAGCACAAGCGCGTGGTTGTCCCGCATGCGCGCGAACATGCCCAGCGCGACGGCAAGATAGAGGATGAACATGGCCACGGCGACGGCCGTCAGCATGCGGCTCTGCACCAGCATCAGACCCAGCGCCAGAGATCCCACCGCGATGTCGATGCACATCGACGTGACGGTTCGGGTCGCATAGACGCTGATCTCGTCCTGCGCCTTGACGCGTGCGAAGACATCGCCGACATGACGCTTTTCGAACCACGACATCGGGTTGCGCAGGAGATGACCGAGCAATCCCTCGGTCATATTGACCTGCGTAAGCTGATGCAGCAGTTCGACAAGGCGCGACTCCACATACTGGCTCAGCGCCCCGACCGCGAAAATGCCGGCAAATGTCAGCACTAACACGCTCAGCAAATTCAGGTTGTCCGCGGAGACCACGTAGTCGAGCACGAGGTTGCCGAGATAAGGCATGGCGAGAATCGCAAACTGGCTTCCCAGTGTGACGAACATGACTTTCGCCAGTTGTCTGCGCAGTGCGGGATTCAATGCCCGCACGCGTGCAAGCGCACCGGGCACCGGCGATTTCGCGCGAATACGCGGCATGGAAGGCGTTGCCGAACATTCCAGCAGATAACCGGACACGCTCGCCATAAATGTATCCATCGAGACCCGCCGCCGCCCGCTGGCCGGATCGAGGACTTGAACGTAGCCATGCCCGCACTTCTCGAACACCACGAAATGCGCGCCGCCGAATTGAAGAATCGAGCCTCGCTTGACCGAATGAAGATCCGCCATGTCGAACCGGTAGGCCTGTACGGCCAGGCCGAAGTCGGTCGCCACGTCGTAGAGATCCATCAAAGTCAGGCCATTTGCCGAGATTGGCCTGAACGCGGACAACTCGCGCACTTCAGTCGCGCGGCCGAGATGTGAAAGCACCATTGCCAGGCAGGCATAGCCGCATTCCGCGACTTCGTTCTGATAGATCGTTCGCACCGGGTCTCCTGTTAGCCTCTGATCATGCGGAAAAGCGGCGCCAGCACCCATTCGGCGATCGTCCTGCGCTCGACGACGATGCTCGCCGTTGCCCGCATCCCCGGCAAGATGTCGAAATGTTGCTTGCCGTAGTCGAACGTCTTGCCCCGCAGCGTTGCCCACGCCAGATAGTCGCCGTCTCCACCGCCTTGAGCGGCCAGCGAGGCGGGAACGCCAGGAGGCGCTGCGGAGGCCTGCATCGTCGTGTCGGAAATAGCGTCGATGCGGGCTTCGTAGCTGCCGAATTTCGCGTACGGAAACGCATCGAATTTAAGCCGTACGGTCTGACCTTTTTCGACGAACCCACGACGCCGCGACGGAATGCGCAGCGCCGCCCGCAACGCGCCCTTCTCGTCCGTCGCGATGACGAGCGCGACGTCGGATGCCTCCAGCGTGTGACCCGGCACGAGTTTCGAAAACGTGACGACTCCCGCCCGCGGTGCCGAGATCGTTGCGTCGAGGCGCGACTGCTCGAAGCGCATCTGGATTTCCTGAATGCTTTGTTCGTGCCTGGCGTCGTTCTCTTTCAGTTGCGCATCGAGGTCGATCAGCGTGCCGCTTAACGTCGATATCTCGCCGCGCAACTGTTCGCGGCGCGCCCTGCCTTGAGCAATGGAGACCTTGACCTGATGCTCGTCCGCGCTGGCCTGCTCGATACGATCGGCTGTCACGTAGTCCGACACCGACTTGAGGCGCACGAGCTTCTGCTGCGATTCGTCCGCAAGCTGGCGGTTCTGGGCGATCTGTTCATCCAGCGCGCTGAATTCCGCTCTCCGGCTCGCGCCGGTCAGCGATGAAGCATCGCGCTGCGCGGTGAGTTGCGCCTTGCGCTGCGTGTACTGCTCGTCTGCGACACGAATCTGCTCGTCGCGCATTTGCGAGTCGAACACATTGCGCTGGCGGCCGTCGCTCGATAACGATAGATCGCGCTGCAGTGTGAACAAGGGCGCACCCGACGCCACACGTTCCAACGGGTGCACGTACACCGACGTCACGAGTCCGCTCAAACCCCGCACCTTCACTTCAGACGGCGAGACGATTTCGCACTGCACATCCTGCTTGAGCTCGACTTCATGCAGGAAGCCGAAGCCAATTGCGACCATCACGATTGCCGACGCGACATAGGCGATCCATCGCCATGAAATGTCCTTGAACTGCGGGATACTGGTTGGTTCCATTACTGTCCTGCCGCCTCTCTTCTGGAGACGAGATGTGTCTTTCTAACGGCGGTTGCGTGCGTTATCTGGCGGGCGCAAACGCGTACATTGAAGGATGTCCGGCGGCTAGCGAGCGCGCATAGTTGTCTCTCAGCGCTTTCTGGATGCAATCGGCGACACGTTGAGGTGCGTCGCTTTGCGCGAGCTCGATCGGCTCCAGCACGACCGCACTGAAACGCCCACGCTCGAAGCGCAGATAGAACGGCAGCAGCAGCGCGTCGAGCGGCGCGCCCATACGGAATACGCCGTTATGAATACGCGCCGAACGGCCGAACATGGACACGCCGACCGTCTCCATAGGATAGCCGCTCAACGCGAATGGCGGCGCGTCGGAAAACAGCACGACGACGCCGTTGCGTCTGAGCGAGCGCGCCGCGCGCAATCCCAATCCGCCGCGGTTCGTTTCGCTATAGGTGTGAAGGATGTCGATGTGCGGAATCATCGCCTCATCGCTTCCGTAAATGTCTTGCGGCACGCCCGATACGACACCGATGGATGCGAGACCGAGTTGCTTGCGCAGTTCGTCGATCAGATAAATATTGGCGTATTGCGAAAGGTAGTGGAACGGCGAAACGATGACCGCCCGCTCCGGCGTCGCTGTTTTCACTTTCCTGATGATCTGCGCGAGGACGCCAGCCGCGCGTTGCAAATCCGGCCAGGTTTCGGCGCGATTGCGCTGGCGGCCAAAATGAAGCCGCTGATCGATCAGTTTCTCGAGCACCCTGCCCGACAGGACGCGATGGTCGTCAATCTGTTCGAGCTTCAACACGTCGCGCCCGACATCCCGCCGCTCAATACCGCTCCAGCGTAGCCGAGCGTTGAAACGACTCCCCACGTACCACGCGAAAATTGCAAGCGGTTCGATCGCACGCAGAGGTATGCGCGCGAGACAGGCGCCTTGCACCCAGGCGCGGCCGCGCCTCGCACCGCGCCTGACGGCAACGGGCAACGCGCGCAACGCTTTTAACAACCCCATGCTGGCTCCTTCGTCACGGTGACATAGCCGTTCCGCGGGAACGCCATCATTCGTCATCTGAACGCGAAGGCCGATCGCGAACGATCGGGCTTCGCGAGACTGCGGGCGGGTAATCAGCCCGCCCTTACACCCTTAACGCTGCTTAGTTACGCCCCCCGTGGCAATTCGGTGCCGGTGCCGGAGCCGGCTTCGCCGGTGCACAGTAGCCCTTGCAGCAGCCACCGGCGATTTTCGATTGAGCCAGCGCGTTACGATCGATCTTTTGCATTTTCTTGCCTTTTTTGTGAAATAAAGTTAGTACAGCTATAACTACAGACTACGACCTACAAAACATGGCTTTGCCTCCAGTGAGACTCGGCCAATTCTCGAATCTTTATCCATCTGGGCCACGCAGATTTTCAGACAGCCCCGAGTCAGGACATCGCGCGTGAGCGTCCCGGGCTATTTCAGTGATGCCCGTTCCCGCGCTCGACGTCCGACCACAAAACAACCGAATTACGTGCATACACTTTCATCGGCATGATGTTCGTGAACAGCATCAGACGCTCGGCGCCTTCCGTCTGGTCCGCAGTGGCGACATTCGCAGCGACGTTGTCGCCAACCGTCTCCTGCTTGATGACCCACTCATTCCATCGCGACGCAGTCTCCGGATCCGTCGGTTCGGCGCTGCCGTTGGCCAATTCGCGCCGGACGCCGATTTCAATCCGGTCCGCACCGCCCGGCTCCAGATGCGGCACCGGCACATAACCGGGACTGCTCGCGTTCGGGCCGATAGAGTCTGGCGCGCTGACATTTACGCCGTTCGTCGGCAAAACAATGTCTGCTGTGACTCCCGGTTCGTTGCCCAGCGCAATGCCTCGCCGGTGAACAAACACTGAGCCCCGCATATTCGCCGACGCCTGCGAGTAACCGGAACCGCCGCTCGCACTCCCACCGAAAGTCGCGTAGGCACTTTGGTACTGCGCACTGCCACCACCTGTAGTCGACCGTTCCGAATGCGTTCCGTATATGCCGTAACGCAGTTCATCCGCGGTGCCGGCGGAGCCCGCGAGCATGGCCTGCTCGGACCAGCCGGCACGACTGTCATGCATCAGGCCCGCCGACAGCGACGAAGCGCGCTCCACCTTGCCTAGCGGCACCGAGACGCTTGCGAACACCTGATTGCTCATTGGCCCTGCCAACCCGTTGCGCTGACGGGAAACCGATACGGTGTAGTTCAGATTCGTTTCGGCCACACGTAATGCGCCGGTGTAGCCGATCTGAAACTGCGTATCGGAGCCCGAACGGTTCCAGGCATTCGAGGTCGAGCCGACCACATATAGCGAACCGTCACCGGCGCCGACGCGCTGGTTCAGGGTGATCTGCAACTGGTTGCGCCGGCGCCGGATGCCGTCTGCGCCCGAACCCGCTTGCATTGCGTCCCGCCCCAGCATCGTGTCGCGCAGCGTGAGGAAGCCACCGGATGAGTAGCCGTACGCCGCGACGGACACGTTCGTATCCGTCTGCTCGATGAACTCGCTATAGCCGATGCGCAGACTTGTGCCGCGCATACTCCGTGCATGCGATACATCGGCCTGAGCCTCCGAGACATCGGCCGACAGTGCGCCGATCGGCGTACGGAGCGCCGCGCCGATCAGGCCGGACAGATAGCCGTCGGCGACGATCGCCCCGCCATAGCCCGTCATCACGCTGTTGATACCGTGCTGAACCGCGCCTTGCAGCAAAGCGCCGTGATGCCTGATCTGCGCGTCACGGGTCGCGCCACCGACGATGCTGAAGCGCGTCGAGCCTGGCCGCACAAGCGGTACGACAGATGTATACGGCACGGTGAAACTGTGCCGACTTCCATCCGCCTCCGTCACGGTAACGAGCAGATTGCCGCCGTACCCTGTTGGTGCAACGTCATGAATCTCAAACGGCCCTGGCGCAACTGTCGCTTCGTATAAACGGTTGCCGTTCTGCGTAACGGTGACCAGCGCATTCGACATCGCCACGCCACGCACCACAGGTGCGTAACCGGGCAGCGACTCAGACACCGCGCTATCGATACTCTCCATCTTTACGCCACGCACGCCGATGCTGTCGAACACAGCGCCGTCCGTGAACTGGTCCCCCAGCACGAGCTGGCTCTTCAACGACGGGATGTCATGCTGCAGGTAAGCCGCGACATTCTGGTAGGACGTGCCCCGGCCCGTATTGGACTGCAACACACCCCGCTCGCGCACTCGCCAGTTGCCGATATTGACGCCGGCAGTAAAGCCAAGATAACTCTGTGTGTCCGCTGCTCCTTCGCTGGACGTATGGAACGTATTGAACGCGTAGCCGAGCGCCGCCGACGGACTCTCAGCGTACGGATTCACGACAGGTTCGCTTGTGGGCGCAGGCACTTCAGGCACTATTGCCGAAGCATCGACGCGATCGTCGTTGCGCTGGCCGCTGAACACGCTACTAACGCCGGCAAGCGCCTGCGCGTGCCCGGACGCCGGCACGCAAGCGCCGAGCGCGCCGAACATCAGCGCATGGGTATGCCTGAACGCACGCCTATTCAATCCCCGCGCGAATTCGGACTGTCTTTTCCCCGCCATTTCAACCGTCAGTGTTCGTTATGCGTGTAGCGATGTGCACGTGGCTCTGCGTGGCCGCGTTTCGAACGAAAGTATCGGCGCTGGCGCTCGCGCCAGCTAGACGATTTCACTGAGAGAAGGCCGGAACTTTCCCAATAGGGCCGCAGGTTTTACGCGCGGTACAAGCATTGAGCCGCGTTGCTGCATGCCGAGTGCAAACGTGCACCAGCGGGAGATTTGCGAATGCGGGAGAGGAGCGTAGCCGTGAGCGTGGCAGCCGCGACACATGGGTCGCGGTCTGAAGCTTATCCAAGCCGGGGATAACTATGTGAAATAGAGAGGGAAGGCGCGGCCCCTACAGCGCAAGCACCGTCACCCCCACTTCCACCCGATGCGCGCCGCCGCCGAGAATCATCCCGCGCAGCAAGGACACATCGCTGTAATCGCGGCCGATGGCGAGCGTCACGTGATCCATATCGGCCAGCACGTCATTGGTCGGATCGAGATCGATCCAGCCGCTGCCGGGGCAATACACCGACACCCACGCGTGCGACGCATCCGCACCGATCAGTCTCGGCTGTCCCGGCGGCGGATCGTTGCGCAGATATCCGCTCACGTAACGCGCCGGCAAACCCAGCGAGCGCAAGCAGCCGATCATCACCTGCGCGAAGTCCTGACACACGCCGCTCTTCAATTCGAAGGCGCGTTCGGCGGGCGTATCGAACATCGTCGCGGAAGGCTTGTAGGCGAAGTCTTCGTGAATGCGGTGCATCAGATCGATCGCACCCGCGGCGATGGGCATGCCGGGCGGAAAACTCGGCAACGCATAGTCGCGCAGCGACGGACGCGGCACGATATTCGGCGACGCGAAACAGAACTCCACCTCGGGCCGGAACTGGCCGCCGACGCGAAAGCGCAGCGCATCGGCCACGTCGTCCCATTCGGGCGTCGCTTCCGGATCGAGATCGGTCCAACGCGGCATGAGCGCCACGGTCGTTTCGCTGACGAGTTGCAAGCGCTCATGCGGCGCATCCAGAGCGAAATACAGCACGTCGTTGCCGAATGCGTCGATCCGGCTATTCAGATACGACGGTTCGGGTTCGATCTTTTCGCTGTGCGAGACCACCCGTTGCCACGAACAGGCAATCGGCCGGATTGTCGCGAGATGCTGCGCGGTCTCCACATACGTGGAGTAGCGATAGGTCGTGCGATGCGAGACGGACAGCACGGTCGGCGTGTGCTTCATGACCACACCTGCGAGGCGACCGTGCTGGCATGACTGAAATAGCGCGCGCTGATTTCATGCGCGGCCGCGCCGACGAAGCCGCCGATCTGATCGCACACCGCAATCAAATTGACGTACGTGCCGTTTTCGTCCACCTCGCACAGCGATTCGAGCGTCGGCAACAGATCGGTCGGCGCCATCAATTCAGCGAACGGACGATGCCGCGTGCTGCCCGCCGCCACGGCGATCTCGTCGAGCTTTTTGCGCAGGCGCTCGTACACGCCGTAGATGCCACGCGGATTGGTCGGCTCGATGACCAGCAGGTCGAGCAAGGCCGGCACTTCGAAGCGGCCCGGATAGAGCGAGCGGTACGTCAGCGTGCTGTCGAACAACTGCAGCAGCAGATCGAAACCGGCGGGCGTCGAAAGCTGGCCTTTGTCGGCGACCACGCGCAGGAACGAGGTCATCGCCGATACGCGTTCGATGTGGCGGCCCACGAACAGCAGACGCCACGCTTCGTCGCGTGTCATGCGGTCGCCCTGTGCGCCGCTGATCGCCGACAACTGCACCGACAGGTGTTCGAGCGCGTTCATCAGCGTGACGCGGTCGTACCGCTCGTAGCGTTCGCCGCGGCCGTTCGCGCCACCGTTGCCATTGCTTTGCGACGAAGACGAAGATGAACCACCGCCGTATCCCGGCGCAGGCATCAACATCTGCAACGCGTCGCGGAAGTCGTTGCGCGCCGCGAGAATCGTGCGCCAGTGATCGTTCGACAGACGCCCGCGCACTTCCCCATTCGAGCGCGCCTGCGAGGTCAGGTTCTGGCCGATACTCGCGGCGCCGGTGCTCTCGCTCAGATTGGCGACCAGCGCACGCTCGAAAGCTGGCGGCGAATGCGGCGCGAACATGTCGCCGGATTGCACGAGCCCGCAGTGCATGGCGAGTTCGACCAGAGTCGGAAACATCGCGTCGGCATCATTGCCTTCCAGCGAGCCGAGGATAAGGCGCAACAGCCGCACGTTGTTTTCAGCGCGTTCGCCATAACGGCCTGCCCAGAACAGGTTTTCCGCCGCGCGGCTCGACACGGTGCGATGCTTGCGCGCGAGGTCGGCGGGCTGCATCGGCGAAGGCAACAGCGTGAAGGTCGAGGTCGGCTGACTCGACAGCACCCACGTATCGACGCTGCTGCCGCCGTACTGCATCGACACGGTGGCCTGGCGTTCGGCGGCCATGCGGGTGAAGCCGCCCGGCATCACATGCCAGCCGCCGTTGACGTCCGCAATCGCATAGACGCGCAGCACCGACGGACGGCGGCCAATGGTGCCTTCCTCGTAACGCGGCGTGCAGGAAAAGCGCTGCGCCTGCTGGATCGTGTAGGTGTCGGGCATGGCCTCGATCCGCTCGCGCCACGTCGATAAGCGCTGCCGGCCCTGCTCCACGCCGGGCGGCGCATCGCGTCCGGTGACCGGCCACGTCGGCACGACGAACGCTTCGTCGAGACGCGCGAACGCATGGTCGCGCGCCGCTTCTTCGCCGCACCACCACGTCGCCACGCTCGGCAACACGAGGTCTTCATCGAGCAGCACTTCGGCAATGCCGGGCAGAAAACCATGCAACGCCGGCGATTCGACGAAGCCCGAGCCCGGCACGTTCGAGACGATCACGTTGCCCGCGCGCATCACCTGCAACAAGCCGGGCACGCCGATGCTCGAATCGGCGCGCAGTTCGACCGGGTCGCAGAACGCATCGTCCAGACGCCGCAGCACCACATGCACGCGTTCGAGACCGGCGAGGGTCTTCAGATAGAGCTTGTCGTCGCGCACGGTCAGGTCCTTGCCCTCGACCAGCGTCACGCCGAGATAGCGCGCCAGAAACACGTGCTCGAAGTAGGTTTCGCTGAACGGCCCCGGCGTGAGCAAGGCAATATGCGGCGAATGCTCGGCGTCTTCGCTGTCGTGCCGCATCGTGGCCTGCGCCGCCTGCACGAGTGTCGCGATCAGTTGCGAGTAGGTCGGCGCGAGCCGGCTCACATGCATGGCGCGAAACGGATCGGCGAACAGCGTCGACACGATCAGGCGGTTTTCCAGTGCGTAACCGAGCCCGGACGGCGCCTCGGTGCGATGCGCCATCACGGTCCAGTCGCCGTTCGGTGTGCGCGCCAGGTCGACCGCGACCACTTGCAGAAACTGGCCGCCCGGCGGCGCGTAGCCCTTCACCGAGCGCAGATAGCCGGGGTGGCCGAAGACCAGCGCGGGCGGCAATTGTCCGCGCTCCAGCAAGGTTTGCGGCCCGTAAATATCGGCGACGATCGCATTGAGCAGATGCGCGCGCTGCGTCACGCCGCGCTCGATATGCGCCCACTCGTCCTCGCTGATCAGGAACGGCAGCAGGTCGAGCGCCCACGGCCTCGGCTCGCCGTTATCCGCGTAGACGTTGTAGCTGATGTCGTTGTCGCGGATCTGCTGCGCGACCGAGGCGAGGTGATCGTCGAGCCGCGCAATGCCGTCTTCGCCGAGCCGCTCGAAGAATTGCCGCCACGGTTCGCGCAACGCGCCCGAGGTGTCGCGTAACTCGTCCCAATGTCCCTCGTGGGCCGGCAGCAGGCGCAACAGGGACGAAGCGTCCGCGCGCGCCGCGGACGTTTCGAAGGGAAAAGTCGATTGAAAGGCCAAGGTCGTGTCGTTTTAAGAGTGTGCTGGTTTCACCAGTAGCGCAGATCCAGTGTGAACGGAAACTCCAGACTGCGATGCGGCGCATCGACCGTGAGCGGCCCCGGCGTATGTCCAGACGCGAAGAAGCGCGCGCGCCGCCGGCTTTCCGCCTCATAGGCGTTGACCGGGAAGGTCTGGTAATTGCGCCCGCCCGGATGAGCGACATGATACTGGCATCCGCCCACCGAGCGGCCAGCCCATGTGTCGACCAGATCGAAAGTCAGCGGCGCATCCACGCCGATGGTCGGATGCAACGCCGATGGCTGCGCCCACGCGCGAAAGCGCACGCCGGCCACATATTCGCTGACGCGGCCGGTCGGCTGCAAGGGTACCGGCACGCCGTTGACGGTCAGGACATGGCGGTTGTCGTTCAGACCGAGCGCGCGCACTTCGAGCCGCTCCACCGACGAATCCACATACCGCACCGTGCCGCCCGGCGATCCCTCCTCGCCCATCACGTGCCACGGTTCGAGCGCGTTGCGGATGGTCAGCGAGACGCCATTGACCGTCGTCTCGCCGACCAGCGGGAAGCGGAATTCGAAGTGCGGCGCGAACCAGCTGCCGTCGAAGGCGAAGCCCGCGCGGTTCAGTTCGCCGAGCACATCGTCGAAATCCATCTTCACGAAGGTGCCGAGCAGGAAGCGGTCGTGCAGTTCGGTGCCCCAGCGCGTGAGCCGCTGTGTGTACGGCGTGTGCCAGAAACGCGCAACCAGCGCACGCAGCAGCAGTTGCTGCACGAGACTCATGCGCGCGTGCGGCGGCATTTCGAAGCCGCGCAATTCGAGCAGGCCGAGACGGCCGGTCGGACCATCGGGCGAATAGAGTTTGTCGATGCAGAACTCGGCGCGGTGCGTGTTGCCCGTCACGTCGATCAGGATATTGCGCAGCGAGCGGTCGATCATCCACGCCGGCAGGCTCGCGCTGTCCCGGCCGCCGAGCATGTCGATCTGCCGTTGCAATTCGCGGAACGCCACTTCGAGCTCGTAGACCTGATCGTTGCGCGCTTCGTCGATGCGTGGCGCCTGGCTGGTCGGCCCGATGAACAGCCCGGAAAACAGATACGACAGCGACGGGTGGTTGTGCCAGTACGCGATCAGGCTCGCCAGCAGATCGGGACGGCGCAGGAACGGACTGTCGGCGGGCGTCGCGCCGCCGAGCACGAAGTGATTGCCGCCGCCGGTGCCGGTGTGCCGGCCGTCGGTCATGAACTTCTCGCTGCTCAGATAGCTTTCAGCCGCCGACTGATACAGATACTCCGTGTGATCGACCAGTTGATCCCAGTTCGCCGCGGGATGAATGTTCACCTCGACCACGCCGGGGTCCGGCGTGACCTGCAGCACTTTCAGACGCGCGTCGCGTGGCGGCGGATAGCCTTCGAGCACCACCTGCATGCGCAACTCGGCGGCCGTCGCTTCGACGGCGGCGAGCAGGTCGAGATAGTCGTCGAGTTCGGTGAGCGGCGGCATGAACACATGCAGCAGCGTGCGGCCGCTGCCGAACGCGTCCGTTTCGGCCTTCGGACCGGCCGCGCGTTTCGGGTCGCGCGCTTCGACGCAAATCGCCGTGCGAAGCGTTTCTTTCGACGACTGGCCGCGCGCCGGCGCCGCCTGGTCGCCGGGCTGACGCGCATAGGCCAGCACGCCGCCGCCGGGCATGCCGCTCAGCAACTCCGCCGCCGAGGACGACAACGCCGCCGCGCGCCGCGCGTCGGCGGGACTCATGGTGCGCTGCTCGCCGTCGTATTGCATGCGCAACTGCGCGGCTGAACGCAACGGCACGGGCGGCGCAAACGGATCGTGCGCGTGCTGGTACGGGTAGTCGGTCTTCGACACCCACGGCAGCGAATCGAGCGGCAAGCGATAACCCATTGGCGAATCGCCCGGAATCAGGAACATGCGCTCGTCGCGGAAAAACCAGCGGCCGCTAACCCATTGCGGCGCCTCGCCGGGCACCTCGCGTTCGCGCGCGAGCGGCAGCACAAAGCCGGTCGCGCCGCCCAGCCCGGCGTCGAACACGCGGCGCAGGCGCACGCGCTCCAGTTCGTCGTCCAGCCGTGCGTCGAAGGGATCGACGTTGACCGGCAGACGGCGCTCGCGCCACAGGTAGTACCAGACGTCCTCGAAACCGGGCTGGATGCAATCCGTGTCGAGCGAGAGCTTGATCGCCAGATGCGCGAGGAAGCGTTGTGCGTCCGCGGCGGTGTAGGTGCCGGGCTCGCGTTCGTCCGCGAACAGCGCCGGGTCGTGCCAGCAAGGCTCGCCGTCGGCGCGCCAGTACAGCGACATCGCCCAGCGCGGCAATTGCTCGCCCGGATACCACTTGCCTTGGCCGATATGCAGGAAGCCGTTCGCGCCGTAACGCGAGCGCAGCTTGTCCATCAGCGCGACCGCGTAGCCGCGTTTAGTCGGGCCGAGCGCGTCGGTGTTCCATTCGGCGGCGTCGCGATCGCGCACCGAGACGAAGGTCGGCTCGCCGCCCATCGTCAGACGCACGTCCATGTCGGCGAGCTGCCCGTCGACCTGCGCGCCCATTTTCAGGACGTCGGCCCATACCGCTTCGCTGAACGGCTTGGTGACGCGCGGCGTCTCCAAGACCCGTTCGATCGACATGGTGTGGTCGAACTCGACCTCGGACTCGTCGACGGCGCCGGAGATCGGCGCCGCGCTGCCCGGCTCGGGCGTGCAGGCGACGGGGATATGCCCTTCGCCCGCCAGCAGCCCGGAGGTCGGATCGAGGCCGATCCAGCCGGCGCCCGGCAGGTAGACCTCGCACCACGCGTGCAGGTCGGTGAAGTCGACTTCGGTGCCGCTCGGGCCGTCGATGGATTTGACGTCGGGCGCGAGCTGCAGCAGGTAGCCGGACACGAAGCGCGCCGCCAGCCCCAATTGCCGCAAGGTCTCCACCAGCAGCCAGCCTGAATCGCGGCACGAGCCGGCGGCGCTCACGAGCGTTTCCTCGGGCGTCTGCACGCCCGGCTCCATGCGGATCAGGTAGCGGATCTCGCGTTGCAGCCGCTGATTCAGGGCGACGAGGAAGTCGGCGGTGCCGGCCGGCGTGCGGTCGATACTCGCGACGAACTCGGCGAAGCGCGGCGTCATCGGCCGCTTGACGCGGTACGGCGCGAGTTCCAGCGCGAGGCCGGGCGAATAGTCGAAGGGAAACCGCTCGGCCGAGGGCTCGAGAAAGAAGTCGAACGGGTTGTAGACGGCCATCTCGGCGACCAGATCCACGGTCACCTTGAATTCGCGCGTCTTCTCGGGGAAGACGAGCCGGGCCTGATAGTTGGCGAACGCGTCCTGCTGCCAGTTGATGAAGTGCTCGGCCGGCTCGACCCGCATCGAATACGAAAGAATCGGGGTCCGGCAATGCGGCGCAGGCCTGAGACGCACGACCTGGGGCGACAGTGAAACCAGCCTGTCGTAACGGTAATGTGTGACATGATGCAACGCGACGCGTATGGACACACCGGACTCCTGGACGAAGGATGGCAGCCCGCCAAAAAGCAAGCTTCATGCCGTTTACTGAACGCTTGTTGAACAAGTGCGAAAAACTGCGTGAACTGCCTCTACTGCCCGGATCACCGCCTCTCGTGAAGTATGCCGCGCCTCGCCGATCGTCCGGTCGATCGAACCAAGCGCCCTTCCACCGCCGTTTTCAAGGCCGCGCACCAAAGCGGCGCAGCGTTCATGCACGATCATGCACGTAATGTGCGTTAAACCAGTGACGTCTGGCAAATGCGGCATGAAGATTGCGGCAGGTGTTCGCTTATGACTGCCCTCCTACCTCCCAAACTCGACCGATGAAAACCTTCCACTGCAATCACTGCTCGCACCTCGTGTTCTACGAAAACGTTCGTTGCGAACGTTGCGAGTCATTGCTCGGCTATGTGCCTGAACTGGCGGAAATCAGCGCGTTCGAAGATGCCGGCGAAGGCCGCTGGCGCAGCCTGCATCCGGGCGCCGAAGGCGCGCTGTTCCGTCAATGCCACAACTATGCCGTCGAAAACGTCTGCAACTGGATGATTCCCGCCGACTCGCCGGACGTGCTGTGCCGCGCGTGCCAGTTGACCCTCACGATTCCGAATCTGAGCGCGCCGGACAACCGGCTCTACTGGTACCGGCTGGAGATGGCCAAACGCCGTCTGCTGTACACGCTGGCCGAACTCGGCCTCGACGTGAAGTCGCGCCAGGCCGATCCCGAGCACGGCCTCGCCTTCGAATTCCTCGAGGACGGCGGCGACGGTTCGCGCGTCATGACTGGCCATGATAACGGGCTCATCACGCTGAACATCGCCGAGGCCGACGACGCCTATCGCGAGAAAGTCCGTACCGCGATGGGCGAGCCCTACCGCACCTTGCTCGGCCATTTCCGGCACGAGACCGGGCACTACTACTTCAGCCAACTGGTGGAGAACAACCCGCGCTGGCTCGAGCCGTTCCGCAAACTGTTCGGCGACGAGAGCGTCGATTATGGCGAGGCGCTGAAGGCTTACTATCGCGACGGCGCGCCGGCCGAGTGGCAGGCGTCGTATATCAGCGCATATGCCACGATGCATCCCTGGGAAGATTGGGCCGAGACGTGGGCGCATTACATGCTGATCGTCGACGTGCTGGACACGTCGACCTCTTACGGTGTGGCGCTTCTGCCCGACGACCCGAGCGAGCCGACGCTGACCGATCGCACGCCGGTGGAAGACGCGAGCTTCGAGAATCTGATGAAACGCTGGTTTCCGCTCACCTATGCGCTGAACAGCCTGAATCGCAGTCTCGGCATGCCGGACGGGTATCCGTTCACGCTGGCTGCGCCGGTGGTGGAAAAGCTGCGCTTCGTGCATCGCGTGATCGAAGGGGCTGGCGACAAGTCGCAGCCGAGAGAAACGGCGACGCCGCCGGGTCAGGGTGCGGCGCAAACCGGCGTGCAGCCGGCGGCGCCGATCGAGGCTTCACCCGCGCCGCTGCAATCGGTGGGCGTGACACCTGCGCCGCAGCAGCCCGTGGCGTCCGAGCCGCCGTTGCAGCCCGCGCCTGTCGCCGCTCAGGCAGCCCCGGCGAAGCGGGCTACGAGGCGGCGCTAGCCGGGTGCGCTCGAAACCATCGAAGACCTCGACGACTTGCCGACCGGCGCCGTATGTGGCGCCTACATGCATTGCAGCTATTCGACATCGCCGGACCGGCACGCGATCAAGCGCAGCATCAACAGGCTGGTGCGCAAGAAGCTCGACACGCTCGGCCTGCTCGGCCACGAGGCCAGCGTCGCCCGCAAGCGAATCAAAGGACGCAAGCCAGTGATGCTCGTGGTGCTCGAATGGTTCACCGGCGGCCACTCGATCTATCGAACCCATTCGCGCACCATGCCCGCCGCGCGCAAGCATTTCGAAGTCGTCGCGTTCGGCGAGGCACAGCACGTGGACGAATCGGGACGCGCGATTTTCGACCGCTTCGTCGAATTCGAGCATCCGGAATATATCGGCGACTGCATCCGCCAGATCCAGGAATTCGCCACGCGCGAGCACCCGACGTGCTCTATATGCCGAGTGCCGGCATGTTCTCGCACACCATCTTTCTGTCGAACCTGCGCGTCGCGCCGCTGCAGATCGCGGGTCTTGGCCATCCCGCCACGATGCACGCAGCGCATATGGACTACGTGAGCGTCGAGGAAGATTTCGTCGGCGACCCGGCATGCTTCAGCGAAAAAATGCTGCGTCTGCCGAAGGATGGCCAACCGTACGTGCCGTCGAAACTGCTCACCAACGTCGTGCCGTCCATTCCGGAGCGCGGCGATGTGGTCAACATCGGCGTGACGGCCAGCGCGATGAAGATCAATCCGCACTTTCTCGAGACGTGCAAGGCGATCGCTCATACCGCGCGCGTGCCGGTCAAATTCCATTTCATGACATGCTGGAGCGAAAGCATCGATCTCGCGTACGTCAGAAAGTCGATTTACGCGACGCTGCCGGAATCGAATGTGGACGTCTATGGCTTGAACCGATTCAATACGCGACGTAAGGCCCCGTGCCGCCGGGCGTCGGCTGCTGCTCGACTGCGGCGTACACATTGCGGCCATAAAAAAACGGCAGCCCCCAATCGAAGATCGCGGACTTGACGAAAGCCGGTCCCGCCAGCAGCGGCAGCGCCGAATTGCCGCTATACATCTGCGCAATCGTCGTGGCATTGCCGACGCTGAAATTCACCGTGCTCGTGGCGCCGTTCACGCCCTGGATCAGCGCGCTCAGTTGCTCGGTCGACACCGGGCAGTAGTACGCACTGTTCGGGCTCGCGCAGACCGGCAACGCGCTGGTCTGGAAGAACAGGCCCGTCGAGCCGCTGTCCAGGATACTGCGCGAATACGTGGTGCCGTTCTGCACGGTCGTGAAGGTGCCATTCGACGGATTCACGCCGATCACCAGCGCGCCGCCCAGCGAATTGTTGGTCTGCGTGCCGATGCCGAACACCAGTTGCCCGGTGACTGACTGCGCGGCGCCCGATACCGTCGGCAGGCTCAGCATCGAACCATTGTTGTCGGCGGCGAAGTACGGAATCGGATTAGCCACCTGCAGCTCTTCGGCGAGGGGAATCGACGTGCATGTCGTGCCGCTGCAGCCGTAGTACGTGCCTGCCAGCGCCTGCTGCACGCAGTTCGCGCCGCAATCGTGCTTGAACACGCCGATGCCGAGAATGCCGTTGGCCTGCAACGTATCCGGCGTATTGCGCGATGCGCCGAAGTTCGCGCAATCGGCGGGTAGCGTTGCGTAGTTCGGGTCGATTACCTGGATCGGCAGGGAGGCGGCTTTTTCATCGGCAATCTGCAGATCGGCGAGCTTGACCGGCCCCCACGTGTAGCCGTCGAAGAACTGCATGCATTCGGCAACCAGATGGCCCGACGCGTCTTTCTGTTGCGGCAGCGTCATCGAAGCGGGCAACTGGGATGCGAACAGGCGCAGGCCCCACGACCCGGTATCGACCAGCACGTGGTCGATGGTTTGACATTGCGTCGTGCCCGGCGTGCAGATCGTGAGGCTGACGAACGGCATGTTCGGCACATTGCTCACGCCGGAATCGACCGTCACGCTCACCGCGTTCGCGGCCAGCGTCTGCGACGACGGCGAGGTGCTGGCCACGGAGGGACCGGACGAAGTGCCGGTCGAACCATTGGTGCCGGCCGCACTGCCCGAGCCGCTGGAGCTTCCGCCCCCGCCGCCGCACGCACTGACGAGCAACGCGAGCAGCGCCGGGCACAGCAAAGTCTTGAACGAAGACCTATGTCGCATGATCCGCTCCATTATTGAATGACGCCGACATCGACGCCCGCGGGCACCGCTTGTGGCAAATAGGCATAGCCGGAGAAAGCGCGCAGATGCCCGCCGGAGTACACGACCAGGTCGCTGCTGGAAACCGCGAGTGGCGTGCCGCGGCGCTTCGCGGTGGCGGCGACATACACGTCGAATGAAGACCCCAGTATGGATTTCAAGTCCGGCAGCGTCGGCCCTTCCCACGCGACGCCGAACACGATGCCGTTGCGCGCGACGTACTCGCGCACCAGCGTGCCGGACGGCAGCGTCATCAGGTGTACCGAATACGCGCTTTGCGTAGTGGACGTGTGAGCCACCGCGCGCAAGCGGGACTGATCGCCGTCGACGGTGCTGACGTTCTGGCCGAGCGTCGCGTGCGCGGCGAACGACAGCGCACAGCTTGCTCCGAGCATCGCGCGTGCAATGCTGGAATAGAGCATCGGTTTCAAGTGACTTCCTTCGAGGTGAAACGCTCGTGACCAGGCGCCGAGCCGATCACGGACGGGAAACAAGGGGCGCACGCTTCGCCGGTGCTGCCGTGTTGTATTCACACTGGTTGAGCAGCGTGAATGCGTCTACGGAGTGGCGGCGTGAAACTTTAACCATCGCGGCGAGACGCTGCAATCGTTTGCGAACGGATTTAAACCTTTCCGTCGCGCGGCGTCGTTTTAGCGTATTTGATATTTCGGGACCAGATCACCAAGGGGCGGCGCTTTGACCCAGCATTTCTGCTTCACGGCTCGTTAAAAGCGAACAGCGAAGCAAACTGTCCAAGGTCCATGCAGAAAAAAATAACGCGCGCAGCATTGCGCGGCCAATGTAAGTGGATGCTGAAAAATTCGAGCAAAATGCCTGTTTTCCTCTGACAATACGACGCCCCAAAAGGCTTTTCGTGTGAAGAGAAAATCGATTCCGTGAGCGTGATTCGCGGAACAAAAAAATGCCACGGAGGACTCGAAAGTCATCCGCGGCATCGGTCATTCGAACGTAACGCGTCAGCGATTCGACGCATCAGCGTCCGTTACTTTTTTTGCTGCTGCAAAAGCGACTTGAGCTCCTGCACGTTTTCTTCTACGCGTTTTGCGATCACCGCATACGACTCGGCTTGCGTTTGATACGCTGCTTGAGCCAGTTGCTGCATATCGGCAAGCGACTTGTGCAGACTCTGCTGGATCAACTCGGCAGCTTTGCCCGAAGGCGCGGCACCACCGGCCGACAACTGGCCCGTCAGCGACTGCAATTCGCTCAGGGTCGAGCGCAACATGTCGGCCTGTTTCTGCGCAAGCGACTGCATCCCCTGGAAGGCCGTCTGATTCGCCTGAACCAGTGCTTCCATGTCCTTGCGTCGCGCTTCCATGATGGCGGGTACGTCGAAGCCGGGGAGCTTGAACTGCTCCAGCATTTTGGTGAAATCGCCAAACGGATTGGCGGCGTCAGGTCGGTCCATGCGAAATCCTCCTTAACGGTTGAATACTCGCCGGCGGTGCATCGCCGCGTGGTGTTTCCGTGACGCATGCACTGACGGCGTCGCGTGCGCCGAGCGTCCGCTGGAACGAGCGGGTTCTGGGGTCGGACGGCACATCGCTCAATCATGCGCCATCCGGAAACAATGCGCCAGCGGGCACACCCTGGCTCGCGCGCTACCTGTCGACGGGACTAGACGGCCATTGCCCGCGCGGCATGGAAGGCCCGGTAAGTTACAAGGCGGCTTCAGTAACCCTACGAACCGGCATGTCGACTATCGTTGCTCATGTGCCGGCGCGCTGTAGCGCCGGCCCTGTCTCGATGGGAGCGAGTTCATGAAAAAAGCAATCTTGAGCACGGCGCTCAGCGCCGTTCTGACTCTGGCCGCGACGGCCGCGTTTGCCCAGGAAGCGCCGCCGCCCGCGGCCCCTCAGGCGCATGGCGAGCCGCAGCGCGGCGACGGGCCGCCGCATGGCCGGATGGGTCCGATGGGTCCGATGGGTCCCGGCTTCGCGGTGATCAACGATCTGGAACAGTTGCGCCGCCTGTATGCGATGAGCGGACATCAAGGCGAAATCATCGCCGTGTATCACGACGTGCTGAACAAGACGCAAGATCCGATGCTGCGCCACTACGTGTATGACTCGCTGGCTCGCGAGCAGTTGAGGCCCGCCAATCCCGATCAGGCGATCGCGACGCTGCGCACCAGTCTGTCGGAAGACCTCGCCGCCGCGAACAAGGCGCCGCATGGCGCGCCGGGCGGGATGCCGCCGCCGGCTCTGGCGCAGTAAATTCTTGCCGTGGCGTCACGACGTCAGCTTCGCCGTGACGCCGCACATGAACCACGTGATCAGTCCATGCCGTGCTTCATCCCCGCGTGGCTCGCTAGCTGAGTGACCGTGCGACACGCAAGCTAGTGCGCTGCGCACGCGAGCATTTTTCTTTCGATAAACAGCCGCACGGCAACTCAAGCGGTCGGAGTGCCCGCTTGGAAGCGCTCCCGCCTGTAGGCCGTCTAACCATTCAGCATGCTGCGTTAGCTTTCCCACATTGCCGCTTCACTGACCCCTTCTCATCTTCCGTCAGGTGATTAGGATATGAGCACCGCAACACTGGTGCCCTGGTGAAGAATGCGCTACCCGCTGAACTTGGCCGTCGCCGCCGTCCTACTGGTTTTTGTCCTTGGCTGCATCATCAAGCTCGCCTTGAACTGATGGCCGATACGCATGGCGCCGCACGCACGGTTGCACGCGTAGTTGTACAACTTCACGCCGCTTGCCGGCGCGGTCGATCCACATCCGCACAGCCTCTCTTTTCCCGCTGCGTCCGCTGACTTTCGCGACACGCGAAAGCCCCGCGCGACGCCTTCGGCGTGTCTGTCCGCGCCGTGACATAGGACGAAATAATTGTTGAATGGAGTTCGGGAAGTGACGCGACCATACTTCGTTTCGCTGCCGGTGCGTACGAAACAGAACGCATGAGATCAAGGGTGCTTCAAGAGCGAGACGTTTCGCCGATGATCAACGATCCCACGGTTGCCCGATCATCGAGAGAACCGTTCGAACATTCCGGCACCGCGTGCCGACGACAGGATCAACATGTTGACTTCAGTGAATTTCCTCAGAAAAAATGCCGCCCGTTTGGCCTGCGTGACGATGGTTTGCTGCAGCGCGCTGCTGACCGGTTGCGCCGGCAGCAGCATCAAGGATGCAAGCACGGCGAGCACGCCGGTCCAGGTGCGCCCGGACAACATCTATGTCTACACCTTCGACGCCAATTCGGATCAGGTCAAACTGGACGGCGGCATGATGCAGAAAGTGAAGACGCAACTCGAAGGTTCGTCCACTGCGCAAAAGCAAGCCGCCGAGTCCGCCGAAGTCCGCGAGCAGGTCGCCAACGAAATCGTGCATCAATTGCAGTCGATGGGTCTGCGTGCGATCCGCTCGGACGTCCCCGCACCGGCCGATCAGAATGTGCTGCTCGTGCAAGGCAGCTTCGATACGATCGACTCGGGCAATCGCCGTCGCCGCATGTTGATCGGCCTCGGTGCGGGCAAGAGTCAGGTCAGCAGCTCGGTGCAGATTCTGTATAAGCCCGCGGGCGGCACACCGCGTCTGGTGCAAACCTTCACCGCCAACGCCGACAGCGGCAAGGCGCCTGGCATGGTCGAGACCGCGGGCGTGGGCGCGGCGGCCGGCAGCATCGCGACTTCGGCGGCCGTGGGCGGAGGCTTGCACGCTGTATCCGAAACCAAACGTGCCGGCGTGTCAGCGGACGCGAAACGCCTCGCCGACGCGGTGGCCAAGCAGATTGGCGAGATCGGCGTAAGCGGCGGCTGGCTGTCGACGGAGCACACCAAAGGCTGATAATGCACGGCCGGTTTGTCGAACCGGAGTGATCATGAACAGCGCTCGGCAGAGTCGGATTTCGGTCCCACTCTGCCGTTCACGTTTCAGGCCTTCGTATAGCGCAGCCACACCGAATCGTGGTCCTTCTTTTCAACGGATGTGAGCTTCAGATTCGCGGGCGCTTGCCACTTCTCCATCGCCACTTCGAACGACGAAGGATGTTCGCTGCGGCCATCCACCAACGGCAGAATCAGCACGCTCACTTCGTCGACAAGACCGGCGTTCACGAACGCTCCGCTCACATGCGAACCACCCTCCACGATCAGCTTCTTCACGCCGAGCTCACGCGCCAATGTCTGCACGACCTTGCCGAGATCGATCTCGGTCTTGCCGCCGAACACGTATGACACGCCGATCGACTGCAGATACGCGAGGTAGTCGTCGGCAACCTGTTCGGTCAGCACTTCGATCACATGCGACTTGAGCGCGGTGTTGGTCTTCCACGCCACGCGGCCCTGCGGATCGATCGAAATCGCGTATTGGTCCGCTTTGCGTTCGACGAAATGATCGGTGCGAGGCACCGCGCCCTTGGCGAGCCCTTTCGGATAATCCGTGCCGTGCGAAATCTCCTGCATGGTGACGCGCCCGCAGATCCAGCCGTCGGCTTCGAAAGTGGCAGCCGTGTCTTCATACAGGTCCGACGCGAAGTCGAGGTGCCAGCCGTCCGTCAGGCTGCGGCCGTCGAGCGAGGACATCATGTGAGCGACGATATAAGGGGTCATGCGTCAAGCCTCCGTGTCAGGTCAATGAAATGACCTTGCAGCAAGGGCCGTTCCGCAAGCGCGTCGATTCCTTTTCCGCTAGTACACATGAGGTTGGTCGCGCGGCACGCGGGCAATTCATCCGTGATTACGCAGCACGGCCAACGGATCAGTAGAGCCCACCGTGCTGTGGCGCATGTGACACATGTCGCGCATCGGCCATGGCGCGTAACGACTCCAGTCCACGGCTGATCCAGCTCTTGACCGTGCCGACCGGCGCGTCGAGCGTATGCGCGATCTCCGATTGCGATTGCCCCCGGAAATAGGCGAGCACGAGCGCGCAGAGCGCTCGGACATGAGATGCTCCGGGCGCTGCAGTCGGTCTAGCGCGTGGCAAGGCGCGGCGCCGGCCGCTCGCGTGGAGACAGAATGAGATGTGCCGCCTGCCCCGGCGCATGAATTGGCGCGACAAGCGGCACGATCAATCGATACAGGAAACTCGGGGCGGAAGCTTAGGCGACCTTATAGCGTTCCAGCCAATGCGCGTAAGGCGCCGGCAACGTCCACGACGGACGCTCGATGCCGAGCTTCTTCGCCGCATGGTACGGCCAGTGCGGATCGGCCAGATGCGCGCGACCGACCATCACCAGATCCAGTTGCCCGTCCTTCACCGAACGATCCGCCAGTTCCGGCGTATCGATGCCCCAGGCCGACGAAACCGGGATGCCGGCCTCGCGCCGCACGCGCTCGGCGATCGGCGCGAGAAACGCCGGCGCCCACGGAATCGCCGCCGTCGGCGTGGAGAAGCCGACGCTGACGCTCAGCATATCCAGCCCTTCGCGCTTAAAGTTCTTCGCCAGTTCGATCGATTCGACCAAGGTCTCCTCGTCACGTCCGTCGTACTCGATCACGCCGAAACGCGCCGTCAACGGCAGATGCTCCGGCCACACCTTGCGCACCGCCGCCAGCGTTTCGAGCATGAAGCGGCTGCGGTTCTCGAGGCTGCCGCCGTAAGCGTCGTCGCGCTGGTTGGAGTGGGTCGAGAAGAAGCTCTGGCCGAGATAGCCATGCGCGAAATGCAGTTCGAGCCATTCGAAGCCCGCGTCCCGCGCACGCCTGGCGGCGGCGACGAAATCTTCGCGAACGCGCGCTATGTCGGCGAGCGTCATGGCTTTCGGCACCTTCGGCAGATTGCCGCCGAACGCGATCGCCGACGGCGCGATGGTTTGCCAGCCGCGGCTGTCGTCGTCGGCGATGTGGTCGTCGCCTTCCCACGGACGGTTCGCGCTGGCTTTGCGGCCCGCGTGGCCGATCTGGATGCCCGGCACCGAGCCAGCGGCCTTGATCGACGCCACGACCGGCGCGAAAGCCTGCGCCTGCTCGTCCGTCCAGATGCCCGCACAGCCCGGCGTAATACGGCCTTCAGGCGACACGGCCGTCGCCTCGACGATCACCAGCCCCGCGCCGCCGCGCGCCAGACCGGCCAGATGGACACGATGCCAGTCGTTGATCACGCCGTCTTCGGCGGTGTACTGGCACATCGGCGGAATGGCGATCCGGTTGCGCAGGGAAACGTCTTTGAGCTTGTAGGGCTGGAACAATGCGGACATCAGGCTAAACTCCTCTGGACTTGCTTGTACGGTAGTTCGATAAACATCGAATAACGAAGTATCGCAGAAACCTTTATCATTTGCAGGATGCGCACTTATAACCACCCCGCCGCCGAGGATTTCGCGCTCGGGCGGCTCTTTCATGCCCTGAGCGACCCGGTTCGCCTGGAGATTGTCCGGCGCCTCGCGTCGGTGGACGAGGCCACCTGCGGCGAACTCGACGGCGGCCGCCCGAAGTCGAGCGTGTCCCATCACTTCCGGATCCTGCGTGAGGCAGGCCTCGTGCGCACGCGCGTGGCCGGCACCGTGCATCAGAATTCGCTACGGCGCGCGGAACTGGACGCCCGGTTTCCGGGGTTGATGGAGGCGATTCTCAAGCAGATCGTCGAGGAGCCGGTGGAGAGCGAATTGGCTTGAGCTTGGCGCCCCCTGCTTGCGCCAACGTGACGCATGCAGCGCGACGCCGCGCAGCTATTCCCGCCAAAGCTTGCGCATCAGCGCGAGCAGCGCCGTCGGGGCCGTGCCTTTTTGACAATAGCCGTCGAAATTGTGACGTGCTTTGCCGGTTTCCTTCACGTGATCCTCATCGAGCGACGTGAACGCGACAATGCCCAGACTCTGCGTCGGCAGATAGCTGCGCAGCGCGCTCGCGGTTTCATAGCCGTCGCGCTCCGGCATCATGATGTCGAGCACCACGACGTCCGGCACCCAGTCCCGCACGCAGCGCAGCGCCTGCTCGCAGCCATTGGCGGCACGGGCTTCCACGCCTTCGTAGGAGAGATAAGTGGCGAGCGCCTCGGCGGCGCCGGCGTTGTCGTCGACGACCAACACGCGCGGCATTTCGTGCAAGACCCGATCTCACGGGCACTCCACCTTTGGCAAGTAGCGGGGGTTCGGGGCATGTGTGACAGCTTGCGATAAAAACATCAGCGGGCAGCAAGCGGCGTACCAAGCGGCAGCGAAAACGGGTGTCACGACACTGGGAATGGCGCCTCGACCGCATCGCGGCCCGCTGCGTCGCGTGCCGCGCACGCATGTCTGAGCGACGCCCCGAAGCCCAGCCACAACACCAGCGAACCCGTCGACACCGCGCCGAGCGCGATGAACGCGGCGGGATAACCGAAACGGTGCGCGAGGATTCCGCCCAACGCCGGGCTCAACGCCGCGCCGCCGCCCTGCACCGTCATCACGACGCCCTGCCCCACGTTCACCCGCCCGCTGCCTTCCAGCAGCCGCACCACCAGCGCCGGCACCGCGACGCTTTGCAATCCCGCGCCGATGCCGTCGAGCGCTTGCACCGGCCACACACCCCACGCGTGAATCACCGATGCGGCGATCAGCCCGCGCATCGGCAGCGCGAGGAAAGTCAGCAGGATCACCCACCAGTAGCCGCGCCAGCGGATCAGCCGGGTCGCCAGCATCGCGGCGGCAACCATCACGAGTTGCGCAATGACGATGGTCTGCGCGGTGAACGCGCTCGGCTCGCCCTGATGGGCCGCGACGATCGCGAGCCCGTAGAGCGGCAGCATGGCCGCGTTGCCCAGATGAAACAGGCCGAGCGCCGCGGCGAGCAATAGCAAAGGACGGGATTGCAACAGCACCCATAAGCCGCTCGCGGGTGCTTTGCCGCCGGCATGCGTGCCGGCGCCGGCGCCTCGCGCGGCATCGTGATCGATGGCGTCGCGCGGAATCGACGCCACGGCGGCAATCGACAACAAGCCGAACAGCGAGCTCAAGACAAACACCGCGCCGAACCCGTAACGCCAGCCCAGCCAACCCGACAACGCCGCCGCAACCACATTGCCGCCATGATTGGCCACCTGGTTGCGGCCGAACTGCCGGTCGAAACCCTGCTGCCTGACCATGCCCAGCGTCATGCCGGCCAAGGCCGGGCCGATCGCCGCGCCGGTGATCGCGGTCGCCACCTGGGACGCCGCCACCATCCAGTAGCCGTGCGAGATCCACAGCAAGCCGGACGCGAGCATGGTCATCAGACCGGCGCACACGACGAGGCTGCGCTTATGGCGCGTCGCGTCGACCAGTGCGCCGGCCGGCGAAGTCGCGAGCATGCCGGCGATGCCGCCGATCGTCATGACCGTGCCGATCTGATCGGCGCCCCAACCGCGCGCCTGCAGGAACACGCCGAGAAACGGCCCGATACCGGCTTGCACATCGGCCACGAAGAAATTCAGCGCCTCCAGCGCGCGTTGGGCTTTCACGATGCCCCCGGCGCGGCACAGCGGTCCCGCGCGCCGCGTGGCGAACGGTTCGAGCGTATCGGCTTCAACATGCGGACGACCTCACTGGCGACGAGTGCCGGGACGGCGGCCAGCCTGACGCAACTCGTATGCCATTGACGCGTGAACGCCGCGAGTGTGGGGAAGCGGCCAGCGGTGACGCAGAGTGCTGTCCGGTTCGTGGACAGCGGTTGTCCAGCGGCGCAACAGCGAGCCCGCGCCTGTCCGCTTGCAGCGTCGTCGAACGCCTGATGGTGACTCGCGCACCACGGGCCGGAATTTTGCTACTGTCTAGCTCCAATCCTTCCCCGCGCACTCATGGCCGCTGCTCCCCGACGTTTATCGTTCGCCAGTCAGTTGATCGTTTTCTGGCTGCTGGTCGCGGTGATGTGCGCGGTCCTGATCGGGCTCGTGTGGTTCATGGCGCAAGCGAATCTCGGACGGCAGATCAGCGTCGCGCGTCAGCAGGGGCTGGCCGGCTGCGAGACGATCGGGTCGCGCTACGACCTGTCGATCGACCGGACGGCGGAGCCGATCGCCGCGCCACGCGCCGGTCAACCCGCGGCCGCCGCGCCCGCCGCGCAACCGGCGTCGCCCAATGGACCGAACACGGATCTGATGCACGCGATCCTCGACATCGTGCTCGCGCAAATGGACGGCGTGGAAGGCGGCTTCTGGCGGCCGGACGGCGCGCCGCGCGGCAGTTTCGACGCGTACGCGTTTCCGACCTATCAGGGCAGCGGCATCAAGCGCGACATCCCCGATGCCGAGACGCCGCTGATTCTGCGCACCTTGCGCGCGGCGTCCACGACACGTGCGGCGGCATCCGAATTCGTCGAAGGCCAGCAGGATGCCGTGATCGTCAGCGCCTGTCCGGTGCCGCATCGGGACGGCCTCTTTGCGTGGACACTATCGCGCGTGCATCCGCCGCTCGGGCCGTCGGGCAAAGCGCTCGTGACCACCCTCGCGGTGTTGCTTGCAGTAATCGTCGGTATCGCCATCGCGCTCGGCATGCTGCTGCGACGCTGGCGCGCCAATCTCGCGCGCGTCGAGGCCAGCCTGAGCCGGCCCGCCGACCTGTTCACGCCGATTGCCCCGACCGGCGAGCCCGACCTCGACAAGATCGTCCACGCGTTCAACGTCTACGGCGCGCGCGCCACATCCTTGCAGCAGCAAGCCGGCGATCTGCATACGCAGCTCGCGGCCGCGGAACGCTTCGCGGCAATCGGCCGGTTCTCCGCGCAGATGGCGCACGAGATCCGCAACCCCATCGGCGCGATGCGGCTCAAGGCGGAAAATGCCCTGAACGGCGACACCGAACGCAAGCAGCGCGCACTCGGCGCGATCCTCGAACAGATTCAGCGGGTGGAACGGCAACTGTCGGGTCTGCTCGCGCTGACCCAGCCCGTGCGTATCGACGCCCATGCCGTCGATTTGCGCAGCTGGCTCGCCGAGCGCATGGAATGGCATCAGGACGCGGCCGCGCGGGCCGGCATCGCACTCGCATTGGAGTGCGCCGAGGGGCTTCCCGCGCAGGCCTGTTTCGACGCGGAGCAACTGGCGCGCGCCATCGATAATCTGATCCTCAACGCGCTGCGTCATACGCCATCCGGCGGCCACGTCACGCTGCGCGCGGCGCGCCCCGCCGCGGCGCTGCGGATCGAAGTGACCGACGACGGTCCCGGCGTGCCGCACGCCGAGCGTGAGCGCATTTTCGAACCGTTCGTGACCGGCCACGCTGCCGGTTCGGGGCTTGGCCTCGCCGTGGTACGCGAGATCGCTGCCGCGCATGGCGGCCGTGCCTTTTATGAAGCGCGCGAGCGCGGTGCCTGTTTTGTGATCGAGATCCCATGGCGCACATCCTGATCGTCGACGACGACGACGCCTTCCGCGAAAGCCTCGCCGAAACGCTCGGCGACCTTGGCCATGTCATCGAGCAGGCGGGCAGCGGCCACGATGCGCTTGCGAGGTTAGCCAGCGACACGCGCATCGACTGCATGTTTCTAGACATCAGGATGCCGGACCTGAGCGGCATCGACGTGCTCGAGCGTCTGCGCGCGATGCCGTCGCGCGCCGCGCTGCCGGTGGTCGTGCTGACCGCCTTCGCCACCAGCGACAACACCATTCACGCGATGCGGCTCGGCGCCTTCGAGCACCTGACCAAGCCGGTCGGGCGCGACGCGATCGCGTCCCTGCTGCGCAAGATCGAAGCGTCCAATCGCGGGGCGTCGAGCCCGCCGCTGCCGGCGTCGAACGAAGACGTCACCGACGGCACGCCTCGCCTGCTCGGCAACAGCGAGGCGCTGCGCGACGCGCAAAAGCAGATCGGCCGCGCCGCCGCCACGGACTCGACCGTGCTGATCACGGGCGAAACCGGCACCGGCAAAGAAGTTGCGGCGCGCGTCCTGCACGACGCGTCACGGCGCCGCCACGCGCCGTTCGTCGCGATCAACTGCGCGGCGATTCCCGCCGAACTTCTGGAGAGCGAACTATTCGGTCACACGCGCGGCGCCTTCACCGGCGCGGTGACGCAGCGCGCCGGCCGCATCGTCGAAGCGAACGGCGGCACGCTGTTTCTCGATGAAATCGGCGACCTGCCGTTGCCGATGCAAGCCAAGCTGCTGCGCGTGATTCAGGAGCGCACGCTGACGCCGGTCGGCAGCAACACGAGCGTCGCCATCGACGTGCGGATCGTGGCCGCGACGCACCGCGACCTCACGGCGGAAGTCGCGGCGCGCACGTTCCGCGAGGATCTGTTCTACCGGCTCAACGTGATTCCGGTTCATCTGCCGCCGTTGCGCGATCGTCCCGACGATATTCTTCCGCTGGCCGCGCACTTTCTCATCGCCGCCGCCAATCTGGCCGGACCCGCGCGGACCTTGAGCGGCGATGCCGAGCGGAGCCTGCTCGCGCACGCGTGGCCCGGCAACGTCCGCGAGTTGAAGAACGCGATGGAGCGTGTCGCCGCGCTCGCACGCGGCCCGCTCGTGACCGCCGACGATCTGGCTTTTCTCACCGCGCCGCGCGCCGGCGTGAGCGAGATTCCCGCCGCGCTGCTCGATCTGCCGCTGCCGCAGGCGATCGAATGGCTGGAGCGCGCCGCGATCGAACGCGCGTTGCAGCAGAGCGCGGGCAATCGCGCGGAAGCGGCGCGCCGCCTCGGCATCAGCCGTCAATCGCTCTATACGAAGATCGCCGCGTACAAGCTCGGTTGATGCGCTTGCCGGTGTCCAACTGGGCGACACCCGCCGTCCAGCCAGGCGACATCATCAACCGGACGCTACGGCGGAAAGCCTTACGCGACAACCCATAGCGGCATGGCATAGCGGTTGCGAAGACTCCTGCACGACATTGCAGTCGAAGGAGTCCGACAATGAACCGTTTCAACCCGATCGCACGCGCGGCGGCCGCGCTCGCCGTCATCGCCGCGACGGCAGCTTGCGCGGCGCAAACCATGCCGCCGCCCGCGCCGAGCGCCGGCGCACCGATGCCACCGCCGCCGCCCTTCGCCGCGGCTCCTCGTGATGGCGCTCCCGCGAGTGTGAGCGGCGTGGTCCAGCGCTATGTGATCAACCCGGAAGGCGATGTCGACGGCATGCTGCTCGCCGACAACACGTTAGTCCGGTTCCCGCCGTATATCGGCACTCAGGTGGCCGCCACCTTCGCGCCAGGCGCCACGGTCAACGTGAACGGCGTCGCGCAGCCCGGCGGTACGCTGCGCGCCAGCCAGATCGCCGACGCGAACAACGGGCGCAGCATCGTCGATCAACCGCCGCCGGTCGATGCCCAGCGTCTGCCGAAGTCGCTCGCCGGCGTCGGGCTCGTCAAGCTGGATGCCACGGGCCGCGTGCTGCGGGTCACCAGCACACCGCGCGGCGAACCCGACGGCGTACTCCTTACCGACGGCACCGTGATCAAGCTGACGCCGCCCGCGGCCGCGCGCTTCGCGAACCTGTTGCAGCCAGGCGCGACGATCGCGGCGCAAGGCTACGGCACGCGTAATCGCTATGGCGAATCACTGCAAGCCACCGCCTTCGGTACACCCGGCAATCTCACGGTGCTCTACGACACCCCGCCCAGGTAGTCCCGACTCATCACTCGAACAAAGGAGTTTCATCATGCATTGGATCGACCCCGCCTGCCTGCCGGAAACGCGCGGCAAAGTCGTGCTGTTCCTGCTCAATCCGCACGGCGATGCGGACGGCTTCATTCTTCAGCACGCCGACGGTACGCAGCAGCAGGTGCATTTCCCGCCGCATCTGGGCAAACTGATCGCGCGCCATATCGCGCCGGGCGACACGGTGCGCATACGCGGCGTGAAACCGCGCGGCGCCGATCTGATCGCCGCCATTTCGCTGACGAGCCGGCAAGGCATCGAGATCGTCGACGAAGGCCCGCGGCCTCACGAACACGGCCCGAAACATGAGCACGGCCACGGCCATGAGCACGACGGCGAGCCGATGGATGTGCAAGGCGAAGTCGTCATGCCGCTCTACGGACCGAAGGGCGAATTGCGCGGCGCGTTGCTGGAAGACGGCACTTCGCTGCGCATGCCGCCGCATGCCGCGGCCGAACTCGTCGCGTATCTGACGCCGGGCGCGCATGTGCAGGCGTGGGGCCGCGGCGTGAGAAACCGGGTGGGTTGCACGGTGGACGTACATGACATCGCCGAACTGGTCGATGAGGAGGCCGGGTCGGAGGCTTGAACGCGTAGCGCCCGGCATACGCAGTGCCGGGCGCGGCTATCGTCGAACGACGGCCGAAGCGGTCACGCGCATGACGGCGTTGCTCCGCGGCGGCTTGTTGAACCTCGATCACTTCGACGTCACCACATGCCCGCTCGATGATGCCAATGACGCCGTCACGCACGCCGCTGAAAAACTCACGCACCACTCATCACGGATGGTTGTACATCGCATTCCAATCCGCGCTGGAAACCGGCGCACGTCCCGCGTCCGATGAACCGCTCGTGGTGCCGCCAAAACCTGTCGCCGCGTGCCGTGCCGCGACGCGCGCTTCGGCGGCCTGAATATCAGCCGGATAGTTCGGATCTTCGCCGCGGGCCGGGTTATAGCCGGCCTGTTCGAGTTCGATCAACTCGGCACGCACTTGCGCACGGGTCACAGGCGAGTTCGATTGAGCGAACACGGCAACCGGCGCGGCAAGGGCAGCGGCAACCACAACGGCTTGAATAAGGGACTTCATGATGACGACCTCCAGACTTCGCTTTGCTCTGCTACGAACAGCCCTGTTCGTAATTCAGTGACGACAGTCTAGAAAGGTGGCCGCTTGAGAATAAGGGCCCTGTGTGGAGAGGATTGTTCTCGAATGTGCATAGACCGCGGATAGGGCCGCCATATCTCGACGCGGACCGGCAAGTTCGGCGAAGCATCGCGTCCGCATGCAACGGCAAAGAACTTCAATGCACTCGCGAAGATACTCGCAGTCGCGTCGCCGACCTCGAATCGCGCATTCAACGACCAGCGAATCCGCGCAGATTTCTATTCCCCGCGCTATTGCCCTAGCCTTCAACCCGATGTCTATCGCCATTGCGCGCGGACGTGAAAAGGACACTTGGCGGCCGGCTATCCGCACGGCCTTCAGCGGCAAAGTCGGCACCACCCCTTGCGGCCGTTTCACATGACACTTGCCATCTTGCTAGAGATATGATCTCCTACCACTTACCAAATATTTCATGGCTAGGTTGTTCACTGCCGCGCTCGGCGCGGCATGCTTCACTGTTGTCCGATTCGGCTGATATTCCACCCGCATACGTTTGCGAATGAGCGATAGCGGCATGCGACGGTGACCGCGTGGCGCAGGTGTCAGGTCGGCAGTGTTCGTTTCATTCATGTTGTCTGACGACCTATGACTGTTGTTGAAGGTTGTCGCCGAGGTCAGCACCAGTCGTAGTGTCGCGTCGGATGCCAGGAAGAGTCACCACGGCCTTACCCGCAGGTGAATTGCGTCGAATCCGGCAATGAAAAATGCATTTGCTTTTACTTATCAAAGGAGAAGAAAAGGCAAGTAATAGGTAATCAAAAATGTGAATCACGCATCGATCAAATAAATCCGGAGACAACATGCTTTCACCAGGAAAAACCTCGTTTGCGTTTGCACTCAGTACGCTCACCGCGCTTCTCGTCACCGCTTGCGGTGGCAGCGTGAGCGACACCCCGAGCGATCCGTCGAAAGGCGGAGCCGTCTCTCTTCACGGCATTGTCTACGGCGCGTCGGACACCAGCGTGCCGTCGGGCGCCGGCGTTCCCATCACCATGATGGGACAGATGAGAGCGCTCTTCGACCTCATCAAGAAAGCGCCTGATTTCACACAAGTGGTGATGGATCTTGGCGATGGCAGCCCCGTTCATGTGCTGGACACCAACACGGGGGATAAATTCCTGCCGGGTAAGCTGGCGCTCGGCCTGTCGTACATATTGATCGATATGAAAACGAAGGGCGATCCTAAATACGCGGACTATCTTGCGACGTACCAGAAAATAACGACCGCGATGATGACGCAGATGCACGGCGCCGATTACGTGTATGCGAATACCTCCTGGGGCGAGTACTACTATCTCGTTGCGCTGAACAATTTCAAGGCGCACGGCATGCTCAATGAAGTTTTCAGCGATGCCATGCTGACCACGCTGCAAAATCGGCTGAACTTCTGCGACATGTTCGGCGCGGACGCAAGCGGCAAAACGAATACGTGCCCGGCGGCAGGCGTGCCGATCGACGTTGCATCGCTCAATACCGCTCAAAACTACTACGCGGTTTCCTACGGCATTGCGGGCTTGCGGCAAAAACTCGGCTGGAGCAATCCGAGCTTCTCGTCCAAGACCGATCCAACCGTGGCAACGATGGGCGCGCGCGACGCGCTTCTGTACACGCTCACCAATCACATTCGAAACGATTCCTCCGGCGGCTTTTCCGACGAAGCGTCGAATACGCACACCACCTACTACGACCAGGCGCGCTTCGACCGATACAGCACGCTGCTGATCGGCGAAGTGACGGAGCGAACGCTGGAAATGGGCAACGAGGCCAATCTGACGCCGGAACTGAAATCGTATCTGCGCAAATCGGTCGATCTGATTCTTCCGCAACTCAATGCCGACGGCCAGGGTTTCAACTACGGCCGATCCATCGGGCCATACGGCGATTCGGCCTTCATGGAAGTCCTGACGGCTGCGGCCAACGCAGGCGTACTGACCGCACAGGAAATGCAGGTCGCCTATTCGTTCATCTACAAGGCGGCCTATCGCTTCGACACGTTCTGGTACGACCCGACGCTGCCCACGCCGTCCGTAAATATGTGGGTGAAAGGCCGCGGGACCGATACGTATCGCGGCAAACCTCGCGTCATGGGTGAGAATTTCAGCCTACTGCATCAGTTTATGTACGTGAATGCGTGGTGGGACAAGCTGGGTTTCGGCAGCAAGGCGCCCATGTCCGACACTGATCTGCAAGCGTGGCTGGATGCAAGACCGCATTACACGTTGACCTGGTACAACTTGCCGGGCGATACGGCTCATCCGTACAGCGCGGCGCTCGTTACGGTGCGCGATGGCAAACGCGTCATCAATCTCAACCTGAGCCAGGCACCCGATTACAATTCGTACACGCCGTATTACCCGACACCGTTCTCCGACAAGCTGATCTACGGAACCACGGATCTGGGCTACGCGTTGTTGATTCCGCAGGTTACGTATAACGGGAAGACCTACATCCCGGTCACGTACTACAAGAATCTGAGTGTCCAGGAAAACAACGGCCAGGTTGTCGTGTCGTTCGACACGGCCAAATTCCGGCAAGCCGCCAAGAATGCAACGTACGCCACCGACATCGACTTGCAAGTGCATACGATGTTGACGTTCGATCATGGCTCGATGACCCGGACCGATACGCTGAGCTCCGCCACGCTGACCGGCAACATGGCGGTCGAGACGGATTTCACGTCGTTTGCGGACTTCCAGAACACCACGGCGAATAGCGATGGGTTCTCGGTCAAATACGCGAACAGCAATGCGACCAGCTATGGCACCACGGGTTTCGACAGTTGCGCGCTGTCCAACTTCGAGATGGCAGCCGGCGTCACCAATCCGTTGTCCACCACGCCAATTGGGCAGTTGCATTCGAAGTTCGCTTGTACGACGCTTCCGTTTGCGCTGACGGCGGGTAGTCAACGCACGTTGGGCTGGACGCTGAAGTACGCGGATCCGAGCTGATCTCGCGGACGTGCCGGCCTTCTTACGAGGGCCGGCAAATAGGCCACGCTATCGGCGCGGAAAGACACACAGATGCATCTTCACATACAGATTCGGATTGCCGCAGCGATGGCCGGCGTAGTCGATCTGCTCGCCTGGCGCGAGATCCGTCGGCGCCTTTTGCGTGGAAGTCGACGTATTAGCGGAAGCCGCTGGCTTGCCGCCGCTGCTTGCACATCCTGCGAGGCCGGCGGCCAGGATCATCAGCAAGGCAGATTTCTGCAGTAACGCGCGCATTCGCCGCCTCGTCATTCGTGGAAGAAGATGAGTCATCCTGCTCCGCGAAGGTCGCCGCCAGCATCACGCCAAGATGACAAAAATCTCATGCAAACGGCCTTCGATGCCGCCTTTGTCGATACCGCATGTCCTGACATTTTTCTCATGTTGCGGTCACGATGGCACACCGCCTGCGATTCATACTGGACTCACGAATCGCCGACCGGCGGTCGCCACAAAGGAGATCTCGACATGAATGCTGCAAGACTCTTCACCCTGTCCGTCGTTGCCATGACGATGATCGGCGCGCTCTCACCAGCCGCGCAGGCGCAAGGCAAGTCTCGCGAGCAGGTGAACCACGAACTCGTTCAAGCCCAGCATGACGGCGTGACGCCAACCAGCAAGACACAATACCCGCCGGATGCCAACACGATTGCCCGGAACAAGCAGACGCACGCGGTTACGCGGCATGCCGGTGAGAAGGCACCGTCAATGGATCAGCATGACAAACTCGTCGCGAACAAATAGCGGCGCATGCCGCCGGAAGCGAGCTTCTCCGGCGGCATACCTTTGCCCGTTGCGCGCGGACGCGCGCTCGCTCAATCTTTATGGGCGGGCGGCGTCGTCCGTCATGGACATGGTCAGGCCGTTATTCGAACATTCGCGCCGGGGAAATTGCAGCCAGAAACGGGTGCTGACATGAGGCCGGCTTTCGCACCCGCACTGTCCTGCGTGGCTGTTCATGATCGACTTCACGATGGCAAGACCCAGCCCCGTGCCCGAGGCCGAACCGTGCCGCGACGGGTCGACACGATAGAACCGCTCGAATATGCGCTCGATATGACGAGCGTCGATTCCCGCTCCCGAGTCCGACACGCTCAGCGTGGTCGAGCCCGGCTCCTGCTTGCAGTCGATGGTAATCGTGCTGCCTTGCGGCGCCTGCACGAGCGCGTTCGACAGCAGGTTGCTGAGCGCGCGTTGAAAGAGCAGCAGATCGGCCTGCACGGTGCCCTCGCCCGTCACCTCGATCGTGACCTGCGCATCTTCGGCCATGGTCTCGTAGTAGCCGGCGACGCGTTCGGCCTCCGCAACCGCGTCGAGCGAACGCAAGGACAGCGGTGCGTCAGCCTGATCGGAGCGCGCGAGGAAAAGCATGTCTTCGATCATGCGCGACAGTCGCTGATACTCGTCCACACTCGATTCGATCACGTCCCGGTAGTCTTCCGCGCTCCGACGCTGTGACAGCGCCACTTGAGCCGCGGCGAGCAGATTGGTGAGCGGCGTGCGTATGTCGTGGGCAAGATTGGAGGAGAACTGGCTCAGCCGGGTGAACGATTCGTCGAGCCGCGCCAGCATGCCGTTAAAGGCGTGCTCCAGTTCCTTCAACTCGCCCGACGCTTCCAGTTCTGGCAGAGGCAGCGCCAGGCGGCTTGTCGACATCTCCTCTGCCCGAGCCACCAGCCTGCGCAGCGGAAGCAGGCCCAGCATGGCGATGCCGTACGCAAACGCGGCGGCGAGCACCACGCCTAATACTTCGATGACCACCGCGGTGTACGCATACGCGCGCAACAGAGCCTGATCACTGGTTCCATCGTACTGAACGGCGACGCGCACCAATGGCCCGATTCCGTCATTGAGCGGCACGCTTTCCACCAGGTATCGAAGATTCGAACCGGTGGGCGCGAGATTCACGGCCGCACCGCTCGCCCCGGTTGCGGGGATCGGCGGGTAGGGCCGAAACCCCAGGGTGCTCGACAGGCGCTGCCCCATCGTATCGTAGATGGCGAGCGCCAGGTTCGGGTGCCCATGCAACAGGTCGATCCACGTCTCCGCATTGCCGGCAATGCCATCGGTATTCTGGATCCCCGCCAGATGCGTGCGCAACGCCGCCATCGTGCCGGCCATATGCTCGATCGAGGTCGACTCGAGGCGGCTGCGCAGCGCCTCATATAGCGCGAAGCCGCTCAACGCGAGGATCGCCGACGTCGACAGGATGATGAGAGCAGTGAGCCTCGCCCGCAGCGTTCGCGGCACCACGCGCCTGATCAATTGCCGCCGTCCCGGTTTTCCAGCACGTAGCCCATGCCTCTCACGGTGTGAATGAGCTTGGGTTCGTAGGCGTCGTCGACCTTGGAGCGCAGCCGCCTGATTGCCGAATCCACCACGTTCGTGTCGCTATTGAAGTTCATGTCCCACACCTGCGAAGCGATCGTCGCGCGAGGCAGGATTTCGCCTTCCTTGCGCATGAGCAGCCACAGCAGCGTGAACTCCTTGGCCGTCAGCAGGATCACGTCGCCCTGACGGGTTGCCTTGCGCCGCGTCAGATCCAGCTCGAGATCCGCGACCTTCAGCGAGGTGGATTCACGTGGCTTGCCGCGCCGCAGGATCGACCGCACGCGCGCGATCAGCTCGACGAAGTCGAACGGTTTCGCGAGGTAGTCGTCGGCGCCGAGCTCCAGTCCCTTGACGCGATCCCCAACGTCGTCGCGTGCGGTGAGAAACAGCACGGGCGTGAGCCGCGTGCGGCGAAGGTTTTGCAGCAGCGTCCAACCGTCCTGTCCCGGCAGCATCACGTCGAGGATCAGCAGGTCGTAGTCTTCCGTCTCCGCCTGATGCTGACCCGTGACGCCGTCTTCCGACCAATCGACAACATATCCCGCCTCCGATAGCCCCTTGCGAAGATAGGCGCCGGTCTTCGGCTCGTCTTCCACTAACAAAATCCGCATTCACACTACCTCGAAAAAATGCCGAACCGGCGCAGTAGCTGGGCGGGCGAAGTTTTCGCCAGCCCGCTCAGGGCAGCAGCGCGCCATGACGACGAATGAGCGGCCCGGTACAGCACGGGCAAAACCAGCAGCGTCAGCGCCGTGGACGACAGGATGCCACCAATGACCACCGTTGCCAGCGGCCGCTGCACTTCCGAGCCCGTGCCGGTGGCGAATGCCATCGGCAAAAAGCCGAGCGACGCGACGAGCGCCGTCATCAGGACCGGCCGCAGCCGCGTCAGGGCGCCCTCACGGACAGCCGCGTCCAGTTCCGTGCCCTCATCGCGCAGGTTTCGAATAAAGGAAATCATGACGAGCCCGTTCAGCACCGCGACACCCGACAGCGCAATGAAACCGATCGCCGCCGTAATGGAAAGCGGGATATCCCTCAACCACAACGACAGCACGCCGCCGCTCAATGCGAACGGAATGCCCGTGAACACCAGCAAGCCATCCTTAGCATTATTAAACATGATGAACAGCAGGACAAACACCATGAAGAGCGACAGCGGCACGACCAGCTTCAGGCGCTCGGTCGCGCTTTGCAACTGCTCGAATTGTCCGCCCCACGACAACCAGTAACCCGAGGGCACCTGAACGTCCTGACGGATCTGCTCGCGCGCGTCCGCCACGAAAGAGCCGACATCGCGTCCGCGCACATTCGCGCTCACCACGACGCGCCGCTTGCCGTCTTCGCGGCTGATCTGGTTGGGACCAGGGGCGACGTCGACGGTGGCCAGTTCGGCGAGCGGCACATAAGGCGCCTGCGCGAGCGGCACGCTGCCGCTCACCGGCGCGGGGAATGGCAACGCAATCGGCAGGCGCTTGATCGCTTCGATATCCGAGCGAAGTTCGTCCGGCAAGCGCACGACGATATCGAAGCGCCGGTCGCCCTGAAACAGCGTGCCGGTTTTCTGCCCGCCGACCGCCGCCGCGACCGTGTCCTGAATGTCACCGACCGTGACGCCGTAGCGCGCCAGCTTGTCCCGGTCCACGTTGATGGTGAGAACCGGCAAACCGCTGGTTTGTTCCATCTTCACTTCCGAAGCGCCCGGCACTTTCTGCAATGCCGCCGCGATCTTCTCGCCCGTGCCGCTGAGCACCGCCATGTCGTCGCCGAAAAGCTTCACCGCCACGTCGCTGCGTACGCCGGAGATCAATTCGTTGAAGCGCAGTTGAATCGGCTGGGAGAACTCGTAGCTATTGCCCGGCAGTTCAGCGAGCACCGCTTCGATTTCCTCGACGAGTTTGGCGCGCGACTTGTTCGGGTCCGGCCACTTGTCCGTCGGCTTGAGCATGATGTAGCCGTCGGACAGATTGGGCGGCATCGGGTCCGCGGCGATTTCCGCCGTCCCCGTGCGGGCAAACACGCGTTCGATCTCCGGGAAGCGTTGCTTCAACGTTTTCTCAATAGACTTTTGCATGCTGACCGATTGGGACAGACTCGTGCCCGGAATACGCAATGCGGCAACGGCCAGGTCGCCCTCGTTCAGACTCGGGACGAACTCGCTGCCGAGTCGCGCCGCCAGACCGATGCTCAGCGTGACGATCAGCGCCGCGCCGGCGAACACACGTTTCGGGCGCGTCATGAAAGCGGTGAGCAGCGGCTCATAGGCTTGCCTCGCCCAGCCCATCAAGCGGTTTTCCTTTTCCTCGACGCGCTTGCCGATGAACAGCGCCACCGCGGCGGGGATGAAGGTGACCGTCAGCACCATCGCGGCAGCCAGCGCCATCACGACCGTGACCGCCATCGGGTGAAACATTTTTGCCTCGACGCCGGTGAGCGCGAAGATCGGCAGATAGACCACCATGATGATCAATTGACCGAATATCAGGGCGCGCCGCGCTTCCTGCGACGCGCCGAAGACTTCGGCGAAACGCTCCTCGCGGGTCAACGGCCGCCCGGCGAGCGTCTGTGCGTGAGCAAGGCGCCTCACGCAGTTTTCGACGATCACGACCGCGCCGTCGACGATGATCCCGAAGTCGAGTGCGCCCAGACTCATGAGGTTGGCGCTCACCTTCGCATTGACCATGCCGGTGAAGGTCATCAGCATCGACAGCGGAATGACGAGCGCCGTGATCAGCGCCGCGCGCATGTTGCCGAGAAAGAGGAACAGCACGACGATCACGAGCACCGCGCCTTCGAGCAGGTTCCTCTTCACTGTCTGCACGGCTTTCTCGACCAGCACGGTGCGGTCGTACACGGGAATCGCGCGCACACCTGGTGGCAAGGTACGGTTGACGTCTTCCATCTTGACGGAGACCGCCTTGGCGACGGTGCGGCTGTTCTCTCCGATCAGCATGAACACGGTGCCGAGCACGACCTCTTCGCCGTTCGACGTCGCGGCGCCCGTGCGCAATTCACGGCCCATGTCCACCTGTCCGACGTCCTTGATACGAACCGGCACGCCGCCCACGTTGGTGAGCACGACATTGGCGATGTCTTCGACCGAGCGGGCCTGGCCTGGCACGCGCACGAGATACTGCTCGCCGCGCTTTTCGATGTAGCCCGCACCGACATTCGCATTGTTACGGTCGATCGCGCGCACCACGTCCGCGAGCGTCAAGCCGTATGACATGAGCTTGGCGGGATTCGGTGCGACCCGGAACTCCTTCACGAAGCCGCCGATGGAATTCACCTCGGTGACGCCCGGCACGTTGCGAAGCTGCGGCTTCACGACCCAGTCTTGAAGCTCGCGCAAATCTGCCGGCGTGTAGCGGGTTCCGTCCGGCTTGACGGCCGACGCGTCGGCCTCCACCGTCCACAGATAAATCTCGCCGAGACCCGTGGAGGTCGGCCCCATCGCCGGCGTCGCGCCGGGCGGCAGCTTGTCCTTGGCTTCCTGAATCCGCTCGTTGACGAGCTGACGCGCGAAGTAGATGTCGGTGCCGTCCTTGAAGATCACCGTGACCTGAGAGAGCCCGTAGCGGGAGATGGAGCGCGTCTGCGCCAGATTGGGAAGTCCGGCCATTGCGGTCTCTACCGGATAGGTGATGCGCTGCTCGGCTTCGAGCGGCGAATAACCCGGCGCTGAAGTGTTGATTTGCACCTGAACGTTGGTGATGTCGGGCACGGCGTCGATGGGCAGCTTCTGATAGCTGTACACGCCCCATCCCGCGACCGCGGCAACGGCCAGCATGACCAGCCAGCGGTGCGCGATGGCGAAGCGAATCAGTCTTTCAAACATGCGGAGGGTCCTTGGAAACCGAGGCTCGGGAAAGCGGTCTGCTTACTGCAAGTCATCGCAGGTCATGACGGGTTCATGGCGTCGGGGCGTCAATGTTCCTCGACACTGCCCTTCCCGAGTTCAGCCTTGAGGACGAAACTGTTCGCGGTGACATACTTCTGGCCCGGCAGAAGTCCTTTCACCACTTCGACGACCTTGTCGTCACGGCGCCCCGTCTCGACCGCCTGAGCGACAAAACCCTTGGGCGACTGCACAAAGACGGCGGGCCCGCCGTCTATCTCCTGCAGCGCGTCGCTCGCCACCGCGAGCGGCACGCTTTGTTTGCCGGCATCCACCGACACATTGACGAACATGCCCGGCCGCCACGCGCCATCGGGATTCGGCAGCACCACCCGCGCCGGCGCGGTGCGGGTTTGCTCGCCGAGCAGCGCGCCGACGTAGGCAATCGGACCACTCGACTTCGAGTCGAACGCGGTGGCGCTGACCGTGGCTTCGCGGCCGACACGCACATCGTTCAGGCGCTGCGCCGGCACCGCCATTTCGGCCCATACGGACGAGAGGTCCGAGAGAATAAAGACCTTGGCATCCGCGGCGATCGCCTCACCGGGCGTCGCGTGCTTCTCGACCAGCGTTCCGGCAAACGGCGCGCGCAATTCGTAACGGTTCAAGGCGCCGGCCGATGGCGGGGCATTCAGCGCGGCAAGCTTCGCGCGGGCGTTCTGCGTGGCGATCTCGGCTTCGCGTAACTGTACCTGCGCCTGGAGGTAGTCCTGCTCGGCGGAGATGCGCTCCTGCCAGAGCGTCTTTTCGCGTTCATACGATGTTCGTGCGGCCGCGAGCCGGCGCTCCGCGCTCAGCAATTCGCTTCTGCGATCGGCAAGATCGGTGCTGGCGATGACCGCCAGCACTTGCCCCTTCGCGACTTTCTCACCGATCGAAACATCGACTCGCTCGACGATGCCCGCCACGCGTGGCACGACGTGGGCCGTGCGATCCTCATTGAATCTGATCTCACCAGGAAGCTGGAATGTCGTGAGAATCTGCGCGGGACCGACGCGGTCGAGACGAATCTGCGCCGCCTCGATTTGCGCCGCGCTGAGCGCGATTGCACCATCGGCCCGCGAAAACACGAACGATGCGGATTGTCCGCGCCACTTGAGATGAATGAATGCGTCGAAGACGTGAGGCTTCGCGATCGGTTCGGCGGACGTCAGCTTCTGACCTGCCGACGCGAATTGCAATGGCTGCATCGAACCGTCGTAACGCGTAATGGAACCCGACACGACCAGGTCCTTGTCCGCGGGTTTGCCGTCGACGAAAGGATAGACGACGAGCCGCGCGTCCCCCGGCTTCTCGGACAGGACGACTTCGACAGCCAGCGCACCGTCTCTGAACACGGTGCCGCCATGCTGGCCGGACGAACCCTGCGCGCTTGCCGATGCTTCGACGGCGCCCGAAGTATCTCCAGTATTCGACGACACCCGCGTCATCGCGAACACGGCGAGCGCGACGCTCACGCCGCTGAGGGTCACCACAGTGGCGACGATGAGTTTTCTGCGCAGCATGAAAAATCCTTCAAGGTAAGCGAGGCGCACTGTTGCGAAGCGGGACACCGACAAGCCGGCCGATTTCGGCGTAGGCCAGGTGCGCATCGGTCAATGCCTGGACGTATTGCGACTGGCCCTGAAACAGCGTGCGCTGCGCATCCAGGACATCGAGAAAGCCAAACTTGCCGAGCTCATAACCGCGCGACATTGCGTCGAGCGCCTCGCGCGCGGCCGGCAGGACATCGGTTTTCAGGCGCCGCGCCTCCAGGCTCGATCGCTCGTAATTGGCGTACGCCTGAGTCAGCTCCAGTTGCAGGCGCGCCTTTTCACTGTCGAAGTCGGCGCTTGCCTTCTCGGCTTTGTGAACCGATTCGAGCAGCGCACCTTTGTTGGTGTCGAAAAGCGGAAGCGGAATGGAGATGCCGACCACGGCCTGGTTGTCGGACACCCCGCCGGTCACGACCCGCTTCATGCCCGCGCTGAACGTGATATCCGGAATGCGCTTCGCGCGCTCGACGGCAATGGCGGCGTTGCTCCGCAACCTCTCGGCCTTCGCGGCGCGCGCAAGCGGCGCGTCGATCAGTTGAGGCAATAGTTCGGCAAGCGGTTCGATCGCCGGCACGCTTTCGATATCGCCGGTCGCGGGGCGTCCTCGCACGAGCGGACTGCCCGTCACGTTGGCGAGTTTTTCCGCGGCAATGGTCAGCCGCGAGGCGGCGTTGGCCTGCTCGATCTGAACGCCGGTGGCGGCGACCCGCGCTTTGGTCGCCTCGACCGGCGACACCTTGCCCGCGCGCGCGCGTTTCTCCGCCAGCTCCGCGGACCTCGCCGCGATGTCGGCCGATTCACGCGCGACCTGCAACTGGCGCTGAGCCGCGAGCATTCCGTAAAACGCGGCAATGACGTCTGAGCGCAAGGTCGCGCCGCGCGCATCGAGCGATGCGAGCGCCACCTCGCGTCCATAGGAAGCGACGTCGAGGCGCGCCTGACGCTTGCCGCCGAGTTCGACGGTCTGGTTGACGAGTGCCGTCGACGTGCGCTCCGTGCGGCCGAACCCCTCCTGCAGCAGCGAGATCTGCGGATTGGGTCGGGCGCCCGCCTGCCTGAACGTGCCGCGCGATCCATCGGCGTCGGCGCGCGCGCCGCGCAGCAGCGGGTTGTTCTCGGCGGCGATGCCGAGTGCCTCGTCGAGCGGCAAGGCGGCGCCGGACGGCGCGGCCAGTGCGGTCGATGGCGAAGGCCGATTGCCTTCCACGAGCGCCGCATCGGCTTGCGCAAAGGCCGGATTCACCGCAGCGATCGCAAGTACGGCAGCAAGGTTGCGGGTGAGCATGGATGCGTGATGTGTTGACGAGGTGCGACCGATGCTACGGCGCTGCCGCAGTGCCAACATGGCGGAAAAATGAGATTTTTGTCATCTTCGGCAAGCGGCGCGGGCGGCAGCGGCGGCACAACGGCGCGTCACGGCTAAAAAACGCCAGCCTTGTCATAATGATTGCCCCACCCCAAACCCAGCCCACTCCACGGAGCCCCAATGAATCATCCAACCGCGCAGCCCTCCACCGCCACCGTCCGCCGCGTCGCCTTTCTCGGCCTCGGCGTGATGGGCTATCCCATGGCCGGCCATCTCGCGAAAGCGGGCCTCGACGTGACCGTGTACAACCGCACGGCGTCGAAGGCGCAGCAATGGGTATCCGAGTACGGCGGCCGGGCCGCGAACACGCCGCGTGAAGCGGCGAACGGCGCCGACCTGATTCTCGCGTGCGTCGGCAACGACGACGATCTGCGCAGCATCACGCTCGGCGATAACGGTGCGTTCGCGGGCATGGCGCCCAATACCGCGTTCGTCGATCACACGACGGCGTCGGCGAACGTCGCGCGCGAGCTAGCGGAAGTCGCGCGCCAGAAAGGTCTGCATTTCATCGACGCGCCCGTGTCGGGCGGCGAATCCGGCGCGCAGAACGGCAAGCTGACGATCATGTGCGGCGGCGAGCCCGCCGTCTTCGAGCAGGCATCACCGGTCCTTGCGCACTACGCGGCGGCCGTCACGCTGATCGGGACCGTCGGCGCCGGGCAACTGGCGAAGATGGTCAACCAGATCTGCATCGCCGGCATGGTGCAGGGACTGTCTGAGGCGATCAACTTCGGCCAGCTCGCGGGCCTCGACATGCCGCTGGTGCTACAAGTGATCGGCAAGGGCGCGGCGGCCAGCTGGCAGATGGACAATCGCGGCAAGACCATGATCGACGGCAAGTTCGATTACGGCTTTGCCGTCGACTGGATGCGCAAGGACCTCGGCTTCTGTCTCGACGAAGCGAAGCGCAATGGCGCGTCGTTGCCGGTGACCGCGCTCGTCGATCAGTTTTATGCGGACGTGCAGGCGCTCGGCGGCAATCGATTCGATACGTCGAGCCTGATCTGGCGCTTGCGGGCCCTCAAGGCGGCGCAATAACAGCGGCGGGCGCTGCATACGCGCCCGCCTTGCATGACTCGCGTCACTTACTCATTTGTGCCGCTTGCGTCACTCGTATCACTTGCGCCACCGCAACGGCCGGCGCAAGTGATGGCGCTCCAGCCGCACCGCCGCTCCAGCGTGCAGGAAAGACGGCATGCCGCCCAACTCGACGCCGGCGGCGCGCTCGCGTTCTTCATCGGCCTCGACCGTCTTGCTGGTGTCGATGAAGAGCGCCGCCAGCATACCGACCGCGAGCAGCCCCGCGGAGATATTGAACGGCACGTTGTAGCTGCCGGTCTTCTCGATCAGATAGCCGAACACCACCGGCGACACCATCCCCGCCACGCCGAAGCCCGTGTTCATCATGCCGCCGGCCGTGCCCGCATACTTGCCGGCGATGTCGAGCGGCAACGTCCACAGCACAGGGTTGGTGATTTCGAGGAAGAAGAACGAAGCCGACAGGAACCACACGGCCGTGAGCGGATCGGTGGCGGACACCATCGGCAGCAGAAACACCAGCGAGCCGCCCATGCCCACCACCAGCACCGCACAGCGCGCGAAGCGCAGGCGGCCCGTGATCTTGAAGAGCTTGTCCGACACGACGCCGCCGAGCGTGTCGCCGACCACGCCCGCGAGCAGCGGCAGCGCGGTGAAGAGCGCCAGTTGCTTGAGATCGAATCCGCGCGACTCGCGCAGATAGGACGGCAACCAGGTCAGATAGACCCACAGCAACCAGCCATAGCAGAAGTCGACGAACGTGACGAGCCACATGCGGCGCACCAGTTTGCGCCATGGCGTGGCCGCATGTTTGGCGCGGTCGCAATCGCCGGCGCGGTAGCCGATCTCCGCGGTTTCCTCGGCCGTGATGCGCCGGTTCTGTTCCGGCGAATTCGTGAACACGAAGAGGTAGAGCACAGTCCACGCGAGGCTCGCGATGCCGAGCAGGATGAACGCGTCGCGCCAGCCGCCGGTCGCCACCACGGCCAGCACGAGCGGCGGCGTGATCGCGCCGCCCAGGCGCGCAAAGCTGTGCGTGATGCCTTGCGCGAAGCCGCGCTCGGCTACAGGCATCCAGTAAGTGAAGGCGCGCGTCGCGGTAGGAAACGCGCCGCCTTCGCCGATGCCGAGCGCGAAGCGCATCACGACCAGCATGGTGACGCTGCCCGCGAAACCGGTGGCGAGCGTCGCCACGCCCCAGATCAGCGATAGCACCGTGAGCACCAGTTTCGGCCCGTACTTGTCGGCGAGCCAGCCGCCGATAATCTGCATCGCCGCATACGGATAAGCAAAGGCCGAGAACACCAGGCCGAGCTGAACGGTCGTGAGGCCCATCTCGTGACGAATCAACGGGCCGGCCACGGCAATGTTCACGCGATCGATGTACGAAATGAAGTACATCAGGCACATGACCGCCAGGATGATATGGCGTGTCTTGACACGCCGGATACGCGTTTCCATGCTGTCTCCTATCTCTTTTATGTATCGACGACGGCCGCGAGCGGCCGCCCGATTTACCGGACTGCGACTGCCTGCCTGTCTCCGCCCGCGCCTTGCCCGCTCGCGAGCGGCACCGCGTCAGGTGGGCACCAGCTTGAGCCGCTGCACCTTGCCGGAAGGTCCGCGCGGCAGTTCATCGACGAAGTGGAATTCTTTCGGCGTCTTGTAGCGCCCGAGTTCGCGCACGCAGTGCTCGCGCAGATCCGCCGGGTCGGGCGCGCTGCGTCCCTCGCTCGTGCGCGCCACCACGAAAGCGACGATCTCCTGGCCGTATGCCGGATCGGGCACGCCGACCGCCGCCGCGTCCAGCACATCGGGATGACGCAACAACGCTTCGTCGATTTCGCGCGGCGCAATGTTTTCGCCGCCCTTGATGATCAGTTCCTTGGCGCGGCCGTTGATGTAGAAGTAGCCGCCCTGGTCGCGATAACCGAGGTCGCCGGTGCGCAGCCAGCCGTCCGGCGTGAAGGCGGCGGCCGTTTCCTCGGGCCGCTTGTAATAGCCGCCCATCACCTGCTCGCCGCGCAACACCAGTTCGCCGCATTCGTTGGCGGCGCATTCGCGCCCCTCACGGTCGATCACGCGGGCTTCGCCGCCCGAGGGCAGACCGATGCTGCCGACGCGCCGCCGGTCCATCTCATACGGATTGCTAAAAACCGGCGCGGCGGTTTCCGTCATGCCCATGGTTTCGATCACGCCGATCCCGAAACGCGCTTCGAACGCGCGATGATGATCGGCGGGCAATGCGGCCGACGCGCTGCGGCAAAACTTCAGCGCCGACAGATCGTAGGTGCAGGCTTCGTCGGCATTGAGCAGATACGCGACGATCGTCGGCACCACGTTGATCCACGTGCAGGCATGAAGCGCGACGTCGCGCCAGAACGTGCGGGCGGAGAAGCGCGATGTCATCACCGCCGAGCCGCCATGGAACAGCGGCGCGAGCAGCGTCACCACCAGACCGTTGATGTGATAGAGCGGCAACGACGCGAGCACGCGATCGTCCGACGTCAGCCGGTGCTCGGCGCTGATGTTGCGCGCGTTCGCCATTAGATTGCGATGCGTCAGCAGGACGCCTTTGGGCGTGCCCGTCGTGCCCGAGGTGTACATCAGCAATGCGACCTCGTCTGCTGTGGGCTCGTGCGCCGTTGCGACATCCGCTGTGTGCCGCGGCGCGCGGCCGCGCTTCGCGAGCGCTGGCGCGGCGGCAGCGTTCGCGCCATGTGCCGCGGTTTCGGCCAAAGCAGGTTCACGCTTCGCGAGCGAAGGCGGTTCGGCATCGTCCGGTTCGGTCTGGATCAACGCGATCTCGCGCGTCAAGCCAGCAGCGCGCAGTTCGGCCACGGCCGTGCCGATCACCGCCTGCGTGTCGCGCGCGGTGAAGATCATCCGCGTATCGGAATGGTCGACGATATAGCGCACCTGCGAGGGCTGACACAAAAGATTGAGCGGATTGGCCACCAGCCCGCTGTACATGGCCGCTAGCAACAGACGGGCCGTCTGGATTCCATTGCCCATGAACACGGAAATCACATCGCCCGGCCGCAGGCCGGCTTCCCTGAAGCGTGTCTCGATCACTCGGCAGTCGTCGCGCAGTTCGCGAAACGTCAGCACGGTCGCGCGCCGGTCAGGAACCGCCGTTTCGTCGTCGTCGAGTGCGGCCAGCAGGAAGGGCTTGTCCGGATGCTGCGCGGCGCGCTCGTCGATCAGCGCGCGAAGGGTGGCGGGCGTGTTCATCGGCCGTACCTCGCGAAGAAATCGCCGAGCAATTCGTCCGTTTCCGGCACGCGCTCTTCGATTGGGTACGCGACCCGCGTGGTGTTCAGATAGTGGCGGAAGCCCAGATTGCCCGAGAAGTTGTTGCGGCCCCACGTGCCACAGCCCATCGACAGCGAAAACGGCAAGCCGTTGTCGAAGTTGCCGCCGGTGGCGAGGCAATGCGCCTGATTCACGATCACGCGCGCGACCGGCAGTGTCACGCCAAGCTGAACCGCTTGCGCGGTATCGGTCGAATGCAGTCCGACCGAATGGCCCGCGCCCATGTACGCGTAGATGCCGCGCACCACGTCGGCTGCGGCAGCGAAATCGGCGGCGCGATACACGGCGAGCACCGGCGCGAGTTTCTCGCCGGAAAACGGATAGTCGGTGCCCGCGCCGCTCTCTTCCACCATCAGGAAGGCGGGGTGGCGCGCGGCGACCTCATCCAGACCCGCCACGCGTGCGATCACCTCGGCGGACTTCGCCGTGCACTGCTCGGAGAGCTTGCCGTTGACCCACATCACCGCTTGCAAGCGGGCCTTCTGCTCGGCGTCGAGGAGTACCCCGCCGCACGCGGCGAGTTCGGCCAGCATCGGCTGATAGACGGCGTCTTCGATCACGACGCTGTTTTCGGACGAGCAACTCGTCGCGTTGTCGAAAGTTTTTGAGCGCAGGATCTTGCGCGCCGCATCATGCAGATCGGCGGACGCCGTGACGATCGAAGCGACATTGCCCGCGCCCACGCCGAACGCGGGCGTGCCGCTCGCATACGCCATGCGCACATTCGCCTGCGAGCCGGTGGCGACGACCAGATCGCACTGCCGCATCAGCGCGGCGGTCGCCGCCTTGCTGATCGGCGCGGGCAGCATCTGCACGAGGTCCGGATCGATACCGGCTTTGGCGAATTGCGCGTGAATGAACTCGATCAACAACGCGCAAGACGAGTAACCTTTGGGGGACGGCGCGACGATTACTGCATTGCCGCATTTGAGCGCGTTGATGATCTTGTTGGCCGGTGTCGCCGCCGGATTGGTCGACGGCGTGATCGCCGCCACCACGCCCACTGCGCGCGCGATCTCGACGATGCCGCTCGCCCTGTTTTCCGCGATTACGCCGGTGGTCTTCTGTCCGTGCAGGTCGCGCAGCAAGCCGAGCGTTTTGCGATAGTTCTTGCGGAACTTGTCGTCGGCGTTGCCGAGACCCGTATCGTGCACGGCGCGTTCCGCCAGTTGCCGGTTGCGCTCTGGCTCCATGATGGCCCACGCGGCGGCGTCGGCGGCGGTATCGAGCGCCTGTTGTCCTGCATTCTCGAAAGCACGCTGCGCCGCGCGCGCTTTCGCGACGAGCGTGGCGACGATGCGCTCGGCTTCGCCGTCCGCATGGTGGCCTGCGATTTCGGCTCCTGTGGCCCTGACGTTCATATGGATTCGCTCCGCGTGAATGAATTGATTGCAGTGCTATCAATCTAGCCAGCCGCGCTTAGGGCGAAGTCCCGTTTTTCGAGCTATCCACTGCAGTGCGTTTGCCAGCATCGGAAAACGCAAAATTCGGTACTTTCCATAGTCCCGAAAAGCAATGAAGTCGATGCAAAATCAACGCTGTGAATACGCTGGCGAGGGAGTGGGATGTCGACGTCAAACCAGTCGAATGCAGCTGCAGTGCGCGCGTTTCGCGTACTCGAAACGCTTGCCGAAGCGGGCGGCCCGCTTTCGATGACGGAACTCGTCAATGCGCTCGGCCTGCCCAAGCAGACCGTCCACCGTATCCTCGTGCAACTGATGGATGCGTGGCTCGTCACGCGCGGCGCGGGCGATCGTCTTTACGAATGTTCGCCACGTGTGCGCATGCTCGCGGTCAATGTGCTGATGCATGCGGGACCGGCCGCCGCTCGCCACGTGCTGCTCGAACAGCTGGTGGCGAAAATCGGCGAGACCTGCAATCTGACCATGCTCTCCGGCAACGATGTCGTCTATGTGGACCGCGTCGAAACCGAATGGCCGCTGCGCATGCATTTGCAACCGGGTTCGCATGTGCCCTTGCATTGTTCGGCGAGCGGCAAGCTGCTGCTGAGCTTTCTGCCGAAGGACAGACGCGAACGCGTAATCGAGACGCTGCCGCTGCGCGGTTATTCGGAACGGACGATCACCGATCGCGACGCGTTGCGCAAGGAACTGACCACCACGCGGCGGCGGCTTCTCGCGATCAACAATCAGGAACATCTGCAAGGGCTGATCGCGATTGCGGTGCCTGTCATGCTGGATCGCAATCGCGCCTGCGCGGCGATTGCCGTGCAGGCGCCGGTGGGCAGAGTCACGCTCGACGATCTGCTCGCCTTCGTGCCTGACTTGCGCCACGCGGCGGAAGAGACTGCGAAGACGTTTCGGGAATGACGCGGCGTGAGGCCGCGCGAGCCTGGCCGTGGCGAGAAACGCGCTTTAATGAGCGGCGCGCTTCTGCGATCCAAAGCAAACTGCAGACTCAGGACTGCGCATGCGCAACCGCATCGAACGCACCGCCCCGCTTCCTCTCGATCGCGCGCACCGACAGCGCCGATATCAATGCCGAGAACAGCACGTACGCGCACACCGTCCACGGTTTTCCGCCGTTCAGCCGCATCAGGATCGTCGCAATGATCGGCGTGAGTCCGCTCGCGAAGATGCCGGAGAACTGATACACGAACGAGATACCCGTATAGCGCACTTTGGCGTCGAACAGTTCGGCAAACAATGCCGCCTCAGGACCGTACACCATCGCGTAGAAAATGCCGAATGGCACCACGATGGCCGCCCAGATCAACAACGTGTTGGCCGGCTGCATTTCGATCAGCCAGAAAGCCGGAAACACCGACACGCCGCAAATCAGCGAGCCCCAGAAATACACCCGCGCGCGGCCGAGCTTGTCGGACATGCTGCCGAACAGCGGGATGAAAAAGCACATCACGCCCGCCGCGATCATCACGCCGAGCAAGGCGTCGGTGCGGCTCATCGAGACATGTTGCGTAAGGTAGCCGATCGAAAACACGGCGAAAATGTTGAAGAACACGCCATCGATATAACGCGCGCCCATGCCGAGCATCACGGCGCCGCGATAGCGCGTGATCATGTCGACGAACGGAATCTTCGCTTCGCGCCGATTGCGTTTGAGCGCGAGGAATTCGGGCGTCTCCATCACTTTGGCGCGAATATACAGGCCGATCAGAACGAGACCGAGCGATGCGCCGAATGCGATCCGCCAGCCCCACGACAGAAAGGCCGCTTCGGGCAATAAGCGGGACAGGCCCGCGACCATCCCCGATGCGAGACATAGTCCGATCGACAAACCGATCTGCGGCAAACTCGCGTATAGGCCGCGCTGTTCAGGCGGCGCATATTCATACGCCATCAACACCGCGCCGCCCCATTCGCCGCCGAGCCCGATGCCCTGCAACACGCGCAGCGACAACAACAGGATCGGCGCCCAGATGCCGATCTGCGCGTAGGTGGGAATGAACGCGACGCCAGCCGTCGAAATCCCCATGATGACGAGCGTCAGAATCAGCGCGGACTTGCGGCCGATCCGATCGCCGAAATGGCCGAATATCACGCCGCCGAGCGGCCGGGTCACGAAGCCCACCGCAAAGGTCGAATAAGCGAGCAGCGTCGACACGAGCGGATCGTTGGCGGGGAAATAGAGCTTGTTGAATACGATGCCGGCGACCACGCCGTAAAGAAAAAAGTCATACCATTCGACGGTTGCGCCGATCACACTGGCGAACGCAACGCGACGGATAGCGCGGGGATCGATTGCCATAGCAGCAGCTCCTCAATGGACGGCCATGCCGTGCGTGTCGATACGCACGGCCGGCCGGGAACCCCAGTTGTCTCCTCCGGGGCGGTTTATGTGCAGCCTCCGGGGCGTCCATTCGCTGGCCGTCCCGCGGCTGCGTATTGCGGCGGATAGTGCCCGCCGTTGTTTTGCACCTGCTATGTTATGCGGCCACTTTCGCCGCGGGCGTCGTCGCCACACCTCGATCGACACCGCTTGCGTCGTGCAGAATCATGTCCGACGCTTTTTCAGCCACCATCACGATCGGCACATTGGTATTGCCCGACACGAGCGTCGGCATGATCGAGCAGTCGACCACGCGCAGCCCCTGGGTGCCGTACACGCGCAAACGTTCGTCGACCACCGCGAGCGGATCGCCTGCCGCGCCCATCTTCGCTGTACCAGACGGGTGGAAAATTGTCTGTCCGTACTCCCGGCAGAAATCGAGCAGTTCGTCGTCGGTTCGCGCGTCCGCGCCTGGCCGCACCTCGCGTTTCATTAGCCCGTTCATCGGCTCAGCCGCCGCGACGCGACGCGCGAAACGCACGCCGGCGATGGTCGTGCGCCGGTCCAGATCCGTGTCCAGATAGTTCGGCTGGATGGACGGCGCCTCACGCGGATCGGCGCTGCGAATGCGCACCACGCCGCGCGATTCGGGGCGCAACTGACAGATCGAATACGTGCAGCCGGGAAAGTCGTGGACGTTGCCGCCCGCGGAGTCCGCCGACAAGGTCGAGAAATGGAACTGGATATCCGGTGTCACCGACTCCTCCGGCAAGGCCCGGCAGAACATGCCGCCCTGGTTGATGCCGACCGCAAGCGGGCCGCTGCGCATCAGCGCCCATTGCAGGCCCATCTTCGCGCGCCCGGTCCATGAACGCAGTTGATCGTTGGTCGTGATCGGCTTCGTCACTTCATAGATCAGACGGATTTGCAGATGGTCCTGCAGGTTCTCGCCGACGCCCGCGCGGTTGGCCACCACGGGAATGCCGAACTCGCGCAGCAGCGCGGCCGGTCCCACGCCGGACAGTTGCAGCAATTGCGGAGACTGCAGCGCCCCGGCGGTCAGAATCACTTCGCGATTGGCGCGCACTTCCCGCAGCTCGCCGTGTTGCCGGTACTGCACGCCGCAAGCGCGGGTGCCTTCGAACAGAATCTTCGAAGCCATCGCATCCGTTTCCACATGCAGGTTCTGGCGTTGCCGCGCGGGCTTCAGATAAGCGACGGCCGTCGAGCAGCGAAAGCCGCGGCGGGTAGTCAACTGGTAGTAGCCGACGCCCTCCTGATCGCCCGTGTTGAAGTCGTCGATGCTTGCCACGCCTAACGAGTTCGAGGCCGCGATAAACGCGTCGACCAGTTCATGGCGCTGCTTGATCGTCGAGGCCCACAGCGGTCCGTCGACACCGCGCGTCGGACCTTCGCCCAGTTCGTTGTGTTCCAGCCGCCTGAAGTACGGCAGGCAGTCTTTCCAGCCCCAGCCGCGATTGCCAAGGCGGGCCCAGTGGTCGTAATCGTCCTTCTGTCCGCGCACATAGATCAGACCGTTGATCGAACTGCTGCCACCCAGCGTGCGGCCGCGCGGCCAATAGAGCCGGCGGTTGTGCATGTTCGGATCGGGATCGGTATAGAAGCCCCAGTTGTAGACCGGGTGAAACATCGTCTTGCCATAGCCGATGGGGATATGAATCCACATGAAGCGATCGGCGGGGCCGGCTTCGAGTAGACATACCGAGTAGCGGCCGCCTTCGGAAAGCCGGTTCGCCAGCACGCAACCCGCCGATCCCGCGCCGACGACGACAAAGTCGAATCGGTCTGCCATGTGACCTGTCTCCTGCATGTTTTATAAAAAACGGTATGTTTCGTTGAAATTTATGTTCAGCCCGTTTCCTGTTCAAGAAATTCCCGCTACTATCGGCTCATCTGAAACAGAAACTGCGGTTTTTGTTTCACTTTTAGAAATGACCCGCCGGCCCGCGCGGCGTACGCGGACGCTGGACAGCCACTGATCGACAGCAAGGAAGCGTATGCAAGCACTCTGCTCGTCCCCACGCGGTGAACCTCTCGCCGAGGATTCACGGGCGCTGCGCGCATTGGCCGTGCTCGAACAACTCGCAGCCGCGGGTCAGCCGTTTTCGCTTTCGCAACTCTCGCTGCGCCTGCACATTCCCAAAGCGACGCTGATGCGGCTGATCGAATCGCTCGAAGCGCAGGGCTATGTGACGCATCTGCCCGATTCGCGCGGCACGGACCGCGGCATCACGCTGGGCCCGAAAGCGGCGCAGCTCGCGCTCACCACGCTGTCCAACAACACCTTCGGGCGCGCCTGCCGTTCGCTGCTGCGCTCGCTGGTGGACACGCTCGGCGAAACCTGCAACCTCACCGCGCTGGATCACGACACTGTTCTCTATCTGGAGCGCGTGGAGACCACTGAACCGCTGCGCCTGCATCTGCAACCCGGTACGCGTGTGCCGTTGCATTGCACCGCGAGCGGCAAGCTGTTCCTGTCGCAGATGCCGCCGGCCGAGCGCCGTCCCGTGCTCGCGCGGCTGACACTGGAGCGCCGAACGCAAGGCACGCTGACGGAACTGAATCTGCTCGAAGCCGAACTCGACCGGCTCGCCGTGCGCGGCATCGGCATCGACAACGAGGAGCTGGTGCGCGGCATGGTGGCGGTCGCGGTGCCGGTGCGCGATGCCAGCGACGGGCACGTGCTGGCCGCGCTGGCGATTCATGCGCCGACCGCGCGCGCGAGTCTGAACGACCTGTTGAAGGCCGTGCCGAAACTCAAGGACGCAGCGCTGAAGCTGGCTCCGCTGTTATCCGCCGGCCCTTCCACGGAGCATCCGTACCATGAGCGCTGAGGCCTTTCCCATGAGCGATCCGTTAGACACGGCGGAGTCCCCAGCCGGCGGCGCCAAGGGCGGGCGGCGTAAAACGGAGCTGTACAATGACGCCGATCCATTTTCCGGAACGGCAGGCATGACCAAAGCGGATACTCCGACGCTGCGCGCATTTGCGCTGCTCGAACACCTCGTCAACGCGGACGGCCCGGTGTCGCTTGCCGACATCGCGCAGGACGTCGCGTTGCCCAAGGCGTCGCTGCATCGCATGCTTGCTTCGCTGGAGGCGGGCGGGCTCGTGATCCGCGAGCCGGGCCAGAAGAACGCTTACGTGATCGGCCCGCGGCTCGCGCAACTCGCGTTGGGGGTGGTGATGCATTCCGGCGCGCGCCGCCTGCGTCATGCGATCCTCGCGCGTCTGGTGGCCGATCTCGGCGAGACCTGCAATCTCACCATGCTGCATGAAACCGAGGTGCTGTATCTCGACCGCATGGAAGCGCCGTGGCCGTTGCGCCTCGATCTCAAACCCGGTTCGCATGTTCCCGCGTATTGCAGCGCGAGCGGCAAACTGCTGCTGGCCATGCTGCCGCGCGAACAGCGCTCGGCACTCGTGCGCGCGCTGAAACTCGAACGCTTCACGCAGAACACCATCACCGATCCGGAACTGCTCGAGGCGGAACTCGACCGGACCGCGCACAAGCGCATTGCGATCGATAACGAGGAGTTTCTGGCCGGCATCGTGTGCGTGGCGGCGCCGATTATCGATGAGAACGGCGCGTGCATCGCGGCGATCGCCGTGCATGCGCCGGTTTCGCGTGCGCCGCTGTCGCGCGCGCTCGAATTCGTGCCGCGTCTTCAGGAAGCTGCCAGGGAACTCGCGGCCACGTTCTGACGCGAGCGCCATAACGGGCGCAAGCGTTACGTCGCAGGCTTCTGCTTGCGCACGAGTTCAGCCAGCAGGCGTACGCCGGCGTCGATCTTGTCGAGCTTGATCGCCGAGAAGCCCATCCGGAAGCAGTGCTTCTGCTCCAGACCGTCCATGAAGAACACGCCGCCCAGTTCGATCAGAATGCCGTGCTGTTCGGCGTCGGCGGCAAGACGCACGGCGTCGAGCCAAGGCGGGCCTTCCACCCAGCACGAAGCCCCGCCCGTAATCGGGATGTGACGCGCTTCGGGTAGGTATTTATCGAGCGCCGCCATCAGCACCAGCGCGCGCTCGCGATAAGCGTGGGCCAGCCTACGCAGCAGCGCGTCGTGATGGCCGAGCGCGAGAAACGTCGCGAACGCACGTTGAATGTACGCCGCCGGATGCCGCACCATGAGCCGGCGCAGCGCGCGCAATTCGTGCACCAGTTCGCGCGGGCCGACGATATACCCGAGCCGCAAGCCGGGCGCGAACGTCTTCGACAAGCTGCCGATGTAGATCACGCGGTCGGCCTTGTCCAGACTCTTGAGCGCCGGATGCGGCAGGCCCGAGAAGTTGTTCTCGCTTTCGTAGTCGTCCTCGATCAGCACGAAGTCGTGCTTCTGCGCGAGTTCGAGCAAAGCATGCCGGCGTTCGATCGGCATGGTGGCCGTGGTCGGGCATTGATGGCTCGGCGTCACGTAGACGTAGTCGCACTGGGCGAACAGATGCGCGTCCTCGACGGGGCGCACGCCGCCTTCATCCACCGGCAGCGGCACCAGTTGCGCATTGCGGTTCTCGAAGATATTGCGCGCGTCCGGATAGCCGGGGTTCTCGAAACCCACCGTGGTGCGCTGGCGCGCGAGCAGATCGGCGACCAGATATAACGCCTGCTGACAGCCGATCGTGATGACGATCTCATCCGGCATCGCAAACACGCCGCGCCGCGGCAGCACGCGCGTGCGGATCTGCTGGATCAGTGTGTCGTCGTCGCGGCCTATAAGATCGGGCGCCCAGTTGCGGATCTCCATCACCGACAGCGCCTTCATACAGCATTCGCGCCAGTCGTTGGTCGGAAAGAGCGATTGGTCGAACTGCCCGTAGATAAACGGATATTCGTAGTCCTGCCAGTTGCCCGGCTTGACGATATTGCGCTGCGCGGAGGGACGACGTTGCACACGCTGGCCCCAATCGGGCCGCGCGGGCGCCTGGTCGTGCTCGCTGCTGGTGGGGACCGTCTGCGCGGGCGTCTTGAAGCCGTGGCGTCCCTCCAGCATCGCCGGATTGACGAAGTGCCCGCTGCGCTCGCGCGAAATCAGATAGCCCTCCTCCACGAGCTGCTGGTACGCCAGCACGACCGTATTTCTCGCGACGCTCAGTTGATCGGCCAGTTCCCGGCTGGACGGCAACGCGGTCTGCGGCGGCAGCTGGCCGTCCAGAATCGCGGCCACCAGCATCTGGCGGATCTGCCCCTGCAGGCTCATGTTCGAGTCGCTCGGACGCTGAAAACGCTGCGTCCAAAGGGCCGTCGCTGTACGGCTGGACATGCTTCCTCCTGAAAGTGAAAGAGCCGCGCCAGTCACGACGATGCTGCGCGCGACAGCCCCTGCCGCCTTGGCGGTGTTGGGCGCGTGCCGGCCAGAGCGCTTCGGCGCGCCGATGTGGACTCAACGATCGGCGCCGTCTGGCACTAACTTGCTCTATTTTTTACTGACGATACTCGACTCACCCCGTCCAAGGCGATTGGGACAAGCACCCGTCGTGGCCACACGACTTCCGTGCTCCATAAACAGCCGCTGTTCAGACCTTTGTGAGACCTATTATGAAACGCCATAAAAACCCGACATCGAAGCCGTGGTTCCAATGGACGGCACGCTGCGTCCTGTCGCTGGTTTTCGCCGCGACGGCGAGCCTTGCGGCGACACCGAGCCACGCGGAGGAAAAGGAAATCACGATCGCCTATCAGCAGATCGTCGATCCGTGGGTGGTCGGCATCGCGAACGGGTCGATCGAAAAGGCCACCGGCTACAAGATCAACTGGCGGCAGTTCGAGTCCGGCGCGAAAGTCGCGACCGCGCTGGCATCCGGCGACGTCAAGGTCGGCGTGATCGGCTCCAGCCCGCTCGCCGCCGCCGTGAGCCAGGGTCTCGATCTGCAACTCTTCTGGATTCTCGACAACATCAACCAGGCCGAAGCGATGGTGGTGCGCAACGGCTCCGGCATCACGAAGCCGGCGGACCTGAAGGGCAAGACCATCGGCGTGCCGTTCGTTTCGACGACCCACTATCACACGATGTTCGCGCTGCAGCACTGGGGCATCAATCCGTCTGACCTGAAGATTCTCAACATGCAGCCCAATCAGATCGTCGCGGCCTGGTCGCGCGGCGACATCGACGCCGCCTACGTGTGGGATCCCGCGCTCGCCGAACTGAAGAAAAGCGGCAAGGTGCTGATCACGTCCGGCGACCTCTCGAAGCTCGGCAAGCCGACCTTCGACGGCATTGCGGTCGATCGCAAATGGGGCGAGGAACACAAGGACTTCATGGCGAAACTCGTCAAGGCAATCGCCGACGCGGACCAGCAATACCGCAGCAATCCGTCGCAATGGAATGCGGGCTCGCCGCAAGCCGCGGCCATCGCGAAGATGATCGGCGGCTCGCCGGCGGACGTGCCGGCATCGCTGTCGCTCTACGCGTTCCCCACGCTCGGCGAGCAGGCCTCCGCGCAATGGCTGGGCGGCGGCACGACGAGCCGCGCCGCGCTCGCGCTGAAAGACACCTCGGAATTCCTGAAGAGCCAGAAGCAGATCAGCGCCGTCCTGCCCGACTACTCGAAATTCGTGACGCCGGCTTATGCCGACGCCGCTGCGAAGCTCAAATGACGTAACCGTGATCCTTGGGATCGGGAGGCAACATGGAAAACATGACTGTCAAGAACGTGAGCGTGGTGTTTCCGGGGCGGCGTCCCGGTCAGACCGTGCAGGCGCTCGACGATATCAACCTGACTATCCGCTCGGGTGACTTCGTGGTCGCGCTGGGCGCGTCTGGCTGCGGCAAGACTACGCTGTTATCGCTGATGGCCGGCTTCATCGCGCCGAGCCGGGGCGAGTTGCTGCTCGGTGGCGAACCCATTGCGGGGCCGGGCGCGGACCGCGGCGTGGTGTTCCAGAAGCATGCGCTCTTGCCGTGGCTCAACGTGATCGACAACGCGGAATTCGGCCTCAAGCTGCAAGGCGTGCCGCGCGCGCAGCGGCGTGAAATCGCCGTGCGCAACCTCGCGCTGGTCGGCTTGCAGGATTTCCACAAGCACATGATCTATCAGCTCTCCGGCGGCATGCAGCAGCGCGTCGGCATTGCCCGCGCGCTCACCTGCGATCCCGCCATGCTGCTGATGGACGAGCCGATGGCCGCGCTCGACGCGCTCACTCGCGAAACTATTCAGGAGCTGCTGCTCGACGTCTGGAAGAAGACCAACAAGATGTTCTTCTTCATCACGCACAGTGTGGAGGAAGCCCTGTTCCTCGCGAGTCGGCTGATCGTGATGTCGCCGCGTCCCGGCCGCATCACGCATACCTACGAACTGGACTTCAATCGCCGTTTTCTCGAAACGCGCGACGCACGGGCGATCAAATCGAGTCCCGATTTCATCGAAATGCGCGAGCGTGTCCTCAACATCATTTACGGCGACGAGAAGCTGCACGGCGCCGAGGCCGGAGTCGCTCATGTTTAGTTCTAAATCCGCTCATGCCGTGTTGCACGGCGAGGCCGCGCCCATGGAGACGAACACGCCGGTCCGGCCGCCCCGCCGACCGGGGCGCGGTCCCCGTATGCTCGCGAAGAAACCCGCCCGGCCCGGCGACACGTTCGGCGTGCCGGGGCAAGGCAGCAGTGTCGCCACCAGCCTCATCACCGTCGCCGCGTTCATCGCACTCTGGTTCGCGGCGACCAATCTGCACTGGATCAAGCCGCTGTTCCTGCCGTCGCCACAGGCCGTCTACGCGAAGTTCATCTTTGTCGCGACGGAAGGCTTTGCCAATTCGACGCTCGCGCAGCACACCGGCATCAGCCTGCTGCGGGTGTTCGGCGCATTCGCGCTCGCCTGTCTGACGGCGATACCCGTCGGCGTGATGATGGGCGTGTCGCGCTTCGCGCGCGGCGCATTCGATCCGCCCATCGAGTTCTACCGGCCGTTGCCGCCGCTCGCCTATCTGCCGCTCATCATCATCTGGTTCGGCATCGGCGAATTCTCGAAGGTGCTGTTGATCTACCTGGCGATCTTCGCGCCGCTCGCCATTGCCGCGCGTGCCGGCGTGCGGTCGGTGTCGATCGAACAGATTCACGCCGCGTATTCGATGGGCGCCTCGCGTACGCAAGTGGTGCTGTACGTGATCCTGAAGTCGGCGATGCCGGAGATCTTTACCGGCATGCGAATCGGCATCGGCGTGGGCTGGACCACGCTGGTGGCCGCCGAAATGGTCGCCTCGACCAGCGGCCTCGGCTTCATGGTGCTCAACGCGGCGGAATTCCTCGCGAGCGACGTGGTGATCATGGGGATCATCGTGATCGGCTTCTTTGCGCTCTGCTTCGATTTGCTGATGCGCTATATCGAACGCGTGCTGGTGCCCTGGAAAGGCAAAGTCTGAGGAAGCGTCGCGGTACTTCGCTGACATGGGCCCTTCTTCGGGCCCTTTCTTTTTTGCGTCACGTAGCGACCCGGCGCTGGACTCAGCGACTCCCCCAAGCTGGCTCTACCCCGTGGCCGTGCCCAACGGCAATATCAACCTCAACGGTAAGACATTTATCTTCCGCGATCGTCAATCCAGTCAGGGGGCCGCTTGAACGCCATCGTCAAACCCAGGATGCCTTGTGCAGTTCGGCACGAGGCCATGCGTATCGGTGGTGAAAAGATCACGCACACCGAAATCATCGAGGTGTTCAACCCCTATACGCGCGAACTGGTCGGCACCGTTCCGAAAGCCACCGTGGACGACGTGCGGCACGCCTTCGAGTATGCGCACGCCTATCGCGCGCGGCTCACGCGCTATGAGCGTGCGCAGATCCTGCGCCGCGCGGCGGATATCGTGCGCGAGCGGACCGCCGAAATCGCCGATCTGATTAGAGCGGAATCGGGGCTCTGTAAAAAGGATTCGCTATACGAAGCCGGCCGCGTCAGCGACGTATTGGTCTTCGGCGCCAATGAAGCGCTGAAGGACGACGGCCAGGTCTTCTCCTGCGATCTGACGCCGCACGGCAAACAGCGCCGCGTCTACACGCAGCGCGAGCCGCTGCTCGGCGTGATCTGCGCGATCACGCCGTTCAATCATCCGATGAACCAGGTGGCGCACAAGATCGTGCCGTCCATCGCCACCAACAACCGGATCGTCGTCAAGCCGTCCGAAAAGGTGCCGCTGTCCACGTGTCTGCTTGCCGACATTCTCTACAGCGCCGGCCTGCCGCCACAAATGCTCCAGGTGGTGACGGGCGACCCGAAAGACATCGCTGACGAACTCATTACGAACCGGCGCGTCGACCTGATCACATTCACCGGCGGGGTCGCCATCGGCAAATACATCGCGAGCAAGATGGGTTACCGCCGAGCAGTTTTGGAACTGGGCGGCAATGATCCGATCATCGTGATGGAAGACGCGGACCTCGACGAAGCGAGCACGCTGGCCGTTTCCGGCTCGTACAAGAACTCGGGGCAGCGCTGCACCGCCATCAAGCGGATGCTCGTGCATGAAGCGGTGGCGGACCGCTTCGTCGAATTGCTGGTGGAGAAGACCCGCGCGATACGCTACGGCGACCCGGCCGACCCTGCAATCGATATGGGCACCGTGATCGACGAGGACGCCGCGAAGTTCTTCGAAGCGCAAGTCAACGACGCCGTGAGCCGCGGCGCGAAGCTGCTGGTCGGCAACGTGCGCCGCGGCGCGCTCTATTCGCCGACCGTGGTCGATCGCGTCACGCCGGATATGCCGCTCGTCCGCTATGAAACCTTCGGGCCAGTTTCGCCGGTCATCCGCTTCCGCGATATCGACGAAGCGATCCGTATTTCCAACTCCACCGATTACGGCCTGTCCTCTTCCGTCTGCACCAACCGGCTCGACTACATCACGCGGTTTATCGCGGAGCTGGAAGTGGGCAGCGTGAACGTGCGCGAGGTGCCGGGCTACCGGCTCGAACTGACGCCGTTCGGCGGCATCAAGGATTCGGGGCTCGGCTACAAGGAAGGCGTTCAGGAAGCGATCAAGAGCTTTACCAACGTGAAGACGTACTCGTTGCCATGGCAGTGAGGGATAGTGACGCCTTTCGTCGCCATGGCACACATACTTTTTTTGATACAAAACGTTCCATTTATTTGAATTTAGGTTGACGCACAGGAACCGCTGACCTACATTTCAGACACCACGTATTTTTCGGTATTTTTTGTTCCACTTATCTCAAAGAGCTGGAGACACCCCATGAGCGAGCAGAATCCTTCCCCGCGTGACGCTACCGCCGACAACCGTGCCAGCGGCCCGCAGGCCATGACGCCGTCGGAAGCGTTTGTCGAAACCCTGGCGGCCAACGGCGTGACCGATATGTTCGGCATCATGGGCTCCGCCTTCATGGACGCCATGGATATCTTCGCGCCCGCCGGCATCCGCCTGATTCCGGTGGTGCACGAGCAAGGCGCCGGCCACATGGCCGACGGTTATTCGCGCGTCTCGGGACGTCACGGCGTGGTGATCGGCCAGAACGGCCCGGGCATCAGCAACTGCGTCACCGCCATTGCGGCGGCCTACTGGGCGCACAGCCCGGTCGTGATCGTCACGCCGGAGGCCGGCACCATGGGCATCGGTCTGGGTGGCTTCCAGGAAGCCAAACAACTGCCCATGTTCCAGGAGTTCACCAAGTATCAAGGCCACGTCACCCATCCGGCGCGCATGGCGGAATTCACGGGCCGCTGCTTCGACCGCGCGATGGCGGAGATGGGGCCGACGCAGTTGAATATCCCGCGCGATTACTTCTACGGTCAGGTCAAGGTGGAGATCCCCCAGCCGCAGCGTCTTGACCGCGGCGCGGGTGGTGAGCAAAGCCTGAACGAAGCGGCCGAACTGCTCGCGCAAGCCAAATTTCCGGTGATCATTTCCGGCGGCGGCGTGGTGATGGCCGATGCGATCGAAGAGTGCAAGGCGCTCGCCGAGCGCCTGAACGCACCGGTGGTCAACAGCTATCTGCACAACGACTCCTTCCCCGCCAACCATCCGCTGTGGTGCGGTCCGCTCGGCTATCAGGGCTCGAAGGCGGCGATGAAGCTGCTGTCGCGCGCCGACGTCGTGATCGCGCTCGGCTCGCGCCTCGGACCGTTCGGCACGCTGCCGCAGCACGGCATGGACTACTGGCCGACCAACGCCAAGATCATCCAGATCGATGCCGACCACAAGATGCTCGGCCTGGTGAAGAAGATCTCAGTGGGCATCTGCGGCGACGCGAAAGCCGCTGCCGTCGCGCTGACCGAGCGCCTTGCCGGACGCAAGATTGCCTGCGACGCCACGCGCGAGGAACGCGGCGGCCAGATCGCATCGGAGAAAGCGGCGTGGGAGAAAGAGCTCGACGACTGGACGCACGAACGCGACGCCTACAGCCTCGACATGATCGAGGAGCAGAAGCAGGAACGCACGCCCGGCGGCGGCACCTATCTGCATCCGCGCCAGGTGCTGCGCGAGTTGGAAAAGGCCATGCCCGAGGACGTGATGGTCTCGACCGACATCGGCAACATCAACTCGGTGGCCAACAGTTATCTGCGCTTTAACAAGCCGCGCAGCTTCTTCGCGGCGATGAGCTGGGGCAATTGCGGCTACGCGTTTCCGACCATCATCGGCGCCAAGGTCGCCGCGCCGCATCGCCCGGCCGTTTCGTATGCGGGCGATGGCGCATGGGGCATGAGCCTGATGGAAACCATGACCTGCGTGCGCCACAACATTCCGGTGACGGCGGTGGTGTTCCATAACCGCCAATGGGGCGCCGAGAAGAAGAACCAGGTGGACTTCTACAATCGCCGCTTCGTCGCGGGTGAACTCGACAACCAGAGCTTCGCCGCCATTGCCCGCGCGATGGGCGCCGAGGGCATCGTGGTGGACCGTCTCGAAGATGTCGGCCCGGCGCTCAAGCGCGCGATCGACGCGCAGATGAACCACGGCAAGACCACCATCATCGAGATCATGTGTACCCGTGAACTGGGTGATCCGTTCCGCCGCGACGCGCTCTCCAAGCCGGTGCGCATGCTCGACAAGTATAAGGACTACGTCTGAGCGTTTTGGGCGCCGGCGGGCTTCGTGCTCAGACGGACGGAGCCCGCCGCGCTCACAGGCCGGAAACAGTTGCGCCCGCACGGGCGCTCTGTCTCCGGCTTCTCCGTTGTACGTCTCGCTGCCTTTTCAACCGGCCACTCCTATGAAAGCCATCAACCGCATCATTGAACAAGCGCGCCATTCGCCGATGCGCATCGTGCTGAGCGAGGCCGAGGATCCGCGCGTGTTGCAGGCGGCGCAGCGCGCGAGCAGCGAAGGCATTGCGCGCATTCTGCTGGTCGGTGACGCCACGCGCATCCGGGAAGCCGCCGCCCGCTTCGACGTCGATCTAAACGGTATGGAACTGGTGGACCCCGCCACTTCGGCGCTGGCACCGTTATATGCCGACGAACTGTTCGCTCTGCGCAGCAAGAAAGGCATGACGCTCCAACAAGCACAGAGCGAAATCCTCAACCCGCTATGCTTCGCGAACCTGATGGTGCGCCTCGGCCACGCCGACGGTTCCGTGTCCGGCGCGGTCAACACCACCGCCGACGTGGTGCGTAACGCGATTCAGATCATCGGCATCGCGCCTTCATTCAAGCTCGTGTCGAGCTTCTTCCTGATGATGCTGTGCGAGCCGTTCCACACGCTCAAGGGCGGCCTGATCTTTTCCGACTGCGCGCTCGTGGTGGAACCCGATGCCGCCCAACTCGCCGAGATCGCGATGGCCGCGGCGGACAGCGCAAAAAGCCTGCTGATGGACGAGCCGCGCGTGGCGATGCTGTCGTTTTCGACGAGCGGCAGCGCTCATCATGCGGCCGTCGACAAAGTGGTCAACGCCACCCACATCGTGCAGGAACGCCGCCCGCATCTCGCGATCGACGGCGACGTGCAACTCGACGCGGCTATCGTCTCCGAAATCGCGCTTCGCAAGGTCAAGCACTCGCAGGTGGAGGGCCACGCCAACGTGCTGGTGTTTCCGAGTCTCGAGGCGGGCAACATCGGCTACAAGCTGGCCGAGCGGATCGGCGGCGCGAAGGCGATCGGCCCCTTGCTGCAAGGCCTGCGCAAGCCCGCCAATGACCTGTCGCGCGGCTGCAGCGCGGACGACATCTACTACGTCACCGCCGTCACCGCGGTTCAGGCTCAAGCCGCGCTCACGCATCCCGACGCCCTCCTCACACCGTCTCATTCATGATCGTTCAGAAGTTGCTGCCGCTCCTCGCACTGATGGGCGTCGCGAGCTATTTTCAAACCATTACCGGCTTCGGTCTGAGCATGATCGTCATCGGCGCCGCGAGCGGCCTCGACCTGGCGCCGGTCACGAGTCTCGCCGCTTTGCTCAGCCTCGTGACCCTCGCCAACAGCGCGACTGCCCTGCCCGGCAAATTTCATCACATCGACTGGCGCGCGGTGGGCGCCGCTACGCTGGGCATTCTGCCGTCGGTGGTCGCCGGCGTGCTGGTGCTGGATCTGTTGAGCAATGCGGCTTCCGGCGTGTTGCAACTGCTGCTGGGCGCCGTGGTGCTGTATGGCGGCCTGAGCGCGGCGCTGCGGCCGGCTCCGCTCGCTTGCCGCTCAGGCAATCGGAGTTTCTTCGTCAGCGGGGTGTTCGGTGGGCTGCTGAGCGGCATGTTCGGTGTATCCGGGCCGCCGTTGATTTTTCAGTTCTATCGCCAGCCGCTCTCGCTCGTGCAGATCCGCTACGCGTTGATTCTGATCTTTACGGTGACGTCGATCACTCGCACGCTGTTTAGCGCGTACGAGGGTCAACTCGACGCCGATCTCTGGATGCAGGCCGCGTTCGCGGTCCCGGTCGTCGCGCTGATGACGATCGTGGCGCGGCAGTATCCGCCGCCTCTGTCGGGTGTGATGACGCGCCGTATCGCGTATGCGATTCTGGTGGTGATTGGCGGCTCGCTGATTCTGCATGCGTTGCAGCAGTTGATCCGCTAAGGCGCCTGATAACGCCACGGTCCACCTACCGCCGTGCGCCGATCCATCCGACGAGTTCGGCGAACAGCGACATGTCCGGCGGTGTGGACAGATCGACCGCAAGACAACGGCGGTAATACGGACTGAGATCGAGTCCGACGCCAAGGCCCAGCAATTCGACGTCGCGCGCGGCTTCGTTGCGCGCGACTACTTGCTTCAGGTGATTGTCCAGGTAGTAGGTGTCGTTGACCTGAGCGGTGGCGCTGTCCATCGGACTGCCGTCCGAGATCACGACAAGAATCCGCCGCGCCTCGGCACGCGCGCGCAGGCGCGTGCAGGCCCAGTCGACCGCCTCGCCGTCCACGCCTTCGCGGAACAGATCGGCCTTGAACAACGCGGCGATGTCGGCGCGAGCGCGCCGCCAACTCGTCGCGGCATCCTTGAAGACGAGGTGGGCGAGCTCATTGAGCCGCCCCGGATGATGCGGCCGGCCGCCGGCCAGCCAGTCGAGCCGCGCGCGGCCGCCGTTCCAGGCGCCGGTCGAGAAACCCAAGACCTCGCTGGCGACACCGGCCTGATCGAGCGCGCGCGTGAGCACGTCCACCAGCAGCGCCACCGGCTCGATATAGGTTCGCATGGACCCCGAACAATCGATCAGAAAACTCACCACGCAATCGGCGATCGGCTTGTGCCGTTCTAGCAGAAACAAACGCCGCTCCGCCGGCGAGCTGACCAGTTGGGCGAGACGCCGGCCGTCGATGCGGCCGTGCTCTTCACCGAACGACCAACCATCGCGTTGCGGCACCGCGAGCGCGGCCTTGAGCGCATACGCGAGCCGCGGCACGTTGATGCGCTGCGCGGCGATGCGCTTGTCGAGCTGGTCGCGGTATTCCGCCAGCAACTCGCTGCGTATGCGCGAGCCCGGCACGAACTCGCGGTCGTAGCGCGTGGTGTACGCGAGGTAACGATGCTCGGCGTCTCTGAGAACGCGGCTCTCGCCGGTGGCGGCGAGGCCCATGTCGACCTGCTCGCCTTCGTCGGTGTCGAACCAGAGCGTGAACATGGCGCGCACGGCTTCGTCGTCTTCCGGTGCCTGCTCGTCTTCTTCGAGGGACTGCGCGCGCGCTTCACGCATCATCACGCCAACGAGACGGGCGAACTCGAGCGCATGAATCGCAAACTCGCCCTGCTCCATTCGATGCCGCCGCAGTGCCGCGAGCGGCACGCCCAACGTCGGTGTGATCGCGGCACGCGTGGCTTCGATCAGACCTTCGGTCTCTTCCAGTACGGGCCAGCCCGACAGACGCGACCAGACGATCTGGGCCACGGTGTACAGCAGAATGCCCAGGTGCCCGTCGATCAGTCCAGTGCGATAGAAAGCGCGCGACCATGTCTCGAAGCGATGGCGCAGATTCTGCGCGAGCCCCGGCATGCTGGCCGGTGCGAGCGCTTCGCAGCGCAACTGTTCGAACAGTTCGAACAGGAGCCGCTCGATCGGCTCGGCGGGACACAGCCTCGCGTGGAGCTGCGCATCGGAATGCGTCAGGCGTAATGCAGCACCGTCCGCTGCGCCGCGCAGGGACATCAGATCGTCGACCTGCGGGTCCGTGCGCAGATGCGGCGCGTGCAGCGGCAGCGCGCGCAGGCCACGGTACAGACGGCCGGCGCGGTAATGCAGCTCGGCGTCTCCGGTCAGTGCGCGCACCGCCGCCGCGCACAGGTTCTGACGCTGTTCGGCGCGGCGTGTTGCTTGCCGCTCGGCAGGCGTCATTGCGGCACCGTCGAGCGCGCCTCGCGCTCCGCCGCGCTTTCCATCTCCCTATCGAAGCAGCGTTGGAAATACTCAGCCACGATAGGCCGTTCCGCCTCGTCGCACTTGTTGACGAAGGTCAGGCGAAACGCCATCGCCGGATCGCGGAAGATCTGGCAATTCTCCGCCCAGTCGATCACCGTGCGCGGCGACATCAGCGTGGAGAGATCGCCGGTGGCGAAGCCTTTGCGCGTCAATTCCGCCACGCTGATCATCGACTCGATCAGCGCGCGGCCGGTCGCGTCGGCGAGTTCCGGCACGCGCGCCAGCACGATGCTGGCCTCTTCGGCGCGCGGCAGATAGTTGAGCGTGGCCACCACGTTCCACCGGTCCATCTGCGCGTGATTCAACAACTGCGTGCCGTGGTAAAGGCCATTCAGATTGCCGAGGCCGACCGTATTGGTCGTGGCGAACAACCGGAAGTACGGATGTGGATGAATCACGCGGTTCTGATCGAGCAGCGTGAATTTGCCGTCGCGCTCGAGAATGCGCTGGATCACGAACATCACGTCGGGACGGCCGGCGTCGTATTCGTCGAAGATCAACGCCATGGGCCGTTGCAGCGCCCACGGCACGATGCCTTCCTGGAATTCGGTGACCTGCACGTCGTCGCGCACGATGATCGCGTCTTTGCCCACCAGATCAAGACGGCTGATATGCCCGTCGAGATTCACGCGCACGCAGGGCCAGTTCAGACGCGCCGCAACCTGCTCGATGTGCGTGGATTTGCCCGTGCCGTGCAAGCCCTGCACCATCACGCGGCGCTCGCGCATGAAGCCGGCGAGAATCGCCAGCGTCACTTCAGGATTGAAGCGGTACACCTCGTCGATCTCCGGAACGTGGTCGTCGCGTTCGCTGAAGGCCGGCACCATCAAGCCTGAGTCGATGCCAAACAACGTGCGCACCGAGACCATCCGGTCCGGCTTGCCTGTCACGATATCGGTCACTACGGTCTCCTCCGCACTTCGTCACGACGGGGGCCGGCGCCCAGCAAACAGGCGGCGCGGCCTCGCCGGTCCATCATACGCACTTTCTTTTTTCGATACAAATCATCTCGTTTTTTTACAGCCTACGCGCCATTCTCATATCAGTGATGGTGGTGCCGGTATTCCAGCGTGTCCGGTTCGCTGAACCCGGCGCCCGTCTTGCGGACGCGCAGCAGATAAGCGAGAAGCAGCACACCGAGGCTCGCGACCCCGAACCACAACGGCTGACGCTGCTCGGGAATGAACGCCATCGCCACCAGAATGCCGACCATGCCGATGATCGCGACCCACGTGAGATACGGGTAGCACCACATCCTGACGCGCAGTTTCTCTGGCGCATCCCGTTCGATGCGGGCGCGCAGTTTCAGTTGCGAGATCGCGATCAGCACGTAGACGAAAATCGCCACCGTGCCGTACGAATTCACGAGGAAGGCGAACACCGTATCCGGCGACACATACGACATCACCACCGACGCGTAGCCAAACACGGTGCCGATCAGAATCGCGCGCACCGGCACGCCGCGGCGATTGACCTTGGCGAGCGCGGCAGGCGCATCGCCATGGCGCGTCAGCGCGAAGATCATCCGCGACGCGGCGTAGAGCCCCGAATTGAGCGCCGACAGCACCGCGGTGAGCACGATCGCGTTCATGACGCTGGCGGCGGCCGGAATACCCATGGCATCGAGCGCGCTGACGTACGGCGTCGCCATCTTCGGAGAGTTCCAGGGCACAAGCGCGACGACGAGCAGGATCGAGCCGACATAAAAAACCAGCACACGCGTGATCACCGAGTTCGTCGCTTTGGCGACGGCCTTGGCCGGCTCCTGCGCTTCAGCCGCCGCGATCGTGACGATCTCCGCGCCGAAGTAAAAGCCCGTGGCGGCAACCGCTCCGCTCAGCACGGGTCCGATGCCCTTCGGCATCAAGCCGCCGTGCGAGAGCAGCGTCGGCAGCACGGCGGTGACGTGCTTCGCCGCGGGCCACAGTCCCAGCACATACATGCCGCCGAGAAACAGAAACACCATGATCGCCGCGACCTTGATCGACGCGAACCAGAACTCGAACTCGCCGTAACTGCCGACTGAGACCAGGTTGGTCGCCGTGAGCGTCACCAGCAATACGAGACTGATCGCCCACGCGGGAACATCCGGCAACCAGAACTGCACGAGCTTCGCGCCCGCCACGGCCTCCACCGCGACGACGATGACCCAGAAATACCAGTACATCCAGCCGGTCAGAAAGCCCGCAAGATTGCCGGAGGCGCGCTTGCCGCCGAACGCCAGCCGCGCGTATTCATAGAACGAGCCGACGGCCGGCATCGCGCAGGCCATTTCGCCGAGCATCCGCATGACCAGCACGACCAGCGCGCCGGTGATCAGAAACGACAGCACCGCCGCGGGGCCGGCCTGTTGCACGACCACGCCGCTGCCGACGAAGAGCCCCGCGCCGATCACGCCGCCGAGCGCGATCATCGTCATGTGGCGCTGTTTGAGGCCCGCCTTCAATTCCGTTGTATCTGTAGATCGCTGCATGTCACCTCCACGTTCCGTTATCCGATCGCGGACCGGGCCGGTCTGCCATGCAGCCGCCCAGGTCCTGCCGTCTTCAAGACTGGATGAGGCGAGGACGCCCATGCGTCTCGCCCTATGATTTTTTATGAAGCACCGCGCAGCCTGGGCGCATGCTGCAAGTGTGCGCCGTTTGCGCCGTGCGCGCGGCAAGTTGCGAGTTCAGCGCCGCATGCGCGCGGGTGAATCTCCGCCCGCGGCATCAGGGCTTTTCGTCGCGGCGGAAATAAAGCTGATACAGCATCCGCTGGCCGATTCGCCGGAATGGCGCAAACGGGTGCCCCGGCAAGGGCGACGTGAAGATCGGCAGCGTCTGTTTCGTGCCCTTTCCCGCGATGCGTTCGGCGAGCCGCCGCCCGGCCTGCTGCGAATACGACACGCCGTTGCCGCCGTAGCCGAGCGCGTAGTACACCGTCTGCATCGGATCCGGTTGATACACGCGCGGCATCATGTCGTGGCTGACGTCCACCCAGCCCCACCATGAATAATCGATCGCGACGCCGCGCAAGGCCGGAAATTTGCGCAACATGCCTTCCACCAGCAGATCGTAGTGGCGCGAATTGGGCGCGTCGGCGCCGGTGATCGCGGAACGGCTGCCGATCTGCAAGCGGTTGTCAGGCAGGAAGCGATAGTAGAAGCGCAGCGTGCGTGTGTCGGTGAGCACCTGGGTCGTGCGAAAGTTGCATGCGTCGATTTCCTGCTTCGTGAGCGGTCGCGTGACCATTGAATTCGACAGGATCGGCATGATGCGGCTGCGCAGCGAGTTGTGCAGCGTTTGCGCCGTATACGCGCCGGTTGCAATGCCGACCGCGCGCGCCCGCACAATACCGCCAGGTGTGCGCAAATGATGCACGCCATTGATCGTCTCCCAGCCGAGCACGGGGCTCGCCGGATGCACCTTGGCGCCCGCTTCGCGGGCCAGCCGCAGATAGCCGAAGGCGAGCTTCAATGCATGAATGCCGATGCCTTCCGGCTCGTGCAGCGCGCCGGCCGCTTCGTGATCGTTGACGTACTCGCGCTGGAAGGTCTGCTTGTCGATCAGCTCGGACGGATAGCCGAACACGTCTTTCCAGACCTTGGCCTCGGCCGCCAGCTTCTGCATGATGCGCGGACGGTGCGCGATCAGAAAGTGGCCGCCGGGTTGCGGATCGCAATCGATCTCCGCGATCAACGACTTGAAGTTATCGAAACCTTCCTGAATCTCGTCGTGCATTTTCAACGCGACGTCTTTACCCCAACGTTCGATCCATTGGGAACGCGACAACCGGCCCGAGGCATTCTGACCTTGCCCGCCGTTGCGGCTGCTGCAGCCCCAACTCGTCTTGTTGGCTTCCAGCACGACCGCCTTGATGCCGTGCTCCCGCGCGAGACAAAGCGCCGTGGCGAGCCCGGTATAGCCGCCGCCGATGATCGCCACATCCACGTCGACATCCGCCGTGATCGGACCATCGTCTTCGGGCGGTGTGCCCGCGGTCGCGACCCAGTAGGTCGGCGCGTATTGCTTGCCCCAGCCCGGTCCCGGCGACACCAGCGGGTCGTACGCCGGATCGTAGCGCGTATCGTCTTCGCGGCCGGACGGCATGCCTTGCGCGACGCGTTCGATTTCACTGTGCTCCATGTGAAGCTCCCGATCAGCGTGCGAGGTTCTGCTTCGGACGTTCCTTGCGGAAGGCCCGCTTGACCGCGATGAGGCCGTCGCGGAACTCGAACAGGTCACAACCTTCCGCCTCGATACGCCAGCCTTCCGCGTGCGTTCCCGTGAACACCCACTCGGACACGCCGCGTTCGCCGCTCACGTAGTGGCGCCCCTTGCCCCAATGCGCGTCGGGAAAGGTCTTGAAGACCGCTTCGAACGCCGCGCGGGTCGCGTCGCGGCCCACGAAGCGCGTGCCGAAGACTTCCGGACCGCCTGCTGCATCGAACACGCAATCGTCGGTCATGAAGGTCATCAACGCATCCGCGTCATGACGATTGAACGCATCGGAAAACGCGGCCAGCGTCTCGGCCGTGACGTGCTGCAGCGGGGTCTGTGTTTGAGCCATTGCTTTCTCCTCCTGGATGACTTTCGCTTTCGTTTCGATAAGGCATGAGACGCAGCCGGCGGCTGGCGATCCGTGAGGAAATTGTAGGCAGGGGGTCTGTCCGACGGGTAGGTCCAGTGCGGTGCTTTCGCCTGGTGCAGCGAGTACGGACGCGGGTTTCGCCGTATCCACGGCATTTGCTGAATTGGACTCATAGACTCCCGGCAACTGGCTCTATGGTTCTATTTTTTTGTTCGGCAACACTGAGGGTACTGGCCGTTATCTTCACCGATTGCCTGTCCTTGCGCGACTGCCAGAGCTGTTGGCCGCGCCTGTCCACGACTTCACGCTGCGAGGAGTTAAGGTGCTCAAACTGTTTATCGGACTCGGCATTCCCTATCTGGGCGTGGTCGGCCTGCTGCCGTGGGTGGCGTCCGTCGACCGCTTCGTATTGGGCGTGCCGTTCATCTACGCCTGGATCTTCGCGTGGTTCATCCTCACCTCCGGGTGCCTGATGATCTGCTGGCGCGTGTTCGACTGCCGCCACGACGAGTCCCACCCGCAAAACCGCTAAAGGAGTGTCCGGATGGCCACCGCAGTCTTTCTCGGCTTTCTCGCTTTCTCGCTCTACCTGGCGATCCGTTCGAACAAGGGACGTGGTCCGCAAAGCGTGCATGACTTCTTCGTGGCGTCGCGGCAATTCGGCGCCTACCTCGTGTTCTTCCTCGCGGCCGGCGAGATCTACAGCATCGGCACGATGGTCGGCTTTCCGGGCGGCATCTATGCCAAAGGACCGACCTACGGCGTCTGGTTTCTCGGCTACATTCTGCTGGCCTATCCCGTCGGCTATTTCATCGGTCCGAAGATCTGGCAAGCCGGCAAGCGCTATAACGCGATCACCCTGCCCGATCTGTTCAAGGGACATTTTCAGAGCCGCTCGCTCGAACTGATCGTCGCGGGCTCGGCGATCGTCTTTCTGCTTCCGTGGGGGCAGTTGCAGTTCACCGGGCTAGTGGCCGCATTGAACGGTCTCGGCTGGAACTTCAAACCGCTGTATCTGATCCTGTTTGCGGCGTTGCTCGCGTTCACCTATATCGCGATCGCCGGCGTACGCGCATCGGCGTATATCGCCGTGCTGAAGGATATCCTGATGGTCGTCGCGATCGTCGTCACCGGTGTCGCTGTCTCGATGGAAGTCGGCGTGACCGAAGTGTTTCATGCGGCCAGCCTGCATGTGAGCAACCGGATGAATTCGCACCAGTTGACCTTCTCGATGAGCACCATGCTGTTCCAGTCGCTCGGCTTCTACGTCATGCCGTTCGCGGTGCAGAACTTCTTTACCGCGAAAAGCGCGAACACGATCCGCCGCACGCAGGTCGCCATGCCGCTGTACATGCTGATGTATCCGTTTCTCGTGGTCGCGTCGTACTATGCGATCAGTCAGAACCTGCATCTCGCGTCGCCCAATGAAGCATTCTTCGCTGCCGCGATCCGGCTGTTGCCGGGCTGGCTGCTCGGACTCGTCGCCGCCGGCGCGTCGCTCTCCGGCTTGCTCGTGCTGGCCGGCATCTGTCTCGCGATCGGCCCGATCGTCACACGCAATCTCCTGCCTGGCATGCCGGAAGCTCGCCAGAAGACGAGCGCGAAAGTGGTGATCGTGCTGTACCTGCTGGTGTCGATCGTGATGACGCTGCTCACGCCGAATCTGATGCTCACGCTGATCAACACCACGTATTACGGCGTGACGCAGTTCTTCCCCGGCGTGATGGTCGTACTGTTCGGATTGCGCGTGCGGCCGTCCGCCATCGCGTCCGGCATGTTGACCGGGCAGGTGCTCGCGATCATCCTGTACGTATTGCAGATCGACCTCGGCGGCTTCAATCTGGGACTGGTATGCCTCGGCGTGAATCTGCTGGTGCTGACGGCGGTGAACCTCACCGCGAAACCGAGCCGCGCGCACGCGCTCGGTTGAAACCGAGCTGAATGAACTTCAATCACTGCACTATGACTCGACGAGAAGAGCAGCACCCGACACAAGTGTTCGTTGCGAAGAAGATCGTGACGATGAATCCCATGCAACCCTATGCGACGCACGTCGCGATTCGCGACGGCAAGATCCTCTCGGTAGGCGGCGCTGACGACGTGAAGCAATGGGGCGACGCGGAAATCGTCGATACGTTCAGCGACAAAGTGCTGATGCCGGGGTTTGTCGAAGGCCATTGCCATCTCATGGAAGGTGCGATGTGGGACGCCGTCTATGTCGGCTACTACGACCGCCGCGGCCCCGACGGCCGGCGCTGGCCCGGCCTGACGACGCTGGACGCCGTGATCGAGCGGCTGAAGGCGGCCCAGGCGGAAATGACCTCGGCCGATGCTCCGTTGCTCGCGTGGGGCTTCGATCCGATCTTCTTCGGCACCCAACGCCTGAGCGTGCGCGAACTCGACACGGTGTCGGCCAAGCGGCCCATCGTGATCCTGCATGCGAGCGTGCACCTGATGAACGTCAATTCGGCGATGCTGTCTCTTGCGGGCATCGACGAGGAAACGGATATCGACGGCATCGACAAGGACGGGAGCGGACAGCCGACCGGCGAGTTGCAGGAGTTCGCCGCGATGTTCCCGGTCTACCGCGTGATCGGCGCCGGCCTCTCGATCGCCGCGAGCGAAAGCACGAAGGCCATCTGGAATTTCGGCCGGGTCGCGCAACTCGCCGGCGTGACGACCGCGACCGACCTGGTCAATGACTTCTCCGAACTGGGCAACCGCAACCTGCGCGAAGTCACCGCCAACGAGGATTTTCCGGTGCGCATCGTGCCCGCCTTCGCACCGCAACGCAGTCCCGAAGGCGGCGCGCAACAAGTGCTCTCCGCGATGGAAACCGCGACACCGAAGCTGCACTTCGGGCCCGTCAAGTTCATCGTCGACGGATCGATTCAGGGCTTCACCGCGCGCCTGAAATGGCCCGGCTATCTGAACGGCAAGCCCAATGGCTTGTGGCTGATTCCGCCGAGCCAGTTCGTCGACGTGTTCACGCCGTTTCACGAAGCCGGCCTGCAACTGCACGTGCACACCAACGGCAACGAGGCGACCGAACTCGTGCTCGATGCCTTCGAGCGGCTTCTCACGCTTCATCCGCGACGCGATCATCGGCATACGCTGCAGCACTGCCAGATGGCGGACGCCAGCCAGCTCGCGCGGGCGGCGAGCCTCGGGCTGTGCATCAATTTCTTCTCGAACCACATCTACTACTGGGGCGACGCGCACTATACGCAAACCATGGGCGCGGATCGCGCGAATCGCATGAACGCGGCGGAGTCGGCGCGCCGCCTGGGCATTCCGTTCGCCTTTCATTCCGATGCGCCCATCACGCCGCTCAATCCACTCTTCACCGCATGGTGCGCGTCGCAGCGCGAAACCGCGTCGGGCCGCGTGCTCGGCGCCAATGAACGCGTGCCGGTTGCCGACGCGTTGCGCGCGATCACGCTCGGCGCAGCCTACACGCTCAAGCTGGACCATCTGGTGGGCAGTATCGAAGTCGGCAAATTCGCGGACTTCGCGGTGCTCGCCGAAGACCCGGCCGAGGTCGCGCCGCAGCGTCTCAAGGATCTGGAAGTGTGGGGCACGGTGCTCGGCGGACGCATCTTCCAGGCGCCAGCGGGATGAGTGCGATTCCGCTCGTCGTCATCGGCGGCTATCTCGGCGCGGGAAAGACGACACTGCTCAACCATATTCTGAGCAACGCCGGATCGCGGCGCATCACCGTGCTCGTCAACGACTTCGGCTCGATCAATATCGATGCTTCGCTGATTCGCCAGCGCACCGACGACGTGATCAATCTGGAAAATGGCTGCGTGTGCTGCTCGATCGGCGGCCGGCTGGTCGAAGCGCTGCTTGCCGTGAGTTCGCGCAGCGACGCGCCCGATCTGCTGATCATCGAGGCGAGCGGCGTGTCCGACCCGGTGCGTATCGCGCAGATCGGCTTGCTCGACCGCGCGTTTCGTCTGGACGGCATCGTCGTGCTGGTGGACGCGGAGCGCGTCGAAGAGACGCTGGCCGATCCTTATGTCGGCGACATCGCGCAGCGGCAGATTGCGGGTGCCACGGCCATCGTGCTGAACAAGATGGATCTGCTCAGCGAGCCTTCGCGCGAGGCTGTCAAAGCGCGCGTCGAAGCGCTTGCGAATAGCCGTGTCATCGTGCAAGCGACGCACGCAGCCGTGCAGCTCGGTCTGATCTTCGACCGGCATGTGCTGCCCGCGCGCAACACCGGCGCACTGCCGCTCTCCGCCTCTCCCACGCCGCGCGATTTGTGCAGCTTTTCGTTTACCACCAACGCGTGCCTGAGCCGCAAGAAGCTGAAGGAAGCGCTGCGGAGTTTTTCGGCGAAGCTGCTGCGCGCGAAAGGCTTCGTGCGCCTGGAAAGCGACGGCGCGTTGCATGAGTTGCATGTGGTCGGCAATCGCGTCGTGCTCAGCGCGTCGTCGGCCCGCGCTTGCGCGGAATCGCAGATCGTTCTGATCGGCATGTTCGATCGCGAAGACGAGTTGCACGCGCGAGCGGCGCTGAAAGCCGCTGAAATCGGGCAATGATCTCGGGCGATTGACACGAATGCCGGGCAAGCTAACGCCTCAACTCCGAAACAATCTTCTCCGCCAGAAAATCGCACGGCGGACGATTCGAAGCCGTGCTGCGCGCGAGCACCATTTCCAGCGCGGGGATCTCGGGCAAGCCGTGCGCACGTCCAAGCAGCGTGAAGTGTGCCGGCACCGCGCATCGCGCGAGCGGAACAATCGCCAACCCCGCTTCGGCCATCGACAGCAGGCCCAGCAGACTCGGACTCTCATACGAGGTGCGGTAGGGAATCTTCGCCCGCTCCAGGCTGCGAATCGCGTTCTCGCGTGCGACGCTGCCCGGCAGGAACACGGCGATCGGCAATGGCCGCTCGCGCCATATTTCATCGGCACTCGGCGCCGCCGCCCATTCCATCGGCTCAAGCCGGATGAATTCGCCTGACAAGCCCTTGACTCGCGTTGCGCATACGAGATCGACCGAGCCGTCCTTCACCATCGGCGCGAGTGCGACGCTCGGCAAACCGACGACCTGAATCTCCACCTTCGGATAGGTCGCGGAAAACTTCTTGAGGATCGGCGGCAGCAGCGACGACGCGTAGTCGTCCGGCACGCCGATGCTCACGCGCCCGGTCACGTCCGGCCGGACCACCGCCGCCCACGCCTCGTCGCGCAATGCGAGCATACGGCGAGCGTACGTCAGCAGCACTTCGCCGTCCTGCGTCGGGACCACGTTTCTCGGCTTGCGCACGAACAGCGGCTTGCCCAGCGCGGTCTCGAGCGTCTTGATCTGCATGCTCACCGCCGATTGCGAACGATGCACGACTTCCGCCGCCCGGCTGATGTTGCCGGTGTCGGCGACGGCGACGATCATGGTCATCACGTCCAGGTCGAGGGCTTTCAATGGGTCTGGCATCAGAAAAGTAGATAGATTCGATCAATATTACGCGATTTTCTAAAGTAGCGACATGGGGCATAGTGGCCGCAAAGGAGCCAGTCCATGAACGCCCGTACCGACCTCTCAGTGCTTGCCGTACCCGAACTGTCGTTTGCGACCATCGCATCGGGCATCTGCGTGCCGTACGTCGAGTGCGGAGAAGGCGAGCCGCTCGTGTTCGTGCACGGCTCGCTGTGCGACTATCGCTACTGGAATGCCCAGACCGCAGCGCTCTCGCAGCATTTCCGCTGCATCTCGGTGAGCCTGAGCCACTACTGGCCGGCGAGCGAGGCGTGCATCCAGGGCGAGTTCGGCTGGCAGACGCACGTCGCCGAGCTGGCCGAGTTCATCGAGGCGATCGACCTCGGGCCCGTCCATCTGGTCGGCCATTCGCGCGGCGGCTGCGTGGCGTTTCATGTCGCGCGCGACTATCCGCGGCTCATGAAGACGCTAACGCTCGCGGACCCGGGCGGTCCGCTGCAGATCGACGGCATGCCGGACGCGACGCTGCCCGCCACGACCAATGTGCTGCGTGCGCGCGTCGCCGAACTCATCGAGAGCCAGCAGATCGATGCGGGTCTGGAGCTTTTCGTCGATTCGGTAAGCGTGCCCGGATCGTGGCGCAAGAGCCCGGTTGCATTCCGCACCATGGCGATCGACAACGCGGGCACGCTGCCCAAGCAGCTCCGCGATCCGTTGCCCGCTTATTCCCGCGAAACCGCGCGCGGCGTGCAGTGCCGGACGCTGCTGATCGACGGGCAGCGCAGCCCGCGCATGTTCCGCAACAACATCGAAAAGCTCGCGGAATGGATCGACTATGCGGAGCGGCAAACCATCGCCGGCGCGTCGCACGGCATGAATGTGTCGAACGCCGGCGCTTTTAACCGGCTCGTGCAGGCATTCGTCAGCTTCTGAATCCGGCGTTTCGGTTCAGCATTCGGCATTCCGCAGCGGGGTCGCCGAGAACGTCAGAGGTCGAAGGTGCCGCGATATTGCTCGTCGGCATCCGAACGCGTATTGATTTCGACGAGCACGCCGCCGGGTACCTCGCAGAAAAATCGCGAGCCGCGTTCATGCTTGAAGACGCCGGTTTTCATCACGACACCCGCGGCGGCCATCCGCTCGTAAAGCCCGCGAACCTCGTCGAGGGACGCCAGTTCGAAGCCGATGTGAAAGTTGTGAGGCCATTGCACCGGATGGTCGGCGGCATCATCGATCACGATGTCGAATCCGGGGCGTTTCAGAAACCAGCTCGTTCCTCGCGCGGCAACCGTACAGCCTAGATGGTCCTCGAAGAAGGTGGCGGTGGCGCTCACATCGGATGAAGGGAAGCTCACGTGATTGAGCTTCATGGCGGTCGTGATATCGGTCATGTCGATCTCCGTTGAATCGGATCGCTCGTTGCGTTCCGTACGGAGGATATTACGAGTAAAAGCTCACATTCAATACTCGCATCACCGTGCTCGTGCCATGGGTCGCGCAGGGCCGCGCCACGGGCGTTTCCGGCTGTGCGATGCTAGCGTGCGCGCGGCTTGCTCGCGTTTCGTGCCGGTTGCTGCGACTACCTCGCTTCCAGGAGATGCTTGCGCTGTCGGGGTAGACGACCGGTTGGGATTGCTTCGTGATTGTCCGGTCGACACGACTGTTGCGTTCGTACTATCGTCTTGATCAAGCATGCACACGTCGCTTGATCGAGCGGCCCGGCTCGCACCGAGCGCGTTCGCGTCGCTTTGAGTATGCTTGTGCATGACGCTTCACGGCGCGGCCTTCAACTTGCTGACGCACCGGGAAGTCTTCGACCACCCTGACACGTAAAGGAGTCTCGAATGTCGATTGAAAAAGTCTTGTACCGTGCTCATGCGCACGTCACCGGCGGGCGCGACGGGCGTGCGACGGTTCCCGAGAGCAACCTCGATCTCAAGCTGACCACGCCGAAGGAGCTCGGCGGCGGAGGCGGCGACGGAACCAACCCCGAGCAACTCTTCGCGGCGGGATATAGCGCGTGCTTCATCGGCGCGTTGAGGGCGGTCAGCGCGCGCGAGAAGATCGCCTTGCCGAAGGACGTCGCCATTGACGGCAGCGTCGGCATCGGACAGATTCCCAATGGCTTCGGCATCGAAGTCGAACTGAAAATCTCGCTGCCGGGCATGGACCGCGCAGAGGCGCAAGCGCTGATCGACAAGGCACATGTGGTCTGTCCTTATTCGAACGCGACGCGCAACAACATCGACGTCAAACTGACGCTGGTCTAAGCGGTACGTCAACACGCGCTTTTTTGTGCAAGCAGCGGATGCCGTGTCGCGTAGAGCGGCACGGCATCCGCTGCATTCTTTCGTCGCCCTCGATCGGGTGACAGAATTGTCGCTCGCCAAGCAATCAGACCACCACCCGATCCTTGTCGTGGAACTGCTGCATCCAGTAAGGATAAGGCAGGTGCGGCTGCGAAACCTGATTCAGACGTTCGGTCTGCGCCGCGTTCAACGCGATCTGCTGAGCGTCGAGGTTAGCGGCGAGTTGCTCTGGCGTGCGCGCGCCCACAATGACAGAACAGACTTCACGGCGTGCCAGAATCCACGCCAATGCCACCTGAGCGGGCGACGCGTTCAACTCCGCAGCGATGTCGCACACTACGCGAACGATAGGATCCGCCTTTGCGGGATCGATCGGCGGAAAATTCAGCCTGGTCCGACGCCCGGTTTCGCCGCTGCTTCCCTGCGTGTACTTACCGCTCAGGTATCCGCCCGCGAGCGGACTCCACACCATAAGCGCAACATCGTTCGCCTTTGCCACGGGCGCGATCTCATGCTCGACGTCGCGGCTCGTCAGCGCATAGTGAACCTGATTGCTGACAATGCGAGCCCAGTGCGTGCGGGCGGTAATGCCCTGTGCACGCTCCAGGTCGCCCGCGCTGAAGTTGCAGACCCCGAGATGGCGCACCTTGCCCTGCCTCACCAGGTCGTCGAGAGCACGCAGCGTTTCTTCCAGCGGAACGAGTTCATCGCGGTCGTGCAACTGAAACAGGTCGATATGATCCCGGCCGATACGCCGAAGACTCGTTTCCACCGAGCGCATGATGTGCGAGCGGCCGAGACCGACGTCGTTGTGGCCGGCTCCTGTGCGCAGCCGGACTTTGGTCGCGACCAGCATGCGCGATTCGTCGAGTCCAAGATCGGCCAGCGCCTGACCGACGACCGCTTCAGATTGCCCTTGCGAATAGGCGTCAGCGGTATCGATCAGATTGATACCGCGCTCGACGGCCATCGCGACAAGCCGGGTGGCCTGGGCACGGTCGAGGCCGGCAATTTCGCCCCAGATGCCGGTACCGGCGCCAAAGGTCATGGCGCCAAGACAAAGACGCGAAATGCGCAGCCCAGACCTGCCGAGTGTGCTGTATTCCATAGCGAATCCCTTGATATGAATCCCTCGATGAACGATGAGCGCGGAGCACCCGGCGACGCGGCATCCTGCACGCGTCACCGGATGCGCCCGCGTTAGCCCGCCTGCGAGACGAGGTCGCGCAGAACGATTTCCAGTTCCACCTCGCCCTTGACGACGTCGGCTGGATCGCCTTCGAAGGCGATCCAGCCTTCATTGAACCCGTCGAGCATGCGCATACGCGGCAACGGGTCCTTCGTACCTTGGGAGCGGAACAGCTCGCCCCATGTCTCGCGCGGCACCACCTCCGCCCGAACCGGACGACCCAGCACCCGGGCAAACGTCTCGGCCAGTTCGTTCGGGCTCACACGCTGCGGCCCTTCCAATTCGACGACACGCGCGCCGCGCCACGCTTGCTGAAGCAGTTGCGCGGCAACGCGACCAACGTCCGCGGTCGCGACCATCGGCACGGCCTTGTCGAGCGGCTGCAAAAAGCTGGAGATGATCCCGTTGTCGCGAGCCGGCGCGACGTCCCACGCGGCGTTTTCCATGAACCAGCCGGGACGCAGGAATGTCACGGGCATCGGTAAATCGCGAAGCGCCTGCTCCATCAGCGTACGTTGCGTGAGCAGATTGGTCTCGGTGGCCTGCGCGCCGATCGTCGACAGGCAGACCACCTTGCCCGGTGCCGCCGACTGAAGCGCTTCGCGCACGGCGTCAATGACAGCACGTGCCTCGGGAAAGCCCGGCAACGGATCGAACTCGGACGGCGGCAGAATGAACACGCCTTGCGTGCCCTCGAAAGCGGCGGTAAGGGACGCCGCGTCGTCCATGTCGGCTGTCACCATTTCACACCCGCGCTCAGCCCACGAACGTGCCCGGGCGGCATCGCGTACCACCGCGCGTACCGGCTGGCCCGCGGCGAGCAACGTGCGCGCCACCGCGCCGCCGACCTTGCCTGTTATCCCTGTGATTGCATACATTGCAGCTTCTCCTTGCATAGATAGATGTGTGCCGCTCCGTGAGCGGGGCTTACGCATGTTGCAAACCGTGATACAGCCCCTGCTCGAACTGTCCGTACAGATCCACCACACGAGGGTCGTAGAACGGCAGAATCTGCGTGAACAGCGTGCCGGCCACCTTCCTGACCGGATCGACCCAGAAATAGCTGTTGAGCAGCCCCGCCCAGCTGATGCTGCCCGCGCTACGGCCATGCGGACCGGGCTGTGTGTTGATGTCGAAGGAGAGCCCCCACTTGTGAGGCGTCCCGGGAAACTGATCGAAGCTGTTAGACCACGCCGGCTGCGCCGTTTTCATTTCGGTTACCTGAAGATCTCCGATCTGATTCTGGAACATCGTCGCCACGGTGTCGGCGCGCAGGATTCGCTCGCCACGGTACGTCCCACCGTTCATCAGCATCTGGAGAAGCGCCATGTAATCGCGCGGCGTGCTGAATGCACCGCCGCCGCCCATGAAGAACTCGGGCCGCTGGTTGATCTCGAACGGCGCGGGCTTGAGCGATCCGTCGGGTTGCCGGTTGTGCATTGTCGCGACGCGCTGCTTCTGCGCGCCGCTGATTAGAAATCCCGAATTGCTCATGCCGAGCGGCGCGAAAATGTGCTCCCGGAAGTAGACCTCCAGCGACTGATCCGTCACTGCCTCGACCAGCTTGCCCACCCAGTCCATGCCGATGCCGTACTGCCAGCGTTCGCCGGGTTCGAACTCCAGCGGTGCCTTGAACGCGCCGTTCATCGAGTAGCCGATATCCGGCATGCCGGTCACCTTTTCGTACCGGCTGATGTTTTCGCTCCAGATGCTGTACGTGAAGCCAGACGTGTGAGTCAGCAGATGACGCACGGTTATCGCGTTTCGTGCAGGACGCAGTTTCGGCTGTCCCGATGCATCGAAGCCGTCTAGCACCTGCGGCGACTTCAGTTCCGGAAGGATCTCGCCTGCGGGCTGGTCGAGCCGAAGCCGGCCCTGCTCGATGAGTTGCATGCAGGCCGTGGCGGTGATCGCCTTGGTCATCGATAGCAGCCAGAACACCGTGTCGGGCGTCATTGCCGTACCGGCCTGGGGATTGGCATGGCCTGATGCGCCTTCGTAGACGAGGCCGCGCTGCGTGGCGCCCATCGCCACCACACCGGCTACGGTGCCGTTGTCGACAGCCTCCCGCAAGGAAAGGTCGATCGAGGCAAAGGCAGGGTTGCGGACCAGAACGCGATTGCGCGCCTGATGCACCTGCGCGGCCTCGGTATCGATGCTGGTCAATCCGCCCACTGCGGCGACGGCCAGCAGGCCGGATGCTCGCTTCAACAGATCGCGGCGGGTGAGTTGAACGGTCATCTCCTACTCCCTGGAAATTGGAATGAACAATGATGGGTGTGGCGTGCCAATCAGCGATGTGCGTAAAGCGAATCGAACGGTGCATTCGCGGGGGCCGCCGCTGCGGTGACGCGGTTGCCCGAAGCGGACGAGCCGCTGCGCACACCGCCCACACTGCTGCCGATGATCGACTCGGCGCCCTTCTGCGAGACCACAGCCGCTTCGGCTGCCTGAATGTCGGCGGGGTAATGCGGATCTTTGGCGCGGCCGGGCCGGTAGCCCACGCTTTCCAGTTGCACAAGCTCTGCGCGCACCTGCGCACGAGTGACAGTCGAGCTGGATTCCTGCGCGTATCCAGCGACAGGGAAGGCGATGGCGGCCGCGATGGCAAGCGCGAGATGACGGGTATTCATGGCAATGCTCCTTTGAATCGCTGAGGTTGAAACGACCTGTTGGGATGCATTGTGGGCAAACGCGATGAGAAACTAAATGACACGAATGACACTTGTGAAGTGACTGATGGTTACTAATGAGTCATAGTGCGGTTTTTGACGCACGGTGCAGGGCCAGCCGATAACGGCTTGGCATTCGACTGAACGTCTTCGACCATTAAATGACCAGGAAGCAGCGCCCATGAGATCGTCCAGCGAGAATCTCTCCAGCGGTATCAGCGTATTTGCCGCCGTCGTCGATGCGGGAACGTTCGCAGCCGCGTCCGAATTGATGGGTATGTCGCCGCCCGGGGTTAGCCGGGCAATCGCTCGACTCGAAAGGCGGTTGAAAACACGGCTCTTCAATCGGACGACCCGCGCCGTGTCCCTGACTGAAGCGGGCCGGCGGTTCTACGAGCAGGTCATGCCGCACTTGAGGGGCATGGAGGAAGCCGCCGCGGCCGCGGCAGGAGGCGCCGCGACCGTGCGCGGGAAGCTGCGAATCAATCTTGACCCGGTCTTTTCGCGGATCATTCTGGGTCCGAAGCTCGACGAATTCATGGATGCGCATCCTGAACTCGAACTCGAGTTCATTGCGAGAGATCAACTCGGCGACCTCGTCATGGACGGCTTCGATCTGGCCTTGCGCTTCGGCGAACCTCGCTCATCCAGTCTGATTGCGCGAAAGCTCCTCGACACCGCGGTTGTCACCGTCGCATCTCCCTCGTACCTCGCTCGCCGGGGGCGGCCGGCGGAGCCTCAAGAGCTGAGTCGCGGGGAGCACAGGTGTTTGGAATTCCGGAACCCGGATACCGGAAAGCCGTATCCGTGGGAGTTTCATCGCAAGCGCAAAAAGCTCGTTGTCGAAACGAATGGTCGGCTTACGGTGAATGATCCGAGCGCACTCCTCAACGCGTGTCTGGCTGGCGCCGGCGTCGCGCAGATGCTGCTGCTTGGGGCCGAGCCCCTGATCCGGGAGGGCCGGCTCGTCATCCTGTTTCCAGACTGGCCGGATGAGCGCTTCCCGCTCTATGCGTACCACCCGTCGCGGCACCACATGCCGGCCAAGGCAAGGGTATTTCTTGACTTTATCGTCGCTTTGACGAGTACGAGTTAGCAAGTCGAAATAGTCCCATTCGTTCAGATTTTTTCAACCGACGCTCGACGTTAGCGGTCAAAGCGAACACCTTTTACCTCACGCTTAAGAACACTTAAGGAATCTGGAAGGACGTTCAGCCCGCGCTAGCCTATGATCGCTCAATCCAGGCGAGAACAAGGAGGCGCGTGTGAAATTAAGGGCAACGACCGCGGATTTTGGACTGCTGTATTTACGAGTGACCGCGAGCCTGCTCGTCCTCGTGGTTCACGGCTTGCCGAAAGCCATGCACTACGCGAGCCAGGCAGCGGCGATCGAAGATCCGTTTCACCTGGGTCGAACCGTGTCGATTACATTCGCGATTTTCGCGGAAGTCATCTGTCCGCCGCTGATGATCCTCGGGATCGCGACGCGACTCGCTGCGTTGCCGATCCTCATCGTCACGGTGGTCGCGCTGGCCTTCGTCCATCGCGACTGGTCGCTGGCGGAAGGACAGTTCGCGTGGATGCTGCTGATTCTGTTCGGCACGATCGCGCTTGCCGGGCCCGGCGAGATCCGTTTTGGCGGCCGAGCGGAGCAGCGCGACGGAACAGCCCGGCAGTAAGCATCGCGTTTTCCACTTGTGCCGTTTTCCTCGCGCATCGCCGCCTCACGGCCCCAACAGTTTTTTCAGCCGTGCCTCTTCGAAATCGAGTTCCGATTCGATCCGGTGCAGGGTCTTGTCCTTGATCCGGTTCTCGTCGTGCAACTGAAGCAGCGCCGCGCGGCCCGCCTGGACCGCTCGCAGCCCGAGGTTCAGCCGCGTCAGCCGCAAGTGCACGAGCGTTTCGCCGCCCGTGTGCGCACGCACGTTGCTGTCGATACGATAGCTGTATTCGTCGATCAGCCGCAGCACCACGTCTTCGTTGCCTTTGCATTGCGCGAGGTCGATCTGCTTCAGCGCGTCCAGCGACGCCTGAAACGTGAGGGATCGAGCCTGATATTGCGTGAGATATTTCGATTCGGCGGACGCGTGAGCATCGTTGAAACCGACCAGGCGCGCGAGCGGCGCCAGCGTCAAACCTTGCACGAGGACCGTCACGAAGATCACCGCGAATGTCGAGAAAATCAGCAGATCGCGATCGGCTAGCGACTCGGGCAGCGCCAGTGCAGCGGCGAGACTCACAACGCCGCGCATTCCGGCCCAACCGAGAATCGTCGCCTGCTTGAGGTCGGTTCTGGGCTGGGTGTCACGCGCGCGCGAGAGGAGATATTCGGGCAACGCGATCGCCGCCATCACCCAGACGAACCGCGCGACGATCACAACCGCGACCGTGACGCCGGCCACCACCCACACACGCTCGGGCAGCCACCACGAGAACGTGTGTCCCGCATCGAGCTTTGCCAGCGTACCGGGCAGCGACACGCCGATCAGGATGAACACGAGCGCTTCCAGCACAAAGACGACGACGTCCCACGTGCCCGTGGTTTTCAGCCGCGTGGTCGCGTCGAGTGTCATGTGCTGGCACAGTCCAACGATCAGGCCGCACACCACCACCGACAGCACACCGGAGCCATGCAGGCGTTCACCGAGCAGATACGCGGCCCACGCAGCGAGGAAGGTCAGCACGACGGCCAGATGCGCGTCTTCAAGCCAGCCGAGCAGCTTGATCGTTGCCCAGCCGATGAGCGCGCCCGTTGCGATGCCGACGAGCGAAAGCGTCGAAAAGGTGAGGACGGCGTCGCTCGCGCTGAAGGTGCCCGCCGCCAGCGCAACCAGCGCGAAGCGATAGATCACGAGCCCTGACGCGTCGTTGACGAGGCTTTCGCCCTCGAGCACGGTGACCAGCCGCTCCGGCAACGGCAACTCGCCGAGCAGGGCTTTGGCCGCCACCGCATCGGGCGGCGACACGATCGCGCCGAGGGCGACGCACGCGGCCCACGGCAACTGTGGATCGACCCAATGGACGGCGCACCCGACGCACGCAGTCGTGAAAATCACCGACCCGAGCGCCAGCGACGCGATTGGCGCTGTCTCGCGGCGAAACTCTCGCCAGGCGGTATAGAACGCACTGGACATCAGCAGCGGCGGAATCAGCACGACCATGATGACGTCGGGGTCGAACGCAACGACGGGCGCATCGGTCGCGAAGCCGATCGCCGCACCGCCGACCAGCAATACGGCAGCCGACGGCAGATTGAAACGGCTGGCAATGAGCGATAGCACGCACGCGCCGAGCAGTACGAGAAGCAGGCCTTCGAAGAATACGATGTGGTTCATCAGTGGGCGCTCAAGGGTGCGGTGGCGGCCGGCCGTTGCCGAAACCGTTATGCTTGCATATCGTAATGTACAAACATTTTCAGCCGCCCATGAAGCCCACCTTTGCAACCCGGCAAAAATACGCCGCGAGACTTCGGCGTTATTCCCTCAGCGCCGCAACCATAATCGTCCATGCAGGAAAGTCGGAACGAATATAACGCTCCTTCACGGCTCTGAAATCACCGGGTTGTGACGCGATGTCCACGTGATACGAATCTAGTTCGACGAGGTCGCTTTCGGGTAATCGCAGGCGCTCAATCTTCACAAGTCAAGACGCAACCGTGGTCCAACCTCGACAAAACCCACGGACAGATAGAACGCAAGCGTCCGGCTCCAACGGGGCTGACCGGGAGCGCCCACGTCGAGTCGTTTCCATCCGCGCTCCTTGCCGAACCTCGCGGCTTCGCAGACCAGCGCCGCGGCCAATCCACCAGACCGGCATTCGGGTCGGACATATAGCTCGGTAATCTGTCCGAAGGCCCCTCCCGCGTATATTGCCATTCCTTCTGTCATTAGAAGTACGCCTACGGGACTATCCCCTTCGAGCGCCAGATATCCGAAGCAGCGACTCGCTTGGGTCAGAACGGCTTCAGCGATAGACACTCGATCCGCGTGTTCAAGTTCGCCATTGTGAAGCTCCACAAGAAGCGCATCCACGAGGTGCGCAACGGAACGTGCATCTGTCGGTGCAATAGGGCGAATATGCATCAACGCAGTCTCCTTTGCTATCTCGCGCGGCACTGCCAAAAAGCCGTTGACTTGCCACTCATGCGTGGCAATGCCTCATATAATGGCAACAAGTAGTCATCTTTGAACTGCTCCTTCATTGAAGGCACCATGCCAAAAACTCAGAGTCAGCCACCCGCTGAAGAATCTCCGGACATCGAGGTAGCAGAGAAGCAGACGGACCCTGCAGTGGAGAAAGTGTCCCGTGCTCTGGCTGCACAGATTCATGCTTTCCGAACCTCAGCAGGAATCGCTTCGGGCACCCTCGCGAAAATGGCCGGCATTTCCCATTCGATGCTCTCAAGAATCGAAAAAGGAACGGCCACTCCGTCGATAGAAACGCTTACGCGGCTGGCCAATGCGTTGGGCAAACCTGTATCGCGCTTTTTCGTCGATCAGAGCGAGCGCCACGACTGCTCGTTCGTACCCGCGGGACAAGGCGTGACTGTCGACAGGGAAGGTTCGTCGTATGGCCACATCTATCGGCTCGTTGGCCACGTATTGTCAGGGAATCTCTCCGTGGAGCCGTATGTCGTTACGCTCGACGAAAAGTCCCAGCCGTGGTCAACCCACCAGACAACGGGTATTCAGTTCCTTCACGTACTCGAAGGCAAGATGAAATACCGTTACGCCAATCGGCTCTACGACCTGAAACCCGGCGACAGCCTGCTGTTCGACCCGAATGCGGCGCATGGTCCGGAAGAAATCGAAAGCGTGCCGGTCAAATTTCTCGCAGTGTTCTTCAACATCCGCGAATACAGCTAGAAAATAGAGGCCGTAGCCTCTCGCAACCACCCTATCGCACGCACCGGTTTATCGTTGCGACCGCTGCAGTTCTGCGAATTGCTTTGCCACCGCGCTTTCTCGACTGGCGACAATCTCTCCCGCTCCAACGCGCTCTCGGCCGTACACGATCCAGGCGTCATCGGGCGAACCGATCGTGGCATCCACTCGCAGCGTCTCCGGTTGCGAGTCGAAATAGTATCGATAGACCAGCGCGGAATCGCATTCTCCCTTCATCAGTCGCTCGAAAGCCACCGGAATCGAGACTGCGGGAATCCGCCTGGAATACGCGCCGAGGTCGACGTAGTCATCGGTTGCGGGAGAAACGAGCGAGATGGTTTCCGGCTTGTCCACGTCGTTACGCGTGAGAATCGCCAATGTCTGACTCGGCGAGATGAACGTGTCGACAACGAACCGCTCACGGAAATTACTGCCCATCACACGCGGGGTATCCGGATGAACCGCGCACTGAATGAGATAGTCGATTTCGTCGGCGTCAAACGCAGCTAGCGCGTCGTCGAAATTATCAAAGAGTTTGACTTCCGCCTCGAGGCCGTGGAATTCAATGTAACGACGCGTCACATACTCGTGGTTCGTTCCGGATGGGCCAAGGGTGCCAAATCTGATTGTGGCCATGCTTTACTCCTGAAGATCTGCGGGATACCGTTTTATTGTGGGCGAAGCGTCTCGACCTCTTTGAAAAGTTCGAGTTCTCGCGCATGCCTAACATGACATATTCATTTGTGAATCATCTGACTGAGGAATCGCCTCGCTCGCTCAGTCCTCGGCGCATCAAAGAAGTGGCCAGGCTCGTTGTCTTCTACGATCTCACCCTGGTCCATGAACAGAATGCGGTCGGCCACCGCCCTCGCGAATCCCATTTCGTGGGTGACGCAAAGCATGGTCATGCCGTCTTGCGCGAGCAGCGTCAGCGTGTCGAGCACCTCCCTGACCATCTCCGGGTCGAGCGCGGACGTCGGTTCGTCGAGCAGCATGATGGTCGGCGACATGCAGAGCGCTCTTGCGATAGCCACCCGCTGCTGTTGACCGCCGGAAAGCTGGGAAGGGTATTTCCCGGCGTGACTCGCCACGCGAACGCGTTCGAGCATTTCAAGCGCCCGTGCTTCGGCCTCCTTCCGCTTCAAACCACGAACACGCATGGGAGCCAAGGTGCAGTTTGCCAGCACCGTCATGTGAGGGAACAGATTGAAATGCTGAAACACCATGCCGACATCGGCACGTATCATGCGTACGTGTTTCACATTGTCATTGAGCTCGATTCCGTCGACGCGAACATCTCCCGAATCATGCCTCTCCAGTCGATTCACGCAGCGAATCAGTGTCGATTTTCCGGAGCCGGACGGTCCGCACAGAACAATCTTTTCACCTCGCCGGACATTCAGCGAAATAGAATTGAGTACATTGAACTCGCCGAAACTCTTTGAGAGTCCGTTGATAGATATCGCGAATTCATTATTGGGGATCGTATTCATAGCGAAAGTCCTGTGCATTGTCGTGCGACTCAGGTGTCAAGCCGCGTGATTGTCTGAGCGTGGAATGCCTGAGCCGCCGGACTCTCCTTCCAGGCGACAACCTGGCCGTCGGACAGCCGCTCACGGCCGTAGACAATCCAGGGGTCGTCGACAGTTCCGATCCGCTCGTCGATTCTGAAGCGGGTGGGATTCTCGGTAGCAAGGGACGAGTAGGTCAGACCGCTTTCGTATTTGCCCGAGAGGAGTCCATTCGCAACCGAGGCTGTCGATGTCTCCGGAATGAGCGTCAGTCCATCTGTGTTGACATAGTCGCGCGTGGCGGGCTGAAGTGCGAGCGTGCGCGGTATCTCGACGTCGACGCGGGTCACTACGGCCATGTCTTTGCTGGAAGAGACGAATGCATCGATGACGAAAAGTTGTTTGCGGTACTTCGCAACGATGTCAGCCGTCGAAGGATGGACTGCAACCTGCACGATATAGTCGGCCTCGCCGTCGATCACCAGTCGTGCGGCCTCGTCAAAGCTCAATACCAGCGCCATCGACGCCCGTCCTTCCAGACCGTGATGTTGAATGTATCGGGCAGTCACGAACTCGTGATTGCTGCCACTTGGTCCAAGTGTCAGAAACCGAAGCAATTTGCGTTTCTCCATTAACTTTTCGTAAGGGACTCGGAGGCATGAGTCCGCCTATCAAGATGCGCCATATGACGACTAGGTCGCGTGAGCGTCACCAGAATCTGAAGACTTCAGCATCGCGGCTTGCTTGGGCTTTCGAGCGTTGACGACGTTGACGTCCTTCCCTGTTCTGCGTGCAATGTTCAGTTCGAGAATCCGGAACGCGTGCGAGAGAAAAAACGTCATCGCGAGATAAATCAATCCAGCGGCGACGAAAATCTCATAGGGCGCGTAAGTTTCACTAACCAGCAACTTCGACGTTCCCGTCAATTCCATGATGGTCACCGTCGATGCCAGCGACGTCGCCTTCAGGTTCAGAATCGTTTCGTTCGCATAGGCGGGGATTGCAATCCGAATAGCGATCGGTGCTTTGATGCGAGTGAGTATGGAGGCTCGACTTAACCCGAGTGCCTCGGCAGCTTCGACAATGCCTTTCGGCACGGCAGACAGCGCCCCCATCAGAATGCGCGCCGTGTACGCACCCGAATTCAGGCCCAAGGCAATGACTGCACAGGTGAATGGGTCACGCAAGAGCGGCCAGACCACGGAGTGTCGAATAAAAGAGAACTGTCCGAATCCGTAGTAGAGAAAGAACAATTGCACGAGCGCCGGCGTGCCACGGAATGCGCCGATGTAAAACTTAACGCTACCGCTCAGAACCCTGGACGAGCTCAATCCAACAAGCGCCGTGGGCACGCCCACAATGATGCCGACGACCACGATGGCGACAAACAATTCGAGCGTGATGGGCAAGGCAGCGAGCAGACGCGGAAAGCTCGAAATGAGCAATGAGAAGTCGAACATGCGTCACCTCGCCAATGCGGTCGATGTCTTGCGACGAACCGTGCTAAAAACGTTTGTCAAAGCGAAGCTGAGAACGAAGTACAGCACGCCGGCAATCAGGTAGAAGAAGAACGGGCGATTTGTCGCTTCGACGGCAAAGCCTGTTCTTCGCATCAGGTCTTCCAGACCGACCAGCGAGACAAGCGCAGTTTCTTTCAGCAATACGGTCAACTGATTCCCGAAAGCAGGTACGGCGAGGCGCCACGCCTGTGGTGCAATGACGTGCACAAAGCCCCCTGCGCCCGTCAATCCCAGCGCTGCGGAGGCTTCAAACTGGCCGCGCGGAACTTCCAGAATTGCGCCCCGGAAGATTTCCGTCGCATAGGCGCCGAACACCAGTCCCAGCGACACGGCACCCGCCCCGAACGCATTGATTTCAATGGGCCGGCCCAGGACATGAGAAAGGGTTGCGCTGCCGCCGTAATACACAAGGAAAATGACCAGCAGGTCCGGCACACCTCGTATGGTGGTCGTGTAGGCCCCGGCGAACTGCCTGAGAAGCCGCAACGGAGACAGCTTGGCAGCCGCCATTAGTATTCCGATTACCGAGCCGATCGCTGCGGCCGCGAGTGCGACCAGCAGAGTCGTCAGGGCCCCAAGCAGAATGAGTCCGCCATAACCGTTCAGAGTGAAGCTGAGCATGCTGGCTCCCGCATTACATCAGAGCGAAAGGGAAATACTTCTTTCTGATCTGGTCGTAGGTGCCGTTCGCCATGATCGCGGCCAACGCTGCGTTAATACGATTGCAGAGTTCCGTGTCGTCGAGGCGAACCGCAATTGCGTTCCCGTCCCCGAGTACACCGCCTTTGAATTCAGGTCCGATGAACGCGAAGTCCTTCGCGTCTGGTCGCTTGAAGAAGTCGGAATAGAAGGTCGCCTTGTTGCCGATGATGAGGTCCACGCGACCTGCTACGAGATCCAGTTCCGGCTGACGGGTATCGTCATACAGCACGAGTGACGCCGTCTTGTCGTAACCGTTGGCGACGAGCCACTGGTGCTGCGACGAGCCGCGTTGAACGCCGATGCGCTTGCCCTTCAGTGCCGCGGGCGAGACGTCCTTGATGCCGCTGTCTTTTGCCGCGATAAAGCTCGACGTCGTGTCCTTGTACTTGTTGGTGAACAGAACCTGTTTGCGTCGCGCAGGCGTCGTCGACATCGACGCGACGATGGCGTCATATCGATTGGCCTGAAGACCAGGAATGATGCCGTCCCACGCTTGCGCAACGATCTGGCATTTCAGCTTCATCTGTGCGCAAAGGGCATTCGCAATGTCCACGTCGAAGCCCTGAAGCTGGCCGGAGGCGTCTTTGAAGCTCCACGGCGGATAGGTGCCCTCGGTTGCAACTCTCAACGTGTCGCCGGCCGAAAAGGCCGGCGCTGACATGAGCACTGCTGCGCCCATCAGGGCGCTGACGACCAATCCTCGAAAACGTCGAAACAGGGTGTGTGACATGGCAACTCTCTCGTCGCGATTGCTGCGCCCCGGGTAGTCCGTCGCATTAGAGGTAAAGGTAGTCGGTCGTTAATTTAACGTCAATATTTTACTTTTATGCAAATTCCCTAATCGGGTTTACCCGCAAATCGCCGTTCGGGTAGCGCACCGGCCGTCACGGCTCGTAGTTGGATTCGGCCGCGCATTCTCCGCGCAAAACCTCAACGAAGGCCTGCTGCACCGCCGTGCCCAGCCAGTCGGTGCGCACGGTATAGCCGACCGCCCGGCTTGCCTCGGGCGTCTCCAGTTCCAGCGCCACCAGCTCGCGTCCCGGATAGGCGTCGCGGATCTGCGCACGGGATAGCAGCGTGATGCAATCGCTCTCCATCAGCATCGCGAGCATCATCGCGAGCGAACTGGTCTCGAGCACCAGAGGCGGCTTGACGGGCAACTGCCCGAAAATCGAATCGATCACCGCGCGTCGCGGCACGTTGCGCTGAGGCATGACCCAGTCGTAGTCGGCGAGATCGAGAAGCCCGACGGTTTTCCGTTTGGCCAGTCGATGCCCCTTGCGCACAGCCACGACGTAAGGATCGGCAAACAGTTCGGTCTCCTGCACGGAGCCCGTGAGGCGAGGCTCGCGCAAACCACCGACAATGATGTCGATCATGCCGCTGCGCAATTCGTGCAGCAAAAGCGCATGGGAACCCTCTTCGACCGTGACGCGCGCGGCGGGATAGCGCTCGCGCAGCCGTTGAATGGCGCGCGCGACGAGCCGCGACGGCAGCAACGGCAAGACGCCGATCGCCACCTTCCCGGTGAGCTGCCCGCGGGCGTATGCCAGATCCTCCCCTGCCTGCGCGATCTCGTAGAGCGCGAGACTCAGACAGCGCGCGAATTCGATCCCCGCGGCGTTCGCCGACACGCTGTGCACGCGCCGCCGGTAAAGCGACACGCCGACGTTCTGCTCGATTTGCCGCGCGGCCCGATGCACCGCCGGCTGTGAAATGCCCAACGACAACGCGGCCTCCGCCGCGGACCCCGCGTTGGCGATGGCGATATGACAGCGCACCTGCGCGTCGGTCAGACGGCGGCAAATCTTGGCCGCGTTTGCCGCCGATTGGCCGCTCAGGCTCGTCACGGCACGCTCCATCTGATCGAGCATGCGGCGCACGCGCCGCTGCAGGATCGCGCCCTCGCCCGTCAATTCGCTGCCGCCGAAACCGCGCTCGAACAGTTGGCCGCCAAAGCTCGCTTCCAGCTTGCTAATGGCGACACTCACAGCCGGCTGCGTGCGCCCCGCGCGGACCGCCGCCTGCCCGATTCCACCGGCTTCGCACACCGCGTCGAACAGGAAGAGACGCCTCAATCGCGCCAGATCGTCGTCCGCCGATGCATGTTCGACAGCCTCCATCGACCCTCCAAACCGGCTATGTGAAAACCCTTAGCTTAACGTAAATCTATGGGCTGGGCCTCACTTCATATTGAGGACTCCGGCCACATCGCGCTTACAGTAACGCTCATTCCATTAGAAAGTTTTCAGTCAGGAGCGCCTTCATGTCCGTCGTCATCGACACGCACACTCACGCAATTTCCCCGGATAAACAACGTTATCCACTCGCGCCGGTCGGCGGCCATCAATCGGAGTGGTCGGCGAAACGTCCGGTCAGTTTCGAAGGTCTGCTCGCCTCGATGGACGAAGCCGGCATCGACCGCGCGGTGGTGGTGCAAGCTTCGACGGTATACGGCAACGACAATAGTTATGTGGTCGAAGCGGTGCGCAGCCATGCGGATCGTTTCGCGGGCGTATTTTCGATCGACGTGCTGGCAAGCGACGCCGTCACGCAAATGCAGCGCTGGCTCGACGCGGGCCTCTCGGGCCTGCGTCTTTTCACCACCGGCAGCACGATGCCAGGCCAGGCGGGCTGGCTCGACGACGAACGCTCGTTCCTGGTATGGGACTACGCGCAGCGCCACAACGTGTCGATCTGCCTGCAGATGACCGCGCAAGGCATTCCCGCGCTCGTGAACATGCTCTCGCGCTTTCCGGACATCCGGGTCCTGCTCGATCACCTCGCACGTCCCGAACTCGCTGGCGGCCCGCCGTACGAAGCAGCGGCACCGCTCTTCAGCCTCGCGTCGCATCGGGGTGTGTTCCTGAAGCTCACGAATCGCACGATCGTCGAAGCCTCGCGTGGCGCGTCGACGCCCGCCGCATTCTTCCCGCGCGTGCTCGACGCATTCGGCGCCAATCGTATTGCGTGGGGCTCGAACTTTCCCGCTGCCGAAGGCGCGCTGCCGCAACTGCTCGCCGAGGCCCGCGAGAGTTTATCGATGCTGCCCGCCGACGCGCGCGAAGCGATTTTCGGCGGCACCGCGCGTGCGGTTTATCCGGCACTCGCCGCTTGATATCTTCACCTCGAACGAAACAGGAAAACCCGATTGTGAGCACCTCCACACAACCGCTGCGCCTGAAGACCGCGCTGAAAACCTATCCGCACACGCGGGCGCTGAAAGCCGGCGAACTGACTGACCCGGCCGTCGAGTTGCTGTTCGAGGACGTCGAGCCGATTCATCGTGCGTTCGCGCCGATGGCGCGCCGTCAGGCGTATGACGTCAGTGAACTGGCGATCGTCACGTATCTGCAGGCGAAGGCCTATGGCAAGCCGGTGGTGCTCTTGCCCACTGTCGTGGCCGCGCGCTTTCAGCAAGGCTGCATTATTTATAATGCGGAGCGGGGCAAACTCGATGTCGGCAGTCTCGCAGGCAAGAAGGTGGGCGTGCGCGCCTACTCGCAGACCACCGGCATGTGGGTACGCGCCATTCTCGGGCAAACCTATGGCGTGCCGCTCGAACAGATCGAATGGGTGACAATCGAAGGCGCGCATCTGGAAGAGTATGCCGACCCCGTTTTCGTGCAGCGCGCCGCCCCCGGCAAGCAACTGCTGCCGATGCTTCGCGCGGGCGAGATCGACGCCGCCATTCTCGGCAACGATCTGCCGGACGAGCCTGAATTCAAACCGCTGATCGACAATGCGGCCGCCGCCGACCGCGAGTGGTACACGCTTCATCGTTACGTGCCGATCAATCACGTCGTGGTGGTGACGCAAGCGCTGGCCGATTCGAATCCGCAAGCCGTGCGTGCCGTGTACGACCTGCTGAGCCGCGGCAAGGCATTGGCCGCCGCAGAGAACGCCGCGGAAAACGCCAACAAGCCGGACAAGCTGCTATTCGGCTACGACGCACTGCGCGGGCCGCTTGAAGAAACCCTTGCGTTCTGCGAGCAGCAACAGCTGTTGCCACGCAAGCTGACCGTCGACGAGATCTTCGCCGACAGCCTCGACATTCTGGGCGACGCCGCACGCTGACACAGCATTCGTCCGTTTCACGATTTTTGAGCGAACCCAAGTTCGCCGCAGTTTGTTAAGGAGACACCATGAGCTTGCCCGGCAAGTCCACCGCCGCGAAACCCAGGGAACGTCAGCCGTTCTATCTCGACCTGTCGTTCCAGGTGTTGGCCGGCATGGCGCTAGGTATCGCCACGGGTTACTTCTTTCCGAAGTTCGGCATCGATCTGCAACCCGTGGGCGACGCCTTTATCCGCATCATCCAGATGCTGATCGGTCCGATCATTTTCTGCACCGTATGCAGCGGCATCGCGGGCGTCAACGACTTCAAGAAAGTTGGCCGCGTGGCGATCAAGGCGCTCTTCTACTTTGAAGTGGTGACCTCGCTCGCCCTGGTGCTCGGCCTCGTGGTCATCAATGTGCTCAAGCCCGGTGTCGGCATGAACGTGGACATGCATAGCGTGCACTCCGCCGCCGTCGATACGTACGTCGCCAACGCGCATCACGTCGTCACGACGAGCGAATTCCTGCTGAACGTGATTCCGCACACGGCGATCAGCGCGTTCGCGGGCGGTGACGTGCTGCAGGTGCTGTTCTTCTCGGTACTGTTCGCATTCGGCCTCGCCGCAATCGGCGAGCGTGCGCAGCCGGCGTTGAATCTGATCGACTCGGTGTCGGGCTCGCTCTTCTGGATCATCGGCTTGACGATGAAAATCGCGCCGCTCGCCGCGTTCGGCGCGATCGCCTTCACGGTCAGCAAATTCGGCTTCGGCACGCTGATCTCGCTCGGCAAACTCGTGCTCGAGTTCTATCTGACCTGCGCGCTGTTCTTCTTGCTGATTCTCTGGCCGATCGCGAAAGTCAACGGCTTCAGCCTGCTGCGTTTGATGCGCTATATCGGCGCGGAGTTGCTGCTGGTGATCGGTACGAGTTCGTCGGAGACGGTCTTCCCGCAATTGATCGACAAACTCGAACGGCTCGGCTGCGAAAAATCGGTGGTCGGTCTGGTCCTGCCGACGGCGTACTCGTTCAATCACGACGGCACGTGCCTGTATTTCGCCGCAGCCGCCGTGTTTCTCGCCCAAGCTACCAACACGCCAATGAATTGGCACGATCAACTGGTACTGCTCGCCGTCTTGCTGCTCACGTCGAAGGGCGCGGCAGGCGTATCCGGTGCGGCGATTGCCGTGCTGGCAGCGACGCTCGCCGCATCGAACACGATTCCGGTCGAATCGATCGCCCTGATTCTCGGCATTCACAAGGCCATGTCCAGCGGATTCGTGTTCACCAACATCGTCGGCAATAGCGTGGCGACCATCGTGGTGGCGAACTGGGAGAAGGCACTCGACCGCGGCGCGCTGCGCCGTGAACTGAAAACCGGCTTCAAGCCGGTTCCGCCTTCGCCGGGGCGCCTCAATCAGACGAGCAGCGGTCGGGCAGGCAACTAGCCACGAATGTCCGCAAGGCCGGTGGCACCGATGAGTGAGCTCCGCCGGCCCGATGAAATTGAAAATCGGATCTGAAAGCATAGCTTTTATTTAGTCATACGAATCGTATGGCGCGGCCCTGCCATTGCCAGCGGTTCCACACAACGACATTAGATCGGAGACGTACTATGAAAACAAAGGTTTGGAGAACCATTGGGGTTGGACTGTCGGCAGCGGCCGGCACGCTGGGCGCAATGTCCGCACACGCGCAATCGAGCGTCCAGCTATACGGCACGGTAGACGGTGGCGTGCGTTACCAGACGAACGCGGCAAAAGGCGGCGGCACGGTGGTGACCATGAATTCGAACGGCTACTACAGTTCGAACAAACTCGGCTTCCTGGGAAAGGAAGACCTGGGTGACGGCTGGAACGCGCACTTCCAGTTGGAGAACGGCTTCAATCTCGGCAACGGGCAGTTCGACAATACCACCGGCGTCGAATTCAACCGGCAGGCATTCGTCGGCATTGGCAATTCGAAGTACGGGTCGATCGACCTCGGCCGCCAATACACGATTTCGCACGACATCATCAGTATCTACGATCCGTTCGGTTTTCACTTCACGCCGATCCTGCCGTTGACCACGGCCTCGGACGGCACGCGCAACAACAACGCCGTCAAGTACAAGAATGTTTTCGGGCCATTGCTGTTCGAAGTGGACAACTCGTTCGGCGGTGTGCCGGGAAATTTCAGCAGTGGAGCGACGCGTTCAGTCGGCATGAGCTATAGCGCCGGTCCGGCGAGCCTCGGCGGCGTGTACGGGCATCGCAACATACTGACCGGGACGACCTACATCGGCGACAGCTATTACATGGCCGGTGCCGCCTACAAAATCGGCCCGGTGCGGGTGTCGGGCGGCTTCATGTCCGAAGACCTGCAGAATCCGGCCGCACCGCACCAGGTGACCAACAACGCCTTCGGCGGCATTTCATGGACCATCAGGCCGGACATGATTTTCGACGGCGGCTACTACCAGACCACCGTGTCGAACGACAAGGCCAGCCGCCGCGGCCTGTCGATCGTTTCGCTCGCCTATCTGCTGTCCAAGCGCACCACGCTCTACGGCGAAGTCGATTACACCTCGTACAAGCACGCGGTGGTCAGCACGCTGAACCCAGCCGGCGCGTCGAGTCAGACGGCCGTCACCGTCGGCATCGACGTGCTGTTCTAGTACGTCGAACTCACATCCCGATGCGCGTGATCGATGCACGCGCCGAATTTCCCAGGAGCCAACCATGATCATCGACATCCACGGGCACTACACGACCGCGCCCAAAGCGCTGGAGACATGGCGCAACCGCCAGATCGCGGCAATCGGCCAGCCGGCGAGCCGCCCCAAGCCGTCCGAACTGAACATCAGCGACGACGAACTGCGCGACTCGATCGAGACCAACCAGTTGCGACTGATGCGCGAACGCGGGCTCGATCTCACCGTGTTCAGTCCACGTGCGAGCTTCATGGCGCATCACATCGGCGACTTCGAGGTGTCGAGCACCTGGGCGGCGATTTGCAACGAGTTGTGCTACCGCGTGAGCCAGTTGTTTCCGCAGCATTTCATTCCCGCGGCGATGCTGCCGCAGAGTCCGGGCGTCGATACGGCGAGCTGCATTCCCGAACTGGTGAAATGCGTCGAAGAGTACGGCAACGTCGCGATCAATCTGAATCCCGATCCGTCCGGCGGCCACTGGACGAGCCCGCCGCTCTCCGACCGCTACTGGTATCCCATCTACGAAAAGATGGTCGAGTACGACATTCCGGCAATGATTCACGTGAGCACGAGCTGCAACGCGTGTTTCCATACGACCGGCGCGCACTACCTGAACGCGGATACGACTGCCTTCATGCAGTGCCTGACGTCGGACCTGTTCCATGATTTCCCCACGCTGCGTTTCGTGATTCCGCATGGCGGCGGCGCGGTGCCGTATCACTGGGGCCGTTTCCGCGGTCTCGCGCAGGAGATGAAAAAGCCGCCACTGGAAGAGCACCTGCTCCACAACATCTTCTTCGACACCTGCGTGTATCACCAGCCCGGCATCAATCTGCTGACCGAAGTGATTCCCGTCGACAACATTCTGTTCGCGAGCGAGATGATCGGCGCGGTGCGCGGTATCGATCCGTACACGCAGCACTATTTCGACGATACGAAACGCTACATCGAGGCCGCCGACATGCACCCCGAACAGCGCTTCAAGATTTACGAAGGTAATGCACGCCGCGTCTATCCGCGTCTGGATGCCGCCCTCGCCGCGCAAGGACGTTGATCATGTACGAACTCGGAGTCGTTTATCGCAACATCACGCGCGCGGACAGCGGCGTCGCGGACGCACTCGGCGTCCTCGGCAGCGCTACCGTGCATGAAGCAATGGGCCGCACCGGTCTGCTCAAGCCGTATATGCGCCCGATCTATGCCGGTGCGAATGCATCGGGCACCGCCGTCACCGTGCTATTGCATCCCGGCGACAACTGGATGCTGCACGTGGCCGCCGAACAGATTCAACCCGGCGACCTGGTGGTTGCCGCCATCACCGCCGATTGCACGGATGGCTATTTCGGCGATCTGCTCGCCACCAGTTTCAAGGCGCGCGGCGCGCGCGGACTGGTCATCGATGCGGGCGTACGCGACGTCAGCGTGCTCGCCGAAATGAACTTCCCCGTGTGGAGCAAGGCGATCTCGTCGAAAGGCACGATCAAGGCGACCTTAGGCTCGGTCAACGTGCCGGTGGTATGCGCGGGCGCGCTCGTCACGCCGGGCGACGTCATCGTCGCGGATCAGGATGGCGTGGTCGTCGTACCGCAAGCAATGGCGGCGCGAACGCTCGAGAACGCGAGCGCACGCGAGGCGAACGAAGCGCAGAAGCGCGCGAAACTCGCCTCGGGCGTGTTGGGGCTCGACATGTACCAGATGCGTGAGCCGCTCGCGAAGCTGGGGCTGCGTTATATCGACTGACAGGCGTCGGTGTTGGACGCAGCGTGGGTGGCGCAGCGCACGCTGCGCCGCCGGTCTTTTGGAACGATTGGCCAGTTCTCCGGCGACACCTTCCGCTGCGATATCAATTTCAGTACTACGGTCGCCTTATATCGATCCGCGGACCGCCGCACGCAGGCAATCCACCGCCACCCGTACCGGACACCATCTCACAAACCGTACCGGTACTGTACCGGCAACGCTCGCTAGAATGCTCCAATGTTCTTCCGCCCGACACCGGAGCTTGCCATGTCATTTCTCAGTCTCAGCGCGCTGCCCGCCGGCATCCTGTTCGCGCTCGTCACCACCATCACGCCCGGTCCGAACAACACGATGCTGCTGGCCTCGGGCGTCAATTTCGGGTTCCGCCGCACGTTGCCGCATCTGTCCGGCATCAGCGCCGGCGTCGTGCTGTTGATGCTGTCGGTCGGGATCGGTCTGGGCGAAGCCTTCGTGCATTTCCCCGTGCTCTACACGGTGCTCGAGGTCGCGAGCGTCGCGTATCTGCTGTACCTCGCGTGGAAGATCGGCACTTCGGGCGAGTTGAAGGTAAAAAAAGGCGAGCGCCGGCCCATGAAGTTCTACGAAGCGATCGCCTTCCAGTGGGTCAATCCGAAGGCATGGATGATGGTACTGACCGCCGCCACGACGATCCACCTCAGCGAGAGCTACAGCATGAACGCCATTGCGATGGCGGTGATCTTCTACGTGATCGGCTTTCCGTGCATCTGCCTGTGGGCGGGTTTCGGCACCGCCATGCGGCAGGTGCTGTCGGACCCGAAGCGGTTGCGCGTTTTCAATGTGGCAATGGCGCTGCTGCTGGTGCTATCGCTGTATCCGATCGCGCTGAAGCTGATCGGGCAGTCGGCCTGAACCCGGTCGCTATAACGCGCCCTGCCCGACTCGCTCGATAAACCGCCACAACGCATCGTCCGTCGAATACGGTGCGTTGAAGCGGAACCAGGCGCTCGGGGCATCGTCGGGACGGAAGTAGGAGCCCGGCGCGAGCCAGATACCGTGAGTGAGCGCGGCCGTCGCCACTTCGCCGGCCCGCTCTGCTTCGATCGGCAAGCGCGCCCACAGGAACAGCCCGGCGCGCGGCCGGTGAAACAGTTCGAGGCCGAGCGAATCGAGCCGCTCTTCGACGGTCGCGTGCGCGAGCTTGAGACGCTCGTTGACCGCTTCCACATGGCGCGCATAGCGCCCCTCCAGCAGCACCTTGTCGACGATCCGCTCGATCGCCTCCGACGACGTCAACCCCACCGCCATCTTCGTGCGCGCCAATTCGCGCAGCACCGCGCGCTCGGCGACCACGTAGCCGCAACGCAGCCCCGGCGTCACCGTCTTCGAAAAACCGCCGACGTAAAGCACCCGCTGCAAGCCTTCCATCGCCGCGAACAACGGCGCGCCGGACGGCGCGAGTTCGCGGCTCACATCGTCTTCGATCACCCACATGCGCTGACGCTCGGCGATCTGCAGCAGGCGGAACGCCGCCGACATGCCGAAGGTCGCGCCGGTCGGATTCTGCAGCGTCGTGTTGACGAAGATCGCCTTCGGCTTGTGCTCGGCGACCAGCGCTTCGAGCACGTCCGTATCGACGCCCGCCGGCGTGCGCGGCACGCCATGCACCACCAGTCCGGCCAGCTTGAGAATCTGCAGCAGATTGCAATACCCGGGATCTTCGACGATCACGGCGTCGCCCGCGCGCAGCAGCGTGCGCACGATCAGATCCAGCCCTTGCGTCGCGCCTTGCGTGAGCAGGATGTTGGAGACATCCACCGGCAGGCCGCGCCGGTCGAGTTGCTCGGCGATTCGCTCGCGCAGCGGCGCGAATCCATACGGATGCCCGTAGTCGCCGAGGCGCGCCGCCGGCACCCGGCTCATGGCGCGCAGCGCATGTTGCAAACCCGTCTCGTTGATCCACTCGTTCGGCAGCCAGCCGCCGCCCGCCTTGATCGGCACCGAATGATCGGCGAACACGTCGGACAGGAGCCAGGTCGCAGTGAGGCTCGGCGGCTGCCAGTCGGTGGCGGCGACCCGCGCAGCCTGCGAGCGCGCCGCCACGCGATAGCCGGAACCGCGCCGCGCGACCACGAGGCCCATCGACACCAGCCGGTTGTACGCCTCCGTGACCGTGAAGGTGCTCAGGTCGTGGCTTTGCGCCAGTTGCCGCACCGACGGCAACAGCGCGCCCGCGCGCAGCGATTGCCCTTCGATGGCGCGCGCAAAGCCTTGCACCACCTGCTCGACGAGCGTGGGAGCGGCGCGCCGGTCGCGCTCGAGTTGTAGTTCGATCATGATCAGGACGAAAAAGCGGGCCGCGCAAGGCGGCTGAGCATATGAGTACGTTCGAAACGCGGCGCCGGCGAGCTTGCCGGCCTGCCACGGCAAGCATCGACACAGTTGCTGCGAATCCACCAACACAGTTAGCGCCACACTGCGTCAACTGTTTATGCCGCCATTAAACCGCGAACGCTACAGTTTCGCCATGCCCCAATAGAAACCCTTGGGCGACCACTTCGAGGAGATACCCATGACTTCGCGCCCCGTCATCGACGATCTGTCGTCTTTCTGGATGCCCTTTACCGCCAACCGCCAGTTCAAGGCCGCGCCGCGCCTGCTGGAATCGGCCAAGGGCATGTACTACCGCAGCACGGACGGGCGTGAAGTGCTCGACGGTTGCGCGGGTCTGTGGTGCGTGAACGCCGGTCACGGCCGCGAAGAAATTGTCGCGGCGATCACCCAGCAACTCTCGAAGCTCGACTTCGCGCCGACCTTCCAGATGGGCCACCCGCTCGCCTTCGAAGCGGCCACCAAAGTCGCCGAACTGATGCCGGAAGGCCTCGACCGCATCTTCTTCACGAACTCGGGTTCGGAATCGGTCGACACCGCGCTGAAAATCGCGCTCGCGTACCACCGTTCGCGCGGCGAAGGCCAACGCACACGCCTGATCGGGCGCGAGCGCGGCTATCACGGCGTGGGCTTCGGCGGCATCTCGGTCGGCGGCATCGCGCCGAACCGCAAGACCTTCTCGGGCGCGCTGCTGCCGGCGGTCGATCATCTGCCGCACACGCATAACCTCGAACACAACGCGTTCTCGAAAGGCCAGCCGGCCTGGGGCGCGCACCTCGCCGAGGAACTGGAACGCATCGTCACGCTGCACGATGCGTCGACCATCGCCGCGGTGATCGTCGAACCGGTGGCCGGCTCGACGGGCGTGCTGATTCCGCCGCAAGGCTATCTGCAAAAGCTGCGCGAGATCTGCACGAAGCACGGCATCCTGCTGATTTTCGACGAAGTGATCACCGCTTTCGGCCGCGTCGGCAAGGCCACGGCGAGCGAATACTTCGGCGTGACGCCGGACCTGATCACGATGGCGAAGGCGATCAACAATGCCGCGATTCCGATGGGCGCGGTGGCCGCGAGCCGCACGATCCACGACACGATCGTGAACAGCGGCGCGCAAGGCGCGATCGAGCTGTTCCACGGCTACACGTATTCGGCCCACCCGGTCGCGACGGCAGCCGCAGTCGCCACGCTCGATCTGTATAAGCGCGAAGGTCTGTTCGAACGGGCCGCGACGCTTGCGCCGACGTTCGAAGCGGCGGCTCACTCGCTGCGTGGCGCGAAGCACGTGAAGGACGTGCGCAACCTCGGCATGATCGCCGGCGTGGAACTCGAATCGCGCGACGGCGCGCCGGGCGCGCGGGCTTACGAAGCGTTCGTCAAGTGCTTCGAAGCGGGCGTGCTGGTGCGCTTCACGGGCGATATCCTCGCGTTCTCGCCGCCGCTCATCATCAACGAAGAGCAGATCGCGCACATCTTCAAGACCGTGGGCGACGTGTTGGCTACGGTGCAGTAATCAGCTCGCGATAGGCAGCAGAAAGAAGGCGGCGCGTTATTTGCGCCGCCTTTTTTTCGAATGCGCTATGTGCGTCACACGCTCAAGCAACGCACGCCGAGGATGGCGGCATCGCGCAACGCGGCGCGACCGCCGCCGGGCGCGGCGGGCGGCGAGCCGCCGGCCCGGCCCCGCTCAGCTCAGCTGACCGTCGCGCCGCGCGACTGCCGCGAAGCTCAACGGTGCGTACGCGAAGCCCGCGTATGAGCGGCTTTCTTCGCAGCCGCCGAACGGCCAGCAGCACCCTTGGTCGCAGCAGCCTTCTTCGCCGCTGCGGAACGGCTGGCGGCGGGGCGTTTGGCTGCCGCCGTCTTCGTCTGCTTCGACAGCGCTGCCGGCGATGCGCCCGCGCTGCCCTCGCGCTTCAACGCATTAGTGGCGGCGCGCGAGCGCTTCGCAGTCGACTCGGTGCTCTTCTTCGTGGTGCTCTTGTGCTGGCCAGCGGCGTTATCCGTAGCGGCCTTCTTGCGGGTGGCCTCGCTTGCCGTGCCCTTCTTCGGCGACTTTACGGCGACGCCCGCGCGGCGCGCTTCCGAGAGGCCGATCGCAATCGCCTGCTTGGCCGACCTGACGCCGTGCTTGCCGGCACGCACCTTATCGACCTGTTCCTTGACGAATTCACCTGCTTGGGTGCTCGATGCTTTGCCGGCGCGTTTGTCGGTCTTAGCACGCTCGATCGTTTTCTTTTCAGGCATGACAGTTCTCCAGTTGGATGTGGCCTGTGTCATGCAGCAACGCGTGTGCCGCGCGGCGTCTGGCAGGCGAATCGCGCTGAAAAACGCCGTCTGAAGCCAGCCGACTTCGACAATTGCCCGTGGCGTTTCGTCAAGTTCGCCGCCCGCAGTCCCGGTGGGGGGCTGCTCATTCTCCCCTACTCATGTGATGGAAGTGCCTGTCCTGACGGCTCTTCGCCAGTACGGCGGCACCGCTCTTCGTTAGCTTACGAGACGACAACCGTAAATTCGAGCCCCGATTCAAAGTCCAGCGTCGTTGTCGAGAAGCGCGGATTGCCGGCAAGGTAGTGCTTGTATGGCCGGACGGCGTCCTCGGCTGTGTACATGTTGTCGGCGAGAACGATAGATCCGGGACGTAGCAGCCGTTCAATTTGCTTGAATAGATTGAGATAGGTGCTGGCCCATGCGTCGATAAAGACCATGTCGAAAGTGCCGTCCAGTTCGGAAATGGTCTGGAATACATCACCCTCCCGCAGGTCGACATACGCTTGCACGCCCGCCGTTCTGACGTGGGCCCGAAGATGTGCGCATTTAACAGCGTCGAGTTCGGTCGCTACAACCATGCCACTGCCTAGCGTGCGAAGGGCCTCGGCGAAATACAGCGTGGACACGCCGCAGGAACTGCCGAGTTCGAGGATTCGGGCCGGTTTGTGCGAGAGCACCATATTGCTCAAAAACCTTCCCGTCTCCGCCGACACGGCTAACGATAGCGGTGTGCCTTGCGAGGATTCGAAGTCTTCGCTAGATAGCCCGAGCGTTTCGAGAAACCGTCCACGCAGACGTGGCGCGAGCATGTCGTATTCCTCTGCAAGATCCTGAAACTCCTGGCTCGATCCTTGGAACTGCGCCCGTGCGCGGGCTATGACTTCTGTCTGGCTCTGTTCATGAAGCCGTTGCAGAAGACCTGTGGTTGATGAAGCCATGTGCGCTCCTTGACGAGACCGAAAATGCTGTTGACGTATCAAACGACAGACCACTGCCTCAGGCAGGCACGGTCGTTCCGCCATCAGCTAAAACGTGTGGCGCTATGCCGTCCTGGCCAGCTTGATCGCGCGTTCCGGGCACGCCGTCACGCACAGACCGCATGACCGGCAGGCGTGCGCGTTGGGCGTGTAGGCGACTTTCATTCCATGCACGCGCAGCTTGAGGCGATGCATCAAATCGAGGCTGCGATAGTCGACCTCATCGATGCGCCGGATCTCAAACACCTTCTCTGGGCAGACCTCGAGGCAATCGCCTTTTCCCTCGCAACGTGTCAGGTCGACCACGGGCGCAATCACGCCCGGCTTCTGTTTGCACTCGGCCGGTGATGTCTCGCGCATGTTCAATCTCCCGTGCGCCGAGCGCGACCCGATCGCCACGCCGTCTGGAAATGCTCGCGTTCTTCGGGCGTCATCGCTTCCCATTTGCGCCAGCGACGCCGTTCGCGCCAGCCGCCGTGTCCGCGGAATCCGCCAAACAGGATGCGGCTCAAAACCAGCAAGCCCAACGCATGCGCGAAGTCGATCGCACGGGCGCCGACGAATAGCGCCGGAATCACCCAATTCCATAGAGTCATGACCACCCAGCCGAGCACGCCGATAGCGACCACCACAAGCAGTGCCTTACCCGCACATCTGATTCGAAAATTCATCCTTCGACTCCTCTAGATACCCAGTTCGTCATAAATGGCCTGCAGCCGGGCGCGCAGATGCAAGACCGCGTAGCGTTTGCGCGCGAGCAACGTATTGAGCGTGACACCGCTTTCCGCCACCATGTCCTTGAAGGACCGGCCCTCCAGTTCGTGTGCGATAAATACCTCACGTTGATTCGCCGGCAGCTCATCGAGCGCATCCTGCAAGGCCTTGAGCAATAGAGCGCGCGCGTAGAGGGCTTCGGGACCCGCATCGTGCGCCGGCAGGTCGAGGTCGAGGCGATACTCACTGTCGGCGTCGTCGCCAGCCGCGGACAGATCTGCCAGCGGCTGCTCTTTCTTCTTGCGGAAACGATCGACGATGCGATTGCGCGCGGCACGGAACAGCCACGCGCTCGCTTGTTCGATCGGAGCGGGAAGCCGGTAAGCCTGCACGAATTCGTGGAACACATCCTGCAGGATGTCCTCGGCATCGTCCGGGTCGCGTATTCGACGCCGGATAAAATTGACGAGCCTCGTGCGCTCACGCACCACGGTCGCGGTGATGTCGGTGTCTCGTTCGGTCATCGTGTGCGAAGTGAGTGGCGGTTCCATGCGCCTGAAGACGTTTCAGGCGCGTGAATATTGTGGCGCGCGCGAAAAATCTTTCCTCGAGCAACTGTGCAACAGGACTCGCGCCGCACATCTGGACGGCGTATGGTATTGGTAAGGGTTGGCGTGTGGTCCGGCCCGACGGGAGACGTCCATGAAGATACCTACCGTACGTGCCGGCGCGCATATCGAAGGCGTGCACTGGATCGCCGAGTACGCCGAAGACGTTCATGAGATTCGCGTCTTTCGCGAAGGCCAGGAAGTGGATGTGCACAACGCACCGTCCACTCTGTTCGGCGACGAGGAGAATGCGGGCTCCAAAAGCACCGCGGATCATCGCGCGGTCGAAGCCGCCGTGCTGGCTTATCTGAAACGATTCGTGATCGAGCACGACGCGGAGGAGTAATTCTCCGCCTATCGCCGTGCGTTGCCGTGCAGCGGCGGCGTATGTTGCTCTCCACATGCCTGCGGCGGCGCGCGCCGCAGGCGTCAAGACCTTACTCGGCAGGCCGCAGCTTCTTGACCTCGGCATCCGACGGCTGAACACTCGCGCCATCGATATACCGGTACGACGTCATCACGCCCTTGCCGTCCTTCAAACCCGTCACGCCGACATATGCGCCCATGGTCGACTGATTGTCCTGCGCGCGATAGCTGATCGGCCCAAACGGTGTATCCACACCAAGGCCCTTGAACGCGGCGGCGAGCTTGTCCGGATCGACCGACCCGGCCTTCTTGATGCCGGCGGCAATCGACATCAACGCCGAATAGCCCACCACCGAGCCGAGCCGCGGATAGTCGTGATACTTGGCCTGATACGCATCGACGAACTTCTTGTTGGCCGCCGTATCGATCGAATACCACGGATAGCCCGTCACGATCCAGCCGGTCGGCGCTTCAGCGCCCAGCGGGTCGAGATAATCCGGCTCGCCCGTCAGCAGCGACACCACGCTGCGATCCTTGAAGAGCCCGCGCGTATTGCCCTCACGCACGAACTTGCCGAGGTCCGCGCCGAACAGCACGTTGAAGATCGCATCCGGCTTGGCGTCGGCGATTGCCTGCGTCACGGCGCCTGCATCGACGTTGCCGAGCGGTGTGGCCTGCTCGGCGACGAACTGCACGTCGGGCTGCGCCGCCGTCAGCAGCTTCTTGAAGGTCGCCACGGCCGATTGCCCGTACTCGTAGTTCGGATACACCAGCGCCCAGCGCTTCTTATGCAGCTTGGCCGCTTCCGGCACCAGCATTGCCACCTGCATATACGTGGAAGGCCGCAGACGGTACGTGTATTTGTTGCCATCGGCCCACACGATCTTGTCGGTCAGCGGTTCAGCGGCGAGGAAGAAAATCTTCTTCTGCTTCGCGAAGTCGGTCAGCGCAAGACCGGTGTTCGAGAGGAAGCCGCCGAACAGCAACTGCACCTGCTCGCGCGCAATCAGTTCCTGCGCGACGCGGATCGTGTCGCCAGGATTGCCGTTGTCGTCGCGCGACACCACTTCGAGCTGTTTGCCGAGCACGCCGCCCGCGGCGTTCACCTGCTCGAGCGCGAGATTCCAGCCGTTCTTGTAAGGCCCGAGAAAGGCGGGCTGCGCCTTGTAGCTGTTGATCTCGCCGATCTTGATGGTCTGCTGTGCGCTCGCGCTCAAGGCGGCGAGCGAGAACAGCGTCGGCACCATGAGGCGAGAGATCCATCCTGCGCGCGTGGTCATGCGTTTCTCCGTTATCAAAAGGATTGCGGGAATGCGGTCTATTGTTATCGAGCGTTCAAGCGGTTCGCGATTCAGTCGGCCCGCGGCGTCGCGCGAATCCTCACGACGCTCGCCGTGACGTCCTGCCATGCCGGCTTGCCACCGGCGAATTGCTGACGCAGGTACGACACGAGTTCGGCGACCTGGGCGTCGTTGAAACTGTCGCGGTAAGCCGGCATCGTACCGAGTTCGGGCCGCGCAGGCGAGCCGATGCCGTCGAGAATCACGCGAATCAGGTTATCGGGCGTTGCGCTGTGCAGATTCGTGTTAAGCGCCAGCGAAGGATGCGCGCCGAACAATTGCGGCCCGCTGCCCGTGTGATGACAAGCAGCGCACGCGCCGTCGAAGAGCCGCGCACCGAGGCCCGCAGGCGCGCCCGAGATCGCGCTGGCCTGTTCGTACTGACGCGCCACCGCTGCCGGATCGGCGTTCGGCTCCAACGGATTGAGCGACGCGAGATACGTGGCCATCGCCCGAATATCGCTGTCGGGCAGCGCCGCCAGATCGCCGACTACCGGCGCCATCGGCCCCGCCGCGACGCCGTGCAGCGGCGCGTGGCCGTTGCGCAGATAGCTGAAGAGCTCGTCCTCGCTCCAGGGCACGGGCGCGTTCGAGAGTGTCGACAACGCGGGCGCTTCCCAGCCGTCCGCCGTGCCGCCGCCCATGAACGCCGCGCCGGTTTTCTCGGCGCCGAAGGCGTTGCGCGGCGTGTGGCACGCGCTGCAGTGGCCGAGTCCGTTCACCAGGTACGCGCCGCGATTCCATTGCGCGCTTTGCGTCGCGCTGGCAGTGAAGGTTGTGCGTCCGAGAAACAAAGCGTTCCAGGCAGACATCAACGGACGCACGCTGAACGGATAGGCCAGCTTCGTTTCCGGCGGACGCGCGCGCACCGGCGTTTGCGCCATCAGGTAGGCGTAGAGCGCCTTCAGATCGTCGTCGGAGGTGTTCTGAAACGATGTGTACGGAAAGGCCGGATAGAGACGATGGCCATCGCGGCTGATGCCTTGCCGCATCGCCCGCACGAAGGCTTCGAGCGACCAGCTGCCGATGCCGGTCTGGCCGTCCGGCGTGATGTTGGTGCTGTACACGGTGCCGAAAGGCGTGTCGAGCGGTTTGCCGCCGGCGTTCGGCACGCCATTGTGCGCGGTATGGCAAACCGCGCAATTGCCGAGCGACGCCAGCAATTTGCCGCGCGCCACGAGATCCGGCGCAAACGCGCTCGCGAGCGGCGGCGTGATCGGTGCGATGGCGTGCGGCGCGAGCGACAACGCGCCGACCCAACCCGCCGCGCCCGCTGCCAAAGCGCCGAGAAAACCAAACCGCCAGCGCTTTTTCTTGCGAGCCGCCGCCTCTTCGGCTTGAGCATCGGCAAGCGCGGCGCGGATCGTTTCCGGCGTGAACGGCGGCCGCCGAAACCGCACGCCCGTGGCATCGAAGAGCGCATTGGCAATCGCCGCCGCGCCGGGCAGCGACGCGGATTCGCCCGCGCCCATCGGCGGCTCGCCGTGGCGCGGCATCATCACCACGTCGATCACCGGCACTTCACGGAAAGTCAGGATCGGATACGCGCCCCACTCCTGGCTCGTCACCGCGTTCTCGCCGAACGTCACGCGCTCTTTCAGCGCACGGCTGGTCGTCTGGATCACGTTGCCGTGAATCTGATGACGCACGCCGTCGGGGTTCACCATCGTGCCGGTATCCTGGCCGACCACCACGCGCGTCACCGCGAGTTCGCCGCTCCTGCGGTTGACTTCGACATCGGCCACCCACGCGGACCATGCCGCGCCGAAGCCGGGGAATTTGCTATGCACGTAGCGGGCATATGCGATGCCGCGCCCGCGTGCGATGTCGCCTTCTTCATCTTTACGCTCGGCGATCCGCGGTTCCCAGCCGGCCTTTTCCACCACCGCTTTCACGAGTTCGATTGCGCGTGGATCGGTCAAATGCTTCAAGCGAAACTCGACCGGATCGACGCCCGCTTCCACCGCGAGTTCGTCGATGAAGGACTCGTGCGCGAACGTGTTCGGCAACGCGGACACCCCGCGCAGCCACGACGCCCGCACGATCGGCGGCGTGTCGTCGCAGACAATGCGCATGGTGCGGTAGTCGTACGGCGGCACGGCCGTGCGGTCGCCCATTTCGAACACTTGTGGCTGCGCGGAGATCGTGCCGGTCAGGAGCAGCGCCAGCGTCGGCGCGTCGTTCGACGGATAGCGCGTCGCAAAGTCGTACGCGGCCAGTTCGCCCTCGGCATTCAACGCGCCGCGCACGTCCATCAATTGCGCGGCGCCTTTCGGCTCCCACGCGTGCTCGTCCTCGCGCGAGAGTTGCACACGCACCGGACTGCCGGCGGCGCGCGAGAGCAACGCGGCGTCGGCGGCGACATCGTCCGCGCAATTGCGGCCGTAGCAGCCCGCCGCCTCCATCCGCACGATGTCGATGTGCGCTTCGTCCATGCCCATCAGCAGCGCGAGATCGGCGCGCAGCGAATGCGGATTCTGCGTGCCCGACCAGACCTTCAACGCGCCCTCGCGATAATCGGCCACCGCGCACGACGGTCCAATCGACGCATGCATCTGAAACGGCCATACGTAGGTGCGTTCCAATGTGCGAGCGGGATCTTGCGCGAGCGCTGCATCCACATCGCCGTCGATTACCAGATCGCGCCGCTTCGCAGGATTCGCGCGCAGCGCCGCTTCCACTTCTTCACTGGTTTCGAGCGACGGCAAACCTTCGACCGCTTTCCATTGCACGCGAAGCCGCTTCACGGCCTGCTGCGCGACTTCCTCACGTTCCGCCACGAGGCCGACGAAATCGCGAATCACCACCACCTTGACGATGCCGGGCAAATCGCTGACGGAGTCTTCATCCACCCGCAGCAGACTGTTGCCCATGAAGTCGCCCTGCGCAACGCCGGCGTACGGCGGCCGCACCACGCGGCCATGCAACATGCCCGGCACGCGCACGTCGTGTACGAAACTCAATTCGCCCGTAGCCTTCGCGGGAATATCGACGCGCGGCGCGCTCTTGCCGACGATCTTGTACGCGTCCGGTGATTTCAAAGGCGCGTCCGTGGCGAGCTGCAGTTCGACACGTTTTCCGCTGATCAACTCGCCGTAGCCGATGCCTTTCGCCGCCGTGCTGCTGTCGCTTTGATAGACGACACCATCACGCACGTCGAGTTGCTCGATGCTCACATTGAATCGCGCCGCCGCTTCCTTTAGCAGAAACTGCCGCGCCTGCGCCGCAGCGTGCCTTAATGGCACCGCCGATATCTGAATCGTCGCGCTAGCGATCGTCGGCCCCTGATTCGGCGCTTCACGCGTATGGCCGAGGACGATCGACACGCGCGTCAACGGCACATCCAGTTCTTCCGCGACGATCTGCGCGAGCGCCGTGCCGATGCCGGTGCCGAGGTCGACGTGACCATTGAACGCGACCACGCTGCCGTCGTCGCGCACCACGAGGAACATGTCCGCTTCGGTCGGCACGAACGATGAACGCGAGCCCGGCTGACCGATTGCCGGCTTCACCCGCGCTTGCGGCGGCCGCGTGACGATCAGCACGCTCTGCGCGTCGTAGAGTTGCTGACGCGACGGCGGCGCGTTGCGTCGATCGACGCTGAAATCCGGTCCGGTCATGCGCGCACTCCATCGTGCACGGCTGATTGCGCCGCCGCTTGAGCGGCGAGCAATTCAGCGGCGCGCTGCACCGCGCGCACGATCTCGACATGCGTGCCGCAGCGGCACAGATTGCGCGACAGCTCGCGCTGGATCGTCTCGACGCTCGGATGCGGATCGCGATCGAGCAGCGCCTTGGCTGTCATGATCATGCCATTCAGGCAATAGCCGCATTGCGCGGCCTGTTCTTCGATGAACGCCTGCTGCACCGGATGCAACGCGGCGCGCGTGCCCAGTCCTTCGAGTGTGGTGATTTCGCGGCCTAACGCGACCCTCGCGGTGGTGACGCACGCGCGCGTCGGCATGCCGTCGAGCAGGACCGTGCATGCGCCGCATTCGCCGAGGCCGCAGCCGAACTTCGGACCGTTCAGCGCGAGGTCGTTGCGCAGCAGGTAGAGCAAGGGTGTGTCGGCGGCGGCGCTGACGAGGTGCGTCGCGCCGTTCACGTTCAGCGTAAGAGGCGCCGGGCGGTTCATGTTCGTGCCGGCCTCGCTGTGCGATACGTGTTCACAGCACCACCGGCACTTCCGTGGCCGGTGGCGTATTGCGGCTGCGCCGGCAGCGGATCAAGCCGTCGATCATCACCATGCCCACGCCCGGAATATCGCCGAGCTGCACGCTTTCGAGCAGCGTATCGGCCGCCGTGTGCTGCGCGCGATCCATGAACACGAGGTCGGCGGGACGGCCCACTTCGATCAGCCCCTGGCGCAGATTGCGCTGACGCGCGGTGTTGCCGGTCGCGAAACAGAAAGCGATTTCCGCGGGCACGTCCGCGAGGCTCGAAATCAGCGCGATCATCCGCAAGATGCCGAGCGGTTGCACGCCGGAACCCGCAGGACTATCGGTGCCGAGAATGATCCGGTGCGGACACTTCAATTCGATCGCGTGACGCGCGGTCAGCAAGGCGATCCGTTCGTTGCCGTTGTGGACGATTTCCAGCGCGCGGCTCGACTGTTCGCACAGGTCGCAAACATGCCGGTAGGAGAGCGACGTGTGCCCGCCGTTGATGTGGCCGATCACGTCGGCGTCAGCGGCGAGCACCACGTCGCGATCGATCAGGCCCGAGCCGGGAATCGACGGACCGCCCGTGTGAATCGTGCTCTGAATGCCGTATTTGCGCGCCCACGCGACCATCTGCGCCGCTTCCTCGCCGCCCTTCACGCTGCCGAGACCGACTTCGCCGAGCAGCTTCACGCCCGCTTCCGAGAGTTCCTTGAAGTCCTCTTCGACCATGCCCTTTTCGATCACCGGCGCGCCCGCCATCACCTTGACGCCGCCGCCGACACCCGCGCCGCGCATCCCTTCGAACGAGCGTTGCGCGGTTATCGCCAGCGCCTTCACACCGAGCACGTCTTTTGGGCGGCCGGGCAAATGCACTTCCCCGGCGGAAATCATCGTGGTGACGCCGCCATTCAGATTCGATTCGATCCAGCCCATCTGATTCTGGCGCGGCGTCCAGTCGCCGAACACGGGATGCACATGCGAGTCGATCAAACCGGGCGCGACCGTCGTGCCTTTGCAATCGACCGTCGTGCGCGCGCCTTCGAGGTCGCAGTCCTTTTCGCGGCCGACCGCGACGATCACGCCGTCGTCGATCACAAGCGTGTCCGCGTCGAGAATCGGCTGATCGATGTCGCCCGATAACAGCAGCCCGATGTTCGTTATCGCGACCTTGCCCGACAAGCCTGTCAACGTTTCTGCTGCCATCTGCCTCTCCTTTCGCAACGCGAGTTTGGAACGACTACCCGGCGCCGCGAAGCGCGCCGCTCAGTGCGCGCTGCGCTGTCCGGTGGAATCACACGCTCAGATAAGCGCGCCTCACTGTTTCGTTCTGTGCGAGTTCGCCGATCGTGCCGCTAAAGCGGATCTGCCCTTTTTCGAGCACATACGCGCGGTCGCTGACCAGCTCGGCGAAGTGCAGGTTCTGTTCGGACAACAGGATCGACAGCCCTTCGCGCTTGAGTTCGAGAATCATGTTCGCCATCTGTTCGACGATCACCGGCGCCACGCCTTCGGACGGTTCGTCGAGCAGCACCAGATACGGATTGCCCATCAGCGTGCGCGACACGGTGAGCATCTGCTGCTCGCCGCCGCTCATCTGGCCGCCCGGACGTTGCGGCATTTCGCCGAGATTGGGAAAGAGGCGAAACAGTTTTTCCGGCGTCCATTGCGGCGCGCCGTCGCGCGGCGGCTGGCGGCCCGTGTCGAGATTTTCCATCACGGTCAGATCCGCGAACACACGCCGATCTTCGGGCACGAAACCCATGCCCATGCGTGCGATCTTGTACGGCGGCAACGCCGTAATGTTCTGCCCACGAAAATTCACTTCGCCCTGACGGCGCGGCAGCAAACCCATCACCGCTTTCATCGTGGTGGATTTGCCTGCACCGTTGCGGCCCATCAACGCCACGACTTCGCCTCGCCCAACTTCGAGGCCGACGTCGAACAGAATGTGCGCGCGGCCGTAGAACGCGTTGAGGCCGGAGACTTTCAGCATCGGCTCGCTCATTGCAGCGCTCCTTGACCTTGATGGCCGCCCGCCGCCTCGTGCAGCGGCGCGTGCGGCTGGAACGTCTTGCCGGTGCCGAAATAGACTTCCTGTACGCGCGGGTCGTTGCGGATCGTGTCGGCGTCGCCCTCGGCGATCAGCTTGCCGCGCGCGAGCACGATCAGGCGATCGGCGTACGCGAATACGACGTCCATGCTGTGCTCGGTAAACAGCACGCCAATCTTGTGTTCGGTGACAAGACGCTTGGTCAGCGCCATCAATTCATTGCGCTCCTTCGGCGCCATGCCGGCGGTGGGTTCATCCATCAGCAGCAGCTTCGGGCGATTGGCGAGCGCGATCGCGAGTTCGACGCGCTTCACGTCGCCGTACGCGAGCACGCCGCAAGCGCGGTTCGCATCCGCGGCCATGCCGACCTGGTCGAGCAACGCGAGGGCTTCATCGGCATAGCGCGAGCCCGCGGATTGCCATAGACCGAAGGTTTTGCGTTCGCGCGAGACCAACGCCATCTGCACGTTCTCGATCACGGTCATGGAATTGAAGGTCGCGGCGATCTGAAACGTGCGGCCCACGCCCAGCCGCCAGATGTCGCGCGGACGCATGCCGACCAGCTCTTGACCGTCCAGACGAATCGATCCGGACGAAGGCGGCAACTGTCCGTTGACCATGTTGAAACAGGTCGATTTGCCCGCGCCGTTCGGTCCGAGCAAAGCCAGCAATTGCCCGGCTTCGAGATCGAACGAGACATCGTCGACCGCCTTGAGGCCGCCGAACGATTTGGAGAGACCGCCAACGTGCAGCAAGCTCATAGCCCCTCCTTGATCGCCGTACGTCGGGAAGGCGAGACGGCGCTCTTTTCCGCCTGGTCGGCGCTGTCGTCGCCGAAACGCTCGCGAATGAAGCCGACGATTCCCTGCGGAAACGCGATCACCAGTAGCAAAATCGCGAAGCCCAGCAGCGCCTGCCAATAGTCGGTTTGCCGCGCGACCGTGTCTTGCAGCCACGTGAACACGGCCGCGCCCACAATCGGCCCGGTGAGTGTCTGCAAGCCGCCGAGCAGCACCATGACGAGGCCGTCCACGGAACGGCTCACGCTGATCACTTCCGGCGAAATCGTGCCCTTGGAAAACGCATACAGCGATCCGGCGAGCCCGCAGAACAGCGACGCGATCACGAACGCGGCCCATTGCACGCGCTTCACGTCGATGCCGATTGCTTCGGCGCGCAGCACAGAGTCACGCGACGCGCGCATCGCGTAGCCGAGCGGCGAAAATAGCATCTTGCGCAACAACCACACGCCGATCACGGCGCAGACGAGCGTCACGTAATAGAAGGCCACCGGCGAGGACAACCAGTTCGACGGCCACAAACCGAGAATGCCGTTGCTGCCGCCCGTCACGTCGTCCCACTGGAACACGACCGACCAGACGATCTGCGCGAACGCGAGCGTCAGCATCGCGAGATAGACGCCGGAGAGCCGCACGCAGAACCAGCCGAACACCAGCGCGCCGGCCACCGCCAATAGCGGTCCGAGCAGCAAGGCGGCTTCCATCGGCAGATTCAGCACTTTGAGGAACAGCGCGGCGCCGTATGCGCCCAATCCGAAGTACGCGGCGTGGCCGAACGAATGCATGCCGCCCGGACCCATGATGAAATGCAGGCTCGTTGCAAACAGCACGGCGATCAGGATTTCGACCAGCAGCACGGGCATGTACGGAAACGCGTTGGCCGCCAACGGCGCAAGCACGAGAACGAGCAAGGCGATGGCGGCCAGCCACTTGAGCCGTTTGCCCGCCGGCCGCAAAGGCGTTTCCGGCGCCGCCATGCCGCGCACCGCGGCGCTCGCGCGGCCGAGCAAACCCCAGGGACGCACCACCAGCACGACCGCCATCACGACAAACTCGGCGACGAGCGTAAACCGGCTCAGCGACAACCCGACGCCGAAGATCGTCACATGCCCGATGCCGATGCACAGCGCCTTGATCTCCGCGATGATCAGCGCGGCGACGAACGCACCCGGAATCGAGCCCATCCCGCCGACCACCACCACCACGAACGCGTTGCCGATCGTCTCCAGATCCAGTGACAGATTCGCCGACATGCGCGGCCCTTGCAGCGCGCCGCCTAACCCAGCGAGAAACGCGCCGACGAAAAACACACCGGTAAACAGCCACGCCTGATTGATGCCGAGCGCGCCGAGCATCTCGCGATCCTGCGTCGCGGCGCGCACCAGCGTGCCCCAACGCGTGCGTGTCAGCGCATACCAGAGCAGCAGCAACACCACCGGCCCGATCACGATCAACGCAATGTCGTAGGTGGGCAGCGGATGGCCGAGGAAATCGACCGCGCCCGCCAGATGCGGCGCACGCGGTCCGAACAGGTCTTCCGGGCCCCACAGCCACAGCGCGGCATCGCGAAAGATCAGCACCAGCGCAAACGTCGCGAGCAGGTGAAACAGCTCGGGCGCCTGATAGATGCGCCGCAGAACCACCATCTCGACCAGCGCGCCCAGTACCGCGACCACCAGCGCCGCCGCCAGCACCGACAACCAGAAGCCGCCCATCGTATGTCCAAACCGGCTCGCGATGCTGTACGCGACATAGATGCCAAACATATAGAACGAGCCGTGCGCAAAGTTGACGATGCGCGTCACGCCGAAGATCAGTGACAAACCGGCGGCGACGAGAAACAGCGTCGACGCGTCGGCGAGTCCGTTGACCAGCTGTACCAGCAAATTCGAAAGCATCGCGACCCTTGGCAGTTTGCTGAACGGCGAAGGCGCGGCTTTGGCGCCTTCAACGCGATCGGCAGACATTGCAGCGCGTGCGGCACCATGCGCGCACGCGTCAACGGCAGGACAATACAATACGCCCCGAAGAAAGTCCCTTAGGTCATTCGGAGCGCCGGCGAAATCGCCTCAAGCACACTCAGCGCAAACCGTCTTCGCCTTTGATCTCGCTCACCTGCAAGCCGCCGATGCGCGGCAGCGGCCGCCCCGAAGCCGTCACCGCGACGGCCACGACGATTTCGTTCGCACGCGGCGCGTCCGACACGCGCGCTTCGATCGCATCGAAATGGCTGCGCACGAAGGCGGCGTCTTTGTGGCCGAGCGGCACGTCGATCGCGGTGCCGAGCGTGCCCATCTTCTTTGCCGACGGCACCAGCGCCGCGCCCTTTTCGACCGCCACCCGCAGCGGCGCGCCGAGCTTGGGATGCAAAATCGCCGCGGCATGTTCCAGTTCGCCCGCCTCGCCGACGATGGCAGCCTTGCCGTAGCTTTGCGCCTCGCCCGGCGCGATGCCCAGCGCTTGAACACACTTGTTGCCGAGCAGCGCGCCCAACTCTTCGCCGGCTTCGATCAGCGCGTCGAGTTTGGCCTCGTAACGGCCGGCATAGGGATTGTCGATCACCGCGATCGCGACCGCGCGGCGCGCCGGCGGCTCGACGGACTGGCCCATTTCAATGCGTGTTTCATCCACTTGCACGACCAGCTTGCGAAGCTTGATTGCCATTTCGCTCTCCGAGTTTCGATGCCTGCTCTGCGTGATCTCACTGCGCCAACCAGGCGCCGCTCAGCGCAATCCGTCCTTGCCCACGATCGCCTCTTTCGCGAGGCCGCCGACGCGCGCATGCACGCGCTGCCCGGTGCTCATCACGAGGATATACACCAGTTCATCGGCGGCGGGCGCGCCGGGCACGCGTACTTCGATCGCGTCGAAATGGCTGCGCACGTAGCTCGCGTTGACGTGCGTGAGCGGCACGTCGAGCGCGGTGGACGGCGCGCCGACCTTCTTGGTGGACGGCACGATGGCGTTGGTGGGCACGCCATTCTTCTCCAGCAACTCACGCATCGCGTAGCCGCCGGGAACATGCCACAACGCACCATGTTCAAGTTCGCCGCGCGCGCCGACAATCGCGCCCTTGCCGTAACTCTCGATCGACGCATGCGGCACCGCCATCGCCGCCAGCAACCGTTGCGCCATATCGAAGCCGATCGGCTTGAGCGCTTCCATCGCGTGCTCGATTTTCGCTTCGTAGCGGCCGGCGAACGGGTTCGTCATCACCGCGGCAATCGCGCCGCGTCTGAGCGGCTGTGCGGGCGCGGGGCCGAACTCGTGGAAGATATCTTCGACGTGCGTCAGCACGCGGCGTATTTCGAACACGGAGCCTCCGTTGTGATCTGCGCGCGCTGCGTGTGCAGCCCGCCTGTGTCGTGAATACCGGCCACGCGCACCCGCCCTTGCAGGAATAGCGCGGCGCCTTCGATCAAGCCTCGTTCGAGCAGACGCTGCGCCCCTTCGACACCGCGCGCCAACGCGAAGTCGATCAGCGGCTGCGGCAAGGACGGCACGTCGACGGTGACGAGCATATCGCCAAGGTCGCTATCGTCTTTCAACGACGAAGCCGGACGCCGCAGAATACCGGCATGTTCCAGATCGACGGCGTTGGCGATCATGGTCGCGGCGGCGTCGGCGGCGGCGGCGTTGCGCGCGAGCACGGTGACGCTGTCGGCGATGCCGAGGCTGAAGCTGCGGCCGCGCCAGCCGCTCGTCGCAATGCCGCGAATGGGCAGGCTGGCGTCGAGCGTCAGATTGGCGTCGAGCGCCTGATCACGCGACAGCCGCACGGGTGAAAACGACGCGAGGTCCGCGAACACGCCGACGCGGTATTGCTGCCCTTCGGTCAGATAGAGCGCAATGTCGCCGCCATTGTTGATGAAGGCGCGCGAGATGCCTTCGCGTGCGAACGCCGTGATCAGTTCATCGGCAACGCTTCCCGCGACCGCAGCCATCGGCGTGATGTAGCGGGCGCGGTGAGGATGACAGGCCGACCACATACGGCGGGCAACCGCGCCCTGCAATTCACTGTCGTCGAATGCGGCTTCGGCCGGTACAGGTTGACGCAGGCGCTTCAGTTCACCGACCAGCTCCGGCAACACGTCGACAAAGCGCGCCCAGCAGGCCTCATACGCGGCCTGCACCGCCTGGGGCGTGCCGTCCGCGCTGAGGATCAGATCGATCGGCCCATGCTGCCAATGCCAGCGGGTCGCATCGAGTCGGGTGCGAGTGGGGTTCATTGTTTCGGTCGCGTTCGTTGCGGTCGTTACATTAGCGCTGTCGGCGCGGTCAGCCAAGCATCGGCGGCATGGCGGGCGGCCACGGGTTGTCGGGATTGCACGCCAGCGTACGTCGCGCGAGCGGCGCGCCCTCCGTATGTTCCGGTCCGTTCGCGAGCACGCTCTCCAATGACCGCACGGCGTCGAGATGACCGCCGAGATCGCGATAGGCGTCGTACGTCATGGTGAATTCGATCGGCGCGACGATCGCGGGCGTCGGCACCGTGCCGAACGAACGGTCGGGCATGCGCGAGACATCTACCATCACGGTGATCCCGCCGCCCGGCCACACATAAGCCGGCGCGCCGCCGCAAGTCACGTTGACCAGCTTCTGTTTGATCGCGCGCGTGAGCAGCACCGGATTCTCCGTGGCGCCCGCGCGCAGACTGCCGCCCGCGCCGCCGAGAAACAGCACCGTGGCGAGCGAAGGCTCGCAGTTCTCGCCGATCCGCTCGACGGTGTGGCGCACCGCGTCCGGCATCGCCGTGATGCGCGGCACGAGATCCTGATCCAGTTCGTACCACTGCGCGTGTTCGCCGGTGGTCGACACCATCAGGAGGCGCATGCCGGGTTTGGCGACCGCGGGATCGAAGCCTTCGACGATCGCGAGCGGATCCTGAATGTCGGTGCCGCCCCAGCCGGTGCCCGGATTCGCCACCTGGAAATAACGGCCCGGCGTCGACTTGCGTCCGCGAATCTTCACACCTGAGCGCACCATGCCGAGACAACGTCCGGCCTGATGTTCGGTGAGCACACCGGTAATGTGATCGTCGACGACCACCACTTCGTCGGCGTGACCGAACCATTGCTTCGCGAAGATGCCGATGGTGGCCGACCCGCAGCCCACGCGCATGCGCTGTTCCTCGACGCCGTCGACAATCGGCGCCGCGCCCGCGCGAATCACCAGACTCGCGCCGCCGTCGATGCTCAACTCGACCGCTTCCTTGTTGCCGAGCGCGAGCATCATGTCGCACGTCACGCGGCCTTCTTTCTTGCTGCCGCCGGTCAGATGATGCACGCCACCGAGACTCAACATCTGCGAGCCATATTCCGCCGTCGTCACATGGCCGACAATCTCGCCGTGACAACGCACGTTCGATTGCTCCGGCCCGAGGAAGCGGTCGGTGTCGATCTTCACCTTGAAACTGCAATAGCTGAAGATGCCTTCCGTGACGACCGTGATCATGTCGACGTCGTCGAGCTTCGAGGCGACGATAAAAGGCGCGGGCTTGTAGTCGGGATAGGTGGAGGAAGCGCCGACGCCGGTCACGAACAACGCCTGTTCGGCCGCGGGGTCATGCACTTCGGAAGAGGCGCCGAATTCGATCGCGGCGTTCGCTTCGGACGTTGACGGCGCGCGCGACAGGAACACCACCGGATCGACACGAATCAACCGCCCATCCGCGTTCGCATAACGATCGCACGCTCCGGTGCGCCCTTCGGATATCTGGCACAGCACCGGGCAGGCATTGCATTCGATCTTGTTCGACGCCATCCGCTCACTGCGCGGCGCCGCCTTCTCGAGCACGGTCGGACCCGGCGTCGAGGCGGTTTCGCCGTCGACGCTTTCCGCACCGAAATCGACCTTCGTATGTTCTGTCATGGTGGGGTTCCCATACGACGACATTACAATCGGTCCCGCTCCGGTTGACGAATAGTGCCTGTTTACCGGCACTTTCGCGTGATCCGCCGACTTCCATGTTGCGGTCACTCACCGTTCGTGTAGTATCCGCTACACCAAACTCGTTAGAAATCTACTCGATCAATTTAGTCTGCGCAACGTATTTACCGGCGTGCGCGTGATTGGTGCAATGCCACATTGCCGTGTGGGTCACGCTTCAATCTACGCCGAAGTGAATGATCGCGCTGCGCATGCCGCAGCAGTCCATGCGGGCTGTATGATGAAGGCGCGTCCGTGCCTTGGCCGGCTGCGGCGCATGCCGTTCAACCTGACGCTAACAAGAGATTCGAGACCGCCATGAGTCCCACCGCCGCCCGCAAGCCGGGCGCTACCGGCATCCGTGCGAAACAGGCGCAGGACACGCGCGCCAAGATTCTGAAAGCGGCCATCAAGGTCTTTGCCAAGCAGGGCTATGCGAGCGGACGCGTGGAGAGTATTTCAAAGGCGGCGCGCTCGCACGATCGCATGATTTACTACTACTTCGGCAGCAAGGAGCAACTGTTCGTCGAAGTTCTCGAAACCATCTATACGCAATTCAACGAAGCGGAAAGCAAGCTCGATCTCGATCTGGCCGATCCCGTGCATGGGCTCGAACAGATGGTCGAATTCGTCTGGCAGTATTACCTCGATCATCCCGAGTTCGTCACGCTGCTCTCCAGCGAGAATCTGCACCAGGGCAAGCACGCGAAGAAATCGTTGAAGCTGAAGGAGATTTCCGGCTACGCGATTTCGGTGGTGCAAAAGTTACTGGACGCGGGTCAGGCGCAGCACGTCTTTCGTGCGGATGTCAAAGCGCGCGATGTCTATCTGATGATCGCGTCGCTTGGTTATTTCTATAACGCCAATCAATACACGTTGGGCGCGTTTCTCGGCGAGCCGATGATGGACAAGGCGGCGCTCGCGCATTGGCGCGAGGTCATCAAGGATACGGTGTTGCGCGCGGTGCGGTCGAGCTCGCCGGTGGCAGGAGAAGCGGCGGCGCTTGCGGTGAATGAGGCGAGCCAGAATAGCGAGGCGTAGCGCTTCACCGCGAGACGGCGTCACACCTGAAAATGGTCTCTCAACACGCTTACGATTCTCCCGGACGCCAGGCCGTCACCGTAAGGCGACACGCCGCGCGCCATACGCTTGTATTCGGACGGGTCATCGAGCAGCCGTTGCGTGTTCGAGACAATGTCGGCGTAGTCGGTGCCCACGAGCTTCACGACATCATGCGCCACCGCTTCAGGGCGCTCTGTCTCGCGCCGCAGGACGAGCACCGGTTTGCCGAGCGCGGGCGCCTCTTCCTGCACGCCGCCGGAGTCGGTTAGGATCAGATAGGCCCGCTTCATCGCGGCAACGAACGGCAAATAATCCAGAGGTTCGCAGAGCGTGATTCGCGGATGGTTGTCGAGATGGGCGTATGCCGTCTCACGCACGTTCGGATTCGGATGAACGGGATAGAGGATATGGACGTCGGGATTGTCGTCGGCGATCGTCCTGATCGCTCGCAGGATGTTCTGAAACGCCGCGCCGAAATTCTCGCGACGGTGCGACGTCACCAGAATCAGCCGGCTGTCCCCCTTGAACGGCGCCGCGCCGTCGCACCGACCGGCCACATCCAGCAAGGCGTCAATGACCGTGTTGCCGGTGACGAACACGCTCGCCGCATCAATGCCTTCTGTGAGAAGGTTCTGTTTCGCAGTCTCCGTCGGTGCGAAATGCCAGCGCGCGAGCCGGCTTGCAACCACACGATTCATTTCTTCCGGAAACGGATTTGAAAGATCGCCCGTTCTCAGCCCGGCTTCGACATGTCCGACCGGCACGCGCCGGTAAAAGGAGGCGAGCGCCGCCGTCAGTACGGTGGTCGTGTCGCCCTGCGCGAGCAGCACATCGGGCTGTTCGGCGGCAAGCACTTCATCCAGCCGAACCATGAGCCGCGAAGTCAGCATGGGTAGAGACTGGTTGGGCTGCATGATGTCGAGGTCGATATCGGCTTTGATCTCGAACAGACGCAACACCTGATCGAGCATGCCGCGATGCTGCGCCGTTGCGAGAACGCGGCAGTCCGCCCATTTTTCGCGCTGCAATTGTTTGACGAGCGGCGCCATTTTCACCGCTTCAGGACGGGTTCCGATAGTGACGATGATCTTACGTTTTTTCACAGCGTGTTCCGATATTGGACTTGGTAAAGGGTAGGCAACTGCGTTCTATCGGGCCTTAACGCGGCCGTGTCCTACCGAGGAACCGGTGGATCGCGCTTGTGAATCGCCACGTCTTCGAGCGCAGCATCGTGTCCATTTGCCTCTCGACGTCGTCCGCGCGTGCTCGGACTTCGGCCAGGAGCCTCGCGTAACGCTCGCCTTCGATCTGCAACCTTTCGATGCGCGCATGAAGCGAGACAGTCTCCGCAGACAGGGCGCCACATTCCTGCTTCACTGCCTCGATTGTGTGCTCGCGCTCGGTGATTGCCTGCTTCAATTCGCCGACTGTCTGGTCCCGCTCGGTGATTGCCTGCTTCAATTCGGCGAGCGCTTGATCCCGCTCGGCGAGTGTCTCTTGCGACCGCGTCAGTTTTTCTTTCTCTACATCGCGTTCTGCGCATACATCCTGCAGCGCCCTTTCTGTCGAGTGGAGACGCGCGTTTGTCGCAGCTTGTTCGCTATGAGTTTGAGCAAGCTGCGACGCAAACTGCTGCCTGTCCGAGGCGTGCTGTCGGGCAACACTTTGACTACGCTCCTGCGCGAACGCTTCGTAGGTGTCGTCGCCTATAAAGAAATTGCGCAGATCGGGCTGGGTGTCTCCGAGCGCCGAGAGCCGCGCGTAGACGACCAATATCTGCTTCCCATTCCAATAGTTGATATTGATTTTCGCCGCATCGACGACGCGGCAGGCAACGGCAGCGAAACCGGGCACCGGGCAGACGGGAATGTTGTCCAGGTCAAACGTGAAGAAATGCTCGGGAATCCGGTCATATTCCTGAAACGGCAGAAGCAGAACCAGAAAGCGCTTCGTATGCTCCGCGAGGCGTGCGACGACTTCGAACGGGTTATCGAAATGTTCCAGCGTGTTCGACGAAAAAATAACGTCGTAGTCGTCCAGCTCGTCGAGCGACTGTGCTTTGAAACGTCCATGCGGAAACGAGGCTTGAGCCTTCTCGATCGCCACTTCCGAAATATCGACTCCGCTGATGGAGTTCACGCCGAGCCATTTGCTCAGTTCATCGACCCCCTGCCCTTCCGCGCAACCCCAGTCGCAGATAGTCCATTGCTCCCGCAACACTAGGTACTTGAACCAGTCCGGCATCAGCTTGGCCGCAACCGTCGCGAAGAATCGCGTTTGCCCGTGTCCGCCGGCAGAGACCCAGTCAGTCGAGAAACGATGGTCCCAGTATTGCTTTGAGTTGATGTCTGTCATAAGAAGGCTTGTCGGTCTGTCCATTCCATCGAATGCGTGAGCGTTCGCGATAGGCACCATAGATACCTAGTCGACAGTGAGCGTGCTTTCGATGACTTCGCGCCAGCGGTTTTCCCATTCCTTCTTCGCAAACGCGGCCGAGGACTCGAGTCCGTGCGCAGCAAGTCTGGCGAGCCTGGTTCGATCATCGGCCAGTTCTTCGATAGCGGCAGCAAGCTCGATATAGTCCGCACGGATGAGCTTGCCGTTATAGCCGTCGACGATCAGATTCGGCAGTCCGCCGACGTTGGTCGCGATGACTGCGTTATTGGTCGCCAGAGCCTCGATGCAGGAGAGCGATGTTCCTTCCGAATACATGGTTGGCACCAGCACGATATGGCTATCGACATAGGCTTTGTACATGTCCTCCATGTCATATTCGATCCACGTCACTTTGTCTGGATGACGCGCCATGAACGCTTTCACCGCTTCCGCATCGCGGTCGATTGCCTGACCGCACAGGACCAGGCGGATATCCGAGCGCCGCGAAAACAAAACATCGAACGCGTTGATGGTCAGATACAGACCTCGCGCTTCATAAAGCCGGCGCGGCAGGAGAACGCATAACTCCTCTGTTTCGAAGTTCTTCGGATTGCTCCTGAAACACTCGAGATCGACGTAGTTCGGGACGTACGTCAGCGTATTGGCGAGAGCCCAGTCATAGGTTCGCAGCCAGTTGATAAAGTTCGTATCGACGCAGACGCATTGGTCACTGTTGCGAAGTGCGCGGAACAGCGTTTCATAGCGTCCCCGGTCAAACGTCGCCAGGTTATTGGACGCTGCGTCCCAATGGATGCCGTGGTTGATCGAGATGACGCGCTTGTTTTTTCCAAACGACGCGGCAAGTTCGGTCGGCGACGCGATAATGAGATCGACGTCCGCGCAGAACTCAGCGTATTTGCTCGACATCCTGTCGAAATCAAAGTTGTCCACGGCGTGAATCCCCACGACCTTGACGCCCCGAAATTCGCGCTCGAAAGGCACCAGCGCATTTTGCAGGAGGCGAACCTCGCAGCCCATGCCACGGAGCACGACTGCGAGGTCGTAGACGTAGCGTTCCGCCCCGCCTTTATAGACGGTTTCGCCGTTCCAGTCGAAGAAGTTGACATTGACGATGTCTACTTTCACTGTGCGCTGCGCGGAAGTGGCCATCAGCTTCGCAACGTTCCTGGCGTTGACCTGTCTGAGCAACGGCGCGTGAAGCACCGGCCAGGCGTGCGCACGCGCGACCTCCGCGGACGTCTCGGTATACGCGGTCGACCACTGCCCGCTGGCGACCGCATCCACGAAGTCGATTCCCGAGGCGACAATGATGGCGTGTTCGTATTCCCGGATGGTCCGGGTCGGCGTACCGATCACCGGCTTCCCCGCGGCCAGATACTCGAACAGCTTAAGCGGTGAAACGGGGTCCGTTTTCTCGCTGACTATGAACGGCACGATGCCGACATCGATCCAGGCGAGATAGTGCTTCAGTTCGGCATACGGTTTCGGGCCGAGGTGAATGAAATTGTCGAACGTCTTCAGACGCGCCATGCGCTCCTGAACCTCGTCGCCATATTGCGGTTCGAAAGCGACGACGGGACCGACGAACAGCAGCACGATATCGTTGAGTCGCACGATTTCGTCGAGCAAATCGAAATCGAGCAGTTCGGAAATTGCGCCGTGGTAGCCGACAACCCACCGGTTCGCCGCCATCTCGTACAGCTTCGCCGGCACGTCGCATCGCTCGCGCTCGCCGTGAATGAAGTCTTCGGGATAGACGCCGTTTTCCAGCAGCAGCGCATTCGTGACCTTCGCGCGGTTCGCTTCGTACAGTGGATTCGACGAGAACAGGCAGACATTCGCAATCTGCAGCAAGACCTCATGATCGCAGCGCATGACGTCGGAATAGTTCGCGAAGACGGTCAGGTCATCGAGAACATCGTAGATCGTCAATGCAGAGCGGCAAATATCAGCGACGTACTTGAAGCCCGGCCAATGGAGATAGAGCGTGACCGGTTCGTCCTGGAAATAGCCGAGGAAATCCTCGACCATATTGGAAACGTACAGGTTTTTTGCCTTGGGCTGGATAACGGGATATAGGCCGCCGAACTCCAGCATCACGCACAGGTAGCCCGCTTTTGCGAACTCGGCCATGATGTGGTCGGGACGCTGTTTGAGCGAAAGATCATAGGCGACCGGGCACAGTACGACGCCCCGACGGTCGGGATGGGTCGCGAGCAGGCGGCTGATCTGGTGCCTTCTTTGTTTCGACGGGTCCTTGGCGTAGTTCCCAAAGTACGCCGCCTGGGCGCGCGTGTGAGCTTCGTAGCCTCCGCTGGTTATGGGCACAACGTCCGTCGTGGCAATCTGTTGCATGGGAACGCCAGCACCGGTCGGCATCTTGCAGCGCGCCGCCAACGCGTAAGCCGCGTTCGCGATCCGTCGCATTGGCGCGGTCAGCTTCCACGAACTGCTTTCGAAGACTTCGCTGAGGCTGCCCTGTACCCGCTCGCGCTCTCGAACCTCGAGGAACAGTTCGCTCGACACCTCGTTCAGCGAGCGCTTGAGATTATGGATTTCCGACAACGCGTCCGACAACCGCTTCGCAAGCGTGTAGCGATCTCTGCGCGCGAGACGCTGCTCCTCGGCAATCTGATTGTGTTGCCTGATGAGAGCATCCGCGTCGGAGATCGAAGCGCTCAGCTTTGCGACCGATGCGTGGGTTTGTCTGCGCACTACGTCTAGCATTGTTTCTTGTCCGTCCATGGCCAACCTCTCGAGTCGCCGTTATTGCCAATTTCTCTTTTCCGATGCCGTCATTGCCTGTCTAGAGGCATTTCTTCCATGCGTATTTTTTCTGTGATGTCCGGCAGGAACAGCCCGTATCGATCGCTTTCAACATAGGAAGAGAAATAACAGGCGCCCTCGATGTACTCGTAGTACTGCGGCACGGCCGCAGACCGGTCTTCAAGGGCCGCCACGAGCAGATATCGGCCGGTGTTGAGCTGGTTTCTCAGGTAAAACTCGATTTCGAACTCGCTGCCGTCGAAATCGAAGTCAACGCCTTTCTCGTCGTGGGTGGTTCGGACGATCAGATCCGTGCCTTTTGTATCCTTGATGGAGAAGGCCACGCTCAGAGCACGTCGATCGACGCCTTCGGGGAGCTGGATCGCCAAACGGACGATCATCGGCTCGAATGCCGTGAACACGCTCTGGCGACGGCAGGCCGCGTCCAGGATCTGGGTCGACACGATCGATCCGATATGCGTCCCCCAGTGATTGATGGGTTCCTCATTGGCGCTTGAGGCGAGCGGCCTCGCGCTTTCCGTGATCTGATCGCTTTGCTTCGCTTCTTCATCATGGCCGGCCGCGCTGTCTGCCGACTGACTGGAAATTCCAATCGGCTCGCTTTCGCCGAGTCCTTCGGACATGAACTGCGTGTATTGCGCGGTAACGGCGAACGCGTTGCCCTCCATCCGAACCCGTCCGCCGTCGAGCCAGACGGCGCGTTCACACAAGGTTCGCACCGAGCCGACGTCATGCGACACGAAAAGAATCGTGACGCCCGATTCCTTGAGCTCCCCGATCTTGTTGAAGCATTTGGCCTGGAAGCGCGCGTCGCCCACGGCAAGGGCTTCGTCGATGATCAAGACCGCGGGGTCGACGTGAATGGCCACGGCAAACGCGAGCCGCACATACATGCCGCTCGAATAGGTTTTGACCGGCTGATCGATGAAATCGCCGATTTCCGCGAACTGCTCGATGCTGGCGAATTTTCGTTCGATCTGGTCCGCCGTCATTCCCAGCATGGCGGCGTTCAGATAGACGTTCTCCCGACCGGAAAACTCCAGGTTGAAACCGGCTCCCAATTCGAGCAATGCGGCCACGCGGCCGTTGATCGCGATATCGCCTGCGGTGGGTCGCAGTGTTCCGCAAATGATCTGCAAAAGTGTGGACTTGCCGGAGCCATTGCGCCCGATGATGCCGACCGTCTCGCCACGAGTCACCGAAAGCGATACATCCCGAAGCGCCCAGAATTCCCTGGAATACCTGGTGCGTTTCGGGAAGACGATATGCTTGAGACGGTCGAGCGGCGTGTCGTATATGTCGAAGCGCTTCGAGGCATGTGTCACCTGAATCGTGGTTTCAGGCTTGCCAACTTGATTTAATTCCATGAGCACCGGCATTTACAGAACGTCCGCGAATCCTTCGCGTGTCTTCTGGAACCAGGCCAGACAGATCCACGCGAAACCGATGCTGCATAGCAGATAGACCGCTATCCCGGCGAAGTCGGGCAACTGGCCCGCGATCATGACCGCCCGCGCCTGCTCGATGATGAAAGTCAATGGGTTGGCCAGAATGAGCGCCCTGAAAGTCGGCGTCAAAGTATTGAGGGCGTAAAAAACCGGCGACAGGAACATCAACATGGATGAAAGCAGCGCCGTGACATACGTCAGGTCACGCACGTAGACGCCGGTGGCGGCGAACAGCCAACCCACCCCCACGCCGACTAAAGCGAGTGGAATGAAGAGGGCCGGTAAAAACACGATCGTCCACTGAAGCTTTCCGTAGACGCACAGTGCGAAGACAATCCAGACGGCAAAACTCGTCAGGAAGTGAAACGCCGCCGAGGCCACCGCAATCCACGGCAGGATCTCGAGCGGAAAGACGACCTTCGTCACGTAGTTGGCATGGGACGTGATAATGTTCGGCGCTCTATTCAGGCACTCAGCGAAGAAATTGAAAAGAATGAGCCCCGCGAACAGGATCACGGCGAACTGAAAACTGTTGTCGGTTCCAGGCCAGCGCGATTTCAAAAGTGTGCCGAAAACAACCGTATACATTGCGAGCATGATTAACGGCTGAGCAATGGACCACGTCAGTCCCATCACCGACCCGCGATATCGGCTCAGTATGTCCCGTTTGGTCAGCGCGACAATCAGATGGCGTTGCTGCCAGGGAAGTAAAAAGAGAGAACTAAAATGGGCACGAGGATGGGATTCCTCGCGGCCATCATGTTTATAGGTAAAGCTCATATTGGCAGATCGCCTTGAACAGCGCCGGCTGGATTAACGGTCAACGAAGCGGTCAACGAAGCGGTCAGCGAAGGGGCGAAACATGCGGCGTCAAATGAAACCCACCAGGATTCCGCCAGTCGCCCGCCGGAGCCTGCCCCATTGCTCTTGATAAGTCCTACGGACCAGCCAAACCCGCGCGAACGAGTATCACTATCTTAAAGTGATTAAATCCACATCTAAAATATGCAAAAGATTAATAACCTCGAATTGGCCAACATTCATATTATTATCGAATTTGGTCGGCAAAATTCTGGAAAATGCTGATATACAAACAAGAAAGGCTGAAATGTCCGCAAGAAAATTCAGCTTCAATGTAGGAATTTTCTGCAAAAAACGAGAAGAGTGGAATTCGCGGGTGAGTCACGCAGTGCGCAGCGTCCAGGTCGAACGCCGCCGGATACCAGGTATCCGTATCACAGCCCGTTGCAGGCTGGATGGAAACTAAACATCGTCAATGCTGAAAGGCAGCGCGCATTCGCACGCTGCCTGGCACCTCGTCTCTATGGCATTGCTTACGGCTGCGCTGCCGCCGCGTCATCTTCGCGGAACAGCTTATCCGCGAGGTGAAACGCCGAATTCGCCGCCGGCACGCCGCAATAGATCGCGGTTTGCAACAGCACTTCCTTGATCTGCTCGCGCGTCACGCCATTGTTCTTCGCGGCGCGCAGATGCAGTGCGAGTTCTTCGCTGCGATTGAGCGCGACCATCATCGCGATGGTCAGCAGGCTGCGCGTGTGACGCGGCAAGCCATCACGCGTCCAGATTTCGCCCCACGCATAACGGGTGATGAAATTCTGAAACTCTTCCGTCAACTCGGTACGGTTCGCAAGCGACCGGTCGACGTGCGCACTGCCCAGCACCGCGCGTCGCACATCGAGTCCGGCTTCATAGCGATCTTCGTCGTTCATTTCTGCTCCGTCAGGAAATCGATCACAGTCTTCGTGAAAGCGTCGGCTTTCTCGATGTTGGAAATGTGCGAGGCGTCCAGTTCCACGTAACGCGCGCCCGCAATCGACTGCGCCAGTTCGCGGCCTTGCGCCGGTGTCGCGGCCAGATCGTGCGTGCCGCTGATCACCAGCGCCGGCAGCTTGATGCCGGGCGCTTCAGGACGCAGATCGGTGGCGTCGATGGCATCGCAATTCGAGGCGTAGCCTTCCTTGTCGGTATGCACGAACACGTCGCGAATCATGGCCAGCACCACCGGCTCACGCTCGATATAGTCAGCCGTGAACCAACGCGGCAGGACGGCACTGGCCAGCGCGAGCATGCCTTCGCTGCGCGCTTTCGCGGCGCGCGGCACCCATACTTCCGGCGAACCGATGCGCGCCGCCGTATTGCACAGCACGACGCGTTCGAAACGGTTGCCGTGGCGCGCCGCCAATCCGACGCCGGTCAGGCCGCCCATCGACAGTCCGCAGAAATGCGCGCGGGCGATCTTCAGCGTATCCATCAGGCCGATCACGTCGCCGGTCAGTTGTTCGATCGTGTACGGGCCTTTCGGCGCTTCCGAATGGCCGTGGCCGCGTGTGTCGTAGCGCAGCACGCGAAAGTGTTTCGACAGCGCCGCGACTTGCGGCGCCCACATGGACAGATCGGTGCCGAGCGAATTCGACAAGACGATCCACGGCGCGTTGCCGTGACGGTCGCCGTCGATTCGATAGTGAAGCTCGGTGCCGTTGACTGCGGCGTAAGGCATACCGGTTACTCCCTTGAATGGTCGCGCTGCGAGCGCGTGGTGTGAAGTGCCAGCGCGGCGTCTACATAAGCGTGCGCCTGGCCGACGTATTGAGCGGGATCGAGCAGTTGCTTCAGGCGCTCGAGCGGAAGATGTGCGGTGACGGCCGGGTCCGCGGCGAGCACGTCGAACAGCGTTTGACCGTCGCGGATCGCGGCTTTCGATGCGCGCTCCACCAGATGATGCGCGTCGAGCCGGCCGATGCTGTCGCCGAGCGCGAGCATCACCGCTTCGCCGAGAATCAGGCCATGCGTGACGTCGAGATTGGCGGCGAGGCGCGGCACGTTCACGTTCAAGCCGGCGGCGATCTGTTCGATGTTGGCAAGCGCGCCGCCCGCGAGGCGCGCGAGGTCCGGCAGCGCATCCCACTCGGCTTGCCAGCCGCCGAGCGCGCGTTCGTGTTCCTGCACCATGCCGGCGAACACCGTGGCGACCAGCCCCGGTGCACGCACGGCGGCCGTCAGCACAGCCGCGCAGCCCACCGGATTGCGCTTGTGCGGCATCGTCGACGAACCGCCCTTGCCGGCCGCTGCCGGTTCGGCGAGTTCGTCGATTTCGGTTTGCATCTGCAGCGAGATGTCGCGCGCGATCTTGCCGAGCGTGCCGATCAGCATGCCGAACAGCGACGCCGTTTCGGCAATGCGATCGCGCTGCGTATGCCACGGCAGCGTCGGCACGGCGAGGCCGAGTTCTTTTGCGAGCGACTGGGTGACGTGCGGCGCGGCATCGCGCAGACTCGCCAGCGTGCCCGCCGCGCCGCCGAATTGCAGCACCAGCACGCGAGCGCGCAACGCATCGAGCCGCTCGCGATGACGCAGCAGCGCGTCGAGCCATTGCGCGAATTTCAAGCCGAGCGTGATGGGCAGCGCCTGCTGCAACCAGGTGCGGCCGATCATCGGCGTGGCGCGATGCGTGGCCGCGAGTTTCGCCACGGCGTCGCAGGTGGATTGCAGGCCGCTGTCGAGCAGATCGAAGGTGTCGCGCAGTTGCAGCACCGTCGCCGTGTCGATGATGTCCTGGCTCGTGGCGCCCCAATGCACGTATTTCGACGCTTCGGCGTCGGCTGCCTTGACGCGCGCGGTGAGTTGCTTGACGAGCGGAATCGCCAGGTTGCCGCCGAGCGCGGCGTCGCGTGCGAGCGCGTCAGCGTCGAGTTGATCGGCCTGACAGGCGGCTTCGATCGCGGCCACCGCCGTCTGCGGAATCACGCTATGTGCGGCCGAAGCGCGCGCGAGCGCCGCTTCCACATCGAGCATCCGTTGCAGCGTGGCACGCGGCGCCCAGATGTCGTTCATCGGCTGCGTGCCGCAAAGAAGGCCGGTCAGACGGGCGCTGGATTCGAGCATGATGACGTCGATGATCGAGGATATCGGAAGTGAAGTGTGCGCCGCGCGACGCCGGCACGCTAGCCGGCGCCTTCGCCGCGTCTCGCGGGCTCGCTCAGCCTGGTTAAGCCGCGCGCGCCGCTTGCGTGCCGTCGATCAGCGGCACGCCGGTCAGCTTGTGCAATGCGTCGAAATCGATGTCCGAGAAAATCTCGCGCACCACGAGGCCCTGGTCGGTCACATCGATCATCGCCAGATCCGTGTAGATGCGGTCGACGCAACCCACGCCCGTCACCGGGTACGTGCATTCGGCGGCGATCTTGCTTTCGCCCTGCTTGGTCAGATGTTCCATCATCACATAGACCTGCTTCGCGCCGATCGCCAGATCCATCGCACCGCCCACTGCCGGAATCGCATCGGGCGCGCCGGTGTGCCAGTTTGCCAGATCGCCCTTGGCCGACACCTGGAAGGCGCCGAGCACGCAGAAGTCCAGATGGCCGCCGCGCATCATCGCGAACGAATCCGCGTGGTGGAAGTACGCGCCGCCCGTGAGCAGCGTGACGTGCTGCTTGCCGGCGTTGATCAGCTCGTCGTCTTCTTCGCCTTTGGCGGGCGCGGGGCCCATGCCGAGCAGGCCGTTTTCGCTGTGCAGGAAGATTTCCTTGTCAGCGGCGAGGTGGTTCGCCACCAGTGTCGGCACGCCGATGCCGAGGTTCACGTAGGCGCCTTCGGGGATGTCCTGCGCAACGCGCTTGGCCATTTCATCGCGGGTCAGTTTTTTCATGTCGGTCTCCGAATCAGGCGGCAGCGTCGTGAGGATTGGGCATCGGGGCGTGGGCCGCTTGCGGCACTTCGATCACGCGTTGCACGAAAATGCCGGGCGTCACGATGTTTTCCGGATCGAGCGCGCCGAGCGGCACGACTTGCGACACCTGCACGATCGCGGTTTTCGCCGCACTTGCCATGATCGGTCCAAAATTGCGCGCCGTCTTGCGATAGGTGAGATTGCCCCAGCGATCGCCCTTGTACGCCTTGATCAGCGCGAAGTCCGCATGCAGCGGCGCCTCCAGCACGTAGTGCCGGCCGTCGATCAAACGGGTTTCCTTGCCTTCGGCGAGCCTCGTGCCGTAGCCGGTCGGCGTGAAGAAGCCGCCGATACCCGCGCCCGCCGCGCGAATGCGCTCCGCCAGATTGCCCTGCGGCACCAGTTCGAGTTCGATCTCTCCGGCGCGATACAACGCGTCGAACACATACGAATCGGTTTGGCGCGGGAATGAGCAGATGATCTTGCGCACGCGCTTGGCTTTGAGCAGCGCAGCGAGGCCAATGTCGCCGTTACCGGCATTGTTGTTGACGATGGTGAGCTCGCGCGCGCCCTGTTCGATGAGCGCGTCGATCAACTCCGACGGCATGCCGGCCGTGCCGAAGCCGCCGATCATGACGGTCGCGCCGTCGTTGACATCGGCGACCGCCGATTGAAGTGACTCGAAAATCTTGTTGATCATGTCGAATTTCCTTTTGGGGCGCTGCGTGCCGCCAGGCTGGCTGCCTTGCGGGCAGGGTTCGAGCGGGACGGTCTCCGGGCCAATGCCGGCGGCGGCTCGCCAAGTGCGATGCGAAGCTGGCGCCGTTAGTTTGCTCGCTTCAAATTTGTTCGTTACATGAACATGGATTCGTTTAGCGAACGCTGAGGCGATTATGGTAGTCCTTCGTGCACGTTGTCAAGGCAGGGAATTCCCCCTAATCATAGGTTCTCGCTGCTTGCCATGCCGGTTAGTTGTTCGGGTTGGCCGGCCAAAGCGGAGAATCGCACTATCCTAACGGGAGATTGTTGGGCTAACCTTTATCTACATATCAAATACGCGGCCCGCGCCGCAGGTTACCGAGCATGTCCGAAACAAACCTGGATCTGAACCTCATCCCCTACCTGGTTGCGATGGAAGACACGCGCAATGTCAGCCGCGCCGCCGAGCAGCTCGGCGTGAGCCAGCCACGCGTGAGCACCGCGCTGGGAAAATTGCGGGAGTACTTCGACGACCCGCTCTTCGTGCGCACGTCCAAAGGCATGGAGCCCACGCCGCGCGCGCTCGCCATCCTGCCCGCCGCGCGCGACGCGCTCTTGCGCATCGAGAAAGGCATGCTCGATGTGCAGGAATTCGACCCGGCCACCAGCACTCACACTTTCTCGATCGCGCTCTCCGACGTCGGCGAGATCGTGTTTCTGCCGCGGCTTCTGCAACTCTTCGCTGAACGCGCGCCGTTCGCGAATCTGCGCTCGGTGTCGGTCTCGCCGTCGCAGGTCGAACGCGGGCTCGAATCGGGCGACGTCGATCTGGCCATCGGCTATTTCCCCGATCTGGCGGGCAATAACTTCTTCCAGCAACGGCTCTTCACGCATCGCTTCATCTGCCTGATGCGCACGGGCCATCCACTGGCGAAGGCGCCGCTCACGCTGGCGCAGTTTGTGGCGTCGGGTCATGCGGTCGTGCGCGCCGAAGGACGCAGCCAGGAAGTCCTCGAGCAATACCTGGAAAAGAAGCGCATCAAACGCCGAGCCGTGCTCGAAACGCCCCACTTCATGAGCCTGCCGTTCATCCTTGCGCGCACCGATCTGCTCGCGACCGTGCCGCACGCGATCGGCTTCGCGTACGTGTCGGAGCATGCGTCGATCACGCTGGTCGAGCCGCCGCTGCCGTTGCCGCATTTCGATCTGCGGCAGCATTGGCATCGCAAGTTTCATAACGATCCGCGTGGCAGTTGGCTGCGCGGCGTGGTTGCCGAACTGTTCAACGACGCAATGGACGAATGGCCGAAATGAGCGGCGGCCGAGCGGCGCGCCCTGACAGCGAAAAGGGACATCGGCACGACGCGGCACAAAACATGGAACAATGGCCGCACTCATTGAACCCGCGCGCTCCGTACAGCGCCGACGCGCGATCCCGGAGGAGCGACGGATGACCAGCAGCAAGGCGAAGAAAACCAAACCCATAGCCGCCACTGAGCGCCCGAGCCGCGAGGAAGCTGAAGCAGCGGTTCGTGTGCTGCTGCGTTGGGCCGGCGACGATCCGGCGCGTGAAGGCCTGATCGACACGCCGGCGCGCGTGGTGCGCTCATACGAGGAGTTTTACGCGGGCTACCAGGTCGACCCGCGTGAGATCCTTGCTCGCACCTTCTCCGAAGTGGACGGCTATGACGAAATGATCGTGCTGAAGGACATCCGCTTCGAAAGCTATTGCGAACATCACATGGTGCCGATCATCGGCCGCGCGCACGTGGCGTATCTGCCGCAGCATCGCGTGGTCGGCATCTCCAAGCTGGCGCGTCTCGTCGATGCGTTCGCCAAACGCCTGCAGATCCAGGAAAAGATGACGGTGCAGATCGCCGACACCTTGAACGACGTGCTGCAACCAGCGGGCGTCGGCGTGATTCTCGAAGCCGCGCATCAATGCATGTCGACACGCGGCGTGCACAAGGCCGGCGTGACGATGGTCACCTCGCGCATGCTCGGCACGTTCCGCACGGACCCGTCGACACGCCGCGAGTTTCTGTCGATCGTCGGCAATCCGGGCGTGGTGGCGGTCGCCAATACTTAGCTTAGGCGCAGTCGCAGCGCGACATCAGCGCCTCATGCCGCGCTGCGCCTCGTACGCATCTGCCCAAAGGTGGCCAGCAATACCGCGCCCAGCACGCACGCGACACCGGCCAGTTGCGCCGCGCTGACGGGTTCGCCCAACACCAGCGCGGCCAACGCCACCGCGCTCACCGGTACGAGCGCGGTCATCAATCCCGCCTCCGCGCCGCTGATTCGCGCGGCCCCGGCATACCAGAGCACGAAGCCCGCCACGGTCGGCACCAGCGCGTAATACAGCACGCCGCCGAGTGCGCTCGCATCGACCGGCAAGGTCCATGGTTTCTCGAAGCAGGCCGGCACGATCGCCACCGCGAAGCCGATGCCGCACATCAACGCCGACAGCGGCAACGGCGCCACCGCGGTGCGCAGCTTGCGATTGAGCAGAATGAACAACGCCTCGCAGACGATCGCGAGGAACACGAGCGCGTTGCCCGCCAGCGAACTTGCCGCATGCGGCGCGGTGAACTCGCCGGGATGCACGGTGCACACCAGCACGCCCGCCGTCGCCAGCAGGATCGCGCCCGATCAACGCGGGCGCGGGGCGCTCGCCGAGCGCGAGCATGGCGACGCCGGCCGATACGGCGGGCAAGGTGCCGGCAATCACGCCGGCATCGGCAGCCGACGCGAGCTTCATCCCGCTGATCAGTAACACCGTATAGCCGACACTGCCCGCGCCAGCCTGGGCGATGACGAGCAAGGTATCGCGGCGGTCCAGACGCGGCCAGCGCACGCCTCGCCAACGCATCACCAGCACGAACAACGGAAAGGCAATCGCGAAGCGCAGCGCGGTCGCGCTGAACGGCGGCAGTCCGGCCGCGATCGCTTTGCTGACCACCACCGTGCTGCCGACGCCGAGCATCGCCAGCGCGCAAAACAGATATCCGGCATACCGCGAGTTCATTATGCTGTCCTGTTCGTTGGATCGAGCACGTAGAGTAGAGGCATGCCAAGCGGCGGTCTTGAACGAAATTGCAGAGACAAAGCGAGTCAATGAACCAGGTCAGCCGGATCGCGATGACGCCGTCAATGCTCACCCGGCGCCAAATCCATCGAGTATCCTGAGCGAACGGAACCCCGCTCGAATGAAAGCCGACCAGTAGGCCGCCCGGGTACACGCTTTGCAACCGCGTGAAAAAGCCCCCGAAGGACGTCGGCTCAACCGCAAAAAACAGGAGCGCCTCAATTGGTAGAATTTCCGTCTTCGGCGGTGTCAACCTGGGGTGGCGCGGTCGTGTTCCTCAACGTCCTGTTGACGCGCCTCGGCGTGCCGATCCCCGCGGTGCCCGTGCTGCTCTTCGCGGGCTCAGCGATCGCCGCCGGCACCCTGTCCTTCTGGCCGGTCCTCGGCGCGGCCGTGCTCGGCGCGCTGATGGGCGACGGCGCATGGTTCACGGCGGGCCGCCTATATGGCCGCAAGCTGATTGCCGCGCTCGGCCGGATCTCGCCTGCCGTCGATTCCAAGGTGGACCAGGCGCGCGCGCTGTTCGAGCGCTTCGGTGTGCCGCTCGTCTCGATCTCGAAGTTCGTCCCCGGACTCGCGCTCATCACCCCGCCGCTGATGGGCACGACCGCCGTCGACGCCCGCATCTATGCGGCCTACGATTTCGCCGGCGCCCTCGCGTGGGCCGCCTTCTGGCTGGTCGGCGGCGCCGCCGCGGAACGGCAGCTGCATATGCTGCTCGACTTCGTCAAAGCCCGCGGCGGCACCGTCATCGACGTTTTGCTGGCCACGGCTCTCGTGTTTCTCGCCTTCCGGCTGCAGCAACGACGCCGCGCACGCCGCCGTTTCGCCGATGCCACCTCGGCTACGGCGGAACGGGCAGCCGCCGGCGGCTGGCGCCGCATCGCGCCGCCCAAGGTGCTCGACGCCCGCCCGCAAGCGCCCGCGCTCGAAGCGCCGTGCCGCATTCCCGGCGCGCTCACGCTCGATCCGCATTCGCAGGAGCAGATCGACGGCGCACTGCGGACGTACGACATGGTGATCTACTGCATTTGCCCGGACAGCGCGACCGCCTTCGAGATCACGCAACGCATGCGTCACAACGGCTACACGCGGATTCGCGCACTGCGGGGCGGCCTCGATGCCTGGCAGCGGCGCGGCTTTCCGGTCGAACCACTTGCACCGGCCGGCGAGCTGACCACCGGCAACCGAGCGCCCGAAGCGCGCGGCGAGGCGCGCGGGGCGATCACGTTGCGCGGCTTCGCCCCGCGCAGCACGCAAGGCACCTGAGCCGCGCCGGTCGCGGTTCAGCCTTGGCGCCGCTTACATCGAGGAATGCTGGGTCATTGGACGTTCAGCCCACGTGGCCGAACTGACGCGATTGCGGCCGGCCGCCTTGGCGGCGTAAAGCTGCCGGTCGGCGGCGGCCAGCAGATCGAGTGCATTGGCGCCCTCGGCCGGCACACAGGTCGCGCAACCCACGCTCACCGTAACCGCGACGATTGCCCCGTCGCTGCGGATCACATCCTGGCTCTGCACCTTGCGACGAATCTTCTCCGCCACATTGAGCGCGCCCTCGGCCGGCGTGTCCGGCAAGATCACGGCGAACTCCTCGCCGCCGTACCGCGCCACCACGTCGACCGCGCGACGCACCGTCGCCGCGATGCATTCGGCCACCGCGCTCAAAGCCTCGTCGCCGCTCGCATGGCCGTAGGTGTCGTTGAATTGCTTGAAGTGATCGATGTCGATGAACAGCGCCGAGAGCGGTTGGCCCGTGCGCCGCGCGCGCCGCCATTCTTCGTCGAGCCGGTTATCGAGCACGCGGCGGTTGCTCAGTCCGGTGAGCGGATCGGTTGCGGCAAGACGAACCAGCGCCGCCTGCGCGCGCAGCTTGTCGCGCAACGCGAACGACAGCAGCCACGAGACCATCACGAAGACCACACCGAACGTGAGCGTCAGCCCACCGACGATCCGGCTGCGACGCCACCACGGCGCCAGCACTTCGTCCACGGCGGGCGCGACCACCGCGATCAGCGGCGTGCCGGGCACGCGCGCGTACGTGTACATACGCCGCACGCCGTCCACGGCCGAAATCGCCGCATACGTGCCCGCGTTATGCGCGGCCATCACCTGGAACGTCGGCGACTTCGCGATGCTCGAGCCGATATCGCGCGACGAGAGCGGCTTGCGCGCGAGCAAGGTGCCGTCGTCCATCACGACGAACACCGAGCCCAGCCGGCCGGTATCGATCCGGTCCAGCAGGTGTTGAAAATATTCGATGCGAATGGCCAGCAGCGCGACGCCGGCGAACGTGCCATCGGTCCGGTCGATGCGCCGCGTGAGACCGATGGAGAGTTTGCCGTCGCGCAGCCGGGAGCGGAACGGGTGCGAGAAATACAGGCCCACGGCGGGGCTGCGTTGATGGGCCAGAAAATAGTCGCGGTCGGCAAGGCGCACCGCGGCATTGACCTCGCCGCTCTGCGAGGCGATCACCTGCCCGTCCCGGCCGATCACATAGGCGCCACCCAGGTAGGCCGCGGTCGTCGCCCGGTCGAACATCACCGCGCGCTGTACGCCGGCGGGCAGCGTCCAGGCGGCCTGGTTGCGCGCCCCGTCCACCATCGCCTGCAATGACAGATCGTAGATTTCGACGTTGCGTTCGAGGTCGGTGGAGATGATCGCGACGAGGTTTTGCGACGTGTCGCGCGCGTGATCGAGCGCATCGGCGCGGCCGGTGCTGAGCGTCAGCAGCGTCAAGCCCGCCATGGACACGGCCACCAACGTACCGGCCATCCCCGCAAAAAACGGGTGATTACCCACGTATCGCGATACGCCCGTGCCATAGGCGCGCAACCTCTTGCGCCAGCGCCGACGCAGCGAAAGCGTTTGACGTGCCACGTGCGCATCACCTCCTTCGCAGACGATCCGCATGGCGCAACCCATGCGGACGCGCAGCCAATGTTGTTATTCGGATGCGATTCGTGCCGTTCCGTTCGCGGCCGCGCGCAACGATGCGCGCAGCATCATAGTTTGCGCAGCAGTCCGGCCGCCGAACGCATCCGGCGTTTGCGCTCCTTGCCAAGCCAGTGGAGCGCCGCATCCGTATCGCCGGAGCCCGCGAGCAACGCAGCATTATCGCGCAGCAACATCTCGCTCGCGACCACATCGTTCAGCGTACCGAAACGTTTCTGGATCTGCTTCAAACGCTTGAGGGTACGTTTGTGGCCACTGCTCAGGACGGGTTCGAAAAACTCCAGCAAATAGCGCAGCTTCTTTCCTGCCTTCCTCACATTGTGAAAGGCGACGTAGTTGGAGCGTTTCGCCCGACGCGCGCGTTTCATCCGTTTGTTTAACGAACGCTCTGAAGCGGCCACACGTTGCCTCGCGAATTTCCGCAGCGGCATGCGTTCATGCGCTGTATTCAATTCTTTGGACGCGCTGGACAAGGCTTCGCGCAGCAGATGCTTGACGTCCGCGTTCGAGAGCGTTTCGCGGCTTGTCGACAACGCGGCGCCGCGAGCGTCCTGGAGTTTGGGCGCGATTTCACTCGTGCCGGTGCGTGCACCGTTGTCGTCGTGTATCAGCAATTCAATCAGAATGTCCCAGTCGCGCGTTTTGCCGGCAGCCGTGGCCAGAAACTTATACAGCGCACGTTGCCGCGTGTTCTCGCCTTTTTCGAGCAACGGCTCGAAGGCCCACCATAAGGAGCGCAAACGGCGCAGCGAGACACGCAATTTGTGCAGCGCTTCCGGCGACGCGTCTTCGCGCACCGCGTTGGCGTATTCGATCGCATGATCGACGAGAGGCGCCGCATACGACGCGAAGGCCTCTTGCGCAGAGTGCGCGCCGGCGGCTGGATCACTGTCAGCGGGCCGTTTATCGACTTTCAGGCTGTCGCGCGTCATTGAAGCCCCTTGGGAACACCTTATCCACAGACTAGCAAAAAAAGGTCCTGGCGGATATTCGCGTGTTTATTTCGTCGCGATCCATAGCGCGCACGCACGATCCGATGCGCGAGTCATGCACCTCGCGGCAGGCTTGTTCCTTTTTCTCCCTTCGACGGCAGGGCGCCCTGGAGCGACTATCTTTAACAGACGCGATGGCGCTCAGCGGCGAACTGGCGCCGCGGTCCACATGAAGGCAGTCGACACGCGTGGCCTACTCTTAGGAGGTTCTATGCGAATACTGATTGTCGGTGCAACGGGTCTGATCGGCGGCGAAGTGGTCAAGCTGCTCGCCGCCGAGCACGACATCGTCACCGCGAGTCGCAAGGGTTCCGATCTGCACGTGGACCTGTCGAACAAACCCAGCATCGAGTCGATGTATCAGCAAGCCGGCACACTCGACGCGGTCATCTGCACCGCCGGCGCAGCGAAGTTCGCTCCACTCGCCTCGCTCTCCGACGAGGATTTCTCGTTCAGTCTTGCCAACAAATTGATGGGCCAGGTCAACCTGGTGCGGTGTGGCGCGGCGCATGTGTCGCAAGGCGCGTGCTTCACGCTGACGAGCGGCGTACTCGCGCAGCAGCCGATGGAAGGCAGCGCGGCCGTCAGCATCGTGAACGCCGGCGTGGAAGCGTTCGTGCGCTCGGCGGCGCTCGAGTTGCGTGGCAAAGCCCGCGTGAATGTGGTCAGCCCGGGCTGGGTCGCCGAGACGCTCCAGTCGATGGGCCGCGATCCGTCGCAAGGCGTGCCGGTCGCCGTGGTCGCGCAAGCCTACAAGCGAAGTCTGGGCGGCAGCGCAAGCGGCGAAGTGTTCTCCGCTTCTTAGCTGGACCGCTCGCCCGAGTTCTTTTCGGCCATCTGAGCGTCAGGATCCGACACCAGGAAACCGTACATCGAAGCGGCGCGCAGCCAGTGGCCGCGCGCCGCCGCATCCCGCATGTGCGTCACGCAACTGTCATCATTGCGACACACACGCCCCGCAGGATCGGAAACTCCGCGACAAACTTTTGGGGCTCACGTCATGCCGGAACTTTCGTATCCACAGCCAGGCACTGCTAGCGGAAAGGGGCGCAACATCAGCCTCGTCATTTTCCTTGCCGTGATACTGGTCGGTGCGGTTTATTGCGCCGTGCACTTAATGGACGATCTGCAACCCGTTCGCGAAAGCTCGGTATTGCCTTACCTGCTGCTCGGCATTGCGCTTCTGATCGCGCTGGGTTTTGAGTTCGTCAACGGCTTTCACGACACGGCGAACGCGGTCGCAACCGTGATCTACACGCATTCGCTCGCGCCGAACCTGGCCGTGGTGTGGTCAGGCGGCTGGAATTTTCTCGGCGTGCTGACGTCGAGCGGCGCGGTCGCCTTCGGCATTCTGCAACTGCTGCCCGTCGAACTGATCTTGCAGGTCGGCAGCAGCGCCGGTTTCGCGATGGTCTTCGCCTTGCTGATCGCCGCGATCATCTGGAATCTCGGCACGTGGTGGTTCGGACTGCCGTCGTCGAGCTCGCATACGCTGATCGGCTCGATCATCGGCGTCGGCCTGATGAACCAACTGATGCACGGCACCGACGGCACGAGCGGCGTGGACTGGAATCAGGCGCTCGGCGTCGGCAAGTCCTTGCTGTTCTCGCCGCTGGTCGGCTTTCTCGCGGCAGGTTTGCTGCTGCTGATCCTGAAAGCCGTGGTGCGCATTCCCGCGCTGTATGCCGAACCGAAGGGCAAGGAGCCGCCGCCGTTCTGGATCCGCAGCCTGCTGATCCTGACCTGCACGGGCGTCTCGTTCGCGCACGGCTCGAACGACGGCCAGAAAGGCATGGGCCTCATCATGCTGATCCTGATCGGCACGGTGCCGACGGCGTACGCACTGAACAAGGCGGTGACGCCGGCAGAAACGCAAACCTTCCTCGCCGTCGCGCATGAAACCTCGGCGACGCTCGCCAAATACACCCAGGGCGCCACGCCTTCGGCCAATCCGCGCGCCGATGTCGAAGCCTACGTGCGCACGCATCAATTGACGCCCGCCACGTTGCCGGCGCTGCAACAACTGACCGACATCATTGCCGGCCAGGTCAACTCGTCGGGCTCGATGGCTGCGGTGCCGCAAAATATCGTCGACAACGTGCGCAACAACATGTACGTGGTCTCGGAAGCGATCCGCCTGATGGCCAAAAACAAGCAGCCGGCCTTCTCGCCGGAGGACGCCAAGGCGATCGGCAACTTCAAGGCGCAAACCGATCACGCCACCAAGTTCATTCCGACGTGGGTCAAGGTCGCGGTGGCGATCGCCCTCGGTCTCGGCACGATGGTGGGATGGAAGCGCATCGTCGTGACGGTCGGCGAGAAGATCGGCAAACAGCATTTGACGTACGGACAAGGTGCGTCGGCTGAACTGGTGGCGATGCTGACGATCGGCGCCGCCGACATGTACGGCCTGCCGGTTTCCACGACGCACGTGCTCTCTTCGGGCGTGGCGGGCACGATGGCGGCTAACGGTTCCGGCCTGCAATGGGGCACGGTGCGCAGCCTGATTCTCGCCTGGGTGCTGACGCTACCGGTTTCCATCGCGCTGGCGGCTGGCTTGTACTGGGTGTTCCGGGCGGTGTTTTAAGCCTCCGCGGCGGCCAGTTCCTCAACCGGTCGCCGCCTCCGGGAACGGCATAAAAAAGCGCGGCTCGCGGCCGCGCTTTTTTTATTTCATCGACCGGTACGCTGATCGATCAATACAGCTCAGGCACGATCATCGACGCCGGCACCGGCTGGCGGCTGTATTCGTCGTGATAGACACGCGCGGGCAATTCGATAGTCGAATGCTCGATCTCGTGATACGGCACCTGGCTCAGCAAATGGTGAATGCAGTTCAGGCGCGCGCGCTTCTTGTCGACCGCCTGCACGACCCACCACGGCGCTTCAGGAATGTGCGAGCGCTGCAGCATCACTTCCTTGGCCTGCGTATAGGCTTCCCAGCGGCGGCGGCTTTCGAGGTCCATGGGACTCAGCTTCCACTGCTTCAGCGGGTCGTGAATGCGGTTCTGAAAGCGGATTTCCTGTTCTTCGTCGGTAATCGAAAACCAGTACTTGAGAATCTGCACGCCGCTGCGCGCCAGCATCTTTTCGAATTCCGGCACCGAACGGAAGAACTCTTCGTATTCTTCGTCGCTGCAAAAATTCATCACGCGCTCGACGCCCGCGCGGTTGTACCAGCTGCGATCGAACAGCACCATTTCGCCGCCGGCCGGCAGATGCGACACGTAGCGCTGGAAATACCATTGCGTGCGTTCGCGGTTATTCGGCGCCGGCAGCGCCGCCACGCGGCACACGCGCGGATTGAGCCGCTGCGTGATGCGTTTGATCGCGCCACCCTTGCCGGCCGCATCGCGCCCTTCGAAAATCACCACGAGGCGATGGCCGGTCTGCACGATCCAGTCCTGCAATTTGACGAGTTCGCCCTGCAACCGGAACAGCTCGCGGAAGTACATCTTGCGCGCCTCGCGATGCTCGGGCGTGAAGCCGTCCGCGCCGTCGATGATGCGGTCGTCGACCTCCATCTCGAGTTCCTCGTCGTACGCGTCGATCAGGTCCTCTTCGAAACGGCGCTGCCGCTCGGCCATCAATTCGGCCTCGGGTCTCGGATCCAGCTCTTTCATTGCGGCTCTCCTGGCAACGGAAATGGTTAGGCGCGCGGCGGCAAACGCGACGCGGACGCGTTCGATTATCGAAGCGGCAGGTGTCAGTCGTGTTACCAGTGCGGCGCGCGCGCCCGGTCGATGTCCATGATAGCGAGTTTTGCCGGGCCGCCCGGCGCTGACGTCACGAGTTCAGCGGTTTCGCGAAGCTGATTTCGTGGCCGTCAGGATCGGTGATGTGGAAATAGCGCTCGCCCCACGGTGCATCGGACGGCTCGAGCGACGGCTTCAGCCCCGCCGCCAGCGCTTTGCGGTAGATCGCGTCGACGTCGGACACATAGATGATCACGCGGCCCCACCAGGCGACCGGCGCGCGCGTATCGACGATCAGGTTCAGATACGAGCCGCCGAACGCAAACGATGTAAATGCCTCCTGCGGACCGCCGAATTTCATCGGAAAGCCGAGAGCTTCATAAAACAGCACGGCGCGCGGCATATCGCGGGTGGCCAGTGTGATGGCGCTGATCGATTCGATTTGCCCTTCGGCGGCCCCGATCGGCGAGGCTGACGTGGCGGGTGAGTTCATGGCGGCTGTCTCCTTGGCATGGCGCGAGTCTCACGTGCCCAGCACGGTGCATGCCGTGCCGTTGGCCGCGGTGCTCGCATGCGCTGGCTTCATCCGGAAAGTGTCTCACAGGCCGCGCCGCCGCGGCGCGCCTCGCAGGCACTTGAAAACCTACGCGACGCCCCGCATCTGCCATTCCGTTTATCCGGAGCATCGCCATGGGAAGCCGCCCACGCTTCGTCGATGACCTGTCGCGCGCCGCATCCGACGCCCCCGGGCCCGAGACACTCAATCCTTTATCCGACGACGCCCTGCTCGACGCCTACTCCCGCACCGTGATCGGCGCGCTGGAACGCGTTCAGCAAGCCGTCGCTTTCATTGCCGTCGAACGCCGCCTGCCCGGCGAGCCGTCCGGCCGCGCACGCGGCTCGCGCGGCGGCACCGGCTCGGGCTTTCTGTTCACGCCCGACGGTTATCTGCTCACCAATAGCCATGTCGTGCACGGCGCCACCCATATCACCGTGACGCTCGCCGACGGCGCGAAATTCGACGCCGATCTGGTCGGCGACGATCCCGGCAGCGATCTGGCCGTTTTGCGGATCGGCTCGCCGGAGCCCTTGCCGCATGTCGAACTCGGCGAGTCGTCGAAGCTGCGCGTCGGGCAGATTGCGATCGCGGTCGGCAATCCGCTCGGCCTCGCGCAAACCGTCACGACGGGCGTGGTGTCGGCGCTCGGCCGCTCGCTGCGCTCGAACTCGGGCCGCATGATCTACGACGTGATCCAGACCGACGCCGCCCTCAATCCCGGCAATTCGGGTGGTCCGCTGATCAATTCGGCGGGCCAGGTGATCGGCGTGAATACCGCGATCATTCCCGGCGCGCAGGCCATCTGCTTTGCCACGGCCATCGACACCGCCAAGTGGGTCATCATGCAGATCTTCGCGCATGGCCGCGTGCGGCGCGCCTATATCGGCGTGGCGGGCACCACCAGGCCGCTGTCGCGCCGTGTGCAACGCTACTTCGGCTTGAACTCGGAAAGCGGCGTGCATGTCATGGAGATCGTCAAAGGCAGCCCGGCCGCGCTCGGCGGTCTGCGCACCGACGATACGATCATCGCGATCGATACGCAGGCCGTGCAGGACGTGGACAGTTTGCAGCGCACGCTCGACGCATCGCGGATCGACAGACCCGTCAACGTGACGGTGTTGCGCGGCGCGCAGCGGCTCGAATTGACGTTGACGCCGGTCGAGCAGGCTGGCTGAAGCAACGTTAGCCAGCACGCCCTCGCCCACAAATAAAAAGCCTCGCGTTCGACTGAACGCGAGGCTTTTTACTAACCAGCGGCGCATCTCATCTCAAGACGCGCCGCCCAATTCCCTGCAAAAACGCTTACTGGATCACGCGCGTCACACCACGGCCGCGCGGATCGGCCGCGGCTTCCGGCGTATCGCCGTTGACCTTGATCGCCTGGATATCGCCGCTGAAATCCTGCCCCTTCAGCGTGTAGCCCTTGGCTTCGATCTGCTTGGCGAGTTCACCCTCGATCGGCTTGTACGGCTCCCAGAAGATCGTGTTCGGCGGCAACAGCTGATGATGGAAGCGCATCTCGGCGACAGCCTGCTGCAGCGGCATGTTGTAGTCGTAGACGTTGTTGATCACCTGGAAGATCGACGTGAAGATGCGCGAGCCGCCCGGCGTGCCGATCACGAGCGACACCTTGCCGTCCTTCGTGAGGATCGTCGGGCTCATCGAGGAGAGCGGCCGCTTCTTCGGTTCGATCGAGTTCGCGTCGCTGCCCACCACGCCGAACATGTTCGCGACGCCCGGCTTCGCGGAGAAGTCGTCCATCTCGTCGTTCAGCACGATGCCCGTGCGATCCGCCACCACGCCCGAACCGAAATAGCCGTTGATGGTGTACGTGTTCGACACGGCGTTACCCCACTTGTCGATCACCGAGAAGTGCGTGGTTTCCGCCTTCTCCGGCATCGACGTGCCGAGGCCAGGCTGCACGCTCTTCGTGTCGGACGGCGTGTTCGGATTCACTTCGGCGGCGCGCTTGGCGATATACGCGTCGTCGGTCAATTGAGCGACCGGCACCTTGTAGAAGTCAGGATCGCCGAGGTACTGCGCGCGGTCGGCGAACACGCGCTTTTCGATTTCCGCGATCAGATGCACGTATTGCGCGGAATTGAGCGTGACGTCCTTGAAGTCGGGCGCAATGTCGGCCTTCATTTTCAGCAGTTGCACGAGACCGATACCGCCCGAGCTCGGAGGCGGCGCGGTGTAGACGCGATAGCCGTTCCAGTCGGCCTGGATCGGCTGACGCCACACTGCTTTGTACTGTTGCAGATCGGCCTTGGTGATCAGGCCGTGACCGCGCATGGACGCCGCGATCAGGTCAGCCGTCTTGCCCTGATAGAAATCTTTGGCGCCTTGATCCGAAATGCGCTGCAACACAGCAGCCAGATCCGGCTGCTTGAAGTTGACGCCCTGCTTCAGATTGCCGAAGTAGGTATCGAAGTTGGTCTTGCCGGCGAAGTCTTTCGCGGCATCGTCGCGGCGTTCCTGCAATTGCTGGCTGACCTCGAAACCATCGCGCGCATAGTGGATGGCCGGTGCGAGCACCTGCTTCCACTTGAGCTTGCCGAAGCGGCGCTGCGCCTGCCACATGCCGTCGACGGTGCCCGGCACGCCCACTGCACGGTAGCCGAACAGGCTCATGCCTTTGATGACCTCGCCCTTGTCGTCGAGATACATGTTCTTGGTCGCGGCCAGCGGAGCGCGCTCGCGGTAGTCGAGAAAATACGGCTTGCCGTCGACATAGAGCGTCATGAAACCGCCGCCGCCGATGTTGCCCGCTTCCGGATACGTCACGGCAAGCGTGAAGGCGATCGCTACGGCCGCGTCGACGGCGTTGCCGCCTTCCTTGAAGATCTGCTCGGCGGCGTCGGCGCTGAACTTGTCCGCGACCGCTATCGCTGAGGCGGTGAGTACGGCCGGTTGAGCTTTCGCGGGCGGTTTCGCGAGTGCGGGCGTGGCCTCGAGAAACCCGGTTGAGACAGAGACGAGTGCGACCAGCGCGAATCCGCTCGCCGACGATTTAACGTTGCGGAACAACTTCATTGCCTATCCCCCAAGACGACTTTTATCCGATGAATACAGATGTCTTGGAGGTTTATAACATGTGAACTGCTCGCTTGCGAAGCCGCTAGATGTCGTAGGGTCTATGTTGCGGCACACAAAAACACCGGTTCGACGGCATGCAAAAACGCTGGTCAAAACGCCCGGGACAGAGGCATTCAGCAAGCCACATGCCGCAGAACATGGCGCACCGCGTATTGCGCTTACGCCCGCCCGCGACTGCCGCGCGCAATCTCATCGCCGGCGCCGTGCGGCAGTCGCGCGGTGATCGGAATCGACATGAACGAGAACAGACCGACCACGAGAAAAGCCGGCCAGAAATCGGAGAACACAATGGTCGAATGACCCTGCACGTTGTGCGAAATCTGCAGCACGATACCCGCGATCGTCACACCGAGCCCCAACGAAATCTGCTGGATCACGCTCGCGACGCTCGTCGCGCGGCCCACGTCGCGGCTCGGAATATCCGCATATGCCAAGGTATTCAACGAGGTGAACTGCAGCGACGGAAAGAAGCCGCCGAACAGCACGACACACCAGATCAGCCAATGCGGCGTGCCGGGAAAGAACAGACCGTAGACCGCGATGGCGAGGCCCGCACAGCCCGCGTTGAACATCAGCACGGTGCGGAAACCGAAGCGCTCGAGAATGCGCGACGCGGCCGCCTTCATGAAGATCGAGCCGAACGCGGACGCGCACGTGATCGACCCCGACTTGAACGCCGTCATGCCGAGCCCTTCCTGCAATGCGAGCGGCAACAAAAACGGCACGGCGCCGAGACCGACACGAAACAGCGAGCCGCCCACCACGCTCGCGTGAAAACTCGGGATGCGCAGCAGTCGCAGATCGAGCACAGGCAGTTCGACGCGACTCGCGTACAGCATGTACAACGTCAGCAACACCACGCCGATCACGCACATGCCGACCGACACCGTGTTCGACACCAACTCGCCGCCCACCAGCGAAAGCCCCAGCATGAACAGCGACGCTCCGCTCGCGGACAAAAAGAAACCAGTCCAGTCGAGCCGGCCCGGATGCGCTTCGCGCACGTTGGCAATGTGTTTGTTCGCGAGCCAGATGCCGAGCAGGCCAATTGGAATGTTGATGAAAAAGATCAGACGCCAATGCAGATAGGTCGTGATGAAGCCGCCCAGCGGCGGCCCGACCACCGGTCCAAGCAAAGCCGGCACCGTCAGATAGTTGACCGCGCGAATGAAGTCGGACTTCGGCACCGAACGGAAAATGATGATGCGGCCCACCGGCACCATCATCGCGCCGCCGAGGCCTTGCACGAAGCGCGCAACCACGAACGTGCCGAGCGACGTGGAAGCCGCGCACATCAGCGAGCCGGCCATGAAGACGCCGATGGCCGTGCGAAATACCGTGCGCGAGCCGAAGCGGTCAGCGACCCAACCGCAGATAGGAATGAAGACGCCGAGGCCGATGACATACGCCGTCACGGCGAGCTTGAGGGTGATGGGATCCTGACCGAGATCGCGCGCCAGAACCGGCAGCGACGTCACGATGACCGTGCCGTCCACGTTTTCCATGAACATCGCACACGCGACGATCAGCGGAACAATGAAAGTGCCTAAAGCGAGAGGCATTGGCAAGGCGACGGGTTGCAAGGCCGTCGGTGTAAAGCGTCGATTATGGCATCGCATCGGCAATAGATGTTGTTGCGCGAGGTCTTTTCGCACGCGCGATGGTTGAGCGTGCAACGAAGCACCGGGCGATGCAAATGTTCGAGGGATAAGCACAAAAAGGTTGAGCCGGCATTCAGCCGGCTCAACCTTCGATACGTCAGCGAAGAGGCAGACGAACTGCTTAGCGCGATGCGCTGACCAGCGGCTGCAACTGCGGCAGGATCTCGGTGCTCGCGCGAGCCACGTCGTTCGGGAAGTCGATTTCGATCCAGGGTGCGCCGGTCACGTCGGCGGTATCGAACACCTGGCTGCGCTCAAGCAGCAGATCGCGTACCGCTTCTTCGTGCGGCATGTTGGCCCGGTCGCTGTCCACGTAGCCGGCCACGATCTGCGCAAAGCGCTGCGCGGTTTCCTGACGGAAGCGGAAGAACCCGACCGATTCGCCGATGGTGTCGTACTCGAGATTGACGGCGAGCTGCTTGCGCAACTCGACCGGCACGCCGTCTTTCAGACACAGCTTGACGGGTTCGTCGCCGGCTTCGAAATCACGGTCGATCAACAGGCGGTTGACCGTCTCACCCGCCACCAGAGCAGCCAGAATGCGCTCGTCGTAGAGCACGTCGGCGTCCATCAACAGCACGTCGCCGCCGCGCGTCAGCGCCTCGGCCACCGTGTGCACCGTCAGCACGCTGCCCAGGTCGTAACGCGTGTTCAGCACCGTTTCCACCTTGTGCGGCCAGTTGATGCGCTCCAGTTCCGCCTGCACCGATTCCGGCTGAAAGCCGAGCGCCAGCACGACTTCCGTCACGCCGGCGGTTTCGAGCATTTGCAGATGCCGTTCGAGCAGGCTCATGCCGTCGAATTGCAACAGACACTTCGGGAACTGAGCTTCCGGCGGTTGCTGGAGACGCAGGCCGAGGCCCGCTGCGAGGATGATGGCACGCATGCGCGGTCCTTTGAAAAAATACGGAGTTTAATCGACAACCGGCACGCGCCCTGTCGCGCGGCGCCGTTGCCAGCTTCGTTCGCTGAAGTGCAAAACCAGCAGACCCGGCAAGCCTAGCAGGATTTCGCGGGCGCGCTTGGCGAGCGACAACGCCAAGGCCGCGTCCGGCGGCAAGCCCACCAGCGGCGCGAGCAGCAGATAGCCGCCTTCCTGCACGCCGAGCGAACCGGGAATCATGAACGCCGCGCCGCGAATCGCTTGCCCCAGGCTTTCGAGCAGCAGGGCGTCGACCCAATCGACCGGATGACCGAGAAAGCGCAGCGCGAGCCACACCTCCACCGTGCCGACGATCCAGCCCAGCAGGCTCATCAGGAAGCTCGCCGCCACGCGGCCGCGCTCGCGGTACATGGCCTGCACGGCGGCATCGACGGCTTCGGCACGCGTCATCAACGAAGACCAGTCGCGCTTGCCGAAAAGCTTCGAGACCACACCGAGCAAGCGGCCGAACAGACCGCGCCGCTGTGCATAGTAGAACCCGACGATCATCGCGCCCAGCACGCCGGTGGCGATCAACGTCGCGGTCTGCAAATCGTGCAGCGCGCCGTGCGCGGCATAAGCGCCGAACAGCAACAGCCCGCCCAATGCGAAGAGGATTTGCGCGAGCGCCTGCGCGGTCGTGCTGACCGTGATCGCAGCGGCCGCATCGCGCATGCGCATGCCACGCTGGGACAGTTGCCGCACCATCACGACCGGGCCGCCGATCTGGCCGGCCGGCAACAAGCTATTCACCGACTCGCCGATCCAACGCGCGAACAGCGCGTCGCGCAAGGTCAGATCATGATGCACGCCGTCACGACGAGGATGAAACAGCACCGAGATCGCGCCGGCATCGAGAATCAGCGGCACGAGGTGGAACGCCGCGACGAGCGCAAGTCCCCAGCCGGCCGCGAGCAGCGTCGAGGCGACCGTGCCGAAACCCTGCCACGCGAGCAGGCCGACAAACAGCGCCGTCCCGATCGACAGCAGAATCAGGGCCGCGCGGCTCATGCGCGGTCCTTCCCGCGTTGGGTCATCTGACGAAACACCTGGCGGAAGCCGAAGTATGCAATCGCGTCCTTCATGTTCGAGATGAAACGACGCCACGGCCGCATGTTCGGATCCGTCACGTACTCGAAAGTGAGCGAGACGCGCATTTCGTTCGCGCCAGCGGGCGTGATGCGATGGCGCAGCTTGTCGCCGTCGAAAAACACGAGGCCGCCCGGCGGAATCTGCACCGAGCCCGGCTGATCCGCGATATCCGGATTGCGCGTGTGGAGCTCGTAGTCGAGCCGGCAAGACGATTCGTCGATCACGCCGAGCAGCAGCGTGTAACGGCGGCCGTCATAGTACGAAGTATCGTAGTGCCAGCCGATATGGTCGCCCGGCCGCGTGTAGTAATACAGCGCGTACGCATGCGGATCGTCGGCGGGCGAGAGCTGCAGCTTGTCGCCGCTCAGTTGCTCCAGCCAGCCGATCAATTCCTTCGAGCGGTACAGCTCGGCGACGAACGGCGCGAGGCGGTCGATCGTATGACGGCTGACGCTGCCGCCCTGCTTGTGACCCGGCAGATAGTTGCGGTTCACCTCGTCGAGCAGCGAACGCGCGCTGTGGACGAGCTGCGCCGTGACTTCGGGCGCGAGAAAGTCTTCCAGATAAAGAAACGCGCCCTGCTCCGCGAAATCCTTGCGCAGACGCGGGTTGTCGAACGCGCGCGTGCGGCTCGCGACCGCGCGGTCGGCATTCGGTGCGGGCGAGGCAGCCGGCGTACGTCCGACCGGAGCGGACGCGATCACGTCGTTTTCGGCCTGCGTACTCATTCGCTGGCCCACATTTGACTAGTTTCGGTCTTGCCGGCGGCAGCGGCCGCCGGGGTAGCGGCACGGCGCGCAACGCGCCAGTAGTCAATCACCACCCAAACAGCGAAAAGCGGCGCGCCGATCGACGCCACCACGACGAAGGGCAGCACGACGCTCGTCAACGTGACGATCGGCAGCAGATACAAGACGTCCTCAGTTTCGAAACCGCCGACGGATGCCTGCTTCGTGCCCGCCTTGCCGGCCATTTCCTCGATGCGCATGCGCAGGAAGAAAATCAGCGCGATCGCCACGCCGGCCACGCCGCCGAGCACACCCGGCGCGACCCTCAATCCGGCGATGTGCGTGGCGCCCGCTCCCACGCCCATGCCGACGAACAACATGACGGTGACAAGGGCATCGCAAGCGAGGTCGTAAAAATGACCGATCCGGCTCGACTTCCCGCCGATTCGCGCGAGTTCGCCGTCCGTATGGTCGACAAAATTCGACAGCACGATCAGGAAGGCGCCGGTGTTGACCCACGCGAATTCGCCGTGAGCCACGCAGAGCGCGCCTGCCAGGCCGATCAGCAGGCGCAGCGTGGTCAGATGGTTCGGCGTGACCCACGTGTTCACGAGCGGAGTCACGAGCCGGCGGGCGAGCCGCGCGTCCCATGTTCTGGGCGGCGGAACGTTAATAGGAGGTTGGGGTCGCGAATTCATAACCCGGAAATATATACGGGATCGCAAAAGATTGCTTTCTTACCGTACGTTTCTTTACCCTCCGCGAGTTGCCGATCTGTGCTGGCTGTAAAGCAAGATTTGCCGAATCGCGATAAAGTGCAAACCAGTTGCGCCTGCCCTCAAGGGGATCACGTCGATGCGCAACGTCTTTTCGGGTCTCGAGATCACGCCACCGCCCGTTGCGAACACACTACATCGAATCGGGTGGCCGTCCACGCTTATGAAACGCTTTCTTTCGTCTGTACTCCTTGCTCTGGTGGCCGCCGCGCTGCCGCTCGCCAGTTACGCCACCGCGCTCGACGCGCCGCTCGCCTGCAATGAAAGCGGCCATCAGTTCATTGCCGACCTTGCGGAGCAACAGATGATCGACCCGAAGCCCACGCGCGTGGAGAGCAATTCGATCAATGCCTTCTCGCCGACCTCCGGCGCGGATCTGACCGCATACGGCTTTCGCGTGTTCGCGGTGGTCGGCTACGAAAAAGACGATCCCATGTTCCGCGTCGGCGACGGCGAGCCGGTCGCGCGTTCGGCCTACGGCGTCGTGGTGTTCGGCAGCGAAGCCAAGGTTCGGAACGCGATTGCCGGCACCGGCAGCACGGCGATCGTGCACCGCGTAGCGCCGCTCATTACGGCGATTTTTTGTAAGCGGAGTTGAGGCGGCGCGCGGTCACCATGCTTGCGGGAATGGGCCGGCCGAAGAGAGGGACGCCGGGTTTCGGCGTTCCTGTGCGCGGCCTGACCGACACGCCATCACGCGCGCGGCAGGCCGATCCCACTCACACCCTTTTTACAACTTGATCCCCGCCGGATCCGCCGTCAGATATCCCACCGTCGCCCCGAACCGGTCCTTGTAGTTGGCCCGCACGAGCGGATCGAGCGTCGATTTGATCTTGTCGTGCAACGGACTTTCCCAATCGCCGACGTGCTGAAAGTTGCTCATCACGTAAGTCCAGCCATTGATTTCGTCGACGGCGTGCAGGCCCGTCGACTCGGCGCCCGCCGGACACGAGAGCACGCGCGCGAGCGTCTTCGTGTCGACGTTGTACGCCCACAGGAAGTTGTTCACGTGCATGCCGCTGTCTTCGCCGATAAAGAGCGTGCGCAGCTTCTCCGAGAACTTCAGGTTGTCCGGGTTCGCAATCCGCTCGGGGTTAGCGGTGTTGCCGAGCGCATCGGCCGCTGACAGATCCTCGCCGACCAGCGCCGCCAGCGCGGCCATGTCGACCGGCACCCATTCGCTGTTGATCGCGGCGCCGCTGCGGTCGCGCTGGCCGCCCTTCATGTTCAGCGCGTAGACCGCGCCGGCGTTGATGGTCTTGTCGACGGCTACGTCGGTGGATGCCGCATTGCCCCGCACCATCGACTTCTCGATGCGCGACATCGCCGAATACAGCACCTTGTCCTTGATATTGACCGTCGTGCCTTCGAGTTTCGTGAAGCCCATGCTGCCGCCGGCCAGCGCCGCGTAGCGATGCGTCTCGAGGAACGTGGCCGCCTGGATCATGCCGGGCTTGATGCGCACCCAGTTGAAGGTGCCGTTGTAGTTGATCTTCGTGTAGGCCGGATCGAGCGGGTCTTTGGTCGCGACGTCCATGATGTCGCTCGCGCGCAACTGGTTGGCGAGCGCCTCGATTTCGTCGCTGGTCGCGTGGCCCAGGTTGATCCACGACAGCGTCGCCGCGCCCGCGCCGCTCGCGGACACTTGCGTCCACTTCGCGACGTACAGCGTGCCCGCCGACAGATCGGCTTCGCGATCCGCGATGAACATGAACAGGCCGCCGTTGGTCGCGTCGTCGCCCATCAGCACGGTGCGCTTGTCCGGCATCACCTGAATCAGCTCGTGCGAAATGCGGCCGAGGCAGTAGTGCTTTTTGATCGTGCCTGTGCCATCCGGATTGACGGTGACTTCCGGCAGATGCCCGTAGTGATACGGGTTCGCGGTGGTTTCATCGCCATACAGGCTACGACTGAAGCCCTTGAACTGGCTGTTGCCGGCAATCGTGGTGGCGTCCGGCTCGTACTCCTCGCTCGACAGATGCGTGTTCCACGGCGACAGGCTCGCGCCGCAGGTGATCCACAAACCATGCGCCTTCGATGTATCGACGTTCGAATACCCCGCCAGCGTGAGCTTGCCGGTGGCCGGATCCTGATCGAGCGTGAGCACGGCGATCGGCGACGGCAGTTGGCCGTACATCGACACCAGACTCTGATCGCGGGTCGCGTATTCAAACTGCACGACGGCGAACACCGCGTTGCCCTTGAGGCCTTTCACCGTGGGATTGTCGAGGCGGATCAGCGAGCTGCCGTCCGGGCAATCCGAGTAGAACTGGCGCTCTTTGCCCGCCACCGATTTATCGGCGATCGGCTGATTGTTGATGTCGAAATAGCCGCCCGCGAGGATCGTGCCGCCCTTCACGTTCGGCACGCTGTCGCCGGTGACGAAGAACGGCTGATACGCCAGCTTGAACGCGCGGCTGCTGCCGTCGCTCAGTTGCACCGTCAAAGTCGAGGCGACCGTGGTCTTCGCCATGGCGGCGGGGTCGGCCAGCGTCGGCGCGGCCATGCTCGCGAACGCCGCGGAGACGAAGTTCGCGACCGGTTTGACCGGCGTCGCCAGTTCGTCGCTGCCCCCGCAAGCGGTCAGCATCGAAGCCGTGGCGAGCCCGCCGAGCGGCAGCATCGGCGCGCCCACGAGGAGTTTCAGGGCCTTGCGGCGGGAAAGGTCGAGCGGCTCTGCCATGTTGTCGTGATCCAGTGTTTGGGTAGCGTGGGTGAATGCACAGCCGGCACGCACTCAAACCCCAAACCACATGGTTCACGCTCGCGCCGCTATGACGCGAGGATTCTATGAAGTGAATATGAAAGTATATTGACAGGTTTTAGTAATATTTTGTTCAGGCCGTTGGGAGACAACCCGGCCAGCCCCGGAGCCTGTCGCAGGCCGGAGCGGAGCCGATCTTTAACCTGGACGGCGAAACTCGTTCTCGACCCACGCCGCGGCGCTCGCCTTGCTGAGCTTGAAGTTGGGCGCGACCTGCACTTGCGCGAGCTGCTCGCCGAACGTGTCGAGCGCGGTCAACAACGCATACGGTTCGTCTTCGTCGGGAACGATGTCGAGCGTAATGTCGAGTTCGTCGTTGCCGTCCGCGCTCGCCACCCGCACTTCCTTATGGAGTTGCGCGCGCAGTTGCTGCTCGTGGCGCCGCAGCACTTCAGACGCGGTCTTCACCAGCGTGTTGAACGCCGAGGTGTCCAGCGGCTTCGGATCCTTCTTGTTGCGGCCCATCGTCCACGGACCGACGAGCGCGGGTTCCGCTTCGCCGTCCTTGATCATTTCGACGGCCCAGCCTTCGTCGTCTTCATTCTTGATGACGCGCGCGGTCCAGCCGTCGTCGCGCCACAGGCGTGCTTCGTGCACGGTCTCGCCCAGTTCGGACGAGCCTTCCGTCGTGAGATCTTCAGCGGTGTCGGACGATGGAAGGGGTGTATCGGTCATTACAGGTTCACTCACGTTCGCGGGGGCGGAAACACATCTCAAGCGCGCAATTCTACCCGCCTCGCACTCCGCGGATGCGGCCCTCTGACGAACGGACAAGCCACGGAGAGCGCACCGCCAATCGAAATAATCTATTTCATTATTCTCGGGAACTTATAAACCGATTATAAAAAATCCTAAAAAAAAGCGGCCCGAAGGCCGCGTATAAAGATGAAAAAGACACCCTTGGTCAAGGGGCAAGACGAATTGTAGAACCGTAATTCATCGTAATAGATCCTGCGAATTGGAAGAGTGCATTGCAGGAAATAGAATAAATCGACGAAATATCTCGAAATAGACGCCATTCCTTACTGCTCATGGCTTGCGGCGATTCGTCGCGATCAGGCAACAACACGCCATTGACACGGCATCCATGAATTCATAGCCGAACAGATTTTTTCTTTATTTACCCGCACTTACACAATTTCATATTCACCATTACGGATTCGAGAATTCATTGTTGTGCCATATGCGATTAAAGATAGGAATAGCAGGAATACACTTCGCAGCGGATCGTCAGCCCGCCGGCGCAATCGGCGGTGAGCACTGGAATGCGATTCCCCATGCACTGTTTCGGAGTTATCTAACCATGAAAAAAACCCTCATCGCAGCAGGCCTCCTGGGCGCGGTTGCCATCAGCGCCCATGCACAGAGCAGCGTGACCTTGTACGGCACGCTGGACGCCGGTCTCGTCTACTCGAACAACCAGGGCGGCCATAGCAACTGGCAACAAGGCAGCGGCTCGGTGTCGAACACCTACTTCGGCCTGCGCGGCAGCGAAGACCTCGGCGGCGGCCTGCATGCGATCTTCACGTTGGAGAACGGCTTCAACCTGAACAACGGTCAGGACACGGAAAGCAACACGATGTTCAACCGTCAGGCTTTCGTCGGTCTGAAGAGCGATCAGTACGGTGCGCTGACGCTCGGCCGTCAATACGATTCCGTGGTCGACTACCTGGCGCCGCTGTCCGAAGCCGGCGCGGGCTACGGCAACAACCTCGCGGCTCACCCGTTCGACAACGACAACCTCGATAACTCGTTCTCGATCAAGAACGCCGTCAAGTACACGAGCGCGAACTACGCGGGCCTGAAGTTCGGCGGCCTGTATGGCTTCAGCAATTCGGCCGGTGATTTCTCCAACAACCGTGCATGGAGCGTCGGTGCTTCGTATGACAACGGTCCGTTGAGCGTTGCCGCGGCTTACCTGCAACTGAACAAGTCGGGCAGCTCGAACCTGAGCGGCGCCGTGTCGCAAGGCGACGGCACCGCGGCGGTCGCAGCCGATCTGCAGCGCACGTATGGCGCGGGCATCAACTACACGTATGGCCCGGCAACGGTCGGCTTCGTCTATACGCACACACAACTCGACGGCATTACCGGCGTGGACATCGGCGGCACGACGCTGCCCGGCGTCGCCGGCACCAACCTGCACCTGGACAACTATGAAGTGAACGGCCGCTATGCACTGACGCCGGCACTGAGCCTCGCGGCGTCGTACACGTTCACGGACGGCAAGATGTCCGGCTCGAACGGTTCAGGCGATCCGAAGTGGCACACGGTGTCGCTGCAAGGCGACTACTCGCTGAGCAAGCGTACCGACGTGTACGTGGAAGGCGTGTATCAGCATGCATCGGGCGAGCTCGGCAACTTCGGCTCGAACGTCGCGGCGATCAACACCCTCGCACCGTCGTCGAACGGCAATCAGCTGGCAGCGGCAGTCGGCCTGCGCCATCGCTTCTAAGTATTTTCAGGTGGTACGTGCGCAGCGAATGTATCGATTCGCTTCGCGGACAACCCGCGCGTGACACGATCACGTCGCGGGTTTTTTATGGCCCTTACGTTTGGACACAATGCCGACGGCCGTGGATAGTGACGACGCGCACACCCGATGGGTATACTGACCGCAGTTGCCTTCCTTGCCGCAATGTCGCGATGCCGTTGCGGTTGAACGGCGGCTTCGTCGCGAAGCATGACGTTGCGCTCTATCGCGTTGCGCTTCGCCCGCGCCCCAAGTTCCCGCGTACGACCGGGGACGCCGACGACCAGACCATGAAAAGACTTCTCCTGCTTGCCCCCGCTGCTGCCGCGCTCGCTGCGCTTGCCGGTTGCGGTTCTTCCAGCGGCCCAGCGCGCGACGCGTCCCTGCCGATGATGTACGTGTCGTCGCAACGCGCGCCTGCCTATATCGCCGATTGCCTCGAAAGCCGTTTGTCACGCGTGCGTATGTCGCGCGTCGGCGGCGCGACGGAGATCGCCGTCGGCTCGGATTCGAACAACTCGTATTTCGTGACGCTGACGCCGTCGAACACCGGCTCGGTCATCAAGGTGATGCATCCCGCGAACGCGCCGGACGATCCGCCGGAACCGGAAATGCGCTTCGATATTGCACGCTGCGCGACCTGAGCTTCGGTCGCACGCTTGCGTTTTGAAGGCCACGCCGACGCGCGATTTTTTTAACTCGCGTGTCGGCTATTTTTTTATCCGCTCATCTGCGAACATAGCCGCCCTTTGTTCTTGATGCGGCGCTCTGCCGCGAGTTTCGATGGCATCCAGCAAAGCACATCACGCTACCGGTTTTGCAGCCGGCGTCATCGCGGCGGCGATCGTCGCGCGCATCGGCGGCGGCGGTTCGTTTCATCTCGGCGCGGTGTTGAGTTTCATCACCGGTGTGATTGGCAGCACGGCGCCGGACTGGCTCGAAGTCGCGTGGTGGTCGCGCGCGCGGCGTCTGTGGATCACGCATCGCACGCTGACGCATTGGGGCGTGGGATGGCTCGCGTTGCTCGCGGTGTCGTACCACTGGCTCGGGCATTCCGTGTATGCCGCGCCGGCGTTCGGATTTGCCTGCGGCGGTCTGATGCATCTGTTCGCTGACTGGCCGAATCCATTAGGCGTACCGTGGATTGCCGGCCGGCATTCGTTGAATCTCTGGAATAGCGGGCACTGCGATCTGATCGTCGTGGCGGCTTCGTGGGCGGCGGCGTGGTTTATCGGGCAACACGTCTGGTTGCACGGCGTGCATGGCGCAGCTTTGCTGCAGCATTTGCGAATCGGATAAACATCACCGCAGCGCGGCCGCGTAGTTCGCGGGCGTCACACCGAGTAAGCGCACGAACGCGCGCGTCATGTGACTCTGATCGGCGAAGCCCGCTGCGGCGGCCGCATCGGCAAGCGTCGCGCCCCGCGCGATCCATTGCCTCGCGAGCACCACGCGACGCTGCATTCTGTACGCGTGCGGCGGCAGACCCATTTCATGCGCGAAGCCACGCAGCAACTGAAAACGGCTCATGCCGGCATCGGCGGCGAGATCGGCCAGTGTGAGCGCAGAGGAAGGATCGTCGTCGATGCGTGCTTTCGCTCGCGCAATCGGACCCAACGCATCAGTCGACGATGAGCGTATCGGCCGCGTCGCATGCACGCGCACAAGATGCCCGAGCAGTTCGAGCAACGCCTCCTCGCGCGCCAGATCGTCGGGCACGAAAGGCACTTCCACCGCGACGCTGAAGAGCCGCTCGAACAAACGCTTCAGCAAAGGATCGTGCGCCACCGGCTGCGTGAGTTCGAGCTCGCGCGCCGCCGCGCCGGTCAGTTCACTCGCGGCGGTGACGAACATCGACGGTTCGAAATACAACATGCGCCACGTGCGCCCGCGCTCATCGAGCGGACTGCCGTCGTGGACTTCGCCGGGATTGACCATGATCGCGTCGTTGGCGCGCGCTTCGACGAGTCCGCGTCCGCTCGCCGACCGATGCCCGCCGCTGACGATCACACCGACGCCGAAGCGGTCGTGCGAATGGCGCGGAAATGCATGCGCCGTTTCGGCCACCGTCGCTTCAACGCCGGCAATCGCGCAGCGAGGCATGTGAACGCGGCCGCGCGGCATGGTCATCGCTCAGCAGCTGATAGGAGGTTTGCGCATCGAAACACGCGAGCACGCGCGAACGAAGCCGCGTATCACTGCCGCCCCTCGTCGGACCGCTCGCCTTCGCGGATCTTGCCTTGCGACACGCTGCTGCCCGGCGGCACGCTGTGCGTGAGCCACACGTTGCCGCCGATCACCGAGCCGCGCCCGATCGTCACGCGCCCGAGAATCGTCGCGCCGGCATAGATCACGACGTCGTCCTCGACGATCGGATGGCGTGCGTTGCCTTTGACGAGCGTACCGTCGAGATCCGCGGCGAAACTCTTCGCGCCGAGCGTCACGGCCTGATACACGCGCACGCGCTCGCCGATGATCGCGGTCTCGCCGATCACGACACCCGTGCCGTGGTCGATAAAGAAGCTCGGTCCAATCGTCGCGCCGGGGTGAATGTCGATGCCGGTTGCCGAGTGCGCGATTTCGTTGATGAAACGCGCCAGCAACGGCACGCCCAGGCGATGCAGCGCGTGCGCGAGCCGATGATGCGTCATCGCCCATACGCCCGGATAGCAAAGCAGAATTTCGGTGATGTGCTGCGCAGCCGGATCACCGGTGAAAGCCGCCTGAATGTCGCTGACCAGCAGCGCGCGAATGCCCGGCAATTGCGTGCCGAATTCACGCGCGACGTCGAACGCGCGCGCTTGCAAATCCGCATCGGGTGTTTCACCGAACTCCGGCAAAAAACGCAGGGCGCGGCGAATCTGTTCCGCCAGCAGCCGCAACGTACTTTCAAGCGTATGGCCGACGTAATAGTCGACGGTTTCGTCAGTCAGATCGGGCGCGCCGTAGTGCGTGGGAAACAGCGCCGCGCGCAGGCCGGCGACGATGTTGATCACCGCTTCGCGCGACGGCAGTTCGCGAATGCCGAGCGGATGCCGCGTGCGATGCAATTCTTCACGCGACGCGCGCAAGTCGGCGACGATCTGTTCGAGGCCCCAGTTATGGGAAGGCACGTTAGGCATAAAAGGACAGCGCCGTGCGATGAGCAGGCTTCGAAGTGATTATGCCGAGAGATTACCGCGTTTTGCCGAGGCTCGCGCAGCACCGCGCGACGGCGTGCCATACGCGGCATGGCACGCCGGAGGCGCTCAGATGGTCACGCTGCTCGCATCGATCCAGCGCACGGCCCAATCGCGCGCATGAGCAATGGCGGCCGCTTCGTCACGAAAGCGCAAGTCGGTGGGGAAAAAACGGTTGGCGACCAGTTCGCCGTCGCTCGAGCGGGAGATGACTACGTAAGGTTGCCAAGTGCCATCGACCGCGCGTGCCGGCGCGCAATTTAACAAATAGCCGCGATGTGTGAATGCAGCATCGAAGTGCATGTGTCACCCGCCCTGACGGCCCCGTAAAATGTTTTGAGTGGCGCGCAGACGGTGCTGCCGGCCATGAAGAAATAGCCGGACCGAATGTCTTCAATTTAACCGCGCTTCGCTCGTCGGAGTAAGATCATACTCTGTAGAAAATACGCGTCCATTAAAAAAAACGAAAAGAATCCCGGACGCAATCGCCAGCCGAATACCTCACTTGCAACTGCGCATACAACTACGCATGCAACTGCGGACAAAGCGCAGTGAAAACAGGTGAATCAGGGTTTGTGCGAGGCGGAACGGGTTTTGCTGCATGTCACACCATGTCCTCTTCAAGGAGAACGCATGATGAACAGCGCTATCAACAAGCCAGCAGACGCGAACCAGCCGGCGGCCACTCACGGCCCGAGTTCGACGGAACTGCACAACGACCGCACCCACGACAGCACCGTCGACACCGACGGCAAGAATCTCGAAGCCGCGCGCATAGCGGGCCACAGCCCGATCTCGCCAGACGAGATCACCACGAGCAATGCGACCCTCACGAACAGCGTGCCCGAGGCGCACGACGGCATGGCCGGCTTCGACAGCCGGGTTGGCGGCAATCATCTGCTGCTGGCGCTCGAGCCGGGCTGCACGGTGATCGACAAAGGCATGGTCGCGCCGCAGGGCGCATATTCGGCGGATCATCTATACGACGATCCGCGACCGGTTGGCAGCCGTCAGGAGCGCGGCCGTATCCATTACGCCCTTAATCATTTACGCCCGACCCGGCTGATCGAATTACATCGGGTGAAATAAACATTTGCGCTGCGTCCTGATTTGGTCCGTGTTTGAATTCAGACGCAGGCCCCGATTAATCAGTGTATTGCGAAGCGCGCACCGTTTGATTCGCGGTGCGCGCTTTTTCTTCGATTAGAAACTCAGGGTTGCAGGACCTACGCGTCGCGCAGACTGTTTCCTTCTGACGAACACGGGCAGAATCGACTGCACATCAACCCTCAGCGGAGCAGTAGATGAAAAAGATCGTCGTGATCGGCGCCACCGGCACGCTGGGCCAGGCGGTGAGCGCGGAACTGAAGGCGCGCCATGAAGTGATCGAAGTGGGCGCGACGCGTGGGCAGTACCACGTCGACAGCACCGACCCGGCGAGCGTCGAGCGGCTCTTTCGCGAGATCGGCAAAGTGGACGGCGTCGTCACCACGACCGGCAAGGTGCATTTCGGTCCGCTGCCCGACATGAGCATCGAGCAGTTCTGGGTCGGCCTGCGCGACAAGCTGATGGGCCAGATCAACGTGGTGCTCGCGGCTCAGCAATACGTGAACGACGGCGGCTCGTTCACGCTGACGAGCGGCATCATCGGCGACGAGCCGATCCTGCAAGGCGCGAGCGCGACCACCGTCAATCTGGCACTCGAAGGTTTCGTGCGCGGCGCGGCGATCGAGTTGCCGCGCGGCATTCGCATCAACGTGGTGAGCCCGACCGTGCTCACCGAAGCAATGGACGCTTATGCGCCCTACTTCCGCGGCTTCGAGCCGGTGACGGGGCAGCGCGCGGCGATGGCCTATCTGCGCAGCGTGGAAGGCGCGCAGACCGGCCGCGTGTATCGCGTAGGATATTGAAGTGAAGGATTCACGCGATGCGGTCGAGCCGCATCGCGCCCTCTCCCAGTGTTTCGCCACTCTGCGGCGGCTGCGTCACGCTCTCGACGTCCCTCGTTGACTCAGTGAATCTCCGGCTCGCCCGTGGCGTCCGCATCCGGGGCCGCATGCGCGCCGCCGCGTTGCAGGAAATCGAAATCGCAACCTTGATTCGCTTGCATCACGTGCACCTGATGCATCGCGCCGTAGCCGCGCGTGAAAAGCGGCGCCGGCTTGACCCACGCTGCCTTGCGGCGCGCGAGTTCCTCGTCGCTCACCAGCAGGTTGAGTTTGCGTCGCGGCACGTCGAGCTCGATCATGTCGCCGCTCTCGACCAGCGCAAACGGTCCGCCGATGAACGACTCGGGCGCGACATGCAACACGCACGCGCCGTAACTCGTCCCGCTCATCCGCGCATCCGATATGCGCACCATGTCGCGCACCCCTTTTTGCAGCAACTTCCGCGGTATGGGTAATTGGCCCCATTCAGGCATACCCGGAGCGCCGACCGGCCCGGCATGCTGAAGCACGATCACACAATTTTCGTCGATGTCGAGCGCTTCGTCGTCGATGCGCGCGGCCATGTCGTTGTAATCCTTGAACACCACTGCGCGACCCGTATGCACGAGCAGGTGCGGCTCAGCGGCGCCGGGTTTGATCACGGCACCGTCCGGCGCGATATTGCCGCGTAGCACCGCGAGGCCGCTATTGGGCAACAGCGGCCTGTCACGCCGGCGGATCACGTCGTCATTGAAAATCTCCGCGCCTTCGAGATTCTCACCAAGCGTGCGGCCGTTGACGGTTTTCTGCGAACGGTCGATCAACTCGCCGAGTTCAGCGAGCAAGGCGCGCAAACCGCCCGCATAGAAAAAGTCCTCCATCAGATACGCGCCGGTCGGGCGAACGTTCGCCAGCACCGGCGTGTGGCGCGAGATGTCGTCGTAGCGATCGAGCGTCAGTTCGATGCCGGCGCGGCGCGCGAGCGCGATCATGTGCACGATCGCGTTGGTCGAACCGGACAGCGCGAGGCAGGTGGTCACGGCGTTGTCGACGGAACCGGCGGTGAGCAGATCGGAGGGCTTGAGATCCTCCCACACCATCTCGACGATACGCATGCCGGTTTTCGCCGCCATCTGCGCATGACGCGAATCCGCTGCGGGAATCGACGCGAAACCGGGCAGCGTGAAGCCGAGCGCTTCGGCCGCGCTCGTCATGGTCGACGCGGTGCCCATGGTCATGCAGTGCCCCGGCGAGCGCGCAATGCCGCCTTCGATGCCTTGCCAGTCGTCTTGCGTGATCGTGCCCGCGCGCAGCTCCGCCCAGTACTTCCAGGCGTCGGAACCGGAACCGAGCGTCACGCCGTTCCAGTTTCCACGCAGCATCGGGCCGGCGGGCAGAAAGATCGCCGGCAAATCCATCGAGATCGCGCCCATCAGCAAAGCCGGCGTGGTCTTATCGCAACCGCCCATCAGCACGACACCGTCGGCCGGATAGGAGCGCAGCGTTTCTTCGGCTTCCATGGCGAGGAAGTTGCGGTAAAGCATCGTGGTGGGCTTCTGGAACGGCTCGGAGAGCGTCTGCACCGGCAGTTCGACCGGAAAGCCGCCGGCCTGCCAGATGCCGCGCTTCACTTCCTCGACGCGCTGCTTGAAGTGCGTGTGACACGCGTTGATCTCACTCCATGTGTTGAGAATCGCGATGACCGGCTTGCCGGCGTATTCCTCGCGGTCATAGCCCATTTGCGCGGTGCGCGAGCGATGGCCGAACGAACGCAGATCGTTCACGCCGTACCAGCGGTGGCTACGCAATTCCTCGGGTTTCTTTCTCTTCGTCAACGTCTGCTCCACGATGTCTTTCGCCGTACCCCGCAAGGGCTTCCTTCAGCGCTTCTGCTCCTTCACTCGCGACACGATCTGCGTCGGGCTCACGAATTGCAGTGCAATCAACACCCAGATCAGCGTGATCGCCATATAGATCATCGCCATCGCATCGATCGATTGCGGCGCGCGCACGCCGGTTGAAAATACAGCGTAGTACAGGGCGACCACGAGCGTTTGCGTCGCCGGGCCCGCGGTAAAAAAAGTCAGCTCGAACATGCCGATGGTGCGCACGAGCACCAGCAAGCCCGCCGCCAGCATGCCGGGCACGAGCAGCGGCAGCAGCACGTAGCGGAAATAGCGGAACGTGTTGGCGCCGAAAATGCGCGCCGCCGCTTCGAGATTCGGATCGATCTGTTCGATGAACGGCGTCATCACGAGAATCACGAATGGCAGTGCCGGCACGAGATTGGCCAGGATCACGCCGCTCAGCGTGCCGGCGAGGCCGACCTTGTACATGACCGTCGCCATGGGAATGCCGTAGGTGACGGGCGGCACCATCAGCGGCAACAGGAAGATCAGCATGGCGACGCGCTTGCCTGGAAATTGCACTCGGGCGAGCGCATACGCCGCCGGCACGCCGAGCAGGACCGACAGCAGCACGACTGCGCCGACCACTTCGACGGTCACCCACAACACGCTCGCCAACTGGAAGTCGCTCCATGCCTGCGCATACCAATGCAGCGTGAAGCCTTGCGGCAACAAGGTGCCGAACCAGCGCGTCGCCACCGAATTGACTGCGACGGTCGCGATCAGCAGCACCACGTTGACGAGGAAGAACACCATGGCGCCCCACACCAGCACGCGCCAGATGCGGCCCGGCACGCTGGTGCGTTGCCGGGTTTGGCCCGCGCGCTTATCCGGCTCGCGCGCGCCGTCATCGTGATCCTTTGATGTCGACGCCGACCACGAAGGCTGCGCCGCGCGATGATCGGTCGTCATCAGCCTTTGCCTCCGGTTGCCGGACCGCTGTAGAAGAAGCGGCGCGCGCCGAGCAGCGCGGCGACCACTAGCAACTGCACGAAGCCCATCACCATCGCGATTGCGGACGCCAGCGAGTAGTCGTAGCTCTCGAATGCGGCTTCGGCGGCGGCAATCGACATCACACGTGTCGGCCCGGCGGGCGCGCCGAGCAACACTGCCGACGGAAACACCGAAAACGCCTGCACGAACGACAGACACGCCGCCATCGTCAAGCCCGGCACCAGCAGCGGCAGATAGATGCGGCGAAACTGCTGCCACGGACTCGCGCCGAGCGTCGCCGCCGCGGCCGCGAGCGTCGGGTCGATGCCGGTCACATACGACAGCGTCAACAGAAACGCAAACGGAAAACCCGACACGATCAGCGAGATCAGCACGCCCCAGAAGTTATGCGTAAGACGCACTTCGCGCGCATAGAGATGCAGACCGTGCAGCGCTTGCGGAAACCAGCCGTTCGGGCCGAAGTACGTGAGCATGCCGTCGGCGATCAACACGGTGCCGAGCGTCACGGGAATCACCAGCAGCGTCGTGACGAACTTCTGATAGCGCGAGTACCGGCGCAATGCAAACGCCACCGGCACCGAGACGCCCACGTTGATCAGCGTGGCGGGCACCGCGAGCTTGAGCGTGACGAGAATCGTCGGCCACATCGACGTGTCGGTGAAGAACGTCAGATAGTTGGCCCAGAGGCCGCCGCCGTTCATCGGCCGGAACGACAGCACCAGACCGTACGCAAACGGATAGATGAACAACGCGACGATGAAGAGCAAAGCCGGCGCGACGAGCCACGCCTTGGCGTCACGCGGAACGAGCGGCGGCGACAGCGTGGGCATGCTCATGCCGCCTCGGCATCGTAGACGAGCGTGCGCGACGGCGGCACGCGCAAGCTGATTCGCTCGCCCTCTTCGAATTCTCCGCCGACGCGTGCCCAGATATCGCCGAACGCTGTCTTCACGCGCAGCAACGAATCGCGGCCGCCGTATTCGACGGTCGTCACCAACGCGTCGAAGGCATTCTCCGCACCGGGCACGGCGCGCTCCATATCCTCGGGACGCAACGCGACGCTCACGCGTTTGCTGTTGAAGCCGGCCATCGGCGTGCCGAGGAGACGCACACCGTTTGCGGTCACCAGCACGCCTTCGCCTTGCGTGCCTTCGAGTTCGAATTCGGCCACGTTGCGATAACCCATGAAGCGCGCGACGTGCAGATTCTGCGGCCGCGTGTAGACCTCTTTCGGCGTGGCAACCTGTTGCACGACACCCTCCCTCATCACGACGATGCGGTCGGCCATGGAAAGCGCTTCGTCCTGATCGTGCGTCACGTAGAGCGTCGCACGCTCGAGCTGGCTGTGGATGCGGCGAATCTCCGCGCGCATTTCGATCCGCAGTTTGGTATCGAGATTCGACAACGGTTCGTCCATCAGAATCAGCGGCGGCTCGATCACGATCGCGCGCGCAATCGCCACGCGCTGCTGCTGGCCGCCGGACAGTTGTCCGGGCAGCTTGCGTTCATGCCCGACGAGTTGCACGAGCTGCAACGCTTCACGCACGCGGCGCACGGCTTCGCTCCTGCCGACGCCGCGCATCTTCAAACCGAAGCCGACGTTGTCGAGCACGCTCATATGCGGAAACAGCGCGTAGTTCTGAAACACCATGCCGAAGCCGCGCTTCTCCGGCGGCAGCACGTCGATGCGTTTGTCGTCGAGCCAGATGCCGCCGGCGCTCAACGGCTGCAATCCGGCGATGCAATTGAGCGCCGTCGATTTGCCGCAACCGGAAGGCCCCAGCAGAGCGATGAACTCGCCACGTTGGATGGTCAGATCGAGGCCGCGCAGCGCCGCGATCGCCTGGCCTTCCGCATTCGTAAAACTGCGGCTCACCGAGTCGAGCCGCAACTGCTCAAAGTGATGCTTCATGGCGGTTTCCCGATACGCGTGGTGCGCCGTGTCACGTATCACGCGTGGATCGCAACATCATGCATGCACGGCCAGACGAGGAGACTATTTGGTCTTCTGCGCGCCGACCTCGGTGTCCCATTTCTTGAAAGCCGCGACCATCGCCGCGGCGTTCAGCGGCAAGACGTGCGGACGCTCGGCCAACAGCTTCGCGTACTCCGGCCGGCCGTATTTCTTCAGCACGTCCTGGCTGTGCGCGGGCGCCTGCTCGACGCTCACGCCCTTGATCGCCGGACCGGGGTAGAAGTAACCGTCGTCATAGGTCATGGCCTGCTGCGCCGGTTCGAGCATGAAGTTCATCAGCTTGTAGAGCACGTCGAGCTTTTCCTTCGGCACGCCTTTCGGAATCACCATGTAGTGCGCGTCGTTCACCCACGTCATGTTGTCGAACGCCTGCACGCGGAATTCCGCCGGCACGATACCGAGCGCGCGCGGATTGATGTCCCAGCCCGTCACGGTCACCGTCATATCGCGGGTGCCTTCGCCAAGCTCCTTCATCACCGCCGACGTGCCGCCCGGATAGTAAGGAATGCAATCGTTCAGTTGCTTGAGAAAGGCCCACGTCTTGTCCCAGCCGTGAATCGGATCCTGCGGATCCTTGTCGCCGAGTATGTAGGGCAAGCCCATCAGGAACGTGCGGCCCGGACCGGAATTCGCCGGGCGTGCGTAGATCAGCTTGTCCGGATGCGCCTTGCACCATTGCAGCAATTGCTCGGGCGTCTTCGGCGGGTCGCTGACTTTGGCGGGGTTGTATTCGAGCAGCGGGCCGGCCGGCATATACGCGACTTCGAGCCCGTAGCCTTGGGCTAGATCCTGCATCTTGCGCGGACCCGGCGCGTACTTATCGAGCACGCCAGGGAACGCCGCCGCGTTCTCGGGCAGCAGCTTCATCCAGAGACTCTGTTCGATGCCGGCGGCAAGCGCGTCGGTGCCGGTCAGCACGAGATCGATATCGGAGCGGCCCGCGGCCTGCATCGCCTTGATCTTGCCGGGCAACTGCGGCGCCGGTGCGTTCGTGAAGGTGAGATTGGCGACGAGGTTCGGGTATTTCGCCTTGAAGGCCTCGAAGCCCTTTTGCGTGAGTTGAAGGTCGCCGGCCACGTCGACGATATTGAGTGTGACCGGATCGGCCGCATGCGCGGCGGATGCGAAAGCGGCGCTCGCCGCGAGACATACGGACACCAGCCTGAGCGCCAACCTGTGTGAAACAGTCATTGCGTCTCCTCGCTTCTTGGTATGGAAATCCGCCGGTCGAATGCGCTGCGGGCGGTGTCTTTCTACCAATGGAACATAGCGAAGCGGAACAGCTGATGTCAAGCAAATACTCGTGACGGCTCCGGGCTCATGAAAGCCGCCATTTTCGCGGTGAATCCTTGCCGCTCAACGGCTTGCGCGCTGCATCCAAGGGCAAACCCGGAGCCGCTCATGACCTCTGATGACGACTTGTCTGGCAACTAGCCGCCTTGCACGCCTTGCGTATTCACGTAGAGCGAATAGAGGCCGTGGCTTGCCGCCATGAAGAGCCGGTTGCGATGCCGTCCGCCGAAGCATACGTTCGCACAGCGCTCCGGCAATGCTATGTGGCCAAGCGGCTCGCCTTGCGACGTGAAGACGCGCACGCCGTCGAGTTCGTCGGTGCCCATGCCCCAGCCGCACCACAGATTGCCGTGGACATCGACGCGAAAGCCGTCCGGCGTGCCCGGGCCGGCGTCGATCAGCACGCGGTTGTTCGACAGCGCGCCGCCGTCGCCGTCGACATCGAACGCACGGATCTTGCGCGGCTCACCGCGCGATTCGACGATGTACAGCACCGACTCGTCCGGAGAAAACGCCAGACCGTTGGGGCCTAGCACGTCATCGGCGACGACGGTGACTTCGCCGGATTGGCCGTCGACGCGGTACACACACGCCGTCAGTTCCGACTCCTGCCGCTCGCCCTCATAAAACCCGTCGATGCCGAAGGTCGGATCGCTGAACCAGATCGAGCCGTCCGATTTCACGACCACGTCGTTCGGCGAATTGAAGCGCTTGCCGCGATAGCGGTCGGCGAGCACGGTGATCGATCCGTCGTATTCGGTGCGCGTGACGCGCCTCGTCAGATGCTCGCAACTGACGAGACGGCCCTGACGGTCGCGCGTATGGCCGTTCGCATTGTTCGACGACTGGCGAAACGTCGACACCGTGCCGCTCGGTTCGTCCCAGCGCAGGATGCGGTCGTTCGGAATGTCGCTCCACAGCAGATAGCGGCCGTCGCCGAACCAGACCGGGCCCTCGGACCAGCGCGCGCCCTGATACAGACACTCGACGGACGCGGAAGCCAGGATCAGTGCTTTGAAGCGCGGATCGAACACGCGGATGGAGGGATCGGGATAGCGTCGGTTGTTGTCGGTCATACTGGTGGCTTCGGGCTCAAGGTTCAGTGGCATGGGTTGGCTTGCGCGAATTCGTGCTCCAACGCGAGCAGCGCCCGCGCGGCGTGCTCGATCTTCGCATGATGCTCGGGCGGCGTCGCGAATCGGGGATTCGTTCACGTGGCCTCACACCGGGAGCGGGACAGAATGGAGCGCTCAAGGTAGCACCGGGCTCCGAATGTTGTCAAACAACTTGGCGGCAAGCCCGGCTTCGCGAATTCTTCGCGCGGATCGCGAAGGTCGCAAACTACGCGGTGTTGCTTTTGTATGACAATAGAGCTTGGACGGTGACGTTTATGTCGCGGCAATCGTGCAGCCCGCAAACATTCAATATCGGCAATCAGTGCGATTTTGACTGAAATTTTGGCAGCGGCCGCTAATTAGAATGCTTTCACAATAATGTTGCCAACGAATGGCATCAAAACGGCTACTACGCGAAAATTACCCACATTAACCTTCGGTGAATGTTAACTCGGTCAAAAAATCGGATACAAAGAGCGATTCATTCGCATTCTCGCTAAACCGTCACCGTCGCCATTTTGTTAGAAATCACTTCTGGCTTTGCGAAATAAATTTTGGTGATAGATTGTGAAGATAAAAACCAACGGACGGAATGCCGTACCGCAATTTACCGCAACGGGATGTTTGCGAGCCTGAGAGAGTAAAAATTGTCGCTACATTTTATCGAGCAGATGGCACCGCTACTGGACGCCGCCGACGAAGCGGAATGGTTCGGTGCAATCGCGGGCCTCGCCGAGACGTGGGGCTTCGACAGGCTTTTGATCGCCATGCTGCCGCGCCCGACCATTCGCCTCGAAGACGCTTATGTGCGTAGCACGTACTCCCCCACCTGGCGCCGTACTTATGACGAGCAGGGACTGGTTCACATCGATCCGACCGTCGCGCATTGCGCGACGCGCGCCACGCCGCTGATCTGGTCGCCGGATATTTTCACGACCGCACCGCAGCTTTCCATGTACGAGGAAGCCCGCGCGCATGGGTTGCGCGCCGGCGTGACATTGCCGATTCATGGACCGAACCAGGAAGCCGGCATGATGTGCTTCGTCAATGACAACAATCCCAACGACGAATTCTGGCGCCATATCAACGTGGCATTGCCGAATCTGGTGTTATTGCGCGATCTTGTAATCGATACCAGCCAGCGGCATTTGAATACGCACGCTCAGACCTTATTGCCCAAGCTCACGCCGCGTGAACGCGAATGCCTGAAATGGACCGCACGCGGCAAATCCACCTGGGAAATCTCCCACATCCTGAACTGTTCGGAAGCCGTGGTGAACTTCCACATGAAGAACATCAGGACGAAATTCGGTGTGAATTCGCGGCGTGCGGCGGCCGTGATTGCAGCCCAGCTCGGGCTTATTGACCCGGGTTGAGAAAGGCCGCGGCGTCGCGGCTGTAGAGCACGCGCTCGGCGCGGCCCAGATCGGCGTCGGACACGGTTTTGGTGAAGTACAGACCGAGCAGGATCGACACCGGCGCCGGGATTTCAGCACCCGACTCGAACCGGCTGCCGCGCGACTGCGTGACGCCGAAGCGGGCCCAGAAACGGCGTTGGCTCTCTTTTTTCTTCTTGCGGTAAGCAATGATCAGAACGCGGTCCACCGCCGTGGAAGGCTCCGCCGGGCGGGTTTGAAGACCGGCTTGCGGTTGCCAATGATTGTCGAGGAGTTCCATTTTTTCGGTCCTGTCGGTTGAGTGCAGTGCTTGTCTCGAATTTTGCGTTACCCGATAAGCATGCGCACCTATCCAGGTAGGTAGGTGGCAGAAACATTCAAAATGCATAAGTTTTCTTGCGTATTGGGTACCCCAACACGTTCAGGAGAACGTCATGCAAACAGCAATCCGGATTGGAATGCGTCAGGAATTCGACAACGCGGACATTAACGAGATGTACCGCCTGCGGGCGCGGGTGTTTCACGGCCGGCTCGGGTGGGATATCCCTACCATCGCGGGCATGGAGATCGACGGCTACGACGCGCTCGGGCCGCATTACATGCTGATCCAGGCGGACGACGGGCAAGTGCGCGGCTGTTGGCGCCTGATGCCGACCGAGGGCCCCAACATGCTGAAGGACACCTTCCCGCAATTGCTGCACGGCGCGGCGGCGCCGGTTGGGCGGCACATCTGGGAATTGAGCCGGTTCGCGATCGAAACCGGCGGCGAGGAGCAATCGTTTGGCTTTGCGGACCTGACCATGCAGGCGATCCACGAACTCGTGACGTTCGCCGACCAGATGGGCATCACGCGGTATGTCACGGTGACCACCACGCCGATCGAGCGGCTGCTGCGCAAGACCGGGATCGAGATCAGCCGGCTCGGGTCGCCGTTGCAGATCGGCGTGGAGCGGGCGGTGGCGCTGGATATCGCTGTGAGTCCCAAGACTCGTACCGCGCTGTTCGGACCGATGGCCGCCGCTGCTTAGCTGTTTTACTTCGCCGGAGGTTCGCTGCCGCGAGAGCGGCAGGTTCTACGCCCTGTCGCACCGTGCGGGAATTACCGCGGCACGGTGGCCCGATGGCGCTGCGGCCCCGCCGCGCGGCGACAGCGCGCGGACACTCAGGAGCCGAACATCCGCTCGAGCGCGTTCTCGAGATGCGCTCGCATGGCGCTTGCAGCGCCCGGCGCGTCCTTGCGCCGGATCGCCTCGAGCACGGCCATATGCTCCGCCTGCACGAGCCGCTGCCGCGCCACCGTCTTCACCAGCGAAAGATTGCGCGACAGGTTCATGCTGAACAGGATTTGCTCCTCGATAAACGACATGACCGTGATGAAAAACGGGTTCTTCGACGCGCGCGCCACCGCCAGGTGAAACATGAAGTCGTCTTTCGCGCCGATACCCTGCGTCTCGATGATCCGCTCCAACTGGTCCCAGGCGTGCTGGATGGCGGCGATGTCGTCGGCGTCGGCTTTGAGCGCCGCCTGCTCCGCCGCGCCCGCTTCTGTCACGATGCGAAATTCATAGCAGCGGCGGATGTCGGACAGCGTTTCGAGCGGCGCGAAGCGGCGCACGTCCGGATCCGGCCGCCGCGCGACCGTCGTGCCCGATCCGTGCCGCGTCATGATGATGCCGTCCGCCCGCAAGCGCGCCAGCGCTTCGCGCACCGTCGGCCTGGACGTCGCGAATCGCTCCGCCAGCGCATGCTCGGTCGGCAAGCGCTCACCTTCCTTGTACTCGCCCTCGACAATGCGGTTGAGAATGTCGCCGTAGATCTTGTCGGGCAAGCCCGTCGTTTTGCGCTCGTTCATCAGCGGACTGAAGCAGCTTGTCTGAGTAGGCTGTAATTGTAAGGCAAACCCGGCCTTATCCTGGCCGCCGATATGCATTGCAAATTGGAGCGAAGTCCCGCCGACGCTTGCTGACCGGCGCTTGCCGAACAGGACAGCCTCGTCGCAAAATTTGACAAGAGTTTGATTTACATCCAGGTCGAATGCATGTTTTTCAGCGATCATTTAAGCTCGCATCAGCAATGAATCTTCATTGCGCCCAGCCGGTTGGAAACAGCTGCGGCATCCGGATCCTTCAGACGCGGAGTCGATATGTACACACGCATTCTTGTAGCGGTCGACGGCAGCAACACCTCCCGCCGTGCATTCGAAGCAGCGCTCGCGCTCGCCAAATCCAGCGGCGCGGTCTTGCAGCCGTTCTATGTCGTCGAAAACACGCCGATGTATTTCGAAGCGCCCGGTTACGACCCATCCGTCTTGCGCAACCGGCTCGTCGAAGAGGGCAAGGAACTCGGCGCCGAGTTCGCCAAGGCCATGACCGAGCAAGGCGTGAAGGGCGAGCTCGTGGTGGGCGAGGCATCCACGATCGACGATGTTTCGGTGGTCGTGCTCAAGGCCGCGGCTGACTTCAACGCCGATCTGCTGGTCATGGGCACACACGGACGGCGCGGTTTTCAGCGGCTGATTCTTGGCAGTGTCGCCGAGCGCTGCGTGCGGCAAGCGACTTTGCCCGTGCTGTTGATCCCATCCGCCGCGGGCAAGTCCGGCGACGTGGATTGATGAACGCGGCGCGAGTGAGCAACGCGCGCTTTACATCGGCGGCAGGTGTTCCAGGTTGCCGATCTCCTTTTCGCCAAAGTGTGAGCAGGGTCTGCCTGCTCGCACTCCATAGCAGTCCATAAACAAATTCACCGACGCCGGTGTGACACTGCTCAACGTGCCTGACTGCCTGAACGCGTCATTTTGCCGCGAAGCGGGCAACGTGGTCGATGGGACAATCTGTCATTACCCTGACCACCGGCTGCTGAACATGCTCACTCCTATCGCTGTTACGCACTCCGCCGGCACTGCCGATTCCGTGGCCTCTGCCGCAAGTTCATCGCCGGCGCGCGGCAGCCGTCGTGCGGCACCGCCACGGGCAAACGCGCGCTCCGCCGCGCGCTGTTCGAGCTGCGCAATGCGGCAGCTCTGCATGCCCCAAGGTTTGTCGCCCGACGAACTGATGAAACTCGAAACGCTCATCTGTTCCGCGCGCTCCGTTCAGCGCGGTGAAGCCCTGTATCGCAGCGGCGACCGCTTCGACAGTATTTACGCCGTGCGCTCCGGTTCGATGAAAACCGTCATGGCGCATCGTGACGGCCGCGAACAGGTCACCGGTTTGCGGCTCGCCGGCGAGGCGCTCGGTCTTGACGGCATCAGCGACGACGTGCATGCCTGCAGCGCGCTCGCCCTCGAAGACAGCACGGTTTGCATCGTCCCCTACACCGCCCTCAAGTCACTGTGCCGCGAAATCAGTTCGATGCAGGAGCGCATGCACAAACTGCTGGGCGAGCAGATCGTCCGTGAAGCCGCGCAGATGATGGTGCTTGGGTCGCTCTCGGCGGACGAACGGGTCGCGGCATTCCTGCTCGACGTCTCGGAGCGCAACGCGCGGCGAGGTTATTCGTCGGCGGAATTCAATCTGCGCATGACGCGCGAGGACATGGGCAGCTACCTCGGCATGACGCTCGAAACCGTGAGCCGCACCCTGTCAAGATTTCAAAAGCGCGGCCTGATCGACACACACGGCAAGCACATCCGGATCGTCGATCTGGACGGCCTGCGGCAAGTCTAGGCCACTGACGGGAGCCCGGCCCACGCCGCCGCGCCCCCGCCCACTTCCTTTTTTACGCGCTTTCGTCTTGGCATGGCTCCTGCGAGCAGGTACAGTCTTTAGTCCCTCCCCCGCAAGGAGACCCGGCGAAATGAATCGCGACCCCGCCCCGCATCACCCGCTCGTCCAGCGGCTGATCGAAGCGCGTCAAGTGACTGACGCACTGTTTTCCATCGTCAAGCCCGAGTTCCTGTATGAACGGCCGATCCGTGAACGCCACCGGATCGTGTTTTACATCGGCCATCTGGAAGCTTTCGATCGTAATCTTTTCGATCAACGCCTGTGCGATCTGCCGGCGTTCGATCCGCACCTCGACCAGCTTTTTGCCTTCGGCATCGATCCCGTCGACGGCGGTTTTCCGACCGATCAACCCAGTGACTGGCCGTCGCTCGACGTCGTTCGCGACTATGGCTCGCGTGCCCGCGAGCAGATCGACCGCGAGCTCGATGCGCTGACGCACACCGCGCAACTCGGCCGCAACGGTGCACAAGCCGATGCCTCCGAGCAGTTGCTGAACGTCGCGATCGAGCATCGGTTGATGCATGCCGAAACACTGGCGTACATGCTTCACCAGTTGCCGCTTGCGCAGAAGGTCACCGAATTGCGCGAGCCTGTCGTGACGCGTGCGGAACCGCGCGACGCGTTGTCGTCGATGGTCAGCGTACCGGCCGGCACGGCCGTGCTCGGCATGCCGCGCGACGGCGGGCGCTTCGGCTGGGACAACGAGTTCGGCGAACTGCATGTCGATGTGCCGGCCTTCGAAATCGATCGCCATATGGTGACGAACGGTGCATTCCGCGAGTTCATCGAGGCAGGCGGCTATCGCGAAGCGAAGTGGTGGTCGGAGAAGGATTGGGCGTGGAAGGAAGCCGAGCATATCGAGCATCCCGCGTGCTGGTCGCGGCACGATGCAGGCGGCGAAGATGGCGCATGGACGCTGCGCACCATGTTCGACGAGGTCCCGTTGCCGCTCGACTGGCCCGTGTACGTGAGCCACGCCGAAGCCAGCGCCTACGCGCGCTGGGCAGGCAAAGCGTTACCCACCGAGGCGCAGTGGCAACGTGCGGCACACGGCGCGCCACACGCCGCGTCGGGTAATTTCGATTTTCGCAGCTGGGATCCGCAACCGGTCGACGTGCATCCGGATAACGTCAGCGCGTTCGGCGTGGAAGGACAATTCGGCAATGGCTGGGAGTGGACTTCGACGGTATTCGACGCGCTGCCCGGCTTCGAAGCCTTTCCGTTTTATCTCGGCTATTCAGCCAACTTTTTTGATGGCCAGCACTACGTGATCAAAGGCGGCTCGGCACGCACCGCGCAGTGCATGCTGCGGCCGGCTTTTCGCAATTGGTTTCAGCCGCATTATCAGTATGTGTATGCGGGGTTTCGGTGTGTGAGGTGGTGACGAATAAAGCACAAGTCGACGCGCTTGTGATTCATCTCGCTGAGTGACACGGAGGCGATCTTCCCAACGCGCGCGCCCCGTGCGCGAAGCGTGTCAGTCCGCCTGCGCTGCCGGTGGAATGCGCACCCCGATCAGCGGTTCATGCTGTTGAGCGCCATACACGTCGCGATCGCCGGGCGCGCCGGATGTGGGTCCGGTGCGGGGAATGGTGATCTTGATCGCGTTGGCGGCATCGAACGAAACGATGCTGACATCGCCCGCATCCACCTGATAGAGCGCGCTCACCAACTCAGGCGTCAGCACGTCGCTGTCGCGCACGCGGCGATATACGGCGGCATCTGGAAAGATCATGTCGAAGGTCAGATATAGCGGGCCAGCGTTCTTGCTGCGCATCACTTCGGCGAGGTCGTAAACGGTGTCGCCGCGGGAAGGATCGAATACGTGGGTCAGATTCATCGCATCACCCGATCTGGGTCGTGGTTACGGGAAAGAGCGCGGCCGGGTCGGCAACCTGCATCACGTGATAAATCGTAAATTCGTACACGGGTCCGCCAACCAGATCCGATGGTGAAAACGGAAATGCGAGGTTGCCGGCGGTCGCCTTGCGCCCCTTGAAATAGCCATGCAGGAACGAACTACGCGCGAGCGAAAGCGCCATGTTCGCGAGTTCCTGCGTGGGTGCAATCGCCTCGATCACCATGCCGATTTCATGAGCGAGACGCGGCTCGCGCTGATCGACGCGTACGCCATTGCGGCCGTAGTAGATGAAGTTGAGCTCGTACTCGCCCGGCTTCATGTCGAGCGCGGTCAGACGCGCAACGTCGTCGCGCACCCGCGCTTCGACCTGATCGACCGCCGCGAGCAGGCGTGGATCGGTCATGCCCGCGATGGTGATCGTCCGGTAGCCGCGCAGCTTCACGCCTTCGAGCTTGATGCTCGGTGGCATCTCGACCAGCTTGCTGCCGGTCACCCGCACACGGCGGTCGTCGAGCTTTTCGATGTGCGTATGTTCGAGATCGACCAAACCTTCCGGCTCGTAAAAATGGTGCGGATCGGGCTGTTCGTACATCATGTGCGCGGCAACGGAAACAGGCGTCACGCCCCGCTCCGGGTTCATCGGCTCCAGTTCGAAGTGATCGCGGCGCAGCGTGCCGAGCAGGCAGTCGTTCGCGGCGAGCGGCACGGCGCATTGCGCGCCGCATTCGAGCAGCTTCGCCATATGAAACGCGAGGCCCATGTCGAAACCGCGCCAGGCGGCAAGACTCGCGTAAATCGCGGTATCGCACGCTCGACCGGCGATGACCACGTCGGCGCCCGCCTCGAACGCGTTGACGAACGGATCGGTGCCCATCTGCGCGACGATGCGTGTGGCGTCGTCCACGGCCTGTTCGGTCAGTTCGGGCAGCACGCCCATCGATTTCACGCGGCCTTCGCGAATCGCCTGCTTGATGACGTTCTTGTCGATCTCCGCCGGAATCGTCGCCAGCTTGTAGCGCAAGCCGTCGCGTCGCGTGACTTCGTCGAGTACATCGAGAAACTCTTCCATATGCGGCTCGCCGCCCGCCGTACCCGCCGTGCCGATCACGTAGGGCACGCCAGCGTCGCGCGCCGCTTTCAGCGACAACCCCAGATCGCGGCGCAACTGCTCGCGCTTGATGAGCGACTTGCCGCTCCCGAGATAGTACGGTCCCGGATCGGACGAGCCGTTGTCGGCGCCGATCACGTGCGGCTTGCGCGCGATGCCGTTACGCAGCGATGCTTCGGGAAAGCCGTAGCCGAGATTGCCGGCCACGGCCATGATGCGCAGTTCGTCTTCCATAGTCGTTCTCTTGATGAGCGTTCGCGTGTTCAGGCGGCTTTATCGGGCGCTATCAGGCGTTATCGGTCGTTACCGGGCGATCTCGTTCGGCGCCACGTCGAGTCGCGCGACAATCCCTTCCAGTTCGCGCGTCGGCGCTGGATAGCGTTCAAGCACCTGCGGGTCGTGGCCAGGAATCACGTGCTGCTTCGAATCGGCGAGTCGATAGACGGTGTCGTACGCTTCGAGCATCGTGCAAACATCGCAAGCGTTCGAAAATGGCCGGCGATTTTCGATGTTGTCGTAGAAGTGCGAAGCATCGGACGCGACCACGACCCAACCGCGAGCGGTCTTCACGCGCACGACCTGCAAACCCGGCGTATGGCCGCCGACCGGCTGCAGTTGGATACCCGGCGCGAGATCGACTGGACCGTCGTGCATCACCACGCGTTGCGCGAAATTCATCTTCACCATCGCGGCGACATCGTCGGGCTCGTAGTGGTGCGCAAAATGCCGGTATTTCATGTGACGCCCCGTGGCGAAATGCATCTCCGTTTCCTGAAGATGGAAACGCGCAGCCGGCAGCAGCGTGAAATTGCCGACATGGTCGTAGTGCAAATGCGTGATGACCACGTCGCTGACGGCATCGGGATCAATGCCGACGAGTCTGAGCGAATCGATCGGACAGCGCAGCACGCCACGCCCGCGCTTCGCGGCAACCTCGGCGTTGAAGCCGGTGTCGATCAGCACGGCGCGCTCACTGTTTCTCGCGACCCACACGTAGTAGTCGAGCGGCATCGCGCTCTGGTGATCGTCGTCGCCGCCAATGAAGTTGTCGCAGCGCCAGCCGTCCCGCCGGGCGTACTTGATCGCGAATAGTTCGTACGTATCCGATGCGTTGCTCATTTACATGCCTCCGATGTTGATGGGTTTTTCCACGCCGATGACGGTCTCCGGCGCGGTACTCGCCTGCACCTCCTCGAGCGTGCGCTTCCTTGTTTCGATGCCGAATATAGAGAGAATTACCACCAGCAGCGCGAACAGCGCGGCAATGAAGGTCACGACGCCGAGCAGTCCGGCCAGCGCATAGACGCTCGCCACCACGTACGGCACGCCGACGTTCACCGCACGTCCCGCCGCATTCGCGAGCCCCACGCCGCGCAGTCTCAGCCGTGTCGGGAAAAGCTCGGTCACGTAGCACGCAACACCCAGCGCGGACGTCACGTAGATGCATGTCGTCACACCGAAGCCGACCAGCGCGATCGTCGCCGCGTGAGTGACATACGGGTACGCCATGCCGATCGCGGCGCCCAATGCCGAAAAGATCACGAGTCCCCACTTGCGGCCGATCCTGTCCGCGATCGCCATGCTGATCAACGAACCCGCGGGACCGCCCGCGAACATTGCCGACGTGATCAGCAGTGAGTGCGAAATATCGAAGCCCTGCTTGACGAGGAAGGTCGGCACCCACGCGACGAACGCGTACATCGCCGTGAACGAAATGCAGACCACCGCGATGCCGACCAGCGTGCGCGACATCTGTCGCGCCGCGAACAGATCGCGCAGCCGTCCCGGTTCTTCTTCCTGCGGCGCATTCGGAATCGGCGCATCGCGACGCACGCTTTGCGCCTCGATCCGCTCGACCACTTCGCGAGCCTCCTGATGCCGCCCGACCGCCGCGAGCCAACGCGGCGATTCCGGCATCGACTTGCGCAGATACCAGATCACGAGCGCGCCGATGCCTGGAATCGCGAACATCCAGCGCCAGCCGAAGTGCGGAATGATCAGGAACGCGCATGCGGACGAGACCAGCACCGACGAGTTCGTAATCAGATTCAGCAACGACGAGAAGCGGCCCCGCGCATGCGCCGGTGTGAATTCGTTCAGCGTGCTGTAGCCGACGACGATTTCCGCGCCCAGCCCGATACCCATGATGAAACGCAGCACGATCAGCCACGTCATCGAAGGCGCGAGCGCCGCGGCAATCGACGTCACGCCGAAGATGAGCAGATTGAACTGGTAGGAGAAGCGCCGCCCGAAGCGATCGCCGATCACGCCCGCGCCCCACGCGCCGAGTGTGAGTCCCGCAAAGCTCATCGAAATGAACAGCGCGTTCATATGCATGTCCGACAGGCCCTGTTGCACCAGCGCGCCGAGCACGCTGCCCGCGAGGAAATTGTCGAATGCATCGAAGAACATGCCGCCGCCGATCAGGCCCAGCAGACGCCAGTGAAACGGTCCGGTCTCGAGCGCGTCGAGCCGTTGTGCCACGTTTGCTCCATAAGCCGGCATGGTCTGTCTCCTATGTTGTCGGTCGCTGCGAGCGCCTTCGAAACTGCCTTTCCCGCACTCTCCCGCGTTCAGGCGAACGCCATCTGCGCGGCGTAGAACATTGCTTCGATCAACGGCTCCTCGCGCCGCCGCGCGAGGCTGATGAACGACAGCGGAATCTCGATCGGCACTTCGCGCGAGATCGCCGCTCCGTACTTCTGCGCTTCGTCGATGGCGACGGATTCGCGCGCGAGCGAGAGCCCGACGCCCGCGCGCACCAGTTCGATCATCGACGCTTCGAGATCGACCTCCGCCACCACTTGCGGCTTCGCGCCGACCGAGTCGAATGCGCTCGTGAGCAGCCGGTTATGCATCGACGACGACGGCGTCCAGATCCACGGCAGTTCGGCAAGTCCGGCCCAGCCGAGTCCGTTGATGCGCTCCTGCCAGCCTTTCGGCGCAATGACGCAATAAGTGATAGGCATCAGCGCCACTGCGTGCAGTTCGACGCCGTCGCTTTCAGCCGGCGTGCCGAGGTAGAAGCCGACGTCGAGCGCGCCGTTGGCGAGCCGTTCGATCACGTGCCCCGTCATCGAATGACGTAGACGGGTGCGCACTTCCGGATAGCGATTCGCCATGTATTGCAGGATCGCGCCCAGACGAATCGTCTGTGGATTGAGAATCGTGCCGATCGACACGGTGCCCGACAGGATGCTGACGAGGTTGTCCGCGGCCACTTCGAAGCTGCCGATCGATTCGAGAATCTGCTCGGCGTACGGCAGCAGCTTGAGGCCGTCAGGGGTGAGCGCCAGGCCGCGCGGCGAGCGCACCAGCAGACGCAGCTTCAACTGGTCCTGCAGGCTCTTCAGTTGCAGGCTGACGGCAGGCTGCGTCAGATTGAGCAGCTTCGCCGCCTTGGTCAGACTGCCTTCGTGCGCCACCGTGACGAACGCGCGGATATGCTGCAGATCGTTGATGCTCCGGCTCGACGGCTTACCGGGAAAAAGCTTCGAGAGGTTCATCGGCAGGCCAACAATAGGCCGCAAATGCGGCACGGTCAGCGCGCCTGAGTTCAGTGCCTGCTCACGCATGGCCGGCCGCCTCCAGAATGCGGCGCGCTTGCGCGAGCACCGGCGCATCGACGAGCTTGCCGTCGACCGCCACCGCTGCGCCGCTCTGAGCGACTTCGCAGACCCGCGTCGCCCATTGCACCTCGCGCGGCGCCGGACCGAGCCCAGCGGTGACCGGCGCGATCTGCTTCGGATGCACGCACAGCTTGGCCCCGAAACCGAAGGCGCGAGCGCGTTGCACTTCAGCGTCGAGCGCGGTGGCATCGCCGAGATTCGTGCAGACGCCGTCCACGGCCGGCAGCAATCCTGCCAGGCGCGTAAACAGCAGGATCTGCGAGCGATAGTAATGCAACGGCTCACCAATTTCATTCGCGCCAAGGTCGAGCGCCAGATCGACGGTGCCGAGCATGAGGCGGGCGACGTTGGGCGCACGCGCCAGTTCGGCGAGACGGTCGAAGCCCGCCGCGGTTTCCATCAGCAGATGCAGCGCCCAGCGCGGCTCCATCGATGCGATGCGGGCGATCTCGTCCGCGTGCTCCGCTTTCGGAATCACGATGCCGTCGAGGTCAAGCCCGGCGCACGCGGCCAGATCGGCGTCGTACCACGGCGTACCGTGGCTATTGATGCGGACCAGCAACTGCACCTTCAACGCACGCGCGGTGTCCGCCAACGCCGGCAACGTGTTCGCGAGCGAGGTCCGCGCGTCGTCCTTGCGCGCGGGCTCGACCGCGTCTTCGAGATCGACGATCACGGCGCCGGCGCCCGCGCGCGCGGCTTTGTCGAAGCGCTCGGAACGCGTCGCGGGTGCGAACAGATAGGTGCGAAGGAAGCGGGACATGAGAGCCGTCGGTAATGGTGAGTTCGATCGCTAGATCACGCCGGCCGCGCGCAACGCGGCAAGGTCCGAGCCGGTGCAACCGAGCAACTCGCCGAATACGTCCTCGTTATGGCTGCCGAGCGCCGTTCCGAGCCATTCGATGTCGCCGGGCGTTTCCGATAAACGCGGAATCACATTCGGCACCGCCACGTCGCCTGCCCGCGACGGCATCGTCCGGATATTGCCGCGCGCCTGATACTGCGGATCGTCGAAAATGTCGGCGACGCTATATAGGAGGCTCGCCGGCACCGAGCCCTCGTCGCACAAACGCAGCACTTCGTCGTGGTCGCGCGCGCCGACCCATTCCTGCACAGTTGCATTGACTTCATCGATCGCGGCGATGCGCGCCGACGCGCGGCCCCAGCGGTCGTCGTCCGCGAGTTCAGGTTGCTGAAGCACGTGCGCGAAGCGGCGGAAAATCTTGTCGTTGGTGCATGCAATGGCGACCCAGCGCTCGTTGCGTGTGCGGTAATGCGCATGCGGCGCGACGTTCACCGCGTTCGCCCCCATCCGCTCGCGCACCTTGCCGAACATCTGGTACGCAGGGACCATCTCGTCGAGAACACGGAACATCGGCTCGTAGAGCGCAAGATCGACACATTGACCGCGACCGGTGCGCTCGCGTGCCTGCAACGCGATCAGCGCGCCCACCGCCGCGTACATGCCCGAGCCGTAGTCGGCGAGCGACGTCGAGCCGGGCGTGACCGGAATCCGGCCCGGCTCGCCGGCCAGATAGGCGAGTCCCGAAAACGCATGCGCGACCCGTGCGAACCCTGGTTTGCCACGGCTCGGCCCATCCTGTCCGTAGGCGGAGATCCGCACGAGAATCGTGCGCGGATTGCGCTTGTGCAGCGATTCGAAGTCGAGGCTCCACTTCTCGATCACGCCCGGCCGGAAATTCTCCACGACGATGTCGCAACTCGCCGCCAGATCGCGAAGCATCTGCTGGCCGCGCTGGTCGGCAAGATTGAGCGTCACGCACTTCTTGTTGCGGCTCTCGGTGAGCCACATCAGCGTGTCGCCGCAATCCGTCCCGGTGCCGAACCGGCGCAGCGAATCGCCGGTTTCAGGCGGCTCAACCTTGATCACTTCCGCGCCGAACTCGGCAAGGATCGTCGCACAGAACGGCCCGGCCACGAAGGTTCCCAGATCGAGCACTCGCAAGCCTTCCAGCGCTTTCATGCGGATTCCCATTGCAGTTGTCGTGAGTGAATGCTCGGCGCGGCGACCGTCAGCGTCCATTGAAATGTGCAAAAGGGATGTATAAGCAGCGCTTAATAATGCGTCGCGTCATAACCGCGAGAACCGGGGAGTCGGCTCGTGGTAAAGGCGTTGGGAGGCTTTGGCCATGGCGGCTGCGCTGCAAAGCAACAACTCATTCCAGGGCATGCATCGGTTTGCGGTTCCGCCGGGCCGCTCATAAGATAAGCAGCACCTCCTGCGCGTTTCTGCTTGATTGCCGTCATGGCCAAAGATCTCGCGCGGAGCCGTTCACACATTATTTCGGATACCCAATGACTTCGTCGTCACTCAGGAAACAGATCGCATCGTTCGTCGCCGATGGCGGCACATGGCCCGCGTCGCTCGATCCGCTGATCGAAATCAGTCCCGCCTTCGTCGACGCGTATCTCGCGTTTGCGGGCTGCGCCTATCGCAATGGTCCGCTCGAGCCCAAAGTGAAGGCGCTGGTAAGTTTCGCTCTCGAAGCATCGGTCACGCATCTGAACGCCAGCGGCGTGCGGCGCTTCTGCCGCGAAGCGCTACGCCTCGGCGCGACTCGCGACGAACTGCTGGAGACGCTGGAACTCATCAGCGTAATCGGCGTTCATGCATGCGTGATCGGCATGCCGGTGCTGGAAGAAAAAGTCGCCGGCGATCCGCGCAACGCAATCGATACGCGTCACGCCGATCCGCGGCGCCAGGCGATCAAGCGCGAGTTCACGGAGAAACGTGGCTACTGGAGCGCGATCTGGGACGGCACGCTCGCGCTCGATCCGGATTTCTTCGAAGCGTTCACGACGTTCTCGTCGGTTCCCTGGGTACACGGCAAGCTTGCGCCAAAGGTGAAGGAGTTCATGTACATCGCCGTCGACGTGTCGGTGACGCACCAATACGTGCCCGGCACGCATGTGCACATCGAGAACGCGCTGAAGTATGGCGCGACGCCAGCCGAGATTCTCGAAGTCATGCAACTGGCGAGCACGATGGGCATGGCGAGCTTCGAACTGGCGCTACCCATCGTGCTGGAAGAAATCGCGGCGCTGGAGAAGCAGGCGGCCGTTTCCTGACCGGCAGTTTCCTGACCGGACATCACACAGCCGGATCGCCAACTACTACGACGTCACAGACGGAGGAGACACACGATGGACACCGCACTCGACACGGCACGAATCGGCAGGTCACGCTGGCTGCGTGTGGGCCTGATCGTATTCATCAGTTACCTGGTTGCGTTCGCGGATCGCACCAACATCGGCGTGGCCGCGCCGCAGATGGCGCGCGACCTGCAACTCGGCACCACGATTACCGGCGCGCTGCTGGGGGCGTTTTTCTGGGGTTACCTCGTCACGCAGATTCCCGGCGGTTGGCTCTCGACGCGCATTGGGCCACGCCGCGTGATCGCCGTATCGATGCTCATCACGGGCGTGATGGCGTGCCTGACCGGGATGGTGCACACGCTGCCCGCGTTGATCACTGTTCGCGTCATCATGGGGCTCGCCGAGGGGGTGATATGGCCGTCGTTTTCGGTCATCTTCGTGCGCTGGTTCCCGGCGCGCGAACGGGCGCGCGGCATCGCATTCGCGCAATATGCGCTGCCGCTATCGTCGGTGGTCATGGCGCCGCTCGCGGGCTGGATGATCGACGTGTTTCACTGGAAGACGATGTTCATCCTGCAAGGTTTGCCGGCCATCGGGATGGCGGTGCTCGTGTGGCTATTCGTCTCGGACGACCCTGCCACAGACCGCTGGCTGTCCACGTCCGAGCGCGATTTCATCACGCAGCAGCGTCTTGCCGGCACCGGCGCCGACGACAGTTTTGGCAGTGTGCTGAAGCAATCCACCGTCTGGTTGCTGGCAGTCGTCGCGCTCTCCTGGATCATGGTGATCTTCAGTTTCGGCCTGTGGATGCCCAGTCTCATCAAGCAGTACTTCGCCCACGGCTATGCCGCAGTTGGCTGGCTCACCGCGCTGCCGTCGCTATTCGGCGCGTTTTCGATGTTCATCAACTCGTGGTTATCCGACCGGCCGTCATCTCTCTCGCGAGGTTGGTTCGTCGCCGTACCGCTGGTGGTCGCGGGCGCGGCGCTACTGGCGCAGCACTATATCGATGGCGGCCTGGTGTTCACGATGATCATGTTCTGCATCGCCGGCGCGGGGCTGTTCTCGCCGAGCGGCACATGGTGGGCCTGGGTGATCAGCAAAGTGCCGCGTAATCAGGCCGCGCCTTCGATCGCCCTGATCAACATGTTCGCGAGTTTCGGTGGCGTGGTCGGGCCGCTTGTCGTCGGCTTCTATGCACGCGGCGGCAATCTGTCCAGCAGCTTCTATATTCTCGGATATTTTCTGTTTGCGGCGGCGATCGTCGTTACGTATCTGATCCGGCGCACGCCTTTGCGCGACGTGACGTCCGCGGAGACGGTCCTGCTACATTGAAGACTCCAGAGGCGAGATGGCTTGCGTATTCGCCCCTGCTTTCAATGAGAGAGGCGACCTTGCCGGAGAAGGCATGGTCGCCCACCGACTACTCCGCCTTATCCAGCATCCGTAGCGCCGCCTTCTCGGCATTGGCGACATGCAACCGTGCAAGGTTCTGCGCGGCCTCGCCGTCTCTTGCCTTCAAGGCCTTATAAAGACGGTCGATTTCGCGCAAGCTGTTCGGCAGCCGCTCCGGATGCATCAGCGAAGTGGAGCGCAACAGATTGATGCGCGAATAGAGACTATTGAGGATTTCCTGGATTAGCGCGTTGCCGCAGTTCTCCAGCAGCAAATCATAGAGCGCGGTTTTCGCGCGTAGCACGCCTTCCTGGTTTTGCGCCGTTGCCTCGGCGCGGAGTTCCTTCGCGACCTCGCCAAAGCGAGCAACGGCGTCGTCGCTGGCAAGGCGGGCGAACTCATGGGCGGCAAAACCTTCGAGTAGCCCTCGCAACGCATACAACTCGACGGCCTCTTCTTTTGATATCACCGCGACGACGGGGCCTTTGTGCGGGACGCTGCGTACCAGCTTTTCGGCCTCGAGTTTGCGCAGCGCTTCGCGCACTGACGTCCGGCTTACACCGAGCGTCTCGCACAACTCGCGCTCGATCAGGCGCGCACCCGGCGCGAAACGCCCGCTTACGATAGCCTGGCGCAATACGTTTTCCACCTGATGCCGCAGCGTCTCAGGTCTGATCACGTCCATGTCTGTTGACATTATTGTATTCCCGTCCGACAAGATCCAGCCTCCATGATACGTGAGCGGGCATCGTTGCAGGCAGCTTTTGACTCGCACCGCGCGTAAAAATGGCGAGCCAGCGCGCGCTTCAGCGGCGGGCCGGCAGAGCTGCCAGCGGCACGCGGGAAGTGACGCGAAGCGTTGCGTCGAAACTCATGACCAACGGTTCCGCATGCGCGACTTCAACCGAGGCGATTGCGTCGTCGCTGATGCCGTCGAGCTGCTTGAAGAGCGCGCGCAACGAGTTGCCATGCCCCACCATCAGTACCGACTGTCCGCGCGTCAATGCCGGAGCAACGCAGTCATCCCACAGCGGCAGCACACGCCGCAATGTGTCGCGCAAGCTTTCGGTGCGCGGCAGCGCATCGACGCTGGGCATGGCATCGTCATGTAACGCGCGCACCAATGCCGCGTGCAGGTCCGCATCGAGCGCCGGCGGCGCAAGGTCGAAGCCGCGCCGCCATTGCCGCACACGGTCCGCACCGTAGGCGAGCGCGGCCACGTCTTTTTCCATGCCCGTCAACGCGCCGTAGTGGCGATCGTTCAGCCGCCACGAGCGCACGGTTTCAGGCTGTGACTGGTCGAGGGTGCGCAGCACGTGAGCGAGGGTATCGGTGGCGCGCGACAACGCCGACGTCACCGCCAGATCGAAACCGAAACCCGCTTCACGCAAACGCTCGCCGACGCGCCGGGCATCGGCCTCCCCTTGATCCGACAGACCGACATCGCTCCAGCCGGTGAAGCGATTGGCACGATTCCAGACCGACTGACCGTGACGCAGCACGACGAGCGTGGCCGATTGAGAGGTCATATCGACGGACACGCTAGTTGTAGCCAAGAATCGCGACGGCGAGCACGTGCGCATGCTCGCTTTCGTTCGACGCGAGTACCGAAAGCGGCGCCGACTGCATCGCGCGCCATGCCGAATGTGGCGCACCGGCCCTCGCGTTGCGCTGCACAGACCAGGCCTTTGACGCAGCCCGCTCGCGCGCCACCGGATAGACAGAAAACACGGACGCGCGTCTCGCTGGATTATGCATGCGCGTTCCCCACCGCCGCGTTGCGCGCGAGAGCGGCTTCCAGCAGCGGCGCGCCCAATTCCGCGCCGTGAATCCCCGTCACGCTGACGATTTCCAACAACTCCATCAGTTCCTCGGCGCTCGCGCCGTAGCGCAGCGCGTTGCGCATGTGCAGCTTCAGGCCCGGCACGTAGAGATGCGTAGCGGACGCGTCGAATGCGCAGTACATGAACTCCTTGAGTTTCGGGCTCAGCACACCGGTGCGCCACGGCACCGACGAAAACTCGACATACGCTTCGAAAAGATCCGGATCGAGTTCGAGGAGACCTTCCCATGTCGGATGCCAGTAGCCGCGGTTCGTCTCGAACTCGGCTTTCAGTTTTTGCCGGCGCTCATCGGGTTGAGGCGCGCCGTGACGCAAACCTTCTTCTTCGAGTACTTCGAGCAGTATCGGCACGCCGACATTACTGGTGTGAATACCGATCGTGCTGATCAACTCCAGCACTTCGATCAACTCGTCGCGGGTCGCACCGAACGACAACGCCCGTTCGATATGGCGCGCGACGCCCGGCGCATACAGTTGCGTCGCGCATGCGTCGGCGGCCAGCGCGATGAACGCGCGCGTCTTGTCGTCGAGATGATTCCTGCGCCGCGGCACGCCCGCGAACTTCAGGTAGGCGTCGACGAAACGCGGGTCGAGGCGCACGAGGCTGTCCCATTCGGGACTCGCCTTGCCGTGCAGGTCGACGAGTTCGTCGCGAAGGCGCGACAGATCCGGCTGCGGCATAGTCTGGGTCATGACGTGATTCCATCGATGGAAATACGGTGGATGTTCTTTGCGCGTGCGGGGCCAACCTGCGCACCGCACGCGCATCCAGTGCGCTCCTGATCGCGCTAGCGGGCCGCGGCAGCCGGATAATCTTGCGCTGCCACCTCTTCCTGCCACGTGCCCTTGCCGATCGACGTCGCGATATGGACCATGTAGCTGTTTTCGCTCGCGCCGTGCCAGTGCCGCTCGTTCGGTCCGATGAACACGATGTCGCCCTGGCGGATCGGCTGCGGTTCTTCGCCGTCCAGACAGATCCAGCCCTGACCGGCCGTCACCTGCAAGACCTGACCGAACTCGTGCGTGTGCCAGTAAGTGCGGCCGCCCGGTTCGAACAGCACGGTATTGATGGTGACGCCATTGGTTGCCGGCATGACCGGGTCGGCCCAGACGGTGCCGGTGAACGTGTCGCTGCGGCGCTCGGATATTGCGCCGGCCGCTCTGCCGTGAAAGACCTTCATGCGTTTTTCTCCTTGTGTGCTCCGTCGAACAGCCGCACGCCGCCCGACACGTCGCCGATCGCATCGACGACACGGTTGCTGATCACGTCGCCGTAACCCAGCGCAGTGCCCAAGCCGAAGCTCGCGAGCGGGCCGGCCGAATTCAGCGACATCACGCCGAGTTCGCGCGCGCGGTCCACGTACAGCACCACGTCCTTGGTCATCAGCTTGCCGGTCAGGCCGCCTTCCAGATAGTCACCATCGACGATCTTCGGGAAACGGTTGAGCGTGGCGAAATTGACACCGCTGCTGCTGTTCAGCACATCGAGCAGCAGATGCAGGTCGAGCCCCGCCTTCTTGCCCGCCACCATCACTTCGGCACTGGCGGCGAGGCTCACCGCGTTCAGAAAATTGTTCAGCAGCTTGGTGGTGTGGCCCGCGCCGCTCTCGCCCATGTGCGCGACCTTCGAACTGATCGGCGCGAAGGCCCATTGCAGCGCGGCGACGGCGTCGGCATCGCCGCCCACCATCAACGTGAGCGAGCCCTTCTCCGCCGCCGCCGCGCCACCCGAAATGCCGGCGTCGACGTAATGCACGCCGCGCTCGGCAAAGCGTTTGGCGAGGCGAATCGTCGAGCTGGCGGCGGCCGTACTCAGATCGACGACGATCTGCCCCGCGCGACAATGCGCGAGCACGCCGTCCTCGCCTTCCACGACCGCCTCGACGACCTTGCTGTCCGGCAGCGACATCATCACGACGTCCGCATATGCGATCACTTCACCCACGGTGCCGGCTGCTTTCGCGCCGGCGGTGTCGATGCGTTCACGCACGGTGTCGTAGCCCAACACGGCGATGCCCGCGTCGACGAGACGCCGTGTCATGCGTCCACCCATGTTGCCGAGACCGATGAAGCCGATCCGATTCTTGTTCATGAGTTGTGTTCCTTTGCTTCGAAATTAGAAATCCACGTCTTTCGTTTCCGGGCCCATCAGCGCGCCGACCATGCCGATCAAGCCGCCCACGCACAGCAGCACGACCGAGGTCAGCCGCAGCGGCATGAAGGCGCCGAGCCAGTTCATATAGAACGCGTAGAACGAGGGGATGATCACCGACAGACTGAAGCCGACGCCGAAACCCGTTGCACGCACATCGGTCACGAAACGCTCGTTGATGTACGTGACGATCACGCCCCACGGCGACGTGACGAGCACCGCGAGCACGCACACCAGCAGCATGATGGTCGACAGCGAGAGCCCGTCGACATTCGCCAGCACGTACAGCAGCGCCGCGCCGACCGTCGCGATCAGCGGACCGACGATCACGAAGAAACGGCGCCGCCCGATGCGCTGCGCGATCATCCCCGAACCGATATAGCTGAAAAACAGCACGAAATAAGTGAGCATGAGCGTCGCGGTCATCTGGAAGCCGCTCAGATGCAGCGTCTTCACCAGCAGGCCCGTCGGCAGGAAAATCGTGATGATGTTCTGCGTGAGCCAAAAGCCCGTCATCATCACCAGCACCTGCAACAGATTGCGACCGCTCTTGCCGCGCAGCAGATCGGAGAGCGGCAGCTTTTCGGTGACGGCGGCCTTGTCGGCGGCTTCGCTCTTCCAGATTTCCGATTCGGAAACCTTGCGCACGTAGTACATCGTCAGCAAACCTGCCAATGCCGCGCCGAGTACGAACGGAATGCGCCAGCCCCATTGCGCGTACGGCGAGTGCATGCCGTTGAGCGGAAACAGCACGAACATCAGCATCGCGACGAGGTTGATGGTCACGTATGCGGCCGGAAATCCGGAGATGATGAAGCCGCCTACGAAACCGCGCTGCTCTTTCTTCGAATACTCGATCGCGAGAGGCATGGCGCCCGTGTAGCCGCCACCCAGGAAAATCCCGTCGACGAAACGCAGCAGCACCAGCAGCCAGTACGACACGATGCCGAGCGTTTCATAGCCGGGCAGCAACGCGATGAGCAGCGTCACCACGCCGAAGCCGGACACGGACCAGATCGACGCCTTGCGACGGCCGACGCGGTCCGCGATCATGCCGAACAGCAACGCGCCGACCGGCCGGCCGAGCAGCGTCGTGATAAAGACCAGCGACGCGAGAATGGTCTCCATGCCGGCCGAAAGATGCGGCGGCTGGAAAAATCCCAGCACCGGCGACAACACCACCACCGGCAGATAGATATCGAACATGTCGATGAACTCGGAGAAGAACGCGCCCTTGATGGCGTTGCGCCTCCTCGTTTCGATCGACTGATCGTTCTCCGCCGTTACGACGTCATTCGCAGTCAACGCTTTCATACCTGTCTCCGTTCGTTATTCGCACCGCTTTGCGATGCGAGTTCTCCTTGCGCTGCCCCGTTTGCCGTTGGCCGTCCGCGCTGCGTGCCGCGTCAGGCGGCGGCCGTTTCCGCTTCGTAAGCCTTGATCGCCTCGCTCGCGACACGGAATGCCGCGAGCGCGAGGGGTGCACCGCAGTAGACGGCGGCCTGCATCAGCACCGCGCGGATTTCTTCCTTGCTCACGCCATTGCGCAGCGCGCCCTTCACGTGCACCGACAATTCGTGGTGCTGGCTCATCGCCGTCAACATGCCGAGATTGAGCATGCTGCGCGTCTTGAAGGACAACGTCGGGTCGCCCCAGATGTCGCCCCAACAGCATTCGGTGACGAACTTCTGCATCGGCCGGTTGAAGTCGTCGGCATTCGCCCACGATTTTTCGACGTGCCCGGCGCCCAGCACCTCCTTGCGATTTTCGAAGCCCTTGTTGAAGCGGTCATTGGTGTCCATCGTGCTTCCTCTGTGGTTCAAACTGATTGCGGACAGGGTTGGCTCGTGCGTCCGACCTCGGGAACGGCATTGCCTGCCTGAATGATTGTCGGACAATGCATACGGCCAAATTTTTTTGGCGTGGCTAGCCAATCGTCATGCGCCACGCCGCCATCGTTCAATCCGCGCCGTAACCCACCAGCGCCTTTGTCTCCAGATACTCACGCAGCCCGGCTTCGCCCCATTCGCGACCGTTGCCCGAGCGTTTATAGCCGCCGAACGGTGCGCCGAAATCGGCGGGCGGATAGTTCAGGTGCACGCCACCCGCGCGCAGTGCGCGGCCGACCCTACGCGCCCGCGCGACATCCGCCGATTGCACGTATGCGGCGAGACCGTAGTCGGTGCCGTTCGCAATCTCGATTGCCTGCTCTTCGGTGTCGTACGGAATCATCGACAGCACCGGTCCGAAAATTTCCTCGCGAGCGATGGTCATGTCGGGGGCAACGTCGGCGAAGACGGTCGGGCGCGCGTAATAGCCCTTGTCGATGCCTTCCGGCCGGCCCGTGCCGCCTGCGACGAGGCGCGCGCCTTCGTCGATGCCGGTCTGGATCAGCGACTGCACGCGCTTGAACTGGTTGGCGTTGACGAGCGGCCCGAGTTGCGTCGACGGGTCGTCGGTCGGTCCGAGCCGATACGCCTGCGCCGCGCGCTTCGCGATCTGCGCGGCGTCGTTCATGAGATGACGCGGCACCAGCATGCGTGTCGGAATCGAGCACGATTGCCCGGAGTTCGTGAAGCAGGCGGCGACGCCGCGCGCGACCGCCTGATCCAGTTCGACGTCGTCGAGCAGAATGTTGGCCGACTTGCCGCCGAGTTCCTGCGCGACCCGTTTGACGGTTTCCGCCGCCGACTGCGCGACCAGCACGCCGGCGCGAGTCGAGCCGGTGAACGACACCATGTCGATATCCGCATGACTCGCGATGGCCGAGCCGACACCCGGACCATCGCCGTTGACGAGATTGAACACGCCCGCCGGCACGCCGGCTTCATGCAGGACGTCCGCAAACAGCAGCGCACTGAGCGGCGAATATTCGCTCGGCTTGAGCACCATCGTGCAGCCCGCCGCCAGCGCGGGCGCGATCTTGACGACGATCTGATTGATCGGCCAGTTCCACGGCGTGATCAGGCCGCACACGCCGATCGGTTCGAGCACCACGCGCGTGCTGCCCCGCTGCTCTTCAAATTCGAAACGTTCGAGCACCTCGATCAGCGCATTCAGATGCGCGGGACCGCGCACCGCCTGGCCGTTGCGGGCGAACGTGATGGGCGCGCCCATTTCGCGACGCATGGCCTCGGCGAATTCGTCGTAGCGGCGTTCGTAGATCGCGACGATGCGCTTGAGCAGCGCGACACGTTCGGGGACACTCGTCGCCGACCAGGCGGGAAACGCGCGGCGCGCGGCTGCAACTGCGCGATCGACATCTTCGGCGTTGCCCATCGCGAGTTTGTCGAACGCCATTTCCGTCGACGGATCGACGACGCCAAACCAGACCGCGGACGTAGGTTCGACCCAACGTCCGTCGATATAAAACTGGGCTGCATGTGACATGACAGGCTCCGGAATCAATGAATCAGAGGCACGCTCAGGATGCCGCGCCGGGCAGGAGGCGGTACATCTCGGTGTGGTCGGTGGCGGGCGTGGCGTGTTGCGCCGCCTCGTCCCATACCTGCGTACACGTCGCGCCGAACGTCATGGGATGACCGACCGCCTGCGCGAGCGCGCGGGCGATCTTGAGGTCCTTGTTCATCAACTGCAGCGCGAAGCCGGAAGCGAAAGTGCCGCTCAGCATGAACTGCTTGACCTTGTTTTCGGACGTATTGCTGCGGCCCGTCGACGCGTTCAGCACGTCCGTCATCACCGCCGGTTCGATGCCGAAGCGGCTCGCGATCTGCAACGCCTCGACCGTGGCCGCGAGGCCTGCCGCCGACACGTAGTTGTTGAGCGCCTTGGCCGCGTGACCCGCGCCCGCCGCGCCGATATGCAGCACGCTCTTGCCCATCGCGTCGAGCGCCGGCTTGCAGCGCGTCAACACCTCGGCCTTGCCGCCGACGAGAATCGCGAGCGTGCCGTCCTTCGCGCGCTTGACGCCGCCCGACACCGGTGCGTCCAGATACGCGAGACCCTGTGCTTCCAGCGTCTTGCCGAGCTCACGCGAGCGCTCCGGTTCCGACGAACTCATGTCGATCACCACCGCGCCCTTCGTGAGCCGCGCGGCCCAGCCCCGATCGTTGCCCTGGTTGCCATCACCGAGCAGCACCTTCTCGACGATCGCCGAATTCGGCAGCATCGTGATCAAAGCGTCGAGCGACGCGGCATGATCCGCGTTCAGCCGCTGCGCGCCCGTTTGATCGGCGAGCGCATCGGCACGGGCCGCGTCGGCGTCGTCGATGAACAGCTCGAAACCGGCGTTGCGCAGGCACTGCACCATCGGTGCGCCCATCATGCCGAGACCGATGAATCCGATCCGTTTGGGTTGTGTCATGAAATATCGCTCCTAGCGCAGCGCCGAAAATGCCGTTGGCGTGAGGAAATGATTTTCGATGCGCTCGACGATCGGCTTGTCGGCTTCCGTCGCCGCGCGTTTCGCGATCCATTCGGGATCGGCCTGGAACGCGTTCCACTTCTGCTCGCGCTCGGCCAGACTTTCCCACTTCACCATATATGTCAGCGCGTGATTGCTTGGACCGATCAGCGTCGTCCAGAAGCCGATCTGCTGGATGCCGTACTTTTCGAAAAAACCGAGCGTGGTCGACGTGAAGCGGTCGAGCAGCGCCGGCAGACGCGTCGGCGCACAGTGGTAGATACGCATTTCAACGATCATTCAGGTCTCCGTTACCGATGTGAGATGGCCGCAGCCAATGAGTGTTTCTGGATACGCCTGGTAGCGGATTCAGTCCGCGAGACCTTCGCCCGACGACCAGCGTTCGACGTATTTGACGAGTTCGGTCATGTCGCGCTTCGAGCCGTCCTGCATCGCGGCGTAATTCCAGACCTGACGCGCGACACTGCCAACCCACGTCGGCACGCCGAGCGCCTGGCATTCGTCGACCGCGAGTCCGATGTCCTTGCAGACACTGCCGACCGGAAAGCCGAAATCGAAAGTTCCCGGCAGCACGTGCTTCGGGAATTTGTCCATCGTCGCGCCGTTCTTGCCGCTACCCGAATTGATCACCGCCATCATCACTTCCGGGTCCAGTCCGCCGCGCATGCCGGCGACAAATGCTTCCGACGTGATGGCAAAGGCGGTCGACGAGAGCATGTTGTTCAGCAGTTTGAGCAATTGCCCCTGGCCCGGCTGATCGCCGACCACAAAAACCTTGCCGAGCACTTCGAACAGGCTGCGCACCTGATCCAGCGCAGCCGGCTTGCCGGCCATCATGATGGCGAGGGTGCCCTTTTGCGCGCCGGCGGCGCCGCCGCTCACGGGCGCATCCACGGTGTCGATGCCCTTCGCGAGCAGACCGTCCGCCACTTCTTTTTCCATTCGCGAACCGACCGTCGACAGGTCGACGAGAATCTTGATAACGCTACCCTCGATCAACCCTCCGTCTCCCAGCGCGACCTGCCTGAAAACCGCCGGCGTGGGCAGACTCGTGAACACGATGCGTGCGCTGTCGGCCACGTCCCGCACCGATTTCGCCGCGCGCGCACCGATTGCCGCAAGTTCCGCGACCGCCTGCTCGTCGCGATCGAACACGACGAGCGAATGGCCCGCCTCGATGAGACGACGCGCCATAGGTCGTCCCATCACGCCCACGCCGACAAAACCGATAGTGCTGTTTCCTTGACCACTGCTCGACATGACTGTCCTCATTCGTTAGGAATCTGTTTCGATGCGCTGTTCGATGCACCATTTCGTATGCGGTTCAAGTCGCGCGCGCGACCCGCATGAGCGCGGCGGCGTCCGTTGCGCTGTCGAAGCGCCACAGCGCGTCGATGAGCGGTTGCGGTGCGACGCCCGAGCCACCATAGTCCGCCAGTTCGCGCAACTTTGTCGCGAGTTCGACATCGGCAAGCGGCGCCGCAAGACTGCCGCGCGCCGCGTGAATGCGTCGCGACAACGTCTCGCCCGAGCGCAACACGACAACGACCTGCGCGGACTCGACCGGCCACGACGCGTCGTCGATGAAACGCAAACGCGTGTCGAATGCGCGCAGCGCTGGGTTCGTCACGGCGCTATCGCTGAATTCCGCCAGGCTCGCTTTGCCCGTCGCCAGCGTGACCGCCACCGCATGTTGCGCGCTGACCTGCGACTCACGACCGGTGCGCACGTTGGGCCGATCGGTACGTTCGCGCAGCAAAGGGTGTCCGGTCAATTCGACGCGCTCGACGTCATTCAGCGTCCACCGCGCGTCGCGGCGCAGATCGAGACATGCGTCGATCACGGGGTTCAGCACCACGCCGCACGGATAGGGCTTATAGGTGTTCGACAGCAGCGCCCATTCGTGGCCGAGCTCGCGCGTCAGCGCATCGACATCCGGCTTCGACGCGGTGACGCGCAGGAAACCGCGCTCGCCTTCGAGCGGCGAATCGGGACCGGAGAAATCGTCGGCGGCGAGCAGCGCGGACAGCAAACCGTTGCGCGCGGCATTGCCGACGCTGATGCTCTTCGACATCGTGCCGAGCGTTTCCACCAGACCGCCGGCCTGCGCCGACGCGTTGCCCAACGCCCATACGATCTGCTGTGCGCTCAAACCCAGCACCTTCGCCATCGCCGCCGCCGCGCCGAATACGCCGCAGGTCGACGTGATATGCCAGCCGCGCTGGTAGTGCTCAGGCGAAACCGCGTTGCCGATCCGGCATTCCACTTCGACGCCGATTACGAACGCAAGCAGCAAGGCCTCACCCGTCATTGCACTTGCATGCGGGTCGCTGTCCGCGAGCGACTCGGCAAACGCGAATAGCGCGGCGGCAACGGGCGCGGTGGGATGAATGATCGTCGGGATATGCGTGTCGTCGAAGTCGAACACGTTCGCGCTCATCGCATTGAGCGCCGCCGCGTTCAGCAGGTCGACGCGCTCGCTACGACCAATCACGCTCGAACTCTGCCCTGCGCTGAAACGCCGATAGTTGCGCACGGCCTTGTCGAGCGTTGGGTCGGTGCAGGCGGCGAGCGCGACGGCTACGTAGTTGACGAGCGCGCGCTTCGCCTCGTGACGCACGGCGGCCGGCACGTCGCGCCACGTCGTGTCGCCGATCCATTGCGCGAGCCGCCGCGTCGCGTGTCCCGCTTCGCTGTGCGTGTCCGTCTGGCTGAAGCTTCTGTCTGCCTGCGCTGCCATGTGCTGGATTTCCCTTTACCGGATTACGCTTTCGATCCAGTGGATGCGGCCGCGATTACGGCCTCGTCACCGAAGCCGTGCGTGCATTCACCGCGTTATCTGACGCGTCCACCGTATCGCTCACTTCCGCAGCGATCGACTCGAGCGAACGTTTGCGGGTCTCGGTGCCGAGCACGCCGACGATCAACGCCTGGACCAGCAACGTGCCGACGATCAACGTCAACACACCCGCAATGCCGAAGCCCGTGAATGCCCACGCGACGGCGTACGGCACAGCGATGCTGACCGCTCGCCCCACGGTATTCGACACGCCCGATCCGCGCAGACGCAGTTCAGTCGGGAACAACTCCGGCACATAGGTTGCCACGCTAAACGACGACAGTACGTAGATACAGCAGGTGATCGCAAAGCCAAGCGCGGCGATCGCCACTTCCGTTTGTGCAAACGGATAGGCCGTGCCGAACGCGGCGCAGATCAGGGAGAACAGTACGATGCCCCACTTGCGGCCAACGCGTTCGGCCAGCACGAAAGCAATCAGCGAGCCGATCGGACCGCCGGCAAACATGATCGCCGTCAGTCCGAGCGAGTTCGACACGCTGTGCCCCTGCTTCACCAGGAAAGTCGGAATCCAGCTGACGAACGCGTAGTTGACGATGAAGAGTCCAACCAGCACGGTGATGCCCGTCACCGTGCGCGCCAGCAGACGGCGCGTGAAGAGGTCGCCGAGACGGCCGCTATCCGGCGCATCGGCGCGATACGGCTGCTGCGCAGCAGCCGAGATAGCCGTTTCTGGATCGATGCCGCACGCCGTTTCGATGTTCGACACGATCGCGTTTGCTTCAGGCAAGCGATTGCGCGAGGCCAGCCAGCGAGGCGACTCCGGCATCGACTTACGCAGAAACCACACGAACAGCGCACCGCAACCGGCGATGGCGAACATCCAGCGCCAGCCGTATTGCGGCACGATCAGCCAACCGAGGAACGTCGACAGGAATAGCGACGTGTTGATGATCAGATTGAGGATGGTGCCGAACCGCCCGCGCCACGCCGCCGGAATGAACTCGCTCAGCGTGCCGTAGCCGACCACAATTTCGGCGCCCATGCCGACGCCCATCACCAGCCGGAAGAAAATCAGCCAGTACATGGACGGCGCGAACGCCGCAGCGATCGACGCGAAGCCGTAAATCCCGAGATTGAACTGATAGCAGAAGCGCCGCCCGAAACGATCGCCGAGAAGACCCGACAGCCACGCGCCCGACATCATGCCGATAAACGTGACGGACACGAACATCGCATTGAGTTTCAGCGTGGATTCGCCGCTGTGGATCATGGCGGCGAGCACGGTGCCCGCGATGTAGATATCGAACGAATCGAAGTACATGCCCGCGGCAATCAGCCCGAGCAACCGCCAGTGATAGCCGGACAGCGGCAGGCTGTCCAGTCTGTATCCGATACTCGCTTGGTTGTGCATGGATGCTATCTCCGTCGACTTCGTTGTTGTAGTTTTACTGGTTGGTGGCGCTTGTCGCCGCCGGTCTATGTGAGCGCTAACAGCAAGAGCAATTATATTCCTGTCATACAATCAGTCAAGGATGAATTGCAGCTTCGGAGTGTCGACTTCATGATGCAGCGCATGAATACCGGGGGTGGCGTCGGCCTCGCGGCACTCTCGTCAGTGACCGCCTGACGAACGTCAAACCGCCAGCCAGCCGCCTTCGACCGGCAGCATCGCACCGGTCATTTGCGCTGCTGCGTCGCCGCATAGAAACACCACCAGATCGGCGACATGCGACGCCTGGACGAAGTGGCCGGTCGGCTGCTTGCCCGTCAGAAAGCGTTCGATTGCAGCTTCGCGATCCAGACCCTCGTTCTCCATCAGCGCCTGAATGCGATTTTCGCTCGTCGGCGTGTGCACCGCCCCCGGGCAGATAGCATTGCAGGTAATGCCCTGCCCCATCGTTTCCGCGGCGACCGCGCGCGTCAAGCCAAGCAGCGCGGATTTGGTCGTCACGTAGTCCACGCGATTCACCGTGCCGCGCATGCCATACACCGACGTCATATTGAAGATTCGGCCCCAGCCGCGCTCGCGCATGCCCGGCAGCGCGAGGCGGATTGCATGGAAGGCCGCGCTCAGATTGACCGAAAGCGCCTGCTCCCATTTTTCGACTGGGAACGCTTCGATTGGCGCGAAGTGGCGCACCACGGCATTGTTAATCAGCACATCGATTGGGCCGGCGCGCTCGATCGTTTCGAACATCATCCGTTCGACGGCTCGTGCATCGCCAAGGTCCGCCTGCAGATAGTCGGCACGGTAACCCTGCGTCCGCTCGAATTCCGCACGCATCGGCTCGACCTGTTCGAGCGTTTCGATCCCATGCAGCACGACCCGACAGCCAGCGGCCGCGAGCGCGTTGGCCATCGCAAGACCCAGCCCATGCGACGAGCCCGTTACGAGTGCGATTCTCCCTTTCATTTGTATTGTCCTTGTCAGCAAGCACGTCCGTTGCAAGGCCGCGGCGAAGTGCGAAGCGCTCGCGGCCAAATAAATGATAGCGCTAACTTAACTGAAAAGACCGAGGGGCGCAATACGGGACGCTGGGCATGACTGTGCGTCCAGCTCACAGGGAAATCGCGCAGGGAAATCAGATTGGCGGACGCAAAAAAGGGCGCAGTACGCGCCCCGTCTTGTTTCCCGGTCTTAAAGCCGCTGCCTCAGGTGCTTTCACGCTGGATGATTTCGAATCCAAGATCGAGCTTCGTCGGCACGGCGGGTTCGTTGCTGCGCATTCTTTGCAGCAGCGCCTCGGCGCTACGTCGGCCGATCTCGAGACGCGGCAGATTCAGACACGTCAGCCGCGGCACCGTGTGCCGCAGAATGTCGAGATCGTCGAATCCGGCGATGGCGATGCGCTCGGGCACCTTCCAGTTGCGCCGCTGAGCCTCGAAAAGCGCGCCGACAGCAAGTACGTCGCCGGCGAAGAAGATCGCGTCTACTTCGGGCGCACGCTGCATCATGTCGACCATCGCATGCGCGCCAGAGGTCAAACCGCCCTCCACTTCACGCACGAGGCCCGGGTTGCGCTCGCGGCCAAGGGCGGTGAGCGCGGCGTGATAGCCCTTCAGACGCTCGCGGGCGCGCATGTTGTTTTTGGTAGTCAGGCAGACAAAGCCGATCGACTTATACCCACGTCCGGCCAGGTACAGGGTCATCTCCTTCGCCGCGTTGAAGTTCGAATAGCTGACCGCCATGTCGATCGGCGTACGCGCCAGGTCGCCCGTTTCAACGATGGGTATGCCGGCGGCGCGGATCATCTGGGCGGCACGCGGCGTATGAACGGTGTTGTGCAACACGAGGCCGCACACGCGCTGCGCAAGAAACGCGTCGATCAGTGCCTCTTCATCTTCGAGCGAATAGCCGCTGTCGGCCAGCAGAAGTTGCACGCCTGCTGTGCGAAGGACGTCCGCGCAACCTTTGATGCTATGGGAATACAGAGAGTTCTGGATGCTCGGCACAATCTGGCCGACCACATTCGAACGAGCCGATGCGAGGTTCGACGCGATGTGATTCGGAACGTAGCCGACCCGGCGCACCGTATCGAGCACCAGCTTGCGGGTTTCCTCCGACAACAGTGCGGGTTCCTTGAGCGCGCGCGACACGGTCATCAAGGACACATTGGCTGCTCTCGCGACGTCGATCATGCGAACGGCGTGGCCGCCCGGACGAGTCTTGCCCATGCTTGCGCCGGTTTTCGACGCTGCCCTCCCTCCGGCTGCCGGCCTGCCGGCCGTCCCTATCTTGCCGTCGTCGACGGCCGCCACACGCTTTTTCACTCGCCCATCCAGCTCTTCAGTTCGATGGCGAATTGTAGCGTATGCCAGGCGGCGTTCCGCACGCTTTGGCGGTGTCCGGCGATACCGGATATCGCCCAACTCGTGCCCGCAACAACACAACACGAGTCGCCATCAGCTTGTTATGATAGCGCTCTCATACGTTGGACAGGAGACTGCAGCCATGACAGCCACGCCCGAAAACTACAAGATCTTCGCGATCAAGTACGCGCATCACGACCGGCCCGCGCGCGACAATTTCATCGGCGGCGACCCGCACGATGTCAACATGCCGCTCGACTATTTCGTGTGGGCGGTGGTCGGCGAAAGCCGCACCTTCCTGGTCGACACCGGATTCGACGCCGAAGTGGGTGCGCAGCGCGGGCGCATCATCACACATTCCGTCGAAGAGGGCCTCGGCGCAATCGGCATCCGGCCGCAGACGGTCGAAGACGTGATCGTCACGCACATGCACTACGATCACGCGGGCAACCGCTCGCTATTTCCGAAAGCGCGCTATCACGTGCAGGATCGCGAAATGGCGTACTGCACGGGTCGCTGCATGTGCCACGGCGCACTGAATCATCCGTTCAATCCCGAAGATGTGAAGTCGATGGTTGGCCGCGTTTTCGACGGTCGCGTGGCGTTTCACGACGGCGCATCGAACCTTGCGCCGGGCCTAAGCGTGCATCGGGTCGGCGGTCATACCGACGGTCTGCAGGTCGTGCGTGTGCACACGGAGCGCGGCTGGGTCGTGCTCGCGTCCGACGCCTCGCATCTTTACGCGAACATGGAACAGAGCCGCCCATTCCCGGCTGTGTACAACGTCGGCGACATGATCGAAGGCTACCGCCGCGTGCACGAACTGGCGGATTCCGCGCAGCACGTCGTGCCTGGCCACGACCCGGCGGTATTGACGCGTTATCCGGCGGAGAACAGGGAGACCGAAGGCTGGATCGTTCGGCTCGACGCGACGCCACGGTAAAGGACGTGCTTTTGGCATAGCACGCTTAAGTCCTCGAATCAGCATGGAAGGCCATTCTTAGCTCGGGCCTGCATTCTGAAAGAAGACGGTGAATCTGTCTCATCGGGTGACCTCGGTCAGTTCGCAAGCCTGAAGTGCGCATATGAGTTCGCCGTGCGCTGTGCACGCGCTTTTGTAGATGGCGTGCCCATGCCCCGGTCGCCTTTCAGCCGATCATCGGAACTGGAGGAAGCGGCAATAGCGGCATCCGCAAAACGCGCGCGACAGGGTTGACGATTGCCTCCGAGTAAGTTGCATCTCAATGCGAAAGGCGATCGAATCCCGAACCCTCCCCAACAAGACTACAACGCGCCCGCCTCGCTCCTAAGATCTTGCGCGACAAAATCGACGAACGCGCGAATCCGATTGGACATCTGGTGCCGCTGCGAATAGACGGCAAAAATATCGGCGTTCGGCGTGTCATGCTCGGGCAATACCTGAACCAGCGAACCATCGGCGAGGTACTGCTTGATGTCCCACTCGGCCCGCATCAAGATGCCGTGCCCTTCGAGCGCCCACTTCACCGCGATCTCGCCATCGTTCGTGGTCAGCGACCCGTTGATACGCACGGCCTCCGTTTTACGCGACGCGCCTCTGCCCGAAGTCAGACGCCACACGCCGTAGGCTTCGTCACCCTGGCGGATGCCGATGCAGTTGTGCCGCGTGAGGTCGTGCGCGGTCACCGGCATCCCATGTGACGCGAGGTACGAAGGCGCGGCGCACAGCAAGCGCCGGTTCGTCGCCAGCCGGCGCGCGACCACCCGCGTATCGGGCGGCTCGCCGAAGCGGATGCAGACGTCGAACGTATCGTCGGTCAGCGGCGGAGGCGTGACCGACAACTGAAGCTGAACCGATACCTGCGGATACCTCGCGACAAAGCGCGAGATCGCAGGCGCGACATGGCTGCGCCCAAAGCCGAGCGTCGCGTTCACGCGCAGCAATCCCTTCGGGCTTTGCTTCGCGGCCCCCAGCAACTCGGCCAGTTCATCGATCTCGTCGAGAATCCGGCGCGCGTGTTCGAGGTATAGCTCGCCCTCCGGCGTAAGCATCATCCGCCGCGTGGTCCGGTTGACGAGCGCAACGCCGGCGCGGCTCTCCATCTGCGTCAAATGCTTGCTGACGGCCGCTGCCGTCAAACCCAGCTCCCGCGCGGCGGCGCTCAGGCTGCCGGATGCGGCGAGCGTCGAAAAGAAACTCAGATCAGACGGTTCGACGGTGTCGCGCATGGCTTTCACTTGTGAATCAAAGTTAAAGATGCCTTGAGTTTAGCACCGGTTTTTGCGTCCGGAGATAGGTAAAGTTCGCTCACACCCCAACACATGAAGGACGGAGACATGAAGACCTATCGCATCGCAACCATCCCCGGCGACGGCATCGGCAAGGAAGTCGTACCGGCCGGCGCGCAAGTTCTCGAAGCACTCGCAAAGACGACCCGGTCGTTCGCATTCGAATTCGAAAACTTCGACTGGGGCGGCGACTACTATCGCGAGCACGGCGTCATGATGCCGGCCGACGGGCTCGACGCCATCCGCGACAAGGACGCGATCCTGTTCGGCTCGGCCGGCGATCCGGACATTGCCGATCACATCACGCTGTGGGGTCTGCGTCTGAAGATCTGCCAGGGCTTCGACCAGTACGCGAACGTCCGTCCGACCCGCATCCTGCCGGGCATCGACGGGCCGCTGAAGCGTTGCAAGCCGGAAGACCTGAACTGGGTCATCGTCCGCGAAAACTCGGAAGGCGAATATTCCGGCGTGGGCGGCCGTGTCCATCAGGGCCATCCGATCGAAGCCGCGACCGACGTGTCGATCCTGACGCGCGCCGGTGTCGAGCGGATCATGCGATTCGCGTTCCGTCTCGCGCAATCCCGTCCGCGCAAACTGCTGACCGTGATCACGAAGAGCAACGCCCAGCGTCATGCGATGGTGATGTGGGACGAGATCGCACTCGAAGTCTCGAAGGAGTTCCCGGACGTCACATGGGACAAGGAATTGGTGGATGCATCGACCGCGCGCATGATCAATCGCCCCGCGAGTCTCGACACGATCGTCGCCACCAATCTGCACGCCGACATTCTCAGCGACCTCGCCGCCGCTCTCGCCGGCAGCCTGGGCATCGCGCCGACGGGCAACATCGATCCGGAACACCGCTTTCCGTCGATGTTCGAGCCGATCCACGGTTCCGCATTCGACATCATGGGCAAGGGACTCGCCAATCCGGTCGGCACCTTCTGGTCGGTCGTCATGCTGCTCGAACACCTGGGCGAAGCCGACGCGGCAAAGCGCGTGATGCAAGCCGTCGAAGCGGTAACTGCGGACACCTCCCTTCACACCCGCGACCTCGGCGGCACGGCAACCACGGCGCAAGTAACGGCTGCTGTTTGCGCGTTCATCGAGAAAGCCGCAGCGCCCGCAGCGAACGCGGCCTAAGCCTCATCAGCGGCTCCGCTGGAGCCTGATCCGCACGGCCCGCCACGCGGCGGCCGTGGCCCGGCTCGTCCCGCGCACGGCAAATACAAGGTATCCGACACCATGTCCACTTCCTATAAGCAAGGGCGGTCCCTTTCTGTGCGAGCACGCAAATGAAAACCGCCGCCCAACTCAAGCAGCCGGCCAGCCGCGATGCCACCAGCGAACTCGACGTCGACCGCCTGCTGCAGGACATGTTCGACGCCGCGATAGCAACGGCACAACCTGCGCTGCGTGTTCCCGATTTCCTTCCCGAGGCGCCGCGCGGCCGCACGATCGTCGTCGGTGCGGGCAAGGCGTCGGCGGCGATGGCAAGAGCGGTCGAAGATCACTGGACCGGCCGCCTCGAAGGTCTCGTCGTCACACGCTACGGATACGCGGTGCCGTGCGAACACATCGAAATCGTCGAGGCCGCGCATCCCGTGCCGGACGAGAACGGCCTCGCGGCGGCCACACGCATGCTGGAACTCGTCACGGGCCTGACTGCCGACGACCTCGTCATCTGCCTGATCTCAGGCGGCGGCTCAGCCCTGCTCCCGCTTCCCGCCGAAGGCCTGACGCTGCAGGACAAACAGGAAATCAGCCAGGCATTGCTCGCGAGCGGTGCGACGATTTCCGAAATGAATTGCGTGCGCCGGCATCTCTCGGCAATCAAGGGCGGCCGGCTCGCGGCGGCCTGCCATCCGGCGCGCGTGGTCAACCTGATCATCTCGGACGTGCCCGCCGACGCTGCCAGCGACATCGCCTCAGGCCCGACCGTACCCGACACGACGACGTGCGCGGATGCGCTCGTGGTCTTACGGCGCTATGAGATCTGCGCGTCGCCCGCGGCAATCGCACTGCTCGAAAACGGCAGCGCGGAAACGCTGAAGCCTGACGATCCACATTTGCCCTGCATCGAGACGCATCTGATCGCGACGCCCCAACTCGCGCTCGAAGCCGCGGCGGGCCAGTCGCGCGCAGCCGGCGTCGACGTCCACATTCTCAGCGACGCCATCGAAGGCGAAGCCCGCGACGTCGGCGCGGTCATGGCCGGCATTGCCAGACAGGTGAGCCGCCGCGGCCAGCCCTTCCAGGCGCCCTGCATTCTCCTCTCCGGCGGCGAAACGACCGTCACGATTCGCGGCGACGGCCGCGGCGGCCGCAATGTCGAATTCCTGCTGTCGCTCGGCGTCGCGCTGAATGGCGAGCCCGGCGTGTTCGCCATCGCGGGCGACACCGACGGCGTGGACGGCCAGGAAGAAATCGCCGGCGCACTGCTGCGGCCGGACACGTTGAAGCGGGCGCGCGAGCGCGGCATCCGTCCCGCCGAGCGACTCGAGAACAACGACGCGCACGGCTTTTTCCAGGCACTGGGCGACTCGGTCATCACCGGGCCGACGCTGACCAACGTCAACGATTTTCGTGCCATTTTCATTGCCGCTCAGCACGGCGATCTTTCAGGGAGTCGATAAAGATGCGCCGCAACCGTAATGCCAAAATCGTCGCGACGCTGGGGCCGGCGAGCACCAGCCGCGACACCATCGAAGCGCTGTTCAACGCGGGGGCCGATGTGTTTCGGCTGAACTTCAGCCACGGCACACATGACGATCACCAACGACGTCTGAACATCATCCGCTCGATAGAAAAAAACGCGGGCCGCCCGGTCGGCGTACTGCTCGACCTGCAAGGGCCGAAGCTGCGGATCGGCACATTCGCGAACGGCCCGATCGCGCTGGAGAAAGGCGCCGCGTTTCGACTCGATCTCGACGCGCAAACGCCCGGCGGCAACACCCGTGTCTCGCTGCCGCATCCGGAAATCTTCGCGGCGCTCAAGCCACACACGAATCTGCTGGTCGACGATGGCCGGGTCCAGTTGCGGGTCGAACGCTGCGGTCCCGATTTCGCCGAAACGACGGTCGTCGTGGGCGGTCCACTGTCCGAGCGCAAGGGTGTCAACGTTCCGGACGTCGTTTTGCCGCTGTCCGCAATGACGGAAAAGGACCAGCGCGATCTCGAGTTCGGCATGACGCTGGGCATCGACTGGCTCGCGCTCTCTTTCGTGCAACGCGTCGAAGACATCATCGAGGTTCGCAAAATCGTCGGCGAGCGCGTCGGCATTGTGGCGAAGCTCGAAAAGCCGGCGGCGATCCAGAGCCTCGACGCGATCGTCGAGGAAGCGGATGCCGTGATGGTCGCGCGTGGCGATCTCGGCGTCGAGATGCCGGCCGAACAGGTGCCGGCGATCCAGAAGCGCATCGTCCGCGCATGCCGCAAGGCGGGCAAGCCCGTCATCGTGGCGACGCAGATGCTCGAATCGATGGTAGCTGCGCCGGTGCCGACGCGCGCCGAAGCGTCGGACGTCGCCACCGCCATCTACGACGGCGCCGACGCCGTGATGCTGTCAGCGGAATCGGCAAGCGGCAAATACCCCGTGGAAGCCGTGCGAATGATGGACTCGATCATCTCGCAGACCGAACGCGATCCGTACTACCGCGAAGTCATCGCGGCATCGCACGCGGCACCCCGCGCGAATACGTCGGACGCGATCGGCTATGCGATGCGGCACGTCACCGGATTGCTCGACGCGGTCGCAACCGTTGCCTACACGAGCTCCGGCTATTCCGCGCTGCGCATGGCGCGCGAACGGCCCTGCGCGCCGATCGTCGGCATGACGCCGCAACAGGGCACGGCGCGCCGCCTCGCGCTGGTGTGGGGCGTCCATCCCGTGCTGTGCAAGGAGGTCGTCGACGCACTCGAAGTGAGCGACCTTGCCTGCGAGACCGTGCGCACCGAAGGGTTCGGCGAACCGGGACAAACGGTCGTCATCTCGGCCGGCATGCCGTTCGGCACGCCTGGCACCACCAACCTGCTGCGCATCGCGCAGATTCCCTGAGGCATCGCATGTGACTTTAGCCCACCACGTTTTGAAGGTGTAGACGCGCGGGACATGACAAGAGCCGCACTCGACGGCCGCGGCGCGCACCGCACCCCCACTCCGTTTCTGAATAGAGCACTGCTCGATACCTCCCAGGAGGAGACAATGATTTCCGAACTCGAAAGCCGGGTTTCCCGCAAGCTCATGCTGCGGATCATCCCGTTTGTGATGCTGCTGTATTTCGTGAGCTTTCTCGACCGCGTCAACGTGGGTTTCGCCGCGCTCTCGATGAACAAGGCCATCGGCCTTTCGCCGACCGCGTTCGGTCTCGGCGGCGGCTTGTTCTTCATCGGCTACTTCCTGTTCGAAGTGCCGTCGAACCTGATTCTTCACAAGGTCGGCGCGCGCCGCTGGATTGCCCGCGTGATGGTGTCGTGGGGGATCGTCTCGTTCGCGTCGGCGTTCGTGGTCGGGCCGAACAGCTTCTACGCGTTACGCTTTATTCTGGGTATCGCCGAAGCGGGCTTCTTCCCCGGCATCATCCTGTATCTGAGCCTGTGGTTCCCGTCGCGGCAACGCGCGGTCGCGGCGGCATGGTTCATGGCGGCCGCGCCGATCTCCACCGCAATCGGCTCGCCGCTGTCCGGCGCGATCATGAAGCTGCCTCCGATCGCCGGACTTGCCGACTGGCAGATGCTCTACATCCTCGAAGCGGTGCCCGCGATCATTCTCGGCTTCTTCGTGTTGAAGTATCTGACGGACACACCGGCGAAAGCGCAATGGCTTCAACCGGAAGAACGCGAATGGCTGATCGCGAAGATGAAGATGGAAGCGGAGGCGAAGCAGTCCCATGCGGGCCACACGGCCGGCGCGCTGAGCGCCCTGCGCGATCCGCGTGTGCTTGCGCTCGCACTGATCTACTTCGGCACCTCGGCAGGGCTGTACACACTCGGCTTGTGGGCGCCATTGATCATTCGCCAGTATGGCTTCGGGTCGTTCGAAACCGGCCTGCTGGCCGGCGTGCCGAGCGTCCTCGCGGTGGTGGCCATGATCCTGTGGGCGAAACACTCGGACCGTACCGAAGAGCGCACGTGGCACGTCGTCATTCCGTGCGTCGTGGCATGCCTCGGCTTCGTCTTCGCCGGTGGTGCGACGACGGCGCTGATGATCATTCTGGCGCTCGTGATCGTGAACATCGGCATCAGTGCGGCCAAGGCGCCGTTGTGGGCGATGCCCAGCATGTTCCTGTCAGGCGCCGGCGCGGCCGCGGGCATCGCGATGATTAACTCGGTCGGCAATCTGGGCGGCTTTGTGGGTCCGTTCGTGATCGGCTGGCTCAAGAACGTGACGGGTGGATACTCAGCGGGCCTGTACGTAGTGGGCGCCACGCTGGCCGTGTCCGCCGTCGTCACGCTGATGCTGAGCCGGCAATCGAAACAGACGGCGGTCGCGGTCGAAGAGCGGCACGGGCACTGAGCTCATCCATCAAACCGACGTCCCGCCAACCGCCTGCTGCAGTAATTCCGCCGCAATATCCGCGACCCGGGCCACATGAGCGGTGGCCGCATCGCGCGCTCGCTGCGCGTCGCGGGCGCGGATCGCATCAAGAATGCGGTTCATCTCCTCCACGGCCTGGCGGCCGCGGTCGTCGGAGGCGATTGTCATCGCGCGCAAACGGTTGATCCGCGCATTGAGCTTCAGGCATGTTTTCGGCAATGGAGGGACAAGCGCGTTCGCTTGTGCGGCGCAACATGCCTACGCGGGATTTGTCAGGGGAGAACGTTTTGCCGGCGGCATCTGCAAAGCAAAAGGCCCGCCGATTGGCGGGCCTTGGTGTGAACGGGGTGGAATGTGGCTCAGGCGTCGCCGGCGGGCTCGCCTGGCTGTGCGAGCGCGCTCAGCGCCAGTTCGGCGGTCCGCTTGATGTGCGCGGCCGACGCGGCCGACGCCGCGTCGCCGTCACGCCGCTCGATCGCGTCAAGCAGCTTGTTCATCTCGCGATTGGACTCGCCGCCGCGCCCCGGCGTGGCAATGGTCAGCGCGCGCAAGCGGTTGATGCGCGCGTTCAGCGTTTTGACGACGGCCAGCGATACGCGCTTTTGCGCGCCCTCGAACATCGCTTCGTAGAAACGCTCCGTGTAGTCGAGCACGCGTGGCAGGTCCTGCTTCGCGAACGCGTCTTCGATCACCGCGCGAATCTCGCGCAACTGCCGCACGAGTTCGGGCGTCGATTGCTCGGCGCACGCGCGCGCGGCATTGGCTTCGAGCAGCCCGCGCAGCTCGTAGATTTCGCCCACCTGTTCAGGGTCGAGCCGCGCAACGATCGGCCCTTGCCGCGCGACGATCTCGACCAGCCCTTCCGTCTCCAGATGCCGCAGCACTTCGCGCACGACGGTGCGGCTCACCCCGAGTTCGTCGCACAGCGTGCGTTCGACGAGCCGCGCGCCTGGCCGGAAATACCCTTGCACTATCGCGCCGCGTAGCTTGTCCAGCGTGAGTTCGCGCAGGGTCTTGGCATTGCGGTCGATTCTGAGGTCTGACATGGGCGGCAAAAGAGAAATGGACGATGGCTGTGCCGCGTACTCGATACGCCGAGGCACGCGGACTGGAATGCCATATTATCGTTCATCTCGTCTTCATGCCTATCGGGCAGGCTTTGCCGCCGCGGATTGCAAAACCTCCGAGCGCGGCGGATGGTTGACCTTTAGAAACCCAGGCTGTACACATCACAAAATGGACGCCACGGTTTCAGAGAGGCATCGATGAGCCGCCCTTTTTTCACGATTGGTCATTCCAACCGTCCACTGCCCGAATTCGTGAGTCTGCTGAGAGAGGCGGAGATCGCGACGCTGATCGACGTGCGCAGCATTCCGCGCTCGCGAACCAATCCACAGTTCAATCGAGACACGCTACCGGATGCACTCGCGCCGGAGCACATCGATTACGTGCATCTTGCCGAACTGGGTGGACGCCGCAGCAGGCGCAAAGACGAAGCGCCGTCGCTCAATGCGTACTGGACCCATCCAGCGTTCCGCAATTATGCGGACTATGCGATGAGCGACGCTTTCCGCGAGGGTCTGACGCAGCTTCTCGCGCTCGGCCATCGGCGCCGCTGCGCGATCATGTGCGCGGAGGCGGTCTGGTGGCGCTGCCACAGGCGTATCATTACGGACTACCTGCTGCTGCACGACGAAACCGTGCTGCACATCATGGACGCGCGTCACACAACCATTGCGACGATGACACCGGGCGCGCAACCTCAACCCGACGGCACGTTGATCTATCCGGCTCAAACCACGACCTGAGCCGGCACACGACTCGACTGCCCGTCAGCCGTACTGCCCGACTGCATGACTGTCTCTACGAAACCCACATCGCTCGATATCCTGCTGCGCGAGATTCGCGCCTGCACACTCTGCTCGTCCGTGCTGCCGCACGCCCCGCGGCCGGTGCTGGCGGCATCCGAGCAGGCGCGCATTCTGATCATCGGCCAGGCGCCGGGCGCGCGGGTGCATGCGTCCGGCGTTCCATGGAGCGACGCGAGCGGTACGCGGTTGCGCACGTGGCTCGGCGTCGACGACACCACGTTCTACGACGGTTCGAAATTCGCCGTCGTGCCCATCGGCTTCTGTTTTCCAGGCCGGGGCCCGAGCGGAGATTTGCCGCCACGGCCCGAGTGTGCCGAGCGCTGGCACAAGGAGTTGCTCGGGCACATGTCGTCGGTCCAGCTCACGCTGCTGGTCGGACAATACGCGCAGCGATTCGGACTGGGCAAGGCATTCGGGCCGACCTTGACGGACACGCTCGTCCGGTGGCGCGAATTCGGCCCACAGGTCATGCCGCTGCCGCATCCGTCGCCGCGCAACATTGCCTGGTTCAAACGCAATCCGTGGTTCGACGCGAGCGTTTTGCCGACGTTGCGCGAGCGTGTCGCGGCGGCATTGGCGACTCCTCGCGCGGCCTGACATCCGACGGCCGTCGGATAGAGTTGGTCACCCCTGTCATGCCGGCTCCATGCCGTGACGAAGCTTCGCGAAGCGTGCCTCAGAGGATGCCAGAAACGAGAGCACTGCCTTAGCGGCATCTCTCTGTCTGGATGCGGTGCATATGGCAGCCGCAAAGACCGTGACGATCTGGACTTCATTAGGCAACGAGCCGATGACATCGATTCCCGGCAGGTGCATCAACTCGCTCAACTGCTGGAAACCCAGCTCGACTTCCCCGCGTGCGACGAGCGTACCCACCGGCACGCCGGGCGGTGCCTGCACGACGCGTGGCGCGATCGTTTCCGCAATGCCCCAGCGCTCGAACAAACGGCTCAGGTGCGAACCGCTCGGGCCCGTTGAATAGCCGATACTGCGCGCCGCCAGAATCGTTTCTCGCAGCGCGGCTTCAGTGCCGACATCAGGCCGCGGTGCGCCGGCTGCCACCGCGATCGCCACGCCCGAACGAGCCAGATCGACCCGACTGGCCGGCTCGATCCGGCCGGCTGCTGCAAGCCGCTCGATCGCGTCGGCCGCGAGCACGACGATATCGAACGACTCGCCTTGCTGGACGCGCTGGGCCGCGGCCACGCCGCCGACCGACTCGACGGCCACCCGCCGCCCCGATACCCGTTCACATCCTTCGACCAACTCGGCGAGCACCTGGCGCGTGGCCATCGACGAGATGCAGGTGATCTGCTCACTCATGGTTTCTCTGCCTCTCAATCGATGTAGCGCAGCCCAGCCTGTTTTAGCGGCTCGCGCATGCTGTACATATCGAGGCCGAGCGCACCCGAAGCCAGCTTCGCACGCTTCCCGCCTTCGTTGGCTTCACGCGCCGCCGCCTTGTCGAGCACCTTCCGCGCCGACGCAGCGGGGACCACCACCACGCCGTCTTCATCCGCGACGACGACATCGCCCGGATTCACCAGCGCCCCGGCGCACACCACCGGAATGTTCACCGAACCGAGCGTCGCCTTGACCGTCCCTTTGGCCGAGATCGCCTTGCTCCACACCGGGAATTTCATCTCCGCCAGGACGCTCACGTCGCGTACACCGGCGTCGATGATGAGACCCTGCGCGCCGCGCGCCTTGAAGCTCGTCGCCAGCAGGTCGCCGAAATAACCGTCCGTGCAGTCCGCCGTGACTCCGGCGATGACGATATCGCCCGGCTGGATCTGTTCCGCCGCGACGTGCAGCATCCAGTTGTCGCCCGGCTGCAGCAGCACCGTGACGGCCGTGCCGTGGGCGCGCGCGCCGGCATAGATCGGGCGCATATAAGGCTTCAGCAGACCGACACGGCCCATTGCCTCGTGCACGGTGGCGGTTCCAAGCGCCCCGAGCTTTGCGGCGACATCGCCATCTGCCCGCTGGATGTTGCGATACACCACACCTAGTTCATACATGATCAATGTCCCTTCGTCTTCAATGCCGCATCGAGGCGCGGATAGACACGGCGTGCGTTACCTTCGTAGATCCTGTAGCGCTCGTCCGCATCGATATGCGCGGCCTCGATGTAGCGTTTCGTGTCGTCGAAATAATTACCCGTCTCCGGATCGATGCCGCGCACGGCGCCGATCATCTCGCTTGCAAACAGGATGTTGTCTACAGGAATCACGCGCGTGAGCAGATCGATGCCCGGCTGGTGATAGACGCAGGTGTCGAAGAACACGTTGTTGAGCAGATGGTCTTTCAGCAAGGGCTTCTTCAGTTCCTGCGCGAGTCCGCGAAAGCGTCCCCAGTGATAGGGCACCGCGCCGCCGCCGTGCGGAATCACGAAGCGCAGCGTGGGGAAATCGCGGAACAGGTCCGACGTGAGGCACTGCATGAACGCGGTCGTGTCGGCGTTCAGGTAGTGCGCGCCGGTCGTGTGGAAGCACGCGTTGCAACTCGTGCTCACGTGGATCATCGCGGGGATGTCGTACTCGACCATCTTCTCGTAGATCGGGTACCAGTAGCGATCGGACATTGGCGGGCTGGTCCAGTGACCGCCCGATGGATCCGGGTTGAGATTGATCGCCACGTTGCCGTACTGCTCGACGCATTTGACGAGTTCGGGAATGCAGGTGGCGGCATCGACGCCCGGACTCTGCGGAAGCATCGCGGCCGGAATGAAGTGATCGGGGAACAGCTGGCTCACACGGAAGCACAACTCGTTGCAGATCGCCGCCCACGTACTGGAAACCTGAAAATCGCCGATGTGATGCGCCATGAAACTCGCGCGCGGACTGAAGATGGTGAGGTCGAGCCCGCGCTCGCGCATCAACCGCAACTGGTTGCTCTCGATCGATTCGCGCAACTCGTCGTCGCTGATCTGCAACTCGGAGACCCTGGGCATTTCGGAAGGATTGTTGATGCCTGCAACCTGACGATTCCGCCACGTCTCCAATGCCTTGGGCGCAGTGGTGTAATGCCCGTGAATATCGATGATCATCGTAGCTCCAAACAACTGAGTGAATTACCGGCGCAATGGCTCAGTTCGTGTGCCATGCGCCGCTGACTTCGCTAGCGAGCCTTATTCGGCCGCGCAGTCGCCTCGCTTCAAAACGTATGCTGCATGCCGACACCGTATGTACTTCCGGACGGATTGGCGGTCAGCTTGTCGTAGGAATACACCGCATACACATACGTGCGCTTGGACAAAATATAGTCATAGGCAATGGAGCCGGTATTGCGGACGTTGCTATGGTTCGACGGCGCGCTGTGTTTCGTGCGCGCCCATTCGGCGAGGATCAGGTTCGACGGAGTCAACGGTACGGAAACCCCCAGCTCATACGTATGTGAGCCGGTCTCGACGTCGTTGTTGCTTGTCATCTGCGCGGCCCCGTATAACTTGACGAGCTTTGCATCGTACGCAGCGCCTGCGAGATAGAGATATTGACCGCTCGACGGCGCAACTGCCGCCGTTCGTACGCGCTGCGCCGAGAACACCGCCGTGAGCGGCCCGTTTGCGTATGTCAGATGCAAACCGATGTTGTCCTTCCCCTGTTGACCCGTGGTGCTGCTCACGCCGTAGATCACGGTGCCCGTGAGACCGCCGTAGTTGGGCGAAACGTACTCGACGGCGTTTTGCCAGACCGTGTCGCCGATCTGCGTATTGTTGTAGCTCGCGGTGTACGACTGCACGATCAACGGCGAAAACACCACGGACGAACCGAACGGGTTGACGAGTTGCTGGTTGTAATAAGTCGGATTGGTCTGCTCCCCCACTTTGAACGAGCCATAGGCGCCAGTCAGGCCGACATAGGCATTGCGCGAAAACAAACCATCCGTGGTGTTGCGTCCCATCTGCCCGGTGTTCGGTCTGAAAAAACTCTCGAGAACGAAGATCACCGCATTGCCGCCACCCAGGTCTTCGCGACCGCGCATGCCCCAGAACGATGTCGTCATTCCGCCGCCGCCTAGCTGCACCGTGCTCGCACGCGTCGTGCTCAGTTTCGAACTGTCGATATACATGCCGATGAGTCCATATAGCTGAACGGACGACGGTGGAGTCGCCGCTGCGCCGGCTGTCGCCGATGAATCGTCTGCGTGCGCGACACCAACACCGCCTGCCGCCAACAATGCCGTTGCCACGCACGCAGCGTTGAAATCCGCTCGCCCGAGCAATCCTTTTTTATTCACTGACATCTTGCTTTCGCCTCCAAACCAGTTTGTTTTTTTCGCGCGAACGCCTCCCGCTGCGTGCGCGGGTAGCGCACGCAGACAGCGAAACACACGAGGGATTTTGTTTGCGGCTAACCGGTCATTCTGTGTAGCGCCGCGACATTTCGGCGCTCAGTTTCGAGCGGTCGAGTTCGTGCTCCCATGCCGACACCACCAGCGTGGCGACACCGTTGCCGATGGTGTTGGCGATTGCGAGCCCCGTTCCCATGAAGCGGTGAATGCCGAGGATCAGAACCATTCCCGACACCGGGATGATCGGGAAGACCAGCAGCGTCGAGGTCAGCATCACGAAGGCCGCGCCGGCCACGCCGCTCGCGCCTTTCGACGTCAGCATCGCCACGCCCACGAGCGTGAGTTCCTGCGTCAGGCTGAGCTCGATGTTGAATGCCTGCGCGATGAACAGCACGGCCATCGTCAGATAGATGTTGGTGCCGTCGAGATTGAACGAATAGCCGGCTGGAATCACGAGACCCACCACCGACTTCGAACAGCCGAGCCGTTCGAGTTTTTCGAGCATCTGCGGCAGCGCGGCCTCGGATGAACTCGTGCCGAGCACGATCAGGATTTCCTCGCGGATATAGCTCAGGAAGCGCAAGATGCTGAAACCCAGCAAGCGCGAAATCACGCCGAGCACCACCAGCACGAAGAAGGCGAGCGTCACGTAGAACGCGCCGATCAGCTTGAGCAAAGGCACGACCGCGCCAATGCCATAGGTGCCGATCGTGAACGCGATCGATCCGAACGCGCCGATCGCCGCGACCTTCATGATGATATGAACGATGCCGAAGAACGTCTGCGCAAACCGGTCGATCATGCGAACCAGCGGCCGGCCGTATTCGCCCGTAGCCGCGAGCGCGGCGCCGAACAGCACGGAGACCAGCAGAATCTGCAGCACATTGCCGCTCGAGAATGCGCTGGACACGGTGTCGGGAATGATGTGCATCAGAAAGTCGACCGTATTCTGTTCGTGCGCGGCAGTCGTGTATCCGGCGAGCGCCTTGGTATCGATCGTCGCGGGATTCAGATTGAAGCCGCTGCCGGGACGAAACAGATGTCCGGCCACGAGGCCGATCACGAGCGACAGCGTCGATACGACTTCGAAGTACAGCAGCGCCTTGCCGCCCACGCGTCCGACTTTCTTGATGTCGCCCATGCCCGCAATGCCGGTGACGACCGTGCAGAAGATGATCGGGCCGATCACCATCTTGACCAGCTTGATGAACGCGTCGCCGAGCGGCTTCATCTGCACGGCGAGCGACGGTGCGAAATGACCGAGCAGCACGCCGAGAAAGATTGCGAGTAGCACGTGAAAACACAGCGCGCGATAGAAGGGTTTCTTCGCGCTGCGCGCGGGCGATGTCATGACGGCGCTATCGTTCATGACGCCGCTCGCAAATGAGCCGCAAGGGCCGGATGGCAATGCATATCGATCATGGTTGTCTCCTGATTGGAATGGTGGGCGGAAAGCCGGTCGTTTTCGGACTTCCGCCTGGCTGCCATTCTGGATGTGGCAGTTCAAACGTGAGGGCAGCGGGCCAAGCGAACCGATCGCTCAGAATCCGTAAAGCCGTGCCGGGTTCGTGACAAGCAATTGTTCGCGCAGCGCCGCGTCCGGACAGAAGCGGAACAGCAGATCGACCAGTTCGCCGTCGTTCGGCATGTCCTTGCTGATGTTCGGATGCGGCCAGTCGGTACCCCACAGCACGCGGTCGGGGGCGGCTTCGATCAGCGCGTGCGCGAACGGAATCGCATCGTCGAACGGACGGCGGCCCGCGGACACGCGCTCGGCGCCGCACACTTTGACCCATGCGAGCGGATTGCGCATCAGTTCCAGAAGCTGGCGGAACGGTTGCTGATCGACGCCGGCTTCGGCGCGTACGCGGCCCATGTGATCGATCACGAACGGCACCTTGATGCGCGCGATCCGCTCGGCGTATTGCAGGATGTCCTGCGCGTCCAGATGCAGCACGACGTGCCAGCCAAGGCCCTCGATACGCTCGAGCACCCGGTCGAATACGTCGAGATCGGGCGCGCCGCCCAGATGCGCGACGAAATTGAAGCGCACGCCGCGCACGCCGCGCGCGTCGAGATCGGCCAATTGTTGGTCAGTCACGTCGCCGTCGACGATCGCGACGCCGCGATAGCGTCCATTGCCGCGCGCAATGGCGTCCAGCATGGCCGTATTGTCGGTGCCGTGGCAGCTCGCCTGCACGATCACGCCGCGGCTCGCGCCGAGAAAATCATGCAGCGCGACGAGGCGCTCGAACGGGGCGTCGGGCGGCGTATAGCTGCGGTCCGGCGCATAGGGAAATCGATCGGCGGGGCCGAACACGTGGCAGTGCGCGTCGCAGGCGCCGGCCGGAAAGTGCTGAGCGGGTCGAACGGGATGGGGATCGGGAGGCAAGCAGGATTTCATGGAGCGTCGTCTCGATGTCATGCCGCGTGGCGCGGCTTTGTACGGGTTGGATGCATTGTGGCGGCGATGATGGATGGGTACAATCGCCATATTGAACTAGCTGATATGTGAATTTCACATGACTGGCCGACAATGGACCTGAAGCAGCTCGAGGCATTCGTTCACGTCGCTGAACTCGGCAGCTTTACGCGTGCCGCGATTACGCTGGACACGAACCAGCCCGCCTTGAGCCGGCTCGTGCGGCATCTGGAAGTGGAATTGCGCCATACGCTGCTCGAGCGCACCGGCCGCGGCGTGACCTTGACGCCGGCCGGCCAGCGCATGCTCGCGCATGCGAAAGGTATCCTGCAGCAGGTGCAGCGCGCCTCACAGGATCTGGACGAGTTGCACGGCGCAGTCGGCGGTCATTTCGGCATCGGCATTACCCCCAGCTTCGCCAGGGTCGCCACGCCTGAACTCGTGCGTGACTTTCGTTCGTCGTTTCCCGGCGCGACGATCTCGGTGGCTCAAGGCTTGTCCACCTATCTGATCGAATGGCTGATGATGGGCCGCATCGACGTCGCGGTCCTGTACGACACCTTCGATACGCCGTTGATCGACAAGCGAACCATCTTTACTGAAGAGCTGTTTCTGATCGGCCCGGACACCAGTGATGCACTCACGGAGGCAGCACGCGAGCCCACGACAACGATTACGCTGCGCGAAATCGTGCGCTATCCGCTGGTCATCCCCGGCCGCATGCACGCGATCAGACGGATGGTCGAGGCGGCCGCCGCGGAACAGGGCGTCAGATTGCGGATCGAACTGGAAGTGGATGCGGTGACTTCGATTCTCGATCTGGTCAGCGAGGGCATCGGGTATGCGGTGCTGTCGCTCAATGCGACCACGAGCGATGTTCTCAAGCGGCGCTTCCAGGTGATCCGTATTACCGAGCCGACGCTCTTCAGTCGGCTTGCGATCGCGACCAGCAGCAAGCACACGCTGTCACAACTTGCCGTCCAGTCGATCGCCATGCTCGAATCGAAAATTTTGCCTCTCTACGGGAATGCGGCCTGACTGGGCGTTTGTGTCTGCATCGCCATCAATTTGTTTGTGCACGCCTAGAACGTTCCCAGCCGCTCGCGCAGATACTGACCGGTCCGCAGCGCCTGCGCGGCGATCGTTAGCGCCGGATTGAGCGCCGCCGACGACGGAAAGAACGAAGCGTCGACGACGAACAGATTCGGGTGATCGAATGCGCGGCACCAGGGATCGAGCGGCGCGAGGGCGGGATCGTCGCCGAAGCGCACGGTCCCGCACTGATGCGACGGCGTATCGATCCCGAACGGCCGGCTCAGCACCGCGCGCATACCGATCTGCCGCAGCAGCCGCTTGCTGCGCTCGACAAAGCGCGCGTGCGGGGCCATGTTGGTGCGTTTCCAGTGCAACTCGACGCGCCCGTCGGCCAGTGGCCGCACGAAGCTGTCGGGATGCGGCAGATCCTCCGACATCGCGAGCCAGTCGACGCTGTGACGCGCGAGCCACGCCGCGCCCCAGCGCGGCAGCGACGGCCGCGCGGCGCGGATCATCGGTTCGCTGATGTTGCCGAGCATCTGCAGATTGCCGAGCGGCGCACGATCGTCGTCGCAACCGAAGTAGAAGTCGTTGAGCGAGAGCGTCTTCGTGAAGCGCGTGTCGTTGACGGTCCACGGCAAGAGGCCCATCAATGCGGTTGTGTTGTGGTTCATGTAATTGCGCCCCACCATGCCCGACGAATTCGCAAGGCCGTTCGGATGCCACGCGTTCGCCGAGCGCAGCAGCAGCAAAGCCGAATTGATCGCGCCAGCGCTGAGTATGAAGAGCGGTGCGCGCACGACGCGCGGCTCGCCGCCGACGTCGAGCTCGATGCCGACGATCCGCTTGCCCGCGTCGTCCGTGACCAGACGCGTCGCACGTGCGCCGGTCAGCAGTGTGACGTTCGGATCGCGCAACGCTGGATCGATCAGGCAACGCTCCGCATCGCCCTTCGCATCGACGCGGCACGGAAACGCGTCGCAGGTGCCGCAGCGCACGCACGCACCGCCTGGCCGCAGGTCGATTGCAGAGGGCATGTGGAACGGCCGCAGCCCGGCCTGCGTCAGTCGCTCGGCGAGCTGGCCGATCAGTGGCTCGTGCGGGATCGGCGGAAACGGATACGCGGACGAGCGCGCCGGCTCGGTCGGATCGTCGCCGTGGCGGCCGTGCACGCCGAAGAGGCGCTCGGCCTCGGCGTAATACGGCTCGAGATCGGCATAGCGGATCGGCCACGCGGGCGACATACCGTCCTCGTGCTCGGCCGCCTCGAAATCGCGTTCGCGGAAGCGGAACATCGCCGTGCCGTAGAACTTCGTGTGCCCGCCGACGAAGTAGTACTGGCCCGGGCTGAACGGCCGGCCCGCCCCGTCGACCCACGTTTCGCGCGCGCGATAACGGCGCTCGACGAACACGGCCTCCGGATCCGTATTCTGCGGCTCGCGCGGCAGCCGTTCGCCGCGCTCGACGATCAGCACGCGCGCGCCCGTGCCCGCGAGGCTCAGCGCGGCCGCCCCGCCGCCGACACCCGAGCCGACGATCACCACGTCGTAGTCCCTCATCGCGTGTCGCCCTCACACCCGGTGTTCGAATCCGCTCCGGTCATCGACGCCCCCTTCAGAGCCCGGCCTGCACGCGCGTGCGCTCGCCGCTTCGCACCGCTTGCCGCACCGCGAGCGCGGCGGCGAGCGAGCGCACACCATCCTCGCCGGTCGCAGCCGGCTGCTCCACGCCGCGGCTCCTCACCGCCGCATTGAACCGCGCGAGCGAGCGTTCGTAGAGATTGTGATGAACGACGGGCACGGTGCGCTCACCAGTCGCGTCGCGCACGATCACTTCGCCGACCGGGCGTTGCGTCATCACGTCGCGGCCGATCAGTGAGCCGGCGGTGCCGTGGATCTCGATGCCGGTGCCCGCGTATGCGACCGTGAACGCGTCGTGCAGTTGAACGAGCACGTCGTTGTCGAAGCGCAGCACGGCCATCACGCCGTCGTCGACGCCTTCGGACGCAAGCGATGGCGGCGGCGTCATCGCGACCGCCTCGACCGGCTCCGCGTCGAGGATGAACCGCAGCGTATCGACGTCGTGCACGGTGATGTCGAGAATCACGCCCGCGCCCGCGGACGGCTGCGCGATCCGCCAGCCCTGCAGATGCTCGGGCAGATGCACCGCATGGAACACGCGCGCGTAGAGCGGCCGGCCGATCGCGCCGTCGCGCACGAGTTGCCGAAGCGCGAGATGCGTCGCGGCGTTGCGCAGATGATGGTTCGTGCCGAGCACGACGCCAGCGCGCCGGCAGGCGTCGACGATTGCGTGCGCGTCGTCGAGCGTCATCGCGAGCGGCTTCTCGCAGAGCACGTGCTTGCCCGCGTTGGCCGCCGCGATTGCCTGCGTCGCATGAAGCTCGTTGGTCGTGCTGATATACACGGCGTCGATGCCGGGATCGGCGAGCAGCGCGTCGAGCGACGTGCAACTCTTCGCGATCCCGTGCTTCGCCGCATAGGCTTCGCCGCGTGCGCGATCGCCGCTCAGCACCGCCGCCACCGCATTGCCTGGCTGCGCGCGGATCGCGTCGATCATCCATTCGTGCGCAATCGTGCTCGCGCCGATCAGTCCCCACCGCAGTTCGTGTCCCATCGTGTCTCCCGGTCCGTGCGGCCCACCGTGGGCCCGCATCGCATGCTGGACAGAGATTAGCGACGTAACGCGCGCGGCGGTATTGCAGAGACCGCTAGTTTTGGCACAATTGCCGCATCGCGACCGCGTCAGGCCGCACGATTGGCATCATCGCCACGTTCCGAGGTCTTCGGCCATGCGTCCCTTATTCGAACAGGTCAACATTCCGCTCGATCAGTCATGGACGCTATTTGACCGCCGGTTGCCCGCGTTTCCGTTCAACTGGCACTACCACCCCGAGTTCGAACTGACGCTGACGCTCAACAGCGTCGGCGAGCGCTTTGTCGGCGATCACATCGAGCATTACGGCGACGGCGATCTCGTGCTCGTCGGCCCGAACCTGCCGCACGCGTGGCAGTCGCGCGAGCGCCTGCGCGACGACGCGCCGCATCGCGCGCTCGTCGCGTGGTTCACGCAGGCATGGGTCGACACGCTGCACACCCACTATGTCGAGTTCGCGCCGCTGCGCGCGTTGCTCGCCGAATCCGTGCGCGGGCTCGCGTTTTCAGCCGACGTCCGCGCGCTGGCCGCGCAGCGCCTTCTCGCGCTCTGCGACGCGCCGCCGGCCGCGCGCTGGCTCGGACTCGTCGAGGTGCTGCTGCAGCTCGCCTCGGATACGCAGCGCCGCTCGCTCGCGCTGCAGGGTTTCCTGCCCGTCGACAATCCGCGCGACCGCGCGCGGCTCGAGCGCGTGATGTCGTTTCTGAACGCACACTATGCGGAGCCGATTCGGCTCGCGACGCTCGCCGAACTCGCGGCGATGAGCGAAAGCCAGCTGCAACGCTTCTTCAAGCGCTGCACGCGGATGACGATCAGCGACTACCTGAACCAGTTGCGAATCGGGCGCGCATGCGCGCTGCTGATGCAGCCCGATCGGCCGATCGGACAGATTGCGGCCGAACTCGGCTACGGACAGGCCAGCTACTTCACGCGGCAGTTCCGCGCGACGAAGGGCATGACGCCGATGGCGTTCCGGCGCAAGTACGAAACGCGGGAGTGATGCGCAAGCAGACAACCGTCGCTGATGCGGACGGGAATGCCGCGACATAGGAACGCCGCGAGTCCGGTCGAATTTCCGTCAGCCGCCACTATCGAGTTCGCCTCCGGTTCACGCGCTTAAACCCGGTCCCGATAGACTTCTGAAATCAACTGCGTCACGTGCGTCACCTGCGTCCAGAACCATTGCACACCGGGGTCCCTGGCGCTGCGCCGATGCCGCACCCGGCGTTCGATCAGGACTACGTGCTCGTCATGGGCGAGCATCATCCGCTTGCATTGCAAGGACGCTACCGGGCCAGCAGCGTCGCCACGTTGGAGCGAAGCTTTTCACTGAGTGCATTCCACCGACTCCCTAGCGGCCGTTCATTTCGTCGTTTGGCCCTCCGCTATGCCCGAGAGGCATGCCCCTCTGCATACAAGGTCTTTGCCGCACCTTCCACGGAAACATATAGTCGTTGCACCACCATGGATCAAAAGTGGCGCTACGAAGAAGTTCGTCGGTTTGGAGCAGGGCAGGCTCCGCTTCTAAAAATGGTCCGGGCAAAGACAAGAGTCAATCATCAACTGGATTAGCGACGCGGTGAATCGCGCACAAAACCTTAGGAAAAAACATGTCTAAGTTAGCTCAAAAAGTGGCACTCGTTACCGGTGGTTCACGCGGCATCGGTGCGGCAATCGCGAAACGTCTGGCGGCGGATGGAGCGAGCGTGGCCTTTACCTACGCGAGGGACGCCAGCGCGGCCTCGGCCGTGGTCAAAGAGATTGAACTCAAGGGCGGAAAGGCGATTGCGATCCAGGCAGACGCTACTGACGTCGAAGCTGTCGAGGCTGCTGTCGAGAAAGCTTTTGCGACCTTCGGCCGGCTGGATGTGCTGGTGAACAATGCCGGCACGGCCATTCCGAAACCGTTCGAAGACACGACGCTGGAGGAGATGGATAGAGTGATCGACATCAACGTGCGCGGCGTATTCGCTACGACCAAAGCTGCGCTCAAGCACCTGAGTGATGGAGGCCGGATCATCATGATCGGTTCGGCGGTGGGCGAGCGTGCCATTGCGCCCGGACTGGTGCCCTACGCAGCCACGAAAGCAGCGGTCAGGATGTTCACACAGGCGCTTTCCAGAGAGGTGGGAGGCCGTGGCATCACGGTCAACAATGTCCAGCCGGGGCCGATCGATACAGACCTGAATCCCGCCTCAGGCGATTGGGCGGTGCCGCAGAAGGCCGCCACGGCACTCGGCCGCTACGGACGCGCCGAGGAGATCGCCGCAATGGTAGCGTTCGTCGCCGGCCCGGAGGCCTCATACATTACCGGGGCGAATCTTACGGTGGATGGCGGAATGAATGCCTGAGCCTGGGCACATATTCGCCCTACGGATTTGAAGAAGGGCGACGTCCGTACGGACGCGACGGGGAGTCGATCAGCTAGCGGAGCCGGCGCTCCATTGAAGACCCGCCATACATCCATCGTGCCTCAACGACGTCGAGAGAGTCGTAGAATATTGCAGTGGGTCGTTTTCCGGCGCCCTCCTCGACGCCGGACCGAAAAGGGTGACCTCGCCCGACGTGATCGACGATTCGAACCGGTGCTTGGCCGTCAGGAACTGGCGAGCCGCGTCTACGAGGTCGAGCCGGTCGACCTTGAGTTCAAGGAGACGACATGAACGCAGTGTGCCCGCTGCACGGGCCAACGAAAATCATCCGCACGAATGCGTACGGGTTTCCGGTCTACGCGTGCTGCTGCGACGACGTGACCTATGTAACGCCGCCGGATGCGTGTACGAGAGCGCCGACGCAACGCGGGCGTGACCCGCAACCCGAACAACCGAAGACGAGGAAAGAATGATCTGCCGGGCACCTGCCGCCGAGGTGGCGGCAGGCCAGGCTTCAGCCAATAAGATCGGCACCTGTCGTCAGGACGATCTTTCCAAAGTGTGTGCCGGAATCGATCAGCTCGTGAGCGCTGCGAGCGTCGGCAAGCGCAAAGGTCTTGTAGACAACCGGCTTGATCTTGCCGCTCTCGATGTGCGGCCAAACCTGCCGCTCCAATTCGTTGATGATCGTCGCCTTGTCCGCGGATGTGCGCGACCGCAATGTCGAACCCATATGCGTGAGACGTTTCGTCATCATCGGCACGACGTTGAGATCCTTCGCCGGCCCCTTGATCACGCCCACCTGGAGGATCCGTCCGTCCATGGCCGCGGCGTCATAATTTCTGGCCACGTAGTCGCCGGCAATGATGTCGAGGATCACGTCGACGCCTTTTCCATCGGTAAATCGCTTCGTTTCGGCGACAAAATCGTCGTCGCGGTAATTTATCGCGAGATCCGCGCCTAGCGCCAGGCTGGCCTCCCGATGCGCCTGCGAGCCAACTGTCGTGATGATTTTCGCAGCGCCGAATGCCTTCGCCAGCATGGTCGCCGTGGTACCGATACCTGACGCGCCGCCGTGGATCAACACCGATTCGCCGGCAACCAGCTTGCCGCGCTGGAACAGGTTCAGCCATACCGTCATCAACGTTTCGGGCATCGCCCCCGCTTCCACCAACGTCAAGCCTTTGGGGATAGGCATTGTGTTGCAGGCGTGCGCGACGGCATATTCCGCGTAGCCGCCGCCGGGAATCAATGCACACACCAGTTCGCCGACCCGGAATTGGGACACGTTGGCGCCCACGGCAACCACTTGACCTGCCACTTCCAGCCCTGGAATGTCCGAAGCGCCGGGGGGCGGATCATACAGCCCCTTGCGCTGGAAAACGTCTGGGCCGTTCACGGCAGCCGCGTGGATGCGGATCAGAACCTGATCGGCGGCCGGCATCGGCACCGGGCGCGTAGCCGGCACCAGGACCTCAGGACCGCCAGGCTGTTTGATCTCAATGGCCGTCATGGACGACGGCACGCGATAAGTTGAAGCAGACATGGATACCACTCCTTCTATAGGTGAGGCTCGACTGATCCGGGCGGATCGTTGAACGAGGAACTCTTGCGTTCAGTATAGGGCTCGACATTGATGAATATGCGCAGCATTATTCACACTGTGAGATGCAAATTTGCATCAGGAGGGCAGCACGATGAACTGGGATGACGCGCGTGTGTTTCTCGCGGTGGAGCGCGAAAAAACGCTCCGTGGAGCGGCTAGGACGCTCAATCTCGATCAGGCGACGGTCGGCAGACGGATTGCGGCACTGGAGCACGCCCTACGCGCAACGCTCTTCCTGCGCACCTCCGAGGGTTACGCGTTGACCGCCGCAGGCGAGGCCGCGCTGAGATCAGCGGAGAAAATGGAACAGTCCGCACACGAACTCGTCAGACGAACTCAAGGCACGGATACACGGCTTGCGGGGGACGTAAGAGTCACCAGCACCGACTCGATCGCGCTCGACTTCCTGCTTCCCGCCATCGAACGCCTGCACGCTGCGCATCCCGAAGTGCGCGTCCTGCTGGACACGTCGACGCGCATGCTGAATCTGGCAAAGCGTGAAGCGGATATCGCGGTCCGGTCGGTCAAGCCGGAAAATCCCGATCTTGTCGCGCGGCGCCTGGCTCGCTGGCCCATGGCGCTCTTTGCATCGAATGCTTATCTCGAACAGCACGGCAAGCCCGCCACGGGCTCCGCATTTGCGGGCCACGATCTCGTCGTCTATCAGGGAAACTGGACCGGCACTCGATCACCGACTCTTGCTGGCGAACCGATACACGCGGGGCGCATCGTATCGACCTTCAATTCCAGCCTCATGTTGCGTACCGCGGTAAAGGCGGGCATCGGCATCGGTGAGCTTCCGATACATCTGGCTGAGCACGACGGCCTCGTGCAGATATGGCCGGAACCCCCACGTGGAGCGGTCTACGAAATCTGGCTCGTCACGCATCAAGACCTTCGGCATACCGCGCGCATTGCAGCAATGATCGACGGCATCGTCTCCGCGTTCGAAGAGCACACAACCCACAGAAAATAGTCACGCACGACCCGGCAGCGGCGATTGCGTGTCGCCCGCTATCGCGCGATCGTCCATCATTCGCACCGCGCGATCTGAATGCGCCTGCCTTTTGTCCGATATTCATCTGCGTCTGCGAATATCCTGGATTACGCTATTTTTGCTACGCGACTTAAAGCGTGGCTGACTCACGAAGTCACAATTGCGCGGACTTTCGTGCACCTCTTCTGCACGTGCCTGCCGACACCGAGCTAAAAAAATAACCGCTCGGTGAAGCGTTTCCCCATTTAATTACTTTGGCCAACGCCGAGGCTTTTTCGCATCTCACGCGGGAATAGCCGACCGCATCGAGGGCCCCTCTTTCATTTATCGCTCGTTTCCGCAAACGGCGGCAGCCGGGAATCACTGCGGCGATTTTTAATTTCATTTGTTTGAATTGGGCGCCTCATTCCGCCAGGCAACAGGCCGCGGCGCGCTGTGATGTTACGCGCCTGACTGGGTGACAAGGAGATGACCATGAAGATCAAGCATTTAAGCATTCTGTCTGCAACCGCCGTTGCACTTCTCTTGCTCAGTGGCGCCGCGCAGGCCGATGACCACGGCGGCCACGGCGGCCCCCGCAGCCTTTGCTCGAACGCAACCCTCAGGGGACCGTATGGGTTCACCGGTCACGGACAAATTCTTGGATTGATAGGACCGGATAATGCGGTTCATCCGTACGCCGCTACGTCGATCCTCGATGACGTCGCCTTGGTGACGTTCGACGGCACAGGCGGTTTTACGCGCACCGACTTCGGGGTTATCGGCGGGCTGCCGAAAGGGGGGTCGACTGCATTCAATCCGAACCAGAATGGAACCTATACGGTGAACCCTGATTGCACCGGCACCATGAAAATCGTCTATACCGCTGGCGGAGCCGTGCCGGCCGGCGTCGAGACCGATCTGAACATCGTCGTCGCCGCCGACGGGACGCTCGTCGAATCCGTTGTCTACAGGGCGGTCACCGTGGCGGGCGTGAGCGGCGACGGCACGGTGACGTGTCCAAAGTATTGCGAGCAAGCTGTGCAGGAGAGTTTCGAGGGGAAAAAGGTCGTGGTCTACGGCTTCCGCTGATCCCTTTCCGGATGATGGGTTCACGCTGGCTCGCTATGGCGCTTTCATGAGGGGCGCCAAGCCCGAGCTTGGGCGCAGGTTTTTCATCCTTTAAAGCCTGCGCTTTCTCGGGATGATCTCGTCACTTTCCCGATCTATTGCTGTCCAAACGACCCGCATCTTTCAACACGACACCTGCCACATCCTGATTACGCTCTACTCCGTCCACTGCCAGTGGTGTCGTATAAAAATTGTGAAGCAGGTGCACGCACGTGATCAATGGGTCCAGGTCAAACTATAAGCAGTGGCGAGGCCACCTCAAACATTCGGGGCCTTGCGATGCTGCGAAGCCTGTTCGAACGCGTACCCGAAACGGAAGAGATCACGTTCGTGATACGGATAGACAACCAGTTCCATGCCTACCGGTAAGCCTGCTTTTGTGAAGCCCGCAGGCAGACAGATCGATGGCATCCACGTCTGCGATGCTATGAGCGTGTTGGTGGGGAACGTCAACGTATTGGTCCGCCCTGCTCGCACGTCATCTTTCTTCGGTGGTGGAACCTGAACAGCGGGGTAGCACAGCGCCTGCACGTCAGCATCAGCCATGATCTTCACAACCGCCCGCTGAAAGCGGTCACGCGCGGCCAGTTTGCGGAAGTAGTCGGGGTCGTCCTCTGGATGCTTCGGACCGTCGAATACGCTTTGCAGAAGATCCAGCACCGGATGAAACTGCTTGGCTTCTCGAATCGCTTCGAGCGAACGGTACGGCAGCGCGGGTCGCTCGGCGAGAAACGCGTTCAGGTCGGCGCGCGAATGCGTCAGGTAAAGAGACGTCTCCAGGATTTGTTCCATAAGCGCCGGAATTTCCACCTCGACCAGAATTGCACCCGCTGCCTGTAGCTGCTCGAGGCTACGGCGAACTGCAGCATTCACCATCGAACAGGCCGGGTCGCTATCGGAACCGAACGCTTGACGCAACACGCCGACACGCACACCATTCAAACCTCCCGCATCCAGATGATCGGCATAGCTACCGGTATGACCGGCAATCCGGTCTACGACGGTGTATTCGTCGCGTGGATCGTAACCCACCATGCTATCCAGAAGCATCGCCGCGTCGGTGACCGTGCGTGCCATCGGTCCCGCCGTGTCCTGAAACACGACCAGCGGCGACATCCCGTCCCTGCTGATCAGTCCAGGTGTCACGCGCACACCCACCAGATTATTGAAGCTTGCAGGCAGTCTGATCGAGCCACCCGTATCTTCCCCGATGCCGACCAGCCCCAGATTGGCAGCGATTCCGGCTGCCGTGCCGCTGCTCGATCCTCCCGAATCGTGCGCCAGGTCGTAGGGATTCAGGGTCTCGCCACTCATAGACGAAAAGCCGAACCACGACGTGGCGAAATCCGGCATGGTCGTCTTGGCGAGCACGAGCGCACCGGCACGCTTTAACTGCGCAATTGCCGTAGCGTCTCTCGCGGGTACGTAGCCTTTTTGCGCGATCGACCCGAAGGTCGTCTGGATGCCGGCCGTTTCGATCTGATCCTTCACAAGGAGTGGAACGCCGTGCAAGGGTCCAACGAACCGGCCCGTCCGTGCGAATTCGCGATCCAGTGCATGTGCTTCGTCGCGCACCCGCGGATTGATCGAGACGATTGAATTGAGCCGTGGCCCATTACGATCGATCTTCTCGATGCGAGAGAGATACATTTCGACGAGTTGCTCCACCGTGAGAGCGCCTGACTTTAGCGCGCGATGGACAGAATCGATGGTCGCTTCTTCGAGAATGAATTCGGACATGTTGATCACTTTTGAGTAGAACAGCGGGATACCGCTGTCGGATTCCGCACTGTTTGAACGATGAGTGCCGTTGTTTGTGCAAGGTCAGTTCATGCGAGGCACAGCGCGTTGAATCGCTATGCCATGCTGCGCCAATATCTCGCGTACAGCCGTCAGTATCAGGACGGCGTGAGGCGTATCGCTGTGCACGCACACCGACTCGAATTCGATGGCGATGTCACGCCCGTCGGTCGTCACAACACGCCCTTCGATACACGCTCGCAAGACCTTTTGCGCTATCTCGCGTGGCTCAAGCGGGCGAACTCGCCGCGAAAACACTATCGATCCTGAATTGTCGTAGTCACGGTCCGCATAGAACTCGCGTACTACGGGGTGTCCAGCAGTTCTGGCCACCCGCTCGATGACGCTATCCGCCATGCAGTAGATCGGCAATCCGGCGTCGAGCAGACGAACGGCGCGCACAAGCCCCGTAGCGAATGCCTCATCGACGGCCGCGTGCATATAAAGCGCTCCATGAAGCTTGACGTGACTGAGGTCCAGCCCGTGCAATCTCGCAAATTCGCGCAACGCACCGCACTGATAGATGACGTCATTGACCAGTTCTTCCGATGAAGAATGGATCGCACGACGGCCAAATCCAACGAGATCGCGATAGCCAGGATGAACGCCGATCGCAACGCCGAACTCTCGCGCCATCGCTACGGTACGCGCGATCGTGCAGGGATCGCCGGCATGAAAACCGGCGGCAATGTTCGCCGAACTGATCTGCGGCATGATCGCTTCATCCACGCCGTCGCCGATCGACCAGACGCCAAACCCCTCGCCGATGTCCGAATTCAGATCCACAGAATCGCGATGCACTTTTCGTCTCCCATGTCATCGGGGCTTCACCGCACCCCACAGGAACAACGATAGCCTCCGCACAGGATTCGAAAAAGTTGTTTCTTTATATGTCTCCGTATATATTTTTTTCATATCCGCGTGGGCAAACGGCGTGTAGTCTCCGTCATCGTCAGCGCCATCCAGGCCTTCGAGCGGGACTGGCGCGATTCCAGGCTTCGTAACCATGTCCATCACACTTCGTCAGTTGCGGTACTTCGTTGCCGCTGCAGAACTCGGCCAACTATCGCGCGCCGCGATGGAACTGAATATCAGTCAATCGGCCGTGACAATTGCAATTCGCGACCTCGAGCAGACGGTCGGCCGGCAGCTACTGCTGCGCGGTCCACAGGGGGTCGATCTGACCGATGCTGGCCGCCGCTTTCTCGAACACAGCTACACCATTCTCGCCAGCGTCGACGAGGCACTCAGGGAATCGAGCGATGAGAGCACGACTGAAAGCAATGTGCGGGTAGCGGCGAGTTACACGCTCCTTGGTTATTTTCTGCCTTACCACCTGCAACGGATCGCAACGCTATACCCACAACTTTCGATCCAGCTGCACGAAGTCAGTCGCGATGAAATGGAAGAAGGACTCATCGCCAACCGATATGACGTGGCCGTCCTGCTTGCCGACAATGTCGCAAGTTCGAGCCTCGCGGTCGAGCGCATCTTCGCGTCTACACGACGTCTTTGGGTCGCGTCACACCACCCATTGCTTGAAAAGCGCTCTGTGTCGTTTGCTGATGTCGCCAAAGAGCCTTTCATCATGCTGACGGTCGACGAAGCCGCCGACACGGCGATGCGCTACTGGAGCAAGACCGGCTATCAGCCACACGTGATCTTGCAGACTTCTTCGGTCGAGGCAGTGCGCAGCATGGTTGCCAATGGCAGCGGTGTCGCTATCCTGTCGGACATGGTGTACCGGCCATGGTCGCTCGAAGGCAAACGCATCGAGACAATCACACTGGGGAACTCGGTACCTTCAATGGCGGGTGGTATCGCCCATACACGCGACAGGACGATCACGCCCGGCATGCGTGTCTTTCTCGACTACTTCCGCGAAACCTTCAATTCGCCCTATCTCCCTCATGCGGCCTTGCGTCAGTCGCGCACGGCGGCACGCTAAGCCTCGCTCCGAGAACGGTATGCAAAATTTTTTAGACCAGTCGCTTTTCAAACCAGTGATGGGCATACGGTTCTGCGCTGAACGCATCGACCTCGACGTATCCGGATTGCCGGTATAGCGAGATCGCCTCGCGCAGCGTTCGATTTGTCTCCAGGCGAATAATGCGCACTTTGGCCTGCCGAGCCCGTTTCTCCGCCTCGACGATCAACCGGCGGCCTACACCCATGCCGCGAGCGGAAGGGCTCACCCACATTCTTTTGAGCTCGGCCGGGGACTTCTTATGAAACTTCAACGCGACGCAGCCGATCGGGCTTCCATGGAGTCTCGCGACGATCAACGCGCCTTTCGGCGCCGTCAGTTCACGGGCATCCGCCGACAGGCTCATGGACGGGTCGAATCCTGCGTCAAAGCGCTCATCGAGTTCGCTGAAATATTGTTCGAAGCACCACCGTGCGTCATCGCTATCGGGCTCCTCAAGCGCAAAATTCACGAGAGATGCTTGTAGCAAACGCTCGACCTCAGACATGGCCGCGACCAGTCTGCGACGTTGCTCATCGCCGAGCGGTTCGAGCGCGCGTAAAGCGACCGCGTCAGAGAGGCGTTCGAGTTCAGCCCTCTCCGTGAGGCCCTCCTGAGTCAGGCAAGCCCGGCGCACCCGGCGGTCGCCTGGATGAGCGAGAACAGTGACAAGTTTTTGCCGTTCGAGAGAGGCCAACGTACGGCTGACATAGCCTGAATCAAGATTGAGCCGCGCGCGAAGAGCACGAATGTCCGCACCTTCGACACCGATCTCCCATAGCAGGCGTGATTCACCCATCGGGCGGCCCCGTCCAAGGAAATGGTCATCGATAGCGCCAATGCTTTCGGCGACTATGCGGTTAAAGCTGCGGATCTGGAGAACGTCGGATGTGTCCATATCTCTGACTTTAGTCAGAGATATGGAGTCCGTCAACATCAAGTTACCTGCGAAAGCGTCCCGCTAGCCATGCGGGTTCCAGACGGTCCGAACCCAAACAGAAATCGCATACTATTCAAATGATCACGCTCTGAGTGCCGCGCCACTGTCCGATCTCCGCCCGTTCATTCAGCGCCCGCAAAACAGGAGAACGCCGACAATTGCAACAACGGCGCATCATTCATACTCTGCACCTGCACCTGCACCTGCACCTGCACCTGCACCTGCACCTGCACCAGAATCAGAAATGAACAGTCTTTCGTCAAGGAGGCGTCGATGCGAATCTTGATTCTCGGAGCAGGCGTGGTCGGTGTCACGAGCGCCTGGTATCTGGCGCGTGCCGGTCATGAGGTGGTGGTCGTCGATCGCCAACCCGCTGTTGCGCTCGAAACAAGCTTCGGCAACGCCGGCCAGATTTCACCGGGCTACGCGTCGCCGTGGGCCGGGCCGGGCGTACCCGCCAAGGCCGTCAAATGGCTGCTGCAGAAGCATCCACCTCTGTCGCTCCAACCGGACGGCACCCTGTTTCAGATGCAATGGCTGACACAGATGCTGGCTAACTGTACAAAAAAGCGCTATGCCGTCAACAAGGCGCGCATGGTGCGGCTTGCCGAATATAGTCGCGACTGCTTCATGGCGCTGCGCAACGATACCCATATCACGTACGAAGGTCGCCAGCAGGGCACGCTGCAAGTCTTTCGCACGCAAAAACAAATGGACGGTACCGCCAAGGACATCGACGTTCTGAAGGAAATGGGGGTGTCTTATGAGTTGCTGTCGCGCGACGAACTGGCTCGCGCCGAACCGGCGCTGGAGGGCTCAAAGAATAGACTCGTCGGAGGCCTGCGTTTGCCAGGCGATGAAACCGGCGACTGTCACGTGTTCACCACCAAACTGGCCGAGATGGCGCAAGCGCGCAACGTGCAGTTCCTGTTCCAGCGCAGCATCGATGGCCTGGTCGTCGAGGGCGGCACGCTAAAGGGCGTACATTCCAACGGCGAAACATTGACTGCGGACGCTTGTGTCGTGGCACTCGGCAGCTATTCCACTGCACTGCTGCGAGACCTGGTTAGCATTCCGGTCTATCCCGTCAAGGGCTATTCGATCACTGTGCCAATTACCAACGCTGCCCAGGCACCGGTCTCGACCATTCTCGACGAAACCTACAAAGTCGCGATCACCCGCTTCGAGGATCGAATTCGCGTGGGGGGCATGGCTAATCTGGTGGGCTTCGATAAGGAACTGCACGGCACCCGGCGCGAGACGCTGGAATATGTTGTCACCGACCTGTTCCCGCATGCAGGCGACGTGACGCAAGCCAGTTTCTGGACTGGCCTGCGGCCGATGACGCCAGACGGCACGCCGATTATCGGCCCGACCGCGATCAAGGGCTTATGGCTCAATACCGGCCACGGCACGCTGGGCTGGACCATGTCCTGCGGTTCGGGACAACTGCTGGCGGATTTGATGTCGGGCACAACGCCGGCCATCAAATCCGACGATTTTGCGGTCAGTCGCTACAGCAGCTAACTGGACGCTCGCACTAAAACCACGGGCCGGAGTCGCCCCACTTCTGCGGTTCGGCCCGGATTCACCCCAAGGGCCGCTTCCAAAGCTCAACGTCATTCCTGTGCCCGTCTCAGTTGACGGGTGATTCGGTCGAACCCAGAAGTTCGGCACCAGCCGCAGTTGTCGGCGCGCGGAAAGCCACAACTCTCGCATTTCCGCCGGGTGTCCGCGGAATAACGATCCAAAACCTCCCTCAAACGCAGATTTACACTCGCAGCCAGAATCGGAAAGTCGATTCCGGATTTCTGGCACGAAATTTTTTCGGATTCCCAAACCTCTCTTTTCAAACCCCGCTCTCCGGATTTTCCCGGCTATGCATATCACCGCGTTTGCGTTCATGAGAATCTAGTTTGTCGCTCAGCGGCGACTCTGCCGCTTCAACAGCGACAGACTTTTTTCTCATTTAACTACGGGGTTTGAAATGGACCGCATCGATTCAGTCGTTTTGTCGCAAAATACGGGTTATACGTCGCTCGGAGAACGCTTTAATCAGAGCACCGTAAAGAAAACGGAAAGGTTGCCGTTTACGATAAAGGTGGTAAGTAACCTGGCGGACCTCGACAAGGCCGTCGAGATGCGCCGCACCGCCTATCGGCGCCATTTGCCGGAATTCGCCGAGACCATGGGCGTCGAGGCGTTGGATGGAGCGCCCGGCACGGTCGTGCTGCTCGCGCAGTCGCGGCTGGATGGCGGCCCGCTCGGCACCATGCGGGTCCAGACGAACGCATTCGGTCCGCTCGCCGTCGAACAATCGGTCCGCCTGCCGGACTGGTTGGGCGAGGCGCGTCTCGCCGAGGCGACCCGGCTCGGCGTCGCGCGCGGTGCGATCGGTCGGATGGTGAAGGTGGCGCTGTGCAAGGCATATTTCATGTATTGCGCGCAAAACGGGGTCGACTGGATGTTAATTACGGCACGTTCACCGCTCGATCGGGAATACGAAGCGATGCTGTTCGGCGATGTATACGGCCAGAACGAATTCCTGCCGATGGCGCACGTTGGCGGGTTGCCGCATCGGGTGATGGCGAAACCGGTTGCGTTGGTCCGTCAGCGCTGGGCGAAGGTCAACCATCCGTTCTTCGGATTCTTTTTTGAAACGGATCACTTCGATATCGACGTCAGCGTCGCATCAAAGCAGGGGGAAGACGGCCAAGGGACTGAGTGCGGCGGCCCGCCGAGCGAAGGCTCAGACCGTCTGCGGTCGCTGAGCGAAGCGTAAAGCAAGGTGTCCGCCTGGCGAAATCCGGGCGGACGAGAGATCGGTGGCGCTAGCACAGTCGTGCTTTCGCCGCTGACCATCGCAGCATCGCAATGAAATCGAGAATGAAGTCATTGGGAAAGGGCAGCAAATGACAAGCGTTAAGTGGACGTTTCGGGACCGACTGACCGGCTGGGCTTTCCAGCGGTTCTCCGTATACGTAGCGCCATTTGTGATCGTGCTGGGCAGCGTCGCAGTCATGCTCTGGGCGCCGCGCCAATTCGATACGACAGGAACGGTCACGCTCAGCTTTCCCGTGGTTGCGGATCCGTCGGCGTCACTGTCACCCGACAACGCCATCGCCCGCCTGCGCGATACCGCGCCCACCGCACGTTTCAGCACTCATCTCGCGGAAACGCCATTCTGGTTCATGCTCACGGCACCTGAGCTCGCCAGTGGCGCCACCACGTTCATCGACCTGCCGTCGCGGCACGCGCAGACGCTATCCTGCTGGCGCACGGCCCCCGTCCTGACGCTGCTCGGCGCGGGCGACCGCCACGGCACGAGCGGCGAGATGAACTTCAATAAAGCCGGCTTCGCGCTCGGGCTCGGCGAGCACGCCGCCAATGCGCAAATCCTGTGCCGAGGCACCTTCTCCGGACCCGCGTATATCACCGCTTCCGCATCGAGCCCCGAGAAGCTCGAGATATCGACCCTCGACTTCCAACAGGCCGCATCGCTGATCACGGGCGGCCTGGTGACGCTCGCGATCTTCGTGTTTGTTACGGCAATCATCAATCGCGAATGGACTTACGTGATCTTTGCCGCCTGGCTCGTCGGCAACCTCCGGTTGAGCGCCAACGCAATGGGCTTCGATACCGAATGGATGGGCCGGCTCATCCCGCCCGACCATATCGCGCTCTTGCGGCAATTCACGTTCGCGGCCTACTACGTGCTGACCACGACACTCTTCGTGGAGCTGTTTCGCCGCGAGCTGAAAGCCATCGGCCTGCGTTGGAGCCTGCACGCCGTGCGATACGGCGGCTGCCTGCTGATGATCGCTGCCTTCACGCTGAATTACGCGCACTTCATTCCGGTGCTGTGGGCATGTGCCAGCTTCTGCATACTGGTGCTGACCTACTTCCTCGTACAGTTGGTCATCAAGGCACGTTCGCGCACCGTGCTCTGGTACGTCGCGTCAATGGCGATCGTGCTGTTCGCGACGCTGTCGCAAGTGCTCGCCGCCGCGCTCGGTGTGAAAGCGCTGGCGGGCGCGCTTAGCCCCGTGGTGACGGCGTTGTCGTCGAGCATGCTGTGTGCGTTCGCGATTGCGGAACGTATGCGCGAAGAGCGCGAGCGCCGCCGGCAAATGCAGGTCGAGCTGCGCAACACCTATGACGTCACGCCGATCGGCCTCTTCACGCTGAATGGGGAAAGCGCCTTCGTGCGCGCCAATCCTGCGCTGCACTCGATGCTGGGCCTACCTCAACAGCACGACGGCACGCATCGCTGGGCCGACTATTTCGCCCCGGGCGCCGAGCGCGTTCTTGCTGAGCTTCTCGCGCGCGACGACTCCGCGTCGATCGAAATCGAAGGCGCAGCCGGCACGAAGACAGACGCGCGGCGTTACTCGCTGCGGGCGATTCGCGCGAAAGGCTTCATCGAAGGCTCGCTAGAGGACGTGACGGACCGCTCGAAAGCCGTGGAGCGGCTGCACTTTCTAGCCGAGCACGACCCCCTCACCGGTCTCCTGAACCGTCGCGGCATCGAGCATGCAATCGGCCGGCAACGCGGCGAAACCGGCCCGTGGGCACTCGCGTATCTCGATCTCGACCGGTTCAAGCTGTTCAACGACCTGTTCGGCCACGGAACCGGCGACGAAATATTACGGCACGTCGCCGCGCGCCTCGTCGAACGTCTCGGCTCCCACGTGCCGATCGGGCGCATCGGTGGCGACGAATTCGTGTGCGTGCTCGCGAACACGGCTATCGACGATGCAATCGCGCGCTGCCGCGAACTCGTTCTGGCGTTGAACTCCGCACCATTTCACGTCGACACGCGAGCGTTCCAGGTCAGGGGATCGATCGGCGTAGTCGAGTGCTCGCAAGGTGAACGGGTGCTGGACGCCCTCGCCTATGCCGACCGCGCGTGTCGCGCCGCGAAACGCGGCGGCACTGCGCGGCTCGTCGCACTACGCAAGGGCGCGCCGGCGTTCGAGGAGCGCGCCGCCGAAATCAGCCTGATCGAGGCGCTCGGACAGAGCCGGCTGCCCGAGGGCTTGTTCCTCGTGATGCAACCGATCATGTCGATGCGCGCGCCCACAGAAGCACTCGACTTCGAAGTGCTGCTGCGTCTGCGCATGCCGGACGGCTCGGTGGCGACCGCCGCGAAGCTGATCGCCGCCGCCGAGGACTCCGGCACCATCATCGCGATCGACCGCTGGGTGCTCTCGACGACGCTCGCATGGCTCAGAGAGAACCGCGCGTCGCTCCCCAACACTTGCTTCGTGTGCGTGAACCTGAGCGGCGGTTCGCTCAACGACGAACACTTCCTCGACGAACTGTTCACGCTGTTCTCGCGTCACGAGGACGTCGTTCATTACCTGTGCATCGAAATCACCGAAAGCGTCGCGCTGCACGATCTCGAACATACGGATCGCTTTATCGCGCGCGTGCACGACATGGGCGCAAAGATCGCGATCGACGATTTCGGCGCGGGTCAGACGTCGTTGCGTTACCTGAAGAAGCTGTCGGCCGATGCACTGAAGATCGACGGCGAGTTTGTGCGCACGATGTGCAACCATCCGGCCGACATCGCGATCGTCGAGGCGATCATTACCCTCGCACGCAATCTCGGCATGCGCAGCATCGCCGAATGGGTCGAAGACCTCGAGACCTTGCGCGCGCTGAAGGAATTGGGCGTCGACTATGTGCAGGGCTTCGCGATCGCGAAGCCGCAAGAGGCCCGGGACATTCTCGCAGCCTCCTCCGCCGCGAGCTTCGTGACCAACCCCGAGGTCGCACGCTACCTGAAAGCACAGCAGACGCTGCACCGCGGCGCTGACGACCAGCGCATGGAGCGCGAAAGCGCGGTCTGATGCGGCTCGCCGCGCCCCGGCCGCCGACGCCAAACTTGCCGGGCTCGTTAAAACAATCGCAATGGTTTTCGGCGTTGCGCAAAAGCGGCTACTTGTACAACTCCGACTCCGCCATCAGGGCCGGCGTACCAATAACCTCATTGATGCCATCGAAATCGAGCATCCGGTCTCGCCACGGCGCGGTCGTCCCGTGGGCATGCAGGCAACCATAATAGCCCTGTAACGTATGCGTCACCGCGCGCGCCGTGCCGCCAGGAAAGATCACGATACGAAAGCCCAGTTGCGTGAGCGTCTGTGCGTTCTGTATCGGCGTCTTGCCGCCCTCGACCATATTCGCAAGCAGCGGCACGCGGCCAGCGAAGCGCTCGCACACGGTCTCCATCTGCTCGAGCGAGCGCAACGCTTCAATGAACAATGCGTCCGCGCCCGCTTCCAGATAACGCTCGGCACGCTCGAGCGCAGCGTCCAGCCCTTCGACAGCCGCCGCGTCGGTGCGCGCGAGAATCAGCGTATTGGCGCTCACTCTTGCATCCACGGCCGCCCGCAGTTTGCCGCACATTTCGCCTGCGGGAATCACCGATTTGCCATCGAGATGCCCGCAGCGCTTCGGGAATGTCTGATCTTCGAGCTGGATCATCGCAGCGCCGGCGCGCTCGAAGCCGCGCACCGTACGCTTGACGTTCAGCGCGTTGCCGAAGCCAGTATCGGCATCGACGATCACCGGCAACGCGACACGCTCGGTGATGCGCGCGAGCGTATCTTCGACTTCGGGAAACGTCGTCAAGCCGACATCGGAACGCCCTAACCGCGTGTACGCAATCGACGCCCCAGACAGATACAACCCTTCGAAACCAGCCTGTTGCGCGACCAGCGCGCTCAACGCATCGAAGACGCCAGGCGCGAGCAAAGCGCCTTGGGCGAGAAGTGTCTTCAGTGGTTTGATTTCGGTCGCCATGATTTTTATTCCTGCAGTTCAAAAAGGCAAAAAGGCCGATTGCGCGCGACCACGCACGCGCAACGTGGCGCGCTTACGTTGCGAGGCGATCCGCGAAGGCGTCGCAGGTCGTCAATTCGCCGATCGTGCGCAGATCGGCGAGCGCCGTGTCGTGCGCGGCCTGCGTCGATGCCGCGCAGCCATCGCCCAGCACCAGCACGCGATAGTCGCGCATGTGCGCGTCGCGCGCGGTGCTCGCCACGCCGCCATTAGTGACGATGCCGCAAATCGCCACGGTGTCGATACGCGCGCGGCGCAGCACCCAGTCGAGCTGCGTGTTGAAGAAGGCCGAATAGGCGACCTTCCAGACCGACACGTCGATGAAAGGCTCAAGTGCGGAGACCGTCGCATGACCGCGCGAGCCGGCGACAAAATCCCCACGACGCAAAAATGGACGCAGTTGCTTCAGATGCGGCGAAATCATCGGCTCGCCGTCGGCATCCGGCCACAGCGTAAACTGGCTGGCCGCGATAAAACCGCCTCGCTGCTTCAACGTGCGCGCCACGGGCGCAATGCGCGGCGGTAACGCGCGCGCAGCATCCGAAGCCGCGCCGCCGCGATCGTAGGCACCACCTTCGCTCAGAAAGTCGTTCTGCAGATCGACGATGATGAGCGCGGTACGACGCGCGTCCAGGGTCGTGTCGGTCGACATATGCGGCTCCTTAGTCCGACTTGCGTGTGATCAACAGATTGCCGAGCGCATCGACGCGCCCGCTGAATCCGGGTTCGAGCCAGATCGTCGTATCCCCCTGCTCGAGAATCGCGGGACCGTCGACCGTTGCATCCACCGGCAGATCGAGGCGTGCAAAGCGCGTTGCGTCCCACCATTTCCCGGCGTGGAAAACGGCTTGCGTACCGAGCGATGGCGGCATCGCCGTGGCTTTCGGCGCGAGCACCGCCAGATCGAACTTGGGCCGCACACCGATACGCGCATAACGCAGGTTCAGGATGCGCACCGCGATGCCGCCCAGCGCGCGCCCATAGGCCGCGCGATAGGCCGCTTCGAAAGCCGCGCCGATGTCGGCGCGTTCCAGCGCATCGCGCGGCACTTCCACGCGCACCGTATGGCTTTGCCCGACGTAGAGCATGTCGAGTTCAATGCTTTCGCGCACCGCTTCGAACGCGACACCGGCGGAGTCGAGCCGCGCCTGGCACGCGTCGGCCATGCCCGCGACGCGCGCACGCAAGTCTTCGACATCGAGATCGGCGAGCGCGCGATTGAGCGTCTGCACCGCGTCGTGCCGCATGTCGGCGATCACGCAGCCGATGGCCGACGTCACGCCGGGGAAGCGCGGCACGATGCCCGTCGTGGTGCCGACTTCGCGCATCATCGCGCAGACGTGCAACGCGCCACCGCCGCCGAACGGCATGTACGCGAACTCGCGTGGATCGTGGCCACGCTCGATCGACACCAGCCGGATCGCGCCCGCCATCTTCGCGTTGGCGACCGTCAGGATCGCCTCGGCCGCCGCGTGGGCATTCAGCCCGAGCGGCGCGCCGACGTGCTCGCTGATCGCCTCGTGCGCCTTGCCGACGTCCATCTGTGCCAGCAGGCCGCCGCCCAAAGGACGATCCGCCGCGATGCGTCCGAGCAGCACGTTGGCATCGGTCACCGTTGGGCGCAGATTGCCGCGTCCGTAGCACGCCGGCCCCGGCACGCTACCCGCCGATTCGGGACCGACCTGCAGCAGGCCGCCCGCATCGACCGACGCGATCGAGCCGCCTCCCGCGCCGATCGTCTCGATCTGGATCATCGGCGCGCGCACCACCATGCCGAAGTCGATCGACGTCTGCGCGGACAACGATGCTTCGCCGTTCGCCACCAGCGACACATCGAACGACGTGCCGCCCATGTCGCCCGTCACGAGGTTCGGATATCCCGCCGCACGCCCGATTGCGGCGCACGCGATCACACCCGCAGCCGGACCCGACAGCGCCGTGCGCACCGGCACGTCGCACGCGGTCTGGCGCGACATGATGCCGCCGTTGCTCTGCACGACCAGCAGTTCGCCGCGAAAACCATGCGCCTTCAGATCGCCTTCGAGGCGCGTCAGATAGCCGCCCACCACCGGCTGCAACGCGGCGTTCAACGTGGCTGTCGAGCATCGTTCGAATTCGCGGATTTCGGGCAGCACCTCGGTTGCCGCCGTCACGTTCGCGTTCGGCCAGATCGCGCGCACCGCCTCGACGGCTTGCGCTTCGTTGAGCGGATTCGCGTAGGCATTGATAAAGAAGACGCACACCGCTTCGCAGCCGCGTTCGAGCAGATCGCGCGCCGCCGCCCGCACCTGCGCGAGGTCCACGGGCGTGTGCAAGGTGCCGTCGGCCAGCACGCGTTCGTTCACTTCGAGGCGAAGATCGCGTGGCACCACCGGCTCGAAACTGCCGCGCAAGCCCCAGGTGCGCGGGCGGTCGCGGCGGCGCATTTCGAGCACGTCGCGAAAGCCTGCCGTCGTAATGATGCCCGTGCGTGCCACCTTGCGTTCGAGCAAGGCGTTCGTGCCGACCGTGGTGCCGTGCACGATCGTCGCGATCGCGCCGGCGCCGCGCTCGCCTGAGTCGTCGCCGGGCGCACCGATACGTTCGATGCCGTTCATGAAGCCGCGCGCTTCCTCGCCCCGCGTGGACGGCACCTTGACGACGCGCGCCGTGCCCGCTTTTTCGTCGAGCACGAACAGATCGGTAAACGTGCCCCCCACGTCGACACCGACGACGATTGAACCGTGTGCAGCCGCCTTCATACCTGTTGCTCCTTCCGAGCTGTCGTCACATAACCCATTGCCGAATCGCGCTTGCGGGCGGCATCGTCACGCCCGGACGGCGCGCCGTAACCGCCGCCGCCTGGCGTTTCGAGCCGCACCCGTTCGCCGCGCTTCAGGCGAATGCCGAGCATCTTCGACGCCATCGGCGGCGTGTGCCATGCACCGTCCTGCTGATAGCGGAACACGTTGGGCACGGACGCCTCGCCGCCCGCGATACCTTGCGGAGCCGAGCGTCCGCGTTCGCCGAAAATGAACGCTTCGGCCTCATGTTCGAGCAGTTCGATTTCATAGATCGCGCCGAGACCGCCGCGATAGGTGCCGTCGCCGCCCGAGTCAGGACGCAACGCCCACTGCGTGAAACGCACCGGATACGCGGCTTCGAGAATCTCGAGCGGCGGAATGGTCGCCGTCGAGATCGGCGCATTGCCGTGACTCAGACCGTCACCTTGCGAATGGCCGCCATGCCCGCCGCCGAAGAAACTGAACATCACCCACCGCTGGCCCTTGCGCGCGCCCTCGCTGCGATGCCCGGCGATCGACAGCGCGTTGATGGTGCCGTACGCCTGGGCCATCGCCAGTTCCGGCGCGGCCTGCGCCATCGCGCAGAAGATCACGTCGATCATGCGCAGGATCGTTTCGGTGTAGCCGCCGACGGGGCGCGGCCGGTCCGCCGAGATCAGCAGTCCGTCCGGCAGCACGAACGACACGGCGTCCAGTACGCCGGCATTGGCGGGCACGTCGGGAAAGAGATGCTTGAGCGCGACATAGCATGCGGCAATCGCCGTGGCGCGCGAAATGTTCACCGGCCCGGCGCAGGCAGGCGACGTGCCGGTGAAGTCGAGCGTCAACGTGTCGCCCGCCACGCGCATGCGCAACGCGATCTTCAGCGGCTCGTCGCGCACGCCGTCGTTGTCGAGCATGTCGTCGAACGCGTAGTCGCCGTCCGGCAGCGCCGCCACGTGCGAGCGCATCAGCTTGACGGCACGCTCGCGCAGCAGTGCGAGCGCTTCGAGCACGGTAGCGTCGCTGTAGTCGTCGAGCAAGCTGCCCAGGCGACGCGCGCCCAGTTCGAGCGCCGCGAGCTGGCCGTTGAGGTCGCCCCACAGACTATCGGGCAGGCGCGTGTTGGCCTGCAGGATGGCGAGCACGTCGGCATCGAGTTCGCCGCGCCGCACGATACGCACGGGCGGAATCTGCACGGCTTCCTGCCAGCATTCGGTGGCGGCGGGATTGTAATTGCCGGGCACCGCGCCGCCGACATCGTGCCAGTGCGCGGCCGACGCCAGGAAGCAAAACAGCTTGCCGTCGCGAAACACGGGCCGCACGAGCTTGAAGTCGTTGGCGTGCGTGCCGCCTTCATACGGGTCGTTGAACAGCCAGACGTCGCCATCGACCATGCCGCCGCGCTCGCCCGCGACGCGGATCGCCGCCCGCACCGCGAACGCCATCGCGCCGACGAACACGGGCAGGCCGGACTTGCCCTGCACCAGCGTCGCGCCCGACAGCGCGTCGTAGATGCCGTGACAGGCGTCGTGCGCTTCCGCGATGATCGGATTGAACGCGCTGCGGTAGAGCGTCGCGTCCATTTCGTCGGCGATCTGTTCCAGTCGCCCTTTGAGGACCGCCAGCGTGACGGGATCTAGCATGAGGTGACTCCGTTGGATGTGGGGTAACGCTGCTTGAGCAGGTTGAGCAGACCGCCCGCCTCCACCATGTCGAGCAGAAACGCGGGCACCGGCTCGCACGTCAGTTCGACGCCATCGGCACGGCGGATGCGGCCCGCGCGCGGGTCGATTGCGATGTGCTCGCCTTCGTCGATGGATCCGGCGTCAGCACATGTGAGCAGCAACAGGCCGACGTTGAACGCGTTGCGGAAATAGAGGCCGTTGAATGCCGGCGCGATCACGGCCCGCACGCCGAGGCGCGCCAGCGCGGCCGCCGCCTGTTCGCGCGACGAGCCGATGCCGAAGTTCGGCCCGGCCACGAGCACGTCGCCCGGCTGCACGCCCGCCGCGAAGTCGGGGCGCGCAATCTCCAGACAGTGTCGCGCGATTTCGTCGATGCCGAATTTCATGTACGCGCCGGGCGCGAGCGCATCGGTATCGATATCCGCGCCGACGCGCCAGACGCGATGCGCAGCGGAGGTCCCTCCATGCACGGCTTGCGGCGGGTTGGTCGGACGTTCGCTCATGCCAGCACCTCGCGCGGATCGGTAATGCGCCCGCGCAACGCAGACGCCGCGACGGTATAAGGCGAGCCCAGATAAACCCGCGCCGACGCCGCGCCCATGCGTCCCTTGAAGTTGCGCGCGGTACTCGAAATCACCGTGCTGTTTTCGGGGATCGAGCCGCCGTAACCGGCGCACGCGCCGCACGTGGTCGCCAGCAGTTGGGCGCCCGCCTGTTCCAGAACGGCCATCACGCCTTCGCGCGCGGCCTGTTCCCGATCGCGCACGCTCGCGGGAGCGACGACGAGTTGCACGCCGCTCGCGATGCGATGACCGCGCAGCACGCTCGCCGCCGCCCGCAAGTCCTCCAGCTTCGCGCCCGTGCAAGCGCCGATATAGGCGACGTCGACGGCCACATCGCCGTATGCGCCAACGTCACGCGTATTCGCCGGGCTGTGCGGCGCGGCCACCTGAGGCGCGAGCCGTGCGGCGTCGAAATCGTGCGTCTCGGCCTCCGCTTGCGGATCGCCTTGCCAGCGGCAGAGCTCGATGTCGTCCTGCACGCCGGCAGCGCGCAAATAGTCGGCCGTCACCGAATCCGGCGCGATCAAGCCGACTTGCGCACCGAGTTCCGCGCTCATGTTCGACAATGTCATGCGCTCCTGCATCGACAGCGCCGTCACGGCCTCGCCGCAAAATTCGACGGCCTGGTAGCGGCCGCCATTCATGCCGAAGCGGCCGATCATATGCAGCATCATGTCTTTCGCCGTGACGCCCTGCGCGAGGCGCTGCCGCCAGTTCATCCGCAACGTGCGCGGCACCTTGACCCAGATTTGCCCCGACACCGCGACGCCGAGCATCTCGGTGCTGCCGATGCCGAACATGTACGCGCCGAATGCGCCGCCCGTCGGCGAATGCGAGTCGCCGCCGACGCAGAACATGCCCGGCCGCAGATGGCCGCGTTCCGGCAAGACGACGTGGCAGATGCCGACACCGTCATACACGTTCGGCAACTGCTGCGCCACCGCCCAGTCGCGCGCAATGTGCACGATGCGGCGCGATTCGTCGTCGGTCTCGGGTACATAGTGGTCGATCACGAGCACGACCTTCGACTTGTCCCACAACGACGCGCCGAGTTGTTCGAGCATAGGCTTCAGGCGCCGCGGACCGCTCGAATCATGAAACATGGCGAGATCCACGTTGCAGGTGACGATTTCCCCGACTTCCACTTCCGGCCGCCCGCAGGCCGCCGCAATCAGTTTTTGTGCAAGCGTTTGTGCTACTGGCATTGACTACATCCCCAGATACGCGCGACGCAACTCGTCGCTGGCCATCAATTCCGCACACGTGCCCGAGTAACGGACGAGCCCGTTCTCCAGCACATACCCGCGCTGCCCGGTTTCGAGCGACTGCACGACGTTCTGCTCGACCAGCAGGATCGCGAGCCCTTCGCCCTGCAAGCGCGCGATCAGCGCAAACATCTCTTCGACCATCAACGGCGACAGACCGAGCGACGGTTCGTCCAGAATCAGCAGGCGCGGCTCGGCCATCAGGCCGCGCCCGATCGCCAGCATCTGCTGCTCGCCGCCCGACATCGTGCCCGCCGGCTGATCGATGCGTTCGCCGAGACGCGGAAAGGTCTCCAGCATGCGCGCGAGGTTGCGGGCGCGATTCAGCTTGCCGCGTAAAAACGCGCCAAGCTCCAGGTTTTCGCGCACGCTCAGATTCGGGAAAATCCGCCGGCCTTCGGGCACCTGAATCAGGCCGGCTTTCACGACGGCGCGATAGTGCCGTCCCGTCAGCTCGTGCCCGTCGAAGCGCACGGCGCCTTGCCAGACGGCATTGATTCCGCACACCGTATTGTTCAGCGTCGTCTTGCCGACGCCATTGCTGCCGAGCAGCACGACGATCTCGCCTTCGCCGACACGAAGATCGATGCCGCGCAACACTTCGGTTCGGCCGTATCCAGTATGAAGCCCATCCACTTCGAGCAATGCGCTCATGAATGCCCTCCTTCGCGCGCCAGCCGTTCGGCTGTGCCGTGACCGAGATACGCCTCGATCACGGCGCTATCGGATGTCACCTCGCGCGGCGTGCCTCCAGCGATCAGGCGGCCTTGCGCGAGCACCCACACATGTTCGGCAAGGCTCATGACGGCGCGCATGACGTGTTCGATCATCAGCACCGTCACGCCGCTATCGACGAGACCGCGAATCACCGGAATCATTTCGTCGATTTCGCTTGGATTCAGGCCCGCGAGCACTTCGTCCAGCAACAGCAAACGCGGTTTGGTGGCGAGCGCGCGCGCCAGTTCGAGGCGCTTGCGGCCACCGACGGTCAGGTCCGCCGCGGGCTGGTCGAGCCGGTCGTGCAGGTTCACGCGCGCGGCGACTTCCTCTGCCGCCGCCAGGGCCTCGCGCCGCCCAGGCAGATGCAGATGCGCGCCGACCGCGATATTCTCGCGGACCGTCTGCGCGCCGAACGGCTGCACGATCTGGAACGTGCGCGTCAAACCGAGCCGCGCGGACTCGTGCGGTGCCATGCCGGTAATGTCGCGGCCCAGGTACTGCACGCGGCCCGCGCCGGGTCGCAGAAAGCCCGACAGCAACGCGAACAGCGTGGTCTTGCCCGCGCCGTTCGGTCCGACGAGCGCCGTGAGCGTATTCGGCAGGACATCGAGGCTGACGTCCTGCACGGCCTTCAGACCGCCAAACGTGATCGACAGACCACGGGCTTGTAACAGCGCTTCAGACATGGGCTTCCTCCTTGCGCTTGCCGCTGCGCTTCGACGTCGCGGGCAGGCCGGTCATGCGCCGCACCGACGCGCCCGCGCCCGTGATTCCGCGCGGGAGGAACATCACGATCACGACCAGCACCACGCCATAGATCACCATGCTGATGCCGGGCAACTCGCCGAACAGGTTGCGGGTCAACTCGCCCAACACATAGAGCAGCGCCGCGCCGAGCACCGGTCCCCACAATGTGCCCACGCCGCCGACGATCACGCCGACCAGCGCTTCGATCGATCTCGCCGGGCCGAACGCGATATCGGCGTCGATATACTGGAACATCTGCACGTAGCACACGCCCGCTGCGCTCATGAATGCCGCGGACAGCGCAATGGCGCCCAGCTTCACGCGCACGGGATTGACCCCGATTGCCCGCGCGGCGCTCTCGTTGTCGCGCACCGCCTGCAGATAGGCGCCGAAGCGCGAATGCCGCAACCATGCGGTGACGGCCAGCGCCATCATGACGAATGCCAGCAGCAGGAACACATAGCCGCGCCGCGTGCCGAACTGCAGGTTCGCGGCGCTCGCATGCAGCGGCACCATCAGTCCGACGCCGCCGCCCGTGAACGGCACCGACACCGCGACAATGCGCGCGACCTCGGCGAAGGCCAGCGTCACGAGCGCGAAGTACGAACCCTTGAGGCCGCCGCGAAACGCGAGCGCGCCGACCACCAGCCCGGCGATCACGCCGAAGGCGATGGCGAGCGGCAACGCGAGCCACGGATTCCAGCCCCAACTCAATTGCGCGATCGCCTGCGTGTATGCGCCGACGCCGAAGAACAACGCATGTCCGAATGACAATTGACCGCCGTAGCCGCCGAGGATGTTCCATGATTGCGCCAGCAACACGGCGTACAGCGACATCATCAGGAAGGTGAGCCACACGCCCGACTGCAGCAAGCTCGCAAGCCCGGCCACCAGGACACCGAAAACAAGGATCGAACGAACGTCGCGCATCACTTAGGTCCTCACTCCGAACAGCCCTTGCGGACGCATCAGCAGCACGACAATGAAAATCGCGAAGATGCCCATCTGACCCAGCGAATCACCGAACCACAGGCCGCCAAGCGACTCGACCACGCCGATGAGCAGACCGCCGATCAATGCGCCCGCGAAGCTGCCCATCCCGCCCAGCACGACGATCGTGAACGCGACCAGCACGAAGCCGCCGCCGACCTGCGGATTGACGTAATAGCTTGGCAACAGAAAACAGGCCGCCGCGCCGACACATGCCATGCCGATACCGAACGACAGCGCATAAACCTTGTCGACGTCGATACCCATCAGCTTCGCACCATGCTTCTCGCGCGACACGGCGCGAATCGCGCGGCCCAGATCGGTCATGCGGATCACGAGAAAGAGCGCGGCCGCCACCACCAGCGCGCCGAAAAAACCGATGACCTTTGGCAACGCGATCATTGCGGGACCGATAGCGACCGTTGCGAGCGTATAGGACGTCTCGATGTTGCGCGTATCGGAGTGGAACCACACGAGCGCCAGATTCTCCAACACGATCGACAGACCGAGCGTGACCAGCAGAATGTTTTCGTCCTTGCCGTGACTCGCGCGATTGATCACGCAGCGCTGCAGTGCGTAGCCGAACGCGAACATGCCGAGTGTCACCACCGGCAGCGCCAGATACGGATCGATGCCGAGCCGTTCCTTCAGCAGATAGACCGCATACAGCGCGACCATCAACGCCGCGCCGTGCGCGAAGTTGATGATGTGCAGCACGCCGTAAATCAGTGTGAGACCGAGCGCGATGAGCGCATAGACCGCACCCGTTGTCAGTCCGTTAAGCAGTGCGGAGAAGAGAATCACCGGATCGAACATGCGCTGCCTCAGCTCTTGAGCGGAAACTGCGGCGCCACTTCGCGATAGGCCGGCGGCAGCACGACCTTGATATCGTTGCCGACTACCTGAGTGAGAAGCGGTTGCGCGCCGGTGTTCTGACCGTTGACGAAATGCGTCGGACCATACGGCATCATGTGATCCTTGAAAGCGCTCGAGGCAAGCGCCGCATTGACGGCGGCGCGGTCGGCGGATTTCGCGCGCTCCAGTGCGTCGGCGAGCAGCATCGTCGCGGTGTAGGTCATGAACACTTCATATGAGAAGTACGCGCCCTTCGCTTCGACCCGTTTGCGCAACGGCGCAACACGCGCATCCTTCGGATTGAACCAGTGATTGCAATCGATGATGCCGTCCGCGATATCCGGAAACTCCTTCAGAAACTTATAGCTCGATGCGGCCCCGCCCAACACCGAATAGATCGCTTTGGGGCGCACGTTCTGCTGTTTCATCGCGCGCAGCAACAGCGCGTATTCGTTGTAATAGTTGGCGGGAATCACGATGTCCGGATTGACCGCGCGCATGCGTAGCACGATGTTGTTGAAGTCGCGCGTCGGATTCGGATGCTTGATGACTTCCTTGATTTCGAAACCGTACTTGGGCAACTCGCTGCTGAGCAGCGCAGCCGTGCCGGCGCCGAACAGCGATTCTTCGTGCACGATCATCACCGTTCTGGCCGGTTTGCCCGCGTCGGTATTCAACGTATTGAGGTTGTCGACCGCGCGCTGGCTGCACATCCGATAGCCGGGGCCGAAGCGAAACGTATTCGTGAGTCCGCGCTCGACGATCTGATCGGCGACGCCGACATCGACCACATGCGGCAAGCCGTACTTCGCGGCCGTCTGGGTCGTGGTGAGACAGATCGCCGATGCATAGGCGCCGACGATCGCCGTCACGCCCGCCTCGTTCATTCTCTCGACCTCGGCGGCGCCCGCCTCGGGCCGCGATTGCGCGTCGCCCAGCACCGCCTCGATGAGCGCGCCGCCTTGCGACTTGATGCCGCCGGCGTTGTTGATGTCCTCGATGGCCAGCAAAGCGCCCAGCCGGCATTGCTGCCCCGAATAGGCCAACGCTCCGGTGACGGGATGCAGCACGCCGATCTTGATGCTCTTCGCGCTCGCGGCACGAGCGACCCAAGGTGCTGCAACCAGTGCCGCGGCGGCGGTGGACCGACGCAGGAAAGTGCGACGCGAACTCATGCGATCTCCGTAGGATTGCGTTAGTTGAAGGTAGCGGACAGTTCCTCGCTGACCCAGACCTTGGCGTCGATATCGCCAATCCGAGAGAGCTGCAACTGATACTGATAGCGATCGGGCCGGTACAGACCCTGGAGCAATTGCACCGGCCGTTCGTCGGTGTCGCGCACGAGACGCGTCACGGCGAGCAACGCCGAGCCGACCGCGACGTCGAGATGGCGCGCAACCACGGCGTCGGCGAGGCGCGCCGAAATGGTTTGCGTCGCGCCGCCGAGCTGCACGCCCGCTTCCTCCAGCAGCATCAGCAAGGGCTTGCGCTTGAGGTCGCGGCGGTTGATTTCGGCGACAGCTTTGGGCACGTGTGTCGTGATGAACGACACCGGTCCCGCCGACGTGCTGCGAACCCGGATACTCTTGTAGACGGCATCGCCGACAGACAGATGCAGCGCCTCCGCGATGGCGTCCGAAGCGAGCACTTCCGTGCTGTCTATCACTTCGACCGTGGTGCGCAACCCCATATTCACGATGTTCTCGAGCAGGCCGGTGAGGTGCGCTTTCTCGCGCGAAACCGGTGCGGCTTTCGCATTGCCCTGCTTTTTCCCCGTATCGATACGCTGCGGCCACGTCCCCACGCCCGGCCGGCGCGTGACCAGCCCGTCCGCCACCAGCATCTCCATTGCCTTGCGAATCGTAATGCGCGCGACCGCGAACTGTTCAGCGAGCAGATGTTCGCCGGGCACGCCTTCTTCGTCGAAGCGTCCTTCCTGGAGTTGCTCGCGCAACACCAAGTAGATCTGGTGATATTTCGGCAGGGGTAAGGTGGTTTCCATGAGGCTCACTCTAGAAGTGTCGTAATGTCGGGTCAATAGAACAAATTGGAAAATAAAGATTGTTCTACCTCGTAAACACCGACGGAAGCAACTGGCTTGCAGTAAGGAACGTGCAAGCTCGATGATCCGCTCCCTCCATCAGAGCGGACAGTTTGCTGGACGAGACTGGATGAACGATAGAACAAGTTGTGCGGTGGCTTGTTCCATGGGGAAAACACTCAACTGACGAACTTCGCAGAAGCTTCAACGCTTTACGCGCCAATAGGACATTTCCCGCGTCAAATGTTCCATTGACAAGACAAAATAGGCTGCTTAATTTTCGTCGCAACCGGAAATCGATCTGGACGCGAAGGCGCTATCGAAGGCCGGTGTAAAGAGAGCGAAGCGGATTCATGTCGCTATGCGCTCGATTTCGTTTCTTTAGGATGCCTGCTTTGTAGCATGCCTCGCGGCCGGCAAATCATGACCGTGAAATCCACCCCTGGTTTCGCACCGAGGGACTCGACGTCAACGATACAGTCTGGAAACAGGATGAAAAAGTCACTTTGCATTGCGGGAGTAATTGGTGCGCTTGGAACGCACGCGGCTATCGCACAGGCGCAGAGCAGCGTTACGCTTTACGGGATCGTCGACGAAGGGCTGACCTTCAATAACAACTCACACGGCGCGCGCCAGTACAGCATGGTGAGCGGCGAGATTCAGGCGAGCCGCTGGGGATTGCGCGGTAGCGAAGATCTGGGCGGCGGCATGAAAGCGGTTTTCCTGCTTGAAGGCGGCATGGATCTGAGCAGCGGCAAACTCGGCCAGGGCGGGCTTGAATTCGGCCGTCAGTTATACGTCGGACTGGCCACGCGTTATGGGACGGTGACGCTCGGGCGTCAATACGATTCCGTGGTGGACTACGTTGGCCTGTTCGAAGTGGGCGATCAATGGGGCGGCTTTTACACCGCGCACCCAGGCGACCTGGATAACATCAACAACTCGAACCGGGTCAACAACGCGATCAAATATACGAGCAACAACTACGGCGGCTTCACGTTCGGCGGCGTCTACAGTCCTGGCGGCGTAGCGGGTAATTTCAGTCAGAATCAGATCTGGTCGCTCGGCGGCTCTTATTACAACGGGCCGCTCGGGCTTGGCGTCGGTTATCTGAACATCCGCAATCCGAACACCTCGTTCTACGGCACCAGCGTGCTCGCGAACACGACCGGCTCGGCGCCGCTCGCGACGTTGAACAACATTGCATCGCCCGTGTTCTCCGGCTTTGCCGATGCGCGCACGCAGGAAGTCTATGCGGCGGGCGGTGCGTACACGTTTGGCGCGGCCACGTTCGGCGGCACCTATTCGAATACGCGTTTCGACAATCTCGATGGCGGCGGCTCGGGACCGAATCCATTCGGCAATCGCGGCACGGCGATCTTCAACAACGTCGAAGCGAACTTCAAATATCAGATCACGCCTGCATTCCTCGTGGGTGCCGCCTACGATTACACGAAGGGCAGCTCGGTAAACGGCCGGGATGGCGCGACCTATCATCAGGCCCAACTCGGCGCTGACTATTTCCTTTCGAGGCGCACGGATGTCTATTTCGTCGGAATCTACCAAAAGGCTTCCGGTACGGACTCGACGGGAAGTGCGGCGGTTGCAGCGATCAACGGCGTGACGCCATCGAGCGACAATCATCAGGTCGTGCTTCGTGTGGGCATGCGGCACAAGTTCTGACGGGCAGCCACCGCCCGCGACGACAGTCGGCGCACACGAGAACGTGGCCCGACTGATCTGCGTACCGCACACGAAGTGGTGCGGCATCCAGATCGTCGAGCGGTCCTCCCCAACTTTTGCACGCTCTCGTTTACGTCAGGCTGAACGCTGCGGAGGCATCGTGTAGAAGGCATGCATCGCATGCCAGATACGATGCCGATTGATGCCCAGCACCGCGATGTGAGCCACTCCCTTGATCTCGCAGAACTGCTTGTCCTTGTTCGGCAACTGCGAAAAGAATTCGAGCAGTTCCGCATCGGTCGCATTGCCGTCGTGCTCGGCTCTCGTCATGCAGACGGGACACTGCAGCCGTTTCGGATCGACCATCGGCATATGAATCGCCATATCGATGTAGGTGCCGTTCGGTGTCCGGTTGGTGAGCTTGAGTTCATAGTCGCCCAATGCCTTCGGTACTTTGGGATCGACCGTCGACGGGTCGTCGCGGGCGAAGATGGCATCGAAGCTCGCTTGCGAGGTTGGACGGGAATTGCTGGCCTCGAGTGCCGCGATGTTCGCGCGCCGCCTCATGATTTCCGGCGCGCCCTCGCCCGTATAGGTGATTGCATCCAGGACCATGCGCTCCACGCGGTCCGGCTCTTCCATCGCAAAGACGCCCAGCCGGAGGGCGCCGGACGACTGGCCATAGAACATGAATGTCTTTTGGCCAGTCACCTTTTCGATCACCGGCATCGCCGCTTTCAGGTCCTCGACACCGGAGCGGACATCGGAGTTCGAATCCGTCTGCGACGAGCGGCCGTAGTTTTCATGGTCCATGGTCCAGACGTCGAAGCCGTAGCGAGCAAACTCGTCCATGAACGAGTAGTTCTCCGTGCCCGGCACTTGCAGATCGAAGCCCCCGCGGCCCGAAAACGACGACCCGTGCACGAGGAATAACACAGGCTTCGGGCCGGAACTTGCGTTGCGGTCGTCCGCGAGTCGCTTGCGATACAGATACAGTTTCACCGCACCTTTCTGCGCCCAGTGATCTTCGGCAATGATCCGCGGCGCCGCCGCGTTAGCAGAGAGCGGCACTGCCGTGGCCATCAATGTTAGCGCCGCGCCTTGCAGCAAACGGCGTCGCTGGACCCTCTGCTGCGTGTCTTTCGTGTTGCTCATTGTTTTTTCCCGATTATGAGAATTGAGACGTTACTAGTCCTTGTGCTCGTACCGTCGAGCCTGGGCAACACTCCCGTTTGTCTCGACTCCTTGGGCGTGTGCCGTGGTAAGGAATGAGTCAATTAGTAGGTGAGACGAGGTCGAATCCGTTCGCCTTCAAAGACGTTTGCACTGCCGGTCCGGTGAGATAGGAAAGCAGCTTTTGCGCTGCATCCGGATGCTCGCTCTTTGTACCTATGCCCGCTGCGTAGGTCGTCACGAGTTGCAAATCTTCCGGGATCGGCCCGACGAGGGTGACTCCATGCACGGGCTTGATTTCGCTGGTCTGGCCCAATCCGAGGGACACCTCGCCTCGTGCCATCGCTTCCATCGCGGTTTGCCCTTCCGGATAATATTTGACCTTGGGAGCCACTGTGCCGCCAATCCCGAGGCGGTCAATCAACCGGGCCAGATAGATGCCCGAGGTAGCGCCGGTGGCGGGGTCGGCCATGCCGATCGAAGGGGCATCGAGCAAGGCCCTCGTGAACGCCGGGTCGTCGTTGATCGCGGGCAACGCGGCACCGGCTTTGACCGCGACTCCGAGCCGCACGCGCGCGACATCGACCTGCGAACCCTTCCTGACAAGATCTTGCTCGGTCAGTTTGGCGAGAGGCTCGGGTGGGACGATGACGAGGTCGAACGCCTGCCCCGATATTGCCCGGTCACGCACCTGTCCCGCGGTGCCGTAGATGAGGCGCACGCGATCGCCTGTTGCAGCCAGATAGTTTTCGGGCAGGTTCTCCAGTGCGCCTTTCATCGCAGCCGCGGAGAAAATCACCAGATCCGCCGCGTGAGCGGACTGCATCGTGACCAACACAATCGCAAGCAGAAGTCCTGCTTTCGTCTTCATAAGAAAGTGCTCCGGTGAGCATCGCTGAGTACGGCATTGTCAGGTTGTCGAACGGCATACGCTCGAACGCACACAGTGTATCGGGATAACTAATTTTATGCGGCGAGTCGCCCCGGCATCGGAGAGCCCGATTCTGCTGTGCGTCCGTGTGGCAACGACACTCATGACAATGACCGCCACAATCGCGGCGGCCATGCGCCTTTGACGCACACCCTGCGATGCCCCACGGGTGTCGCTGCCGAGGCTTGCGCGCCGCCACGCTACGACGTCAGAACCTGTGGCGCATCCCGACCCGGGCGACGAGCTGATGGTTGTTCGACGAATCGCCGAGGGAGCCGATGTCCGCCACCGCCGCCGTGCCCGTCGAACTCGTGCCGCTTGCCGTCTGGAACGTGCCTTCCATGTAGACGTCCGTGCGCTTAGACAGCAGGTAGTCCAGCAACAGCGAGAACTGATTGTACTTCTGGTCGCCAATGTCTCCGCGCACTGCATTGCCCTTCGTGTAGTTGTACTCACCCGCCAGAAGCAGCGCCGGCGTGAACCGATAGGACGCGTTCAATTCGAAGTCGTTGAAGGTCGCCGTCGCGCCGCCGAACGCACCGATATTCTGGTATTTCGTGTTCGAATACACCGCGCCGATCAGCGCCGGTCCGATTTGATAGCTGCCGGCCGCGGCGATGATCTGCAACGAATTCGCGGGTCTCGCCCCGAGATAGCCGGAATTCAACGAGTTGAAAGTCGTCGCGTTCACGTTGCCGTTCAAAATGGCGCCCGCTGCGGACGGGTTCTTGAAGTACTCGTACGCCACGCCTAAGCCCATGCCTCCGTGGTTATAGTTCGCACCCAATGTATAGCCGCTCGACTGCGATATTTCACCGGCGATGCCGCCCAACGAGACCGTGCCGCCGAACTGCAAGCCGCGGAAGTTCGGGCTCGCGTATTTGATCGTGTTGTTCGCGCGGGAGGAGTGATTGACGTTGTCGATGTCGCCCGGATGTTCGGTGCTCGACCCGCCATACGAGAGCGCGAAGCCATAGCTGCCGATGTAATCGTTGACGCTGTCGTACTGCCGGCCCAACGTGACCGTGCCGTAGCTCGCGCTGGAAATGCCCACAAACGCCTGGCGGCCGAAAGCCGTGTTGCCCTGGCCAAACGCGCCGTTGCTGACGTTGATACCGGATTCCAGCGTGAAGATCGCCTTCAGCCCGCCGCCCAGATCCTCGGAACCTTTCAAACCCCACCGGCTGCCTTGCAGACCCGAGTTGGAATCTAACTGAAACTGACGGCCGCCGACATTCTTTCCGTTGACTACGTTCTTGGCGTTGGTGTTGATCATCAAGCCTTCATCAAGAAGCCCGTACAGCGTGACACTGCTCTGCGCGTTCGCGTGCGTCGCACAAACAGCCAGTATCGGCAATGCTAGTAGTGATTTTTTCACTATCACCTCCATTCTCTTTGGTATGTGGTTGTCAATTTATTTACTGCATATGCACTACTAATTAATATGTTGAATTACATATAGTTCTTTTCTGAATTTTTCCTCGGTATCGACTGCCGCTTGAATCAATCTCAGTCGAAGCGGCACGCCATGGTGAGCGGCACGTCGTTACCGGGTGCCTGGAACGCTCATGCGCAGCAAACTAAACATTGAATCCGCTAGATGCGCGCAGCGTCCGGGTCTTGCTGCCGGTGAGGAACTGGACGAAGGCGCGTGCCAATTCCGGGTTCGCGGCCTTGCTGCTGACGGCTGCCGAATAGACCGTCGACAGTTCGAATTCCTTGGGCAACAGCCCGACCAGCGAAACGCCCTGGGTATACATGATCTCGGTCACCTGCGTACAGCCGATCAGTCCCGGTTCGCCGCTTTGCGCAAGGTTCGCCATGGCCACCGCGCCGCTCGGAAAAGACCGGAAGAACGGCTCGACATTCTCGTAAATACCCATCTTCCGCAACACAGTAACGAAATGAATGCCGGCGGTGGCACGTAGCGGGTCGGGAAAGTAGACCCCTTTCGAGCATTTCAAACTGGCGCTCAATTGCTCACCGTCGGCGATGGCCGGAAGCGGTTCGCCGGTGCGCACTGCAATGCCGGTTTCGACTCGTCCTAACTCGGCGCGCGAAGCGGATTCCACGCGTCCCGTCTGGTCCAGGTCCGCGATCATTTTCCCGGTCAGGATGATGACGTCGCAAGGCTCGTCGGCGTCCAGTTTTTCCCGGATCGCGTGGACCGCGCCGAAGGTGCCGTTGAGACTGGCACCCGTGCTCGAGCGGAATTCTTCCGCCAGGGCCTGGACAATACCTTTGGCCGCGCCGGCGCTCAAAATTTTCAATTCCATGGTGATAGTGACTCCCGTCTGATTGGATTACTGGTCGAATGCCGCGATGATTCGCTCGGCGCTCAAAGGCAGGCTGGTTACTCTTACGCCAAGGGCATCGCGTACCGCATTACCGATGGCCGCCGCGGTCGGACCCAACGATGCCTCGCCCGCCCCACAAGCAGGTGCGTTCGACGGCACGATATCGACCTCGACAGCGGGCACTTCCGTGAACCGCAAGATCGGATAGGTTTCCCAACTATCGCTGGTGACGCGTTGCCGGTCGAATCGCACTTCTTCTTTCAAGGTCCAGCTCACAGCCTGTAGTGCACCGCCCTCGATCTGGTTGGCGACGCCGTCGGGGTTGATGACGGTGCCCACGTCCACGGCGATGTTCAGTCTGGTGACCACGATCTGCGCGCCTGCCTCGATGCGTGCCACCACCGCGCAGTACGCACCGGAATTTTTGTACCGTGCCACGGCAATGCCATAGCCGATGCCTTCCTGCTTATCCCGTTCGTGCCAGCCGGCTCGCAGCGCCGCGCGCTGCAGCACGGCCCGGGCGCGGGGGTCGGACAAATGCCGCAGGCGCCATTCGAGCGGTTCGCTGGCGGTGGCTTCGGCCAGGTCGTCGACAAACGACTCAAGCGCGAACACGTTGGCAAATGCCCCTAACGAACGCAACGACGAGGTTCGCAGCGGCATGCTCAGCACCCGGTGATTCACGATGTTCCACGCGGGAAAGTCGTAGAGCTGCACCGCATTACGCTCGGCACCCCCACCCGCGTGCAGCGGGGGATTGACTGCCGCGGGCGCTTCGAACGGCGTCTCGAGATGCCAGGCGCCCAGCAGCGCGGGGGTGTTGCCGCGACCCGGCCGCGTGCCATGGCCGTTGCTCCAGACGCTATGACGCCAACCGACCACGCGGTCGCTCGCATCGAGATCAGCTTCGAGTTCGATCACCATGGCCGGGCCGTACGGCGCCCATGCCAGCTCGTCGGCCCTGCTCCACTGGACTCGGACAGGCTGGCCGCGTGCGGCGCGCGCCAGCCACGCGGCATCGTATGCGACGTCGTCGGCCGCGTTGTGCCCATAACAGCCGGCGCCTTCCGCGTGCTGCACCACCACGGCCGATACCGCCATGCCGAAGCTCAACGCCAGGTCGGCGCGCAGATTGAAGATGCCCTGACTATGACTCCACACTTCCAGGCGTTCGCCGTCGAATCGAGCCAATGCGCACGAGGGGCCGATCGAAGCATGCGCCAGGAACGGCTTTTCGCAGCTCATCTTCAAAGTGCGTGCCACATCGGCGGCGGCACTTTGGCGGTCGGCCACTACAGTGGTTTCCACTGGTTGCTGCTTCAACCAGGCGCTCAGCTTCTGTTGTTCCGGAAGGGGCTCGCTACGCTGCCAGCGGGCGTGCCGGCGCAGCTTGTCAATGGCTTCGACAGCGGCGCGCTGCGATGTGGCCAGCACGCCCACCAGCGAGCCGTCGCGTATCACTTGCACCACGCCGGACACCGCGCGTGCTGCGCCATCGTCGAGCGAGAGCAGGGTCGTCGCGCGCGAGCCCGGACGCAGCATGCGTCCATGCAGCATGCCCGGCAGTTCGATATCCTGGATGAAGCGCGGAACCGCCAGGAATTTATCCGCGAGATCGTCGCGCGGCACCGGCGCGCCCACGATGGTATAGGCGGCGGCCGCTTTCACGGCAATCGTGCAATCGATATCAACGTCGAATTGAACCTCGCCGGCGATGGCCCAATAACTCGCGAGACCGCCGTGAGGCGCCTTGATTTCACCGCGCTTCACCGCTAATTGATGCACCAGGTCCGTCGACACTTGCAGCACGCGCGCAGCACGTTCGAGCAGCACGGCGCGCGCGTGCGCGCAGGCGTGTCGCAACGCGGTGCCGGAGTGTTGTATCGAAAGACTCCCGGAGGTGACAGCCTCGTCAGGGCTCGCCGCTGTGTTGGCCGGGCGCATGCGAATCTGGTCGATGCCGACGTCCAGTTCTTCGGCAACGATCTGCGCGAGCGCCGTGACGATACCCTGGCCGATCTCGACCTTGCCTGATAGCACTTCGACGTATCCTTCACTGGAGAATCGCAGCCACGCGCCAAGGCAAGGATTGGCGCGCAGACTCTGCGGCCGCTCGCTGACCGGTACGCCTGTCGCTTCGGTGGACACGACGGTGAGAGGGTTCACGATGACGACGCGGCACGCAGCACTGCGCGCACGATGCGATTGTGGCTGCCGCACCGGCACAGATTGCGGTCAAGTGCCTCTCGAATCTGGGCATCGGTCGGGTGCGGACAGCGTTCGAGCAGGGCCGCCGCTGCGATCAGCATGCCCGAGCTGCAGTAGCCGCATTGCCCGGCTTGCTCGGCGATGAACGCCCGCTGCAAGCGATGCGGTGCCGCCCGGCTGCCCAAACCTTCGACCGTGGTCACCTGCTTGCCCGCCAGCGCCCACAGCGGCGTGTCGCATGACGCCACAGCAAAACCGTCGACTAGGACAAGACACGCGCCACACTGGTTTTCCCCGCAGCCGAAACGCGTGCCTTTGAGCTTCAGCTCATCGCGAAGCACATCGAGCAGGCGTGTGTCGCCGTCCAGCTCGAACCCGTGCCCGGTCCCATTGACCGTAATCGGAATGCGCGTAGTCGTGGCCATGTTCACTGGTCGACCTTCGCACCCGAAACCTTGACTACCTGCGCCCATTTTTTTATGTCGTCGTTCATGAACTGCGTGAACTGGGCCGGATTCATCGACATCGTGTCGGCGCCCTGTTTCTGCCACGACGCCTTGATCTGCGGAGTGGCGACGATCCGGGTCAGCGTGGCGTTGAGCTTGTCGACCACTGCGGGCGGCGTGCCTTTGGGCGCCATCAGGCCGAGCCAGATCACGGCGTTGTACTTCGGCACCCCGGATTGATCGACGGTTGGCAGATTGGGCAGCAGGTCCGAACGCACCGTGCCGGTGGTGGCCAGCGCCTTGGCCTTGCCGCTGCTGATAAAGCCCGCCATGGTGGTGGTGGCATCGAACATCATGTCGACCTGGCCGCCGATTACGTCGGTACGCGCATTCGAGCTGCCCTTATAGGGCACATGCAGGATCGAGACGCCGGCCATTTGTTTGAACAGCTCGCCGGCCATGTGATAAGGCGTGCCGTAACCAGACGAGGCATATGACAGTTTGCCTGGTTCGCTCCTCGCCAGCTTGATCAGGTCGGCGACGTTATTGACCCCCAACCCCGGCCGTGTCACCAGCACCAGGTCGGAAGAATTGATCGGCGCCACCGGCACGAAATCGCTCATCAGCTTGAACGGCTTCCTCGTGTAGAGCGTTTCGTTGACGGTGTGCGTGTTGGAGATCAACAGCAGCGTATAACCATCGGGCTTGGACTGCGCCACATACTCGGTGCCGATGATGGCTCCCGCGCCGGGCCGGTCGTCGACGATGAACGACTGCTTCAATTGAGCGCTGAGTTGTTGCGCGACGATGCGTGCGTATACGTCGGCGGAACCGCCCGCCGCGAATGGCACGATGATGGTGACCGGCCGGCTCGGATAGTCGTCGGCGGCAAAGCTCGCGATCGATGTCGACGCCAGTACGCCAAGCGTCAGGGCATGGCCCATACGCCGGCGAAAGGAGCGAGTGCTCCAACGATTGTTCATTACGTGCCTCCTGGTATTTATAGTCCGCATCCGCACTGCATGCCGCAGTACAGGGGCGCTCGCCCCACGTGGTCCACGCGAGCGCCTTGGTCATTGAAAAAGATGCCGGGTGCTATTTATCCAATGGTATTGACGAGGGAGCCGAGGTGATCGATCTCAAGCTTCATGACATCGCCCTTCTTGAGGAACCTGGGGGGCTTGAACCCGATGCCGACGCCGGCGGGGGTGCCGGTGGCGATGACGTCGCCGGGCAGCAAAGTCATGCCGGCCGAAAGGGTTTCGATGATAGTTGGGATATCGAAGATGAGGTCTTTGGTGTTGGCGTTCTGGCGCAGTTCGTCGTTGATCCAGCAACGCACGTTCAGGTTGGCGCTATCGATACCGTGGGCGGAAACCAGGTACGGGCCCATCGGACAGAACGTGTCCAATGACTTGCCGATGAACCACTGACGATGCTTTTGCTGGAGGTCGCGCGCTGTGAAGTCGTTGACGATGGTGTAGCCCCACACGTGCTGAAGGGCATCGGCCTTGGAAATGCCTCTGCCGGGCTTGCCGATGACGACAGCGAGTTCGACCTCGTAGTCGAGTTGGGACGTGAGGTGCTCGAAGGCTTTGACGGTGGCGCGATGCGCGACCACGGTAGAAGCGGGCTTGGTGAACACGACGGGCGCGGGCGGAGCGAGCTCGCCTTGCTGGGCGGATGTGTCAAACCCGGATTGGCTGAACTCCCTTGCATGTTCGTGATAGTTCTTGCCGACGCAGAAGATGTTACGGCGCACCTCGAGCGGGGCGAGCAGTTCGTGGGTACCGACGGCTTGCCAGCGATCAGTGCGTTGCACGGCGGCGGCGAACTGCTGGTCCGGCAGCGGAACCTGGGCAATGAGATCGATCATGTCGCCGTCAAAGCCGGGCAGAAGGTGACGAACCTCGACGAAGCGTTGCAGGTCGTCGGCGATGACGACCGGGGCGGGACGCCGGTCGATAACCAGGGAAGCAAAGCGCATCAAATCTCCTATTGGTTACATTTGGTTTTAATATATCCCAAAAGAAACCACGTTACAAGCGCTACCGGCCTCGTTTAGCTGACTCACTCTGCATTTTTAGGGAAAAAAACGGCATAAATCAATAATTCTATGAACCAATTGCAACCAATATATCGAGCCTCACACCAGATTGCTGTCGGTGACGGTGGCTGGTTTCGTCGCGTGCAATGAGCGGCGTTGGGCCGCGCGTTTTTTCATGCCGCGCACCCAAAAATACAGTTGCACCAGTATGAGCAGAGCACTGCACGCGATAAAAAAAGCGCTGATCGGGCGGTCGATGAAGACAGCCAAGTCTCCGCGCGACAACAGCATCGCGCGCCGGAAATACTCTTCGACCATAGGTCCGAGCACATAACCGAGCAGGATCGGCGCGACCTGAAAATCAAGCGCGGCGAAGATGGCGCCGACTACTCCGAACACCAGTACTTCGCCAACCTCGAACAGACTGTTGTTGGTGCTGTACACGCCCACCGCAATGAAAAACAGTGCCGACGGATACAGATAGCGATAAGGCACCCGCAGCAGCTTCACCCAGACGCCGATCAGCGGTACGTTCAGAATCACCAGCAGGACATTGCCGATCCAGAAGCTGGCGATGAGCCCCCAGAACAGGTCGGCGTGCTCGGTGATCAGTTGCGGACCTGGCTGGATACCCTGGATCAACAGCGCGCCGAGGATCAGCGCCATCACGGCGTCGCCCGGAATGCCCAGACTCATGGTTGGAATGAAGTCCACCTGGGTCTTGGAATGCGATGCGGCCTCCGGCGCAGCGACGCCCTCGAGAGCGCCGCGGCCGAACCGTTCAGGTGACCTGGAGAGCTTTTTCTCGGCCGCGTAAGCGAGGAACGTGGTGATGGTAGGGCCGGTGCCCGGCATCGCGCCGAACAACGTACCGATGAACGTGCCGCGCACCATCGGCAAGAACGCTTGCCTGAGTTCGGCCATGCTGGGTCGCATGTCGCGCAAACGTACCTTCGTGCCGCTACCCACCGACTCCATGCGATTGACGTTGCGCAAGAATTCCGCCACCCCGAACAGGCCGAGCGCCAGCGCCACCAGCTCGACCTTGTCGGAAAGCTGTGGCAGACCGAAGGTCAGGCGCATCACGCCGCTGTTCACGTCGGTACCGGCAATGCCGATCAACAGTCCCACCGCCGTCATCGCCACTCCCTTGAGCGCCGAGCCCCGGGACATGGTGCCGCCGGCCAGCAAGCCCAGCAGCATGATCGAAAACAGTTCGGCCGGCCCGAACTTGAAAGCCACGCTGACCAGTAGCGGCGAGGCGAAAACCATCACAACGATGCCGAACGACGCCGCGAAAAACGAAGCCAGCATGGCGATGCCCAGTGCCGTGCCGCCTTTGTTCTGTCTGGTCATGGGATAACCGTCCAGGCAGGTCACGGCGTGCGGCGGATGACATGGCAGATTGAGCAGGATTGCACCGATCGCGCCGCCGTATTGAGAACCGTAGAAGATGCCCGCCAGCATCAGGATTGCGGGGATCGGATGCATCGTATAGGTCAGCGGCAGCAACATGGAAATGGCCGACAACGCGCCCATGCCCGGCAGCACACCGATCAGGTTGCCGATCAACACGCCGACGAACGACCACATCAGATTGTGGGGCTGAAGCGCCACGCCGAAACCCTGCATCAAGTCCAACAGAGATTGCCCCATCATGATTCAACCCCAGGACAGCAATGGAAACTGCAGTTTCAAAGCCCACCAGAACACGACGGTGCAGATCGCACACATCGCGGCGGCGAGAATTAGCGCGCTCACCCAGGTGTTGTCCCGGTCGCCGAGTGCCGAGATGAACACGATCGCGAAGGTGGCGGGTAACAGGCCGCCGTATCGGCCCAGCACGACGAAGGCGGCGATGCCCATCACGATGCAGCACCAGGCGCGCCATTCGGGCCGAAGCGCTGGTTGCGCAGTGGCATGGGGGTCCGGGGCTTTGGCAGAAAATGCGATCGCGAGGCCGCACAAGACGAGAACGGTCCCCACTGCTACAGGGAAGAATCCCGAGCCCATGTGACTCAGGCTGCCCACGTTATAGCCAAGTCCGGCATAGATCGAGCCGAGACCGAGAACGAGCATCAGGGCGCCCGCATAGAGATCTTTGTTATAGCGATGCAGAAAGCCGAATGCATGCGCCGTCTTGGTACTCACGTGACTTGTCTCCTGTAATTTGCCCTCGCGCCGGTTCTTGCCGAAGTGTGGGTACTGATAAAACGCTGTCTTTTTCGGCGTAGCGATTCACCCTCATTTTTTTAGGGTTGCCGCGAGGTGGTTTGTCCGCTTGCCCATGTAACGGGTTAAAGCGAGGGTATTGACGGGGGACTCAGGCATCCGGTGTCGGGCATGACATCGGATACATCGAGGGATGACGGGACCTGAGGTGAGGCAGCAGGCGGCGAAACTCGACGACGCTGGGGGCGGCGACAAAAACAAAGACGTGACGGTGGTCGATGAGCAGGGAAGCAACGCGCACGAGATTTCCTATTGGTTCAATTTGGTTTACAATCAACCCAAGTGGAGCCATGCTAGCAATCGATTGTTTTCTCGTCAATCCAGGCAATGCCCATGACCTGCTGCCATGATCACACTGGCGCTGTTTGCTGACAAGTCTCCGTCTATCTGGGTTGCATTCCATTGGGAACGGCGCTGCTGAGGCGGAGAACACCGGACTACGTGACGGCGCGCGCGAGTGAAACCAATTTGTACCAACCTCGCGGCCATTGCCTTATGATTCGTGGAACCCGTCACAGCTTTTTTACCCAATGCCCGACCATCCCGTTTCAGACCCGGTTTACACACTCAAGGAAGCCCTGCTGTCCAACCTCCGCGATGGCCGTTGGCATCCGGGCGAACGCTTGCCCACCGAGCGGCAGATGAGCGAGACCTACGCGGTCGGCCGCTCGACGGTGCGACGCGCACTGGCGCAGATGAAAGAAATGGGCCTCATCACCCAGACCGTGGGCAGCGGCACTTACGTGGCCCAGGATGTTGAGCAAAAAATACCCAAGGCAGCGGAACCCCAAGCTGTAGTGAGTCCCGCCGAGCTGATGGACGCGCGGCTGATTTTCGAGCCGGGCCTGATCGACCTGGTGGTGCGCAATGGCACGCCGGCCGATTTTGCAGCGATGGAAGCATGTTGCGTAAGCGCGGAGCAGTCGAAGACGCTCGAGGAATTTGAACGTTGGGACGCCGAGTTTCATCACAAGATCGCGGAAGCCGCACACAACAATTTCATGGTCAGCGTGTTCAATCTGATTCTCAAAGTCCGCGAACATGGCGAATGGGGCTTGTTGAAAAAGCGCAGCCTTACGCCTGAGCGACGACTCGCTTATCAGCGCGAGCACCGGCAATTGCTGGCAGCGCTCAAAGAACGCGATGCGGCTAGTGCACGCGATTTCATGGTCACGCACCTGGTGAACGTGCGGCGCAATCTTTTCGACTTTTGACACGTGCTGAACAGCCTCGATCCGGCGAGCTTCTAGCCACCGGCGAGCTCAAGTTCCGCGCGACTTTAAAAGGAAGTGAGAGCATGGATATCGAAAGTTTCAAGGCTGACTTGACCAATACCGGCTACCAGGAAGTGCTGGAAAAAACCTACGCACCGAACCAGTTCATTGAAACGCACAAGCATCCGTTCAGGGCGCGCGCGGTGATCACCGCCGGAGAAATGACCATTTCGTGGGGTGGCACGGTTTCGCGCGAATACCGCGTCGGCGATATCTTCGAAATCGAAGCCGGCGATGAGCATTCGGAGCAATACGGTCCCACCGGCGCAACCTACCTGGTGGGCCGCAAGTTCCCCGCCTGATTTCGGAACCGGATTGCCCGTGGTCAAAGCAATGGCTGAGATGCGGTGGTCACCCGACGCTGTTGAGAAAGGGCAACGCGCATTTCTTCGCGCTGCGGAAGCTGGCTGACGCTGAATCAACACGTCGGCACATCGATCCCGGCCTAGGGCGATGTGCCGACGTTCCAGCGCGTGTCCAAGCTGAACAGACGTTGCGTCCGTTAGAAGCGCGTACGCAAGCCTACCGTCGCCGCCACCTGATTGCCTGTAGACGCCTGCGCGAGGCCATTGATAAACGCACCCTCGAACGCAGAGCCAGCAGCACCGTATGCGTGTTGGTAGACACCCTCGACATAAACGTCAGTGCGTTTGCTGAACGAGTAGTCTGCCATCAGCGTGACTTGATGCCACTTCGGGTCCGCCGAACCGGTGGTTCCGGCAAAGGCGCCTTGAGTAAACGTGTAGGCACCTGCGAACGAAATCGAAGGTGTCAGCGTATAGTGCACGTTGGCTTCGTAGTTGTCGAAATGCAGCGTGTCGAACGACTGCCCGATCACGGAGTTCGCACCCGGCTGAGTATTGTCGAGCAGGGTATGTGTCCACAGTAAGCCGATAGTCGCCGGACCGATCGTGTAGTTGCCGCCAACCCCCATCACTCGCTGGCGCGCGGCGGGGAAATTGACGAAGTCGTTGTTCGACACTGCCCCGGTACCCGAAAGCGAACCGTTATTCAGCTGAAGGTAAGCCGCCGCAAGATTAATCGGGCCATTGTTGTACGTCACACCGAAGCTATAGGCGCGATTGTCCGAAAAGCCGCCGGCCGCATTACTGAAGCCGTACAGCGCCTCTGCCTGCAGCCCCCGATACGTCGGGCTCGCATACTTGACCGAGTTGTTAATGTAGAACGAGTCGTCTACGTTGTCGTTGTCGAACGGATGTGCGGCCAGGTTGTTTCCGTCGCCGTTGTTCGCCAATGCGATGGGGCCCAGATCATCGACTACGGAATCGTACTGCCGGCCGAATGTCAGCGTTCCATATTGGTCGCTTTGCAGACCGACGAAAGCCTGACGGCCGAACATCGTACCCGAGTACGTGGTCTTGCCGTTTTGTATATTAAAGCCGTTCTCGAGACGGAAGATCGCGTGCAGACCGCCACCGAGATCTTCACTTCCCCGCAGACCCCATACTTCGTTCGACAGCATGCTGCTTTGTTCCTGCCAAGCGCTGCCGCCACCCTGGTTATTCGTATAGACGATACCCGTGTCGATCAATCCATAAAGGGTGACGCTGCTTTGCGCATGAGCCGCCGCCGCAAAGACGGACAATGCTGCTGCGCCGATAATCTTCTTCTTCACTTGTCTTACACTCCAGGCAATGCCCAAGAAGGAATCATGATGTGTGCATGATCCCGGCTCAATAAAAAAACGGATAACGCGCCGTTCACGCAACAGGGGTTTAACGAAAGCCCCCGGCACCATTAGGTAGGCTGTCCGGTGAATGTGATCCACTTTCCAACCGCGCACCCGCAGCTTGACGATTCTATGGGGATTGCCATTGCGATTCACCGAAAGAGTTCGCTCCTTCTTGCAAAGATTCTATAAACGAGGATCGAATGGAATCGATACACGAGTCGCTCGGCCGCTCAATCTCGTGTGTCAGCGACGATCGCGTGTTGCAACATGCGTACGATCGTCGACTAGTGCGGCTGCGCGTGATTCGACTCCATCCTTATCGATCAGGCCATACGTTAACGGCGTCCCCCGCCACCTCCGTGAAAACCGCCGCCTCCATGGAAGTCGCCCCCTCCATGAAAGCCACCGTGAAAGCCGCCGTGGAAGCCACCGTGGAAGCCGCCATGCGGTCCGAAGTGGCCATGATGGAAGTGATGAAAACGATTAATGAAGAGGAACGACGCGCCGAAGCCGAACGCCACCGGCGGCCCATAAAACCACGGATCGTAATAGGGATAGTATGCATACAGGGGCGGCGGATAAACGTCGCCCATCTCAGCGTCCGTGCCCTGCTGCTGGATCTGCCAGGTGCCGTCGGGCTGCTTGCATGCAAGGCCTGATATGTTCTGCGTGGCGCCATCGATATCCGCTGTGCCGTTGACCATGCGGCACGTGGGCGACACGGACGATGTAGTCGTCGTCTCGTCCAGCGGAGCAGCCGGGGCAAGTTGCGACGCCACCGGCGTCGTACACGCGACACAGCTGCAAAGCACCATTCCGACTCCAATGAATTTGCGCATAAATCCGTCCTGCTCGACGGTCCGGCGCCACGACGCGGACCGCCGCGTCGACACCGTGAAGACCCCATCGGTTCGCCTCGCAGAGCGCATTGCCGGAGCATGTGGATTCGCATGTGAAGATGTACACGACGATGCGGACCTGCTGCATGTAGAACGCGTCGCCGGCTGACGCTATTCCGCTTGCTGGCCCCAGTTGCGGCATGGGTGTGTTACGTCGTGTTTCCTGCCGGATCATGCAACATCGACTCCCGTGCCGCTGCGCGAGCCTGACGCGTCAGCCGTCACGACGGAAAGACCGTCAGACAGCGTATTCATGGTGACGCGTACTGTCTGCAAAAACTCGACGGCTAGCCGGCATCAGGCACTGATCCGTTCGCGACATCGGCAAAAAAGGTGACGCTGCTAGAACGACGTCCCGATCTGGAACTGGAACTTCTGGTATTGATCGCCGGTGTGTTTGACGACTGGGAAGCCGAGGCTGAGCTTCAGCGGTCCGATCGGCGAGATCCATGCAAGGCCAACGCCGTAGCCGTAGCGCAAGCCGTTGGCGCCGATGCTGTTGCCTTCGGAACCCCATACGTTGCCGCCGTCAAGGAACGTGAACACGCGCAGCGTCCGGTCGTATCCAGTGCCCGGCAACGGGAACGTCACTTCGACGTTGCCGACGATCATCTTCGAACCGCCGATAGGGTCGCCCGTCGTCGCGTCGCGCGGACCCAATGAACTCGTTTCATAACCCCGCACCGAACCGATACCGCCCGCGTAATAGTTCTTGAAGATCGGATACGGGTTGCCGATGCCATTGCCGTAGCCACCCTGGAAGTTCAGTCCGAGGACAAAGCCGCGTGAGAACGAGTAGTAGTACTGCGCCTGCACGTCCGTCTTGTAGTACTGCGTGCCGCCGATCGGTGTGCCGTACTCGGCATTCGCCTGCGCGTAATAGCCGCGGCTCGGCACGAGCGCGCTGTCACGGGCGTCTCGCGACCAGCCGATCGTGACGGGCACGTTGTTCGACACACGGCCGAAGTCTTTCACGTAGTCGATATAGCTCTGCGGCGTGGTGGAGTCGACGTCGAGCCGGTTTTGTTCGACACCCAAACCGAAATACACCATGTCGGCTTCCGAGAATGGAACACCGAACTTCAGATCGGCACCTAGCGTGATAATCCGAAAACTCGAATCGGTCGTGCTCGAGAATGTGAGCGGCTCGCTGGTGCGGTAATAGACGTCAGTGATGCGCTTGATGCCGTCGACCGTGAAGTACGGGTCAACCTGGCTGACGGTCAGCGTACGGAACGTCGACGACGTGTTGACGTTGAGCGCAAGGCTCGTCCCTGAGCCGAACACGTTGTCCTGCGAAACACCCGCTGAAATGATCGGCCCTTCGCCCGAGCCATAACCCAGGCCCAACGTGATCGCGCCGGTCGGCTTCTCGGTCACCTTGACGTCCACGTCGACCTGGTCCGGCGTTCCCTCCACCGGCACCGTGGTTACGTCGACATCCGTGAAGTAGCCGAGACGGTTGATCCGGTCTTTCGACAAGGCGAGACGGTTCGAATCGAACCACGAGCTTTCGAGCTGCCGCATTTCGCGGCGCACTACTTCGTCACGGGTACGCGTGTTGCCGACCACGTTGATGCGACGCACGTACACACGGCGGCTCGGGTCTACTTGCAGCGTCAGGTCGACCGTATGGTGTTCCTGATCGATCTGCGGCTGCGCGTTGACGCTGGCGAATGCATAACCGTATTCGCCGAGCTTGTTGACGACCGCCTTGGTGGCGGCTTGCAGCTTTTCAGCCGAGAAGCGCTCGCCCGGTTTGATCTTGACAAGCTTGCTCAGTTCCGCCTCGCGGTCGAGCAGATTTCCCGCAAGCTTGATGCTTTTGATCGTGTACGGTTCGCCTTCGTGCAGCGTGACCGTCAAATACATGTTCTTTTTATCGGGCGTGAGCGACACCTGGGTCGACTCAATGTTGAACTCCAGATAGCCGCGATTCAGGTAATACGAGCGAACGTTTTCGAGGTCGCCGGTGAGCTTGTCTTTCGAGTACAGATCGTTCTTCGTATACCACGAGAACCAGTTCGGCGTGGACAGCTGCATTTCGTCGTGCAGCGTGCTTTCGCTGAACACCTTGTTGCCAATGAAGTTGATCTCGCGGATCTTCGCGCTCGGACCTTCGACAACCGAGAACAGTATTCCCACACGGTTGCGGTCGATCGGCGTGACCGTCGTCGTGACTTCAGCCGCGTAATAGCCACGGGTCAGGTACTGGCGCTTCAGTTCCTGTTCGGATTTGTCGACGAGTGCCTTGTCGTAATAGCTACCCAATGACAGCCCGACGGAATTCAGCGCCTTGATCAGATTGTCCTTATCGAACTCGTGAATACCCGCAAAATCGATCGTGCCGATCGCGGGACGCTCGACCAACTGCACGATCACGGCATCACCTTCGGTGGTGATCTTTACGTCGTTGAAGAAGCCCGTCGCGTACAGCGCGCGGATTGCTTCCGAAGCCTTGTCGTCGCTAAAGGTGTCGCCTTGCTTGATCGGCAGATACGAGAATACAGTACCGGGTTCGATGCGTTGCAGTCCTTCGAGCCGGATATCGCGAACCACAAACGAGTCTGCTGCGTTCGCGGATATGGCCGTCACACCCAGGCCAACGAGGGCCAATACCTTGGTACAGCGGGACAATAGAATCTTTGCATTCATACAGGACACGAGAGTAAAAAGTCGGCTCGCACCGCAACCTCCTTTTGACGAATAGATAACCCGCTATGTGCGGATGAGAGAGGACTCGTGCCTTACTGCAGCCTGAAGCCGGAGACGTCTGGCCTCGCGAACCCGGTGGCTAGCGCAAGGACTTCCGTCAAGTGCGCTGCCTGGGAGCGATGCAACTGAAAGGACAATTCCGCTCCTCCAGGCAAGCGGAACGTAAAGATCAGATAAGGTGCACCGCCCGCATCCTTGCCTAGTGCCCATGCTTCGCAAGGCATCGCGAACTTCACGTTTTTCTTCTTGTGGCGGATACGCTCCGACGAGCCGATGGCATTTGAAAGCGCCGCAAGCAGCTCGTGCATGACTGAACAGTGCAAGTCGATGCGATCAGACCCGTTACATTTCAGCGTCAGATATTGACCGTCTTCCGTCAGTTCGAAATCACGGACCGAATTGATCGCGAACGCGAGCGGTGATGACATGGAGGCACTCCTTTGAGACAGATGTCGAGCGTAGTACGATTTCACTCGTATGACGTTACATACGGATTACTAACTATTTCTTCCAGACCAGTAAACTTCGAAAGCTGTTTCCATCTGAGACCTCACTTCGCGATGAGCGCTCGAAATGCGGGGTTTGAACCCTCTTCCCGTCACGTGATACTTATTTGCGTGGGACGTACCTGTCTGCTTATGGTCAGGTCTCGTTCAGCAAGTTGCAGGGAGAACGGAAAAGGGCGGCTGCCGCCCTGGCACCGCGATTTCTACCGGAACTGGGAACTGCGCCGGCGGCAGCGCGCTGCGGCGCCGCCAGAGGCGCCTCGCTCGCGTGCTCGTGGACGCCCGCACCTGATGGGGATATTTGGATTTAACGGCCAGACACTGCAACTTATTCCATCTTCTCGTGCAAGCGTCATTGCGGCGAATGCATCGAGGCAGTGGCGCGCCAGGCTATGAGGACGCTCGGCGCTACAAAATATGACGGTGGTTTCTGAATTGCGTCGCTGCGTTCGCGGCGCTGATTGCTCGAGAGAATCGATTTTGGAGAAATCGTCCCGTGCGGATGGACGCGCGGCACATTCGCCCCGCGTAACCCCAGCGACGATTTCCGGTAGTTGCGTCTACGTGCCCTACGTGCGGCGGAATACCGACGCTATGATCCGCAGGGACACATGCTCAGTTCAGGCGCTTCAACTCACCGTCGTCCGCATACCAGTCGACAGTCCTGCCGCTCGTATTGACCGTTACCGCGCGTGGCTCGGTGAACTGGTCGAACGATTCGATACCCGTCTCGCGCCCGACGCCGCTGTTCTTGAAACCGCCCCACGGTGAAGCCGGGTCGAGCCGGTGGTGATCGTTGACCCACACCATGCCGAATTCGAGCTTGCTCGCGACGCGGTGCGCACGCGCGACATCCTGTGTCCAAACTGATGCGGCGAGTCCGAACTGTGTGTCGTTCGCGATGCGGATCGCGTCCGCTTCGTCGTCGAACGGCATGACTACGGTCACAGGGCCGAACACTTCGTCCTGACCGATTTCCGATTTCGGATCGACGTCGTACAGTACGGTCGGCTCGATGAAGAAGCCCTCCTCCAAGCCGGCTGGCACACCACCGCCGGTCAGCACTTTGGCGCCCGCGGCCTTCGCGCGTTCGAGCATCGCGAGAATACGCTGGCGCGAGCGAGCGGAGATGACTGGACCTAGCTGCGTCTTCACATCGGCCGGATCGCCGACGCGAATCCCCGCCACCTTCGTATTGAAACGTTCGAGAAACTGCGCATAAATCGACTTCTGCACGAGAATGCGCGCGCCGCATACGCAGGTCTGCCCTGCACCGATGAACGCGGCAAATGCCGCGCCATTCACCGCGCGTTCCATGTCGAAGTCGTCGAACAGCATCACCGCGCCCTTGCCGCCGAGTTCGAGTGTCGTCAACGCGAAGTTGCGGGCAGCGGCTTCGCCGATGGAACGCCCTACATCTGTGCCGCCCGTGAACACGATCTTGCGGACCAGCGGATGTTTCGCCAACGCAGCGCCCGCCTCACGTCCTTCGCCGTTGACGACATTGATGACGCCCTTCGGCACGCCTGCTTCATTCAGCAGACGCACGAGCCGCACCGTGGTGAGCGGCGTCTGTTCCGATGCCTTGATCACGACGCTGTTGCCCGTAGCGAGCGCCGGCGCGAGACTTTTCGACAGGATCATCAACGGATGATTGAATGACGTCATCAGCGCGACGACACCGAGCGGCACGCGCTGCGTGTAGCACAGGTAAGGACCCTCTACTGGAATCACGTCGCTGCGCCGGGTCAGCGCGAGCGCTGCGAAATAGCGGTAAAACTGCGGCAAACGTGAAATCTGTGCTCGCGTTTCCGAGATCGGTCGACCGTTGTTCAGCGTTTCGAGCTTGTAGAACTCTTCGAGGTCCGCTTCGAAAAGATCGGCGAAGCGGTTCAGCACTCGAGCGCGCTGCTGGATCGACAGGTCACGCCATGCCCCGCCTTCGAACGCGCGATGACCCGCGCGCACCGCGCGGTCCACATCCTGTTCGGATGCCGCCGCCAGCGCGCCGATCACTTCGCCCGTCGCCGGGTCGACGATGTCGAGCGTGTGGCCGTGCTCGGCGTCCGTCCATTCACCGTCGATGAAAAGCTGTGCGTCCAGATATTGTGAGTTGACTGTATCCATAGAGGGATTCTCCGTGATTACTTGAGCGGCGAAGCGTGGGGGTCGGTACGCATCGCTTCGCTACCAGGGGTGTCGGTTGGTTGAAGGTCTTCGAGACGCCGGCCGGTTGGCTCGACGCCAAGCCACGCGACTACCACGATCTGGATCGCGAGCAGCCCGACCATCAGCGCCAGCACACCAACAATGCCGTGCTGCGCGAACAATGCGACGACGATAAACGGTGTAACGATCGTCGCACCGCGCCCGAGCGTGTTACAGATACCTGACGCGCGCAGACGCACTTCCGTCGGAAAGAGCTCCGGCACATAGATGGCGAACAGCAGCGCGACCAGCACGTAGATTGGAATCGTCAGCAGGAGGCCGACGACGGGCAACAGCAGCGGATGACTGACGAACGGATAGATCACGCCGAACACGATTGCGACGAGCGACGCACCGATGATGGTCGGCTTGCGGCCCCACGCGTCCGCTGTGAGCGCACCGATGGCCGAGCCGATCGGCGCGCCAAGCGACATCACGAGCGCAAAGCTGAACGACCTCGCGATGCTGAAGCCCTGACGCACGAAGAACGTCGGCAGCCATGTCACGAAGCCGTACAGCAGCGTGTTGACGACAACGAGCGTCACGCAGCCGACGATCATCCGTTGCAGCATGGTGCCGCTGAACAGTGAGCCGAATGAAAGCGCCACGGCCGGCGCTGCCGATGGCTTGGCGATGACGGCGGGCGGCAATGGCTCGCCTGCACGCGTCGCGACAACTTCGGCTTCGATGCGTTTCAGGATCGCGTCAGCTTCCTCGTGCCGGCCAACCGAATCGAGCCAGCGCGGCGATTCCGGCAGCGACTTGCGCATGTACCACACACCCAGCGCGCCGAAGCCACCTAGCACAAACATCGCCCGCCATCCGAACGCCGGAATCAGCAGCAAGCCAATCAAGCCCGCGACAGGCAGCCCTGACACGACGAAGACGGCCATCAGCCCTTGCAGCTTGCCGCGCTTTTGCGGCGGCACGAATTCGGCCAGCGTCGAGTAGCCGACCACGTTTTCCGCGCCGAGCCCGAGACCCATCACGAAGCGGCACGCGATCAGCACACTCATGCTCGGCGCAAGCGCCGCACCGAGCGAGGCGAGCCCGAACACCGCGAGATTGGCCTGATAGGTGAAGCGGCGGCCGAAGCGGTCGCCGAGAAAACCGGTGCCGAGCGAACCCAGCATCATGCCGAGAAAGGTCATCGACACGAATAGCGCGTTCTGCCCGAGTGTCGAGAAGCCGGTCTTCAGCGTCGCACCGAGCACGGTCGACGCGACGTAGATGTCGAAGCCATCGAAGAACATGCCGATGCCGATCAGCCACATGATGCGCCGATGGAATGCTGACATCGGCAAACGATCCAGCCTCGGCCCTGCGTTGACATTCATGTCTGCCTCCTGTCGACCCGAGTTGGCGTGTCGACCGGCGTTGCGCTTTCGCGCTTACTCCGGTTTCCATGCCTTACTCGGGTTTCATGCAAGATGCTTGCTGCCGGCGAGCCCTGGATCGCGAGCCGTACCGCGATGACTTCGCGCGCGCCGACGTGTGACTACTAGGCTGCCCTCAGCGGTCCTGCATCAGACGCAGGCTGGTGACGGTCAGCATGTCGGTCGCGCCGCGGAAGTTCTGTTCGATCGGACTTTCCTCGGCTGCCTGAAAGAACATCTTGCATTGACGCGCGCCGGCGTCGTCGAGTGCAAGAATGCGTTCGGCCAACGCGTCGGCGTCGGCGCGCAATGCATCGGGTTCGCAGACACGCGTGATCAAGCCGGCCTCCAAAGCGATGGCGGGCGTCAACGGATCGCCGAACAGCACCATCGGAAACAGCGCTTTCGGCAATGCGTAGCGGCCCACATAGGCCATGATCGCGGCCGGCGGCAGCCCTTTGCGCATCTCGGGAAACGCCAGCGAAGCGCGCGACGAAACCAGCGTGAAATCGCACAGGATCGCAAGACCGAAGCCGAAGCCGAGCGCGTCGCCCTGTACCTGCGCAATCGAGATCATCGACGTGGCACGCACGAGGCGCTTCAACTCGATCAGCCGCGAGACTTCCGCGCGGATCGATACGGCGTCGCGGCCTGCGCGCTCGCGCCCCGTGCAGAAGCAGTCACCATTCGCGCTTATGCGCAGCACGCGGGCGCTCGGAGTGGCGGCTTCGCTGCGCAACGCGGCCGTCATCGCGTCGAACATCGGACCGGATATCTCGTTACCCGCGTCCGGACGATTCAGCGTGAAGCTCAATACGTCGCCGGCGCGCTCGATCAAAACGGGCTGCAATAGTGGACCGCGATCCATGGCATCTCCTGTTGTATAATCTGTATACAGCGTATTCACTGAATGACGAGGTGTCAATGCCTTCCAACAAAACCGCGGTCAAGACGACCGCTGCGGCCGCCGTTTCAAAGCATGCAAAAAGCGCGCATTCGCTCGACAAAATTGCGAGCAAATACCACTCGCGGATGCGCACGGTCGATGCGTCGAGCGATTCGTTGAGCGAAGGCGTAGTCGTGCCGGCGTTGCGCGAGGCGATTGTCGAGGGCGTGCTGGCACCGGGCAGCCGCCTCTCCGAAGTGCAGGTCGCGAAACAGTTGAACGTGAGCCGCACGCCAATGCGTGAGGCATTCGCGCAGCTCGAACGTGAGGGATTGGTGACGGTGCTGCCGCGCGTTGGCGCGTATGTGCGCGCGGTCACGCTGCGCGATGTCGAGGAGATTTACACCGTGCGCGCAGCGCTCGAATGTCTCGCGGTGCAACTCGCGTCGGAGCGCATCACCGCGCTTGGCACCGCGCAACTTGACGACGTGATCGAAGCGATGCGAATGAGCGTCGATGCCGACGATCCCGCCGGTTATGTCGATGCGCTAGACCGCTTCTACGCGATTGTCATGACGATCGCCGACAACCGCACCTTGCAGGAAAGCCACGCTGGACTGATTGGTCCGGTGCGCCGATTGCGGCGCATCGCCATGGCGCGCGGCGGCCGTATGCAGGCGTCTTTCAGTCAGACAGTCAGAATTCGCGACGCGATCGTGAATCAACTGCCGAACGTGCAGGACCTGATGCGCGAACAGCTTGACGGCGCTTGTCGCGCAGCCCTGGATGTGTTGAACGACGCTGGTGACTCTTCGGACAAGAATTGATCTGACCGCGCCTTTTGGCCAGTGGGGAATCTGTGTGGGCTTGCGCGCAAGCCCACACAACCATCAATGCGACTCAAACGGCGTGCGAGCAGAGGCCATCTAAAAGCTGTCGTGGTTACCGTAGGCGTTCTTTGTCGCCTGACTCAAGCGATTCCTTCAACGCCATCAACCCGTCCTCGTAGATGCCGTGAAAAAGCTGGGCGACCTCTTCATCACTGACGCCAACCGGCGAAAAACTTCCGGACCATGTCACCAGTGATGAAGCGCTACCCGCGACTTCCTTCACGCTGATAGTGGCCAGGTAGTCGCTTGCCGGAAACGGTGCTTCCACAATCGAATAGCTGTACGAGCGCGCCTTCTCGTCGAACGCTTCGAGGCGTTCAATGATCACCTGCCCGTCAGCGGTCTTCAGGTGCCGAACCCGCCCGCCTTCACTCAACTCGCTGCCAGGGATGAACGGCAGCCAGTCAGGCAGGGAGTTGAAGCCGCCAATCAGTTGCCAAACGCGGGCGGCGGTTGCCGGTACTTCGAGCGATGCCGACGTATGTGCCATGTCAAGCTCCTGTACGTGTGGATGGCAACGGAGCGTCGGCGGCGACGAGCTGCTGCTCGCGCATCTCCTGCCAGAAAGCGGCAGGGATTTTCTCCGACAAGGCAGCAAAGTCCTCGGCGATGCGCTCAGGCTTGCTGGCGCCAGGAATGACCGCGGCGACGGCAGGATTGGCCAGCGAAAACTGCAGTGCCGCAGCCTTGATGCTCACTTGATGGCGTTGCGCGAGGGTCCTGATGCGCTCGACCTTCGCGAGAATTTCCGGCGATGCCTTCTGGTATTCGAAGTGCGTGCCGCCGGCGAGCACCCCAGAGCTGTACGGGCCGCCGACGACAATATCCACATTCTTTTGAGCGGCTGCCGGCATCAGGCGCTGCAGCGCGCGTTCATGGTCAAGCAGCGTGTACCGGCCGGCGAGCAGGAAGCCGTCGGGCTGCGCTTCAGTGAGGTCGAGCGTCAGTTCACACGGCTCCACGCGGTTCACACCCAGCCCCCACGCCTTGATGACACCTTCTTCGCGCAGACGGCTCAGTACGCGGAACGCACCCTTGCGTGCGGTTTCAAACTGCGCGAGCCATTCGTCGCCGTAAAAATCCTGGGCAATATCGTGTATCCAGACAATGTCGAGACGGTCGGTGTTCAGGCGCTTGAGGCTATCTTCTATCGAACGGAGCGTAGCGTCCGCCGTATAGTCGTTGACGAGTTTGTTCGGACGGCCGAACTCGAAAAGCCCTCCTTTCTCGCCGAGGTCGCGCGCAGCGGGCTCTTCGATTTCATCGAGAACAAGCCGCCCCACCTTCGTGCTCAGCACATAGTCGTCACGATTGTGCTTCTGCAGAGCTGCGCCCAGACGGATTTCGGCGAGCCCCGCGCCATAAAACGGCGCCGTGTCGAAGTAGCGCACGCCCTGTTCCCATGCCGCGTCGACGGTCGCCTGTGCTTGCGCCTCGGGGATGTTGCGATACATGTTGCCTAACGGAGCTGTGCCGAAGCCCAGCACGCCTTGCAGCTTCTCTCTGATGCTCATCTCGGACCTCTTGTTCATGAAAGTGAAGCCAGTTTAGGTTGCGGCGGCGAGTCCGTCCAAGACATAATTGGACAATCTTGCGTCCTATGAGGTCTTAAGTGCTGGATATCCGTCAACTTCAATATTTCGTCGCGGTCGCCGAGGAGGAACACGTCGGCCGAGCGGCCGAGCGGCTGCACATCTCGCAGTCGCCGCTTAGCCGTCAAATCGCTCAGTTGGAGGAACGCCTTGGCCTGACGCTCTTCGAGCGTAGCCAGCAGCGCATTCGGCTCACATCCGACGGCCGCACGTTTCTTCAGGAGACACGTGCGCTGCTGACGCATGCGAACCGCCTGGAGTCGCTTGCGCGTCGATTGGGCCGCGGTGATGAGGGAGGGCTGTGCATCGGCTATCTGGAAAACGCGATGCATTCGGGTGTGTTGTCCGACGCCCTTCGCACCTTGCGAAAAGACCGGCCTGCAGTGCATATCGCGCTCTACAACCTGCCGTCATCCGAGCAGTTGGAGGGGCTGCGCCAACGCAGTCTCGATGTCGCGCTGGTCTGCGAGCCGCCGCTCAAGGACGACCCGGAACTCGACTGCGCGCAACTCCTGAGCGACCCGATGCTGCTTGCGGTACCCGATTCGCATCCGCTGGCCACAACGCCGAAGCTCACTCCTGCCGCACTTGGGAAGCTCGACTGGATTGCCGTGCTGCATAAGGAGAACGTGCTCAACCACGACACCTTTGTCGCGGCCTGCGCGCGCGCCGGATTTACGCCGGCTATCTCGATGGAGGCAACGGAGCCTTTGACGGCATTAGGGCTGGTGGCGGCCGGTCTCGGGGCCGCGATGATTCAACGGAGCCTTCGTCATCAGGCCCCCGCGGGCGTCGTGTTACGAGAAGTGCCCTGGTTCACCTATCGCACTCCGTTATGGGCGGCATGGCACAGGATAAATTTGCGCCCGCTCGTCGAGATTTTCAGAATGACTCTGGTCACGAACGTGAGAGCGCTGAGTGAACAGGATTCCGGGCGATAGCGCTTCCTGTCTCTGCAACGTTGACACGGGAGCGCGGCCAGACAGCTACAAGCAATCCACAACCGCCTTTCACGCACGCTACGCGGTCGCGGCGAACCCCGGCAAGAGGCGCCCCGCGACAATCCGCATTCATCTGTCGAAACGTTTTCTGCCCGATAGCAGAACCGGCGTGCGGCAGGGTGGATACGCAAAAGAGTCACGTCGCAGAATCGCGCGACGAAACTGATTGACTTCCCGGCATTCCCCCGTACAATGGGTTTTGTTGCAGCGCAGCAATTTGCCTTGACACTTTCGGCGCGCGGTTTTGTTTTCACTCAGAGCCCCTCGCACTCTTGCCGCCTTACCCTTACGGAGCAGTGATGAGCACTCTTATTCCCCAACAATTGGTTGCCGCCCAGCAGTCCAGCCTGGAAACCCTTTTTGGCCTGACGAACAAGGCATTTGAAGGCTTCGAAAAGCTGGTCGCGTTGAATTTGCAAGTTGGCAAAGCGACGCTCGCCGAAAATCAGGAAATCGTCGCCAAAGCCCTCTCGGCCGGCAATCCGGGTGCGCTGTTCGCACTGCAAGCAAGCCTCTCGCAGCCGGTGGCGGAAAAGGTGGTCGCATACGGCCGCCAGGTTCATGAAATCGTGTCCGGCGTTCAGAGCGAAATCTCCGCCGCCGCGACAGCGCATGGCCAACAGGTCCAACGAGACGCACAAGGTTTCGTCGAGAGCCTCCAGAAGAACGCGCCGGCAGGAAGCGAATCCGCCGTTGCCGCGTGGAACTCGGTTCTCTCGGCAGCGAACGCGACCTATGAATCGGCCAACAAGGCAGCCAAGCAGTTCGTGTCGACGGTGTCTGCCGTTCAGTAAGACTGCTCGTCTCTCTGAGACTTTTTGCGTCTACAAATGCGAACTTCGGTTCGCATTTCTTCTTCTGGAACCGGATGTATTGAGAAGCGTCGAACCAAGACGTCGCGCCGAGACAAAGCACTTCAAGCAAGGACGAAATGAACCGACACACTGCAATGGACGACCGATTTGATCGACGAGAACTGCTGCTTCACCTGGGCGACATTCTCGCCGCTTTGAACTGTTTGTCCGGCACGAATGAACCGGACGCGTCGGTGGCGCATCTTGTGCAGAAACATGCTTCATTGCGGGACTTCGCGTTCCTTACGGCCTTGGCGCCGAAAATGACGGTGGCCGAATTCAGCACACGCGCCGCCCGCTCGTTTTTCCCGTGGCCAACGGAATTGCTCGAGGCAGAACTGAACCGTGACGCATTGGCGTCAACCGTTCAGCAGAACCTTTTTGACGGCAACCCCGACGGCTGGAACGCGTATATCGGCTACGTCCAGAAGAAAGTAAAGTGGTTCGGCACCGGACTTTCGAATAGTAATAAAGATGCTCTGGCTGAACCGTCGCACGATGCCGCCAATGCGGTGGGTTCGGTCGAGGCTCCGGTTATGGCCGTGCCGGCCGCGGAAGCAGAGGTGCCCAACGAGAAGAGAGGTTGGCCCTGGCCCGAACCGAGATCGACGTCGTGACGCGGCCAGTTCGTGGCCAATACTTTCAGATCAAGATTCCCGAGCATACAAACTCGGGTTGCAAAGTCCATTCGGCTCGCTCCTGAAGCCTGCCGACGCTTCGTCCATCCAAAGAAAGATCTCGCCTACCAGGACACGCCCGTTCCTTGAAGGATGAAGGGGACCCGGCCAGCCCGACCAAGGCCGCCGGTCCCTTTCCCGACGCGAGCAAACAGTACCGTCAGGTGGTGACTCGCGCGCCGTCAGTTAGTTTTTAGCTGCCCCCGAAAAAGACGTTGCATTGGGGGTCCACCCTGCACGGCCTGGCATGTTTCGCACCGCTTTGGACTCTGGTATCAGGCGTGCCGCCATAGGCCTCCATCCCCGCACCGGGCGAAGAATCAGTCTGAGTCGCGACGTTCTGCTGTGGTGCAGGTTGTGCCGCATCGGGTGTGTTTTGCGCATGCGCAAAACCGACCATGGCAAGCAACCCGAAAGCAGAAGCAACCATCAATCGTAATTTCATGTTGGCTCCTTAATCCAGTTTAAGTTTTCCATCCATTGATTCGTTATTCGCGTGTCCCGCGGTTTAAATCCATACAGGATGTGCGGATGCGAAGCTATCTTCGAATCCGCGGGCCAATCGCCCGATGCAAAAGTTTCGGGTAATCGGGAAAAGGATACGAAGCGCAGTGCGCCGAGCGAAGGTCTGTGGGCGCAAGAAGGCGTGCGAACAGGCAACGTCAATGGATTTCATGGACCCATCGACACCTAATAGTCGCCCCTGCAAATAAGTTATAGGGCGCAGAAAGTCGAAACGAAAGCGAATGTTTAAACCGATGCCCGCGCACAACGCGGAAACGGCTTTTCGTGGCGGATTAAGAAAGGAGACCGCTTCGTTGGAGAGCGGCAAGCGCTTCAGCGGCAATCCCTGCTTGCAGTCGTTAGGATGCCAGACGCACGCGACATGTCAGCACTGCGGTTGCGCAGAATAAGACCGATGCCCGTCATCAAGGGTCGCGAAAGTTTTGCCACTCTGCCTGCAACAGTGTTTTCAGAAATCGCACATCGACGCCAGATTTCCTCGACGGGATACTTGCCACATCCGAATTGTCTGGTAGCGGGGCGCGTCGGCGAGGCAAGACGACACGAGACCGATGCGAGGCTGGAACATCGAAGGGGAAACCGACATGGATGAGCAAAAACGCCAAAGCATGATTGCATACCTGCGTCGCAAGATGACGAAGGTTGGTATCAAGGTGGGTGACCTCGCGGCGGCAATTGCCGAAGACAGGGCGCGGCAAAAGTCGGCACGATACCGTAGCGCTTTCGGCGACACCTGGGATGGCAAAGGCGAGATGCCGCAGTGGTTGAAGCAAGCCACGAGTGCTGGGCAGTCATTGGCGCACTTTGCCGTTGAAAAAACGTCGACTTCGGCTAGCCGTTTACGTCCTGCCATCGACTGGAGTCGGGACCCGTTCGCCGGCACGAGGCTGGCCACAGTTCGGCCGTCGTAAGCTGATATCTAGTTGCTGTACCACGCGCGCTGTTCGATCACGTGACCTCGTAGTCAAAGGGCTGTCGCGGCCGAGTCAGCTTACCATGCGTATTAGCTCATGCCGCTTCGTCAAAGCAGACGATCGTTCAGTTGGACAGTTCTGCCTTTAGTCGGCCGCCGTCGGGCGCCGGCGACGTGCGTCCAGTTCAGCCACTGGTTCAAGCTGTCGCAGACCTGTCGAACACGGATGCGTCGCTCCTGGCGTTCAATGCGAATGTCCGTGGCCTCCGCCACCGCCCCAGTAGCGGCCGCCGCCCATACCTTGCCCGTGGTATCCGTGGCCACCCCAGCTGCCATGACCGCCCCAACCGCCTCGATATCCGTGCCCCCAGTAGCCGTGGTGGCCCCAGTAGCCATATCGGCCGCCTCCATAACAGCAACCGCCCCAATAGCCGAAGCTCAGTGACACCGATGGTCCCCACCACGCGGGCGAGCCGTAGTACGGATACGGATACGGATACGGATACGGGTACGGGTACGGGTACGCGACCGGGTAATACGCAGGCGCGACGAAGACGGGCACGGCTGGTGCGGCATAGGTATTCGTCGATGCAATCGCATCCGACGTAACCGCGCCAGTTGCCGCTGCGTCGGCCACCGAGAACGGATATTGCTGCTGGTCGGCCGGCGCCGGCACAGTGCCGTACGGAACGTAGCCATAGGGCACGTAATAGTAGCAACCGGACAAGGCTGCGGACAGGACCGCCAACGCAACGGCGCCGCCCGCGCGCGACGTTGCATCCAGCGTTTTCATGACGTGCTCCAAGGTCTGACGCGACGCAGCACGCTGCGTCACGCCTTTAATACAGTCAGCTTACTCCAGAATACGGGATGCCTCTGCGCCTCAGGGTTCAAGGAGACCACGCATCGGATCCGGGGCGGTGGGCCCCGTCGCGAAGGGTCGGCGATTCACCAGTAGTCGCGGCGGACGGGAGCCACGCTGGGCGAACGATGCTCGCTCCTCGATTCATGAGCGCGTCTATCCGGTTAGACTTGTTTCACCTCAACGCTCGAAAGGTCCACGACATGCCGAATAGCTCGGAAATCAAGGCTCTCCTATTCGACGTCTTCGGGACGGTTGTCGATTGGAGAAGTGGTGTCGCTCGCGATGCCGGTCAGTTTCTCAGCCGCCATGCCGTGCCGATTGACGCATTTGAGTTTGCGGACGCGTGGCGACGCCAATACGCGCCCGCAATGGAGGAGATACGGAGCGGGCGGCGGCAGTTCGTCCGGCTTGACGTATTGCACAGGGAAAACCTGGTCAAAGTCATGACCGACTATGGCGTCGACGTCCGTTCAATTTCCACCGAAGAACTCGATGAACTGAATCACGCCTGGCATCGCCTCGACCCGTGGCCTGATTCCGTCGAAGGGTTGCTGAGACTCAAGCGCCGCTTCATGATCGCCCCGCTCTCGAACGGAAACATCAGGCTGATGATGGATATGGCGAAACGGGCCGCGCTTCCGTGGGACGCCATTCTCGGAGCTGAAGTCGTTCGGGCGTACAAGCCGTCGCCACAGGTCTACGTCGACACCGTCGAAATCCTTGGTTTGAAGCCTGCGGAAGTTTGCATGGTTGCAGCTCATAACGGCGACCTGGCGGCGGCACGTCAGTGTGGCTTGAAGACGGCCTTCGTCGTGCGGCCAGTCGAACACGGTCCCGGCCAACGGAGCGACCTGCATGCCGAACAGACCTGGGACTTCGTAGCAGCGGATATGAACGACCTGGCTACGAAGCTCGGCTGCCCCACGTAGCACTTCGGATGCCCGCGATGGCATCGTCCTCCTCTTCGCATCCAAAACTCCGGTCCTGAAGCTCGTCGCCAATATTGATAACCGAGCCGCGCGACCATTGCGCTCGCGCCTTGAGGGACAGGTTGGGGTCATTCTGCGGCCGACGGCTCGGGAACACCGCTTGCGCGCATCTGGAGTACCTTTTTTTGAAGGAGGTGAATCATGGGCTCAATCAACCCGCAAGGTGACACCCGGCGCGGCGCCGACATCGTCGGCAGTGGTATGGGCGAGGGTCCGGGGCCGGACATCATGGCCGCAGCGACGCTCGACGGGAACAAGGTCATGTCCTCTGATGGCGAACACGTTGGAAAAATTTCAGACATCATGCTCGACGTCAGGAACGGACGCATTGCCTACGCAGTACTTTCCGAGGGCGGCTTCCTCGGAATGGGCTCTAACCTACATGCCATCCCGTGGAGTGCATTGACTCTCGATACGGACGAGAAGTGCTTCGTCGTCGACATCTCCGCACAGCGCCTGAAGGACGAGCCGGGTTTCGACAAGGACCACTGGCCGTCGATGGCAGACGCGAAGTGGGGAGAGTCGACGTACAGCTACTACAATCGCCAGCCGTACTGGGCCGCGACCCATGAAGTGGTGGAAAACGATCCTGCCATCAGACCGAGCGAGCACTGAACAACACCAACGGGTAAGCCGTGCCAGGCAGACGGCTAATCTGTCGCTCTAGCTGGCGCTTACGCCACCGCGTCTCACTGCGGTGCGCGTAAGCGCATCGAATAAGCATCGACGTCAGACCGGATTCAACGCAGGCCGCTCATCCAGCACAGCGGCGACATTGTCGAGTGCCGTGAAACCCATCTGGTCACGGGTCTCGATCGTGGCGCTGGCCATATGGGGCGTCAGGAACACGTTGTCGAGTCCCGCGAACCGCCTGTCGATATTGGGCTCGTTCCGGTACACGTCCAACCCTGCACCGAACAGATGCCCCGAAGTCAGCGCTTCGTAGAGCGCGTCTTCGTCCACCAGTCCGCCACGGGCCGCGTTGACAAAAACCGCGCCGGTGGGCAGAAGCCCAAACTCTTTTTTCGTCATCAACGGGACGCCGCCACCCGGCACGTGCAGCGTCAGCACCTGGCAGTGCGGCAACATTTCCTCGAGGCTGGTGTAAAACGTCGCGCCGTTTTCCAGCGACGCAGCCGCACGATTGATGTCCGTATAGATCACGCGCATGCCGAAACCCTGCGCACGCTTCGCGACCGCGCGTCCGATACGCCCGAAGCCGACGATGCCGAGCGTCTTGCCATTCACACGCGCACCCAGCATCTCGGTCATCCCGAATGATTTGCCCCATCCGTTGCGCATGATTCGTTCGTATTCCGACGCGCGGCGGCAGGCCGCCAGCACGAGCAGCATGGAAAAATCGGCCGTGCATTCGGTCAACGCGTCGGGTGCGTTCGTGACGATGATGCCCCTCTCGCGCGCGGCAGCCACGTCCATGTGATCGAAGCCCGCGCTGGCGTTCGCAATGATCTTGACTGTCGAAGGCAGCGCGGCAATGTGCTCTGCTTGCAAACCGGACTTCTTTCCGATCAGCACAGCCGGCGTTTCGTGTTTCCTGCAAAAGTCGACGACAGACCACGCGTCCATATCGGAATCGGTCACGAAGGCATGGAATTCGGCCTCCGCACGATTCGCCACGGCTGTGGGAACCTTTCGCGCAATCAACAGCCTGGTGCGGTTATTTTCCGGCATGGTTTTTCCTTGGGGTAGACAGACGTCGAGAGACTACGAAACCGCGGACCGGACCGTCAATGTTGATTGGATGAATCAACTCATCGGAAAACTCTTCGGAAACGATTGCCCCCTTTATTCGTCCCGGCGCATTTCGCGCGTTGCGATTCGCTTCTTCCATGCCTGTTCCCTCGCGCTGTCGGCAACGCGCGCATCAGGAAAACCCTGGTGCGCGCCCCATCGGCAAGGCGCCCAGATGTTGATTCAGTGAATCAAGATTGCTCGACGCATGGCGCGAATGCAAATCTCCTTCCCGTGTTCAACTGAACTGTCGAGAGGAAGTGAAATGCCTGCATCGAAGAAATTTGCCGCCGTGACCGGCGCCGGCTCCGGCATCGGCCGCGCCGCCGCCGTGGCGCTTGCCAACGCGGGATTCGCCGTCGCGCTGATCGGGCGCAGAGCCGAGCCGCTGCTGGAAACGAAGGAGACAATTGGCATTGCCGGCGGAGAAGCGCAGGTATTCCAAGCCGACGTTGCCGACGCAGCATCGGTCGAGCAGGCGTTTTCGCACCTTGCCGAGGCATTCGGCCGGCTCGACGTGCTCTTCAACAACGCAGGCCGCAACGCGGGTGCCGTCCCGTTGGAAGACTACGAGACCGATTTCTGGAACGATGTCGTGGCCACCAATCTGACCGGCGTCTTTCTGTGCGCTCGTGCCGCTTATCGCTTGATGAAAGCGCAGTCTCCTCAAGGCAGACGAATCATCAACAACGGATCGATCTCCGCTCACTCGCCGAGGCCGAATACCATCGCCTATACGGCAACAAAACATGCCGTGACCGGCATCACCAAATCGATCGCGCTGGACGGACGTGCATTCAACATCGCCTGCGGCCAGATCGATATTGGCAACGCAGCCACACCGCTCACGGAACGCATGAACCGCGGCGTACTGCAAGCGGACGGACGCATGGCGCCCGAAGCAAGAATGGATGTGACGCACGTCGCGAATGCGGTCGTGCATATGGCCAGTCTTCCGCTCGAAGCCAATGTTCTCAACATGACCATCATGGCGACCGCCATGCCGTTCGTCGGCCGCGGATAGATCGGCCTTACGCCAAACATAAAAAGAACAACCGGCCAATGCTAGGGAGACACCGATGAAAGTCGTAGAGGAACAAACATTGCCGGCGCGAAATGCGGCTTATGCGGATACCGCCAAACGCTCCAGGGTCCGGTACGTCGTGCTCTCGATGTTGCTCGTGGCGACCATCCTCAATTACGTGGACCGGTCGGCCCTGGGCATCGTTGCACCGGGCCTCTCGAAGGGCCTGGCGCTCAACAAGATGCAGATGGGAGAGCTGTTTGCGGCATTCGGCCTGGCCTATTCCATTGCGCTCGTGCCCGGCGGCGTGCTGACCGACATTCTCGGCTCGCGCGTTGCCTATGCCCTGTCTCTCGTCGGCTGGTCATTCGCCACGCTGACGCAAGGCCTCGCGACCGGCTATCACATGCTGCTCGGATCGCGGCTCGCAATCGGCGCGCTGGAGGCGCCGGCTTTCCCTTCGAACGCGCGCGCCGTGACGTTGTGGTTTCCCGCCGGGGAGCGTGGCTTCGCAACCAGCGTCTATGTCATGGGGCAATACATTGGGACGCCCTTGTTTACCGGCTTGTTGCTGTGGATCTCCGCCGCGTACGGCTGGCGTACGGTCTTTTACGTCACGGGCGGCTTCGGCATTCTGTTCAGTCTTCTCTGGTACCGGGTTTATCGCGACCCGCTTCAACACTCGCGCGTGAATGCGGCCGAACTGAAATACATCAATGAAGGCGCCACGGCGGCGCGCAAGCCCCGCGAGAAGTTCGATTGGCGCATGGCGCTCAAACTGCTCAGCTATCGGCAAGTTCTCGCCATTTGCCTCGGGAAGTTCTGCAATAACACCCTGCTGGTCTTCTTCACCACGTGGTTCATGACCTATCTGATCGAAGCGCGTCACATGTCGATGATCAAGGTCGGGATCTTCCAGGCGCTTCCTTTTATCGGCGCGACGCTCGGCATTCTCGTGGCCGGCTTCCTCTCGGACTTCTTCATCCGCCGCGGAGTGTCGCTGTCCACTGCGCGCAAGGCGCCGCTCATCATCGGCACCTTGCTGGGCGCGTCGATTGTGTTCGTCAATTTCGTCGAGTCGAACGAATTGGTGATCGCCATCCTGACTATCGCGTTCTTCGCGCAGGGTGTCGGCTCGATGTCGTGGGCTGCCGTTTCCGAAATCGCGCCTCGCCAGTACGTGGGACTGACCAGCAGCATCACCAGCCTGGCGGCCAACATCGCGGCCGTCACCACGCCGCTCATGATCGGCTACATCACCCAGCACACCGGCCACTTCTATTGGGCCCTCAACCTGATGGGCGCGATATGCCTGCTCGGCACGCTCTCCTACTCGGTGTTGCTGGGGAAGCTTTCCCGCATCGAACTGTGACGCTTTTGACTATCCGGTGAAATCGTATGATTGAATTCAAGTGGGATCATCTGCAACTGTGCTCGGCCGACGCCGAAGCCACCGCCGCGTGGTTTGCGCGCTGCCTGAACGCTGAAATCGTGCGCCGCCCGGGGCGAGTGGATTTGCGCATCGGCAGCATCAACCTCTTCATCACATCACTGGCTAGCGCCCAGATCGCTCGCCCTCACAGCGAGCGGAAACAGGGCATCGATCATTTCGGCGTGATCGTGGACGATCTCGATGCCGCGTTCGAGCATCTGTTGCGCTGCGACGCGGAAATCGTCGAGCCGATCAAGCAGGTCCGCCCCGGCGTCAGAGCCTGCTTCGTGCGATCGCCGGGAGACATTCTCGTCGAGATCCTGGAGCGACGCCCCGCCGAGATGACTTTTACCTGAAAAAACGTCAATATTGACGCTCGACCGGTTGCGCTCGCCTGCACGGCGCGATCCGCATCGCAAGGGCTCTGCTGCCCGTTCCACCGCCTCACCTTGCCTGCCATCCCATGCGAAACTGGATCACTCTGACTGAAGCGGCTCGACAACTCGGAGTGCAAGCGCAGACTATCTATGCGTACGTCAGTCGAGGCAACATCGCGGTCATGCCGGACCCGCATGACCCGCGCAAGAGCCTCTATCGTGCGGAAGACGTGGCCGGCCTGTGCCGCAAAAAACAGGTTGGACGCAAACGCGAGGCGCTCGCCGCCGGGACCATATTCGGCGCCGAGCCTTGCATTTACAGCGGCATCACCACCTTCTCAAAAGGTCGAGCGTATTACCGGGGGCGGGATAGCATCCGGCTTTCGGACACGGCGACGCTCGAAGACGTGGCGGCCATTCTCTGGAATGCGCGCGCGCCCGTCTCCTTCGAAACCGGCGGCCTGCCGCTGCAGGGCGGCGAGCGCGGCCGGCAATGCGCGTTCACTTCGCTGGCGGCACTCGCGGCCTGCGGGCACTCGACTCTCGGACGCACCGACAGCGCATTGCATGTCGAGGCCGGCCGGCTCGTGGCGCTCATCGCGCAAGCGTTCGGTGCGCGCTGTGATGCGAATGCACCAACGACGCATGAACGGCTCGCCCTCGGTTGGGGCCAGGACCGCGACGGCGCCGAACTCATCCGTCGCGCCATGGTCCTCGTGGCCGACCACGAGACGACGAGTTCGGCGTTTGCCGCCAGAATTACCGCCTCCACCGGCGCATCCCTGCCGGGATGCCTGCTCACGGGGCTCGCGACTCTCTCCGGTCCGCTGCATGGCGATGCGTCAGGACGCGTGAGGGCCGTGTTCGACGACGTAGGAAGACTGGGTGCGGAGCACGTCGTCGTCCATCATTTGCAGTCGGCCACTCCCATTCCGGGGTTCGGGCATCATCTCTATCCGGACGGCGATGCGCGGGCCGCCGCGTTGCTCGAGGTGCTGAATCCGCCGCAAGAACTCACGTCGTTCATCAACAAGGTGGTCGAGCTGACCGGCTTCAAGCCGAATATCGACATTGCGCTGGCCGCCTTGGCGGCGCAGCTGAAATTGCCACGCGATGCGTCGTTCGCGCTGTTCGCAACGGCACGAAGCGTGGGTTTGCTCGCGCATTGCATCGAGCAGCTCCGGGTGGGCAAAGTCATACGGCCACGCGGCCGCTATACCGGGCGCGCACTGGAAGACGCCAGCCCCGCTCTGCCCGCGGAAGGCGGCGAGAAGACGCTCGATCCAGCCACGCTCGACAAGAATCGGGTGTTCAAGGTGGTGGAGCGCTGAGGAGGCATACAGCCCGATCTCCGCTGAAACGGAAAACTTTCGACGCCATCTGTCGATTTTGCGCGCACGCGTTCGTCGTAGTGTTGAAGGCACCGAATGCCTTCCGACATAAACCGGGACTCATCGTTTGGACAGGAGAAACGAAATGCGCGTCATGGTCATGGTCAAAGCGACCGCCGAATCCGAAGCAGGTCAAATGCCCAGCACGGAACTCATCGCGGCGATGGGCCGATATAACGAAGAACTGGTCAAGGCCGGGATCATGCTCGGCGGCGACGGACTCAAACCGAGCTCGAAGGGCGTGCGCGTGAGATTTTCCGGCAAGGACCGGACCGTCGTCGACGGCCCGTTTGCCGAAACCAAGGAGCTGATCGCGGGCTACTGGATCTGGCAGGTGCAATCAATGGACGAAGCGATCGAATGGGTACGCCGCTGCCCGAACCCGATGCCAAGCGAGTCGGAAATCGAAATTCGCCCGTTCTTCGAGGCCGCGGACTTTGGCGAGGCGTTCACGCCCGAGCTTCAGGAAAACGAAGAGCGCCTGCGCCAGCAAATTGAATCCAATCAAGGCAAAAAATAAGGAAACACTCCGCGCGCCCGATCGTTGCCGCCTTTCGTCACACGCCTTCGACGAGAACGGCGCGATAACGCGCGCCCTTGAACCGGTGCTGCACGACCTCCTGATAGGCCGGGCTGTCGTACCACGCACGCGCGGCCGCAGTCGACGGAAATTCAGCGATTACGACGCCCTCTGGCGCGTCGCCCTCAAGAACCTGCTGAGGTCCGTATGCGGCGAGCAGCTTGACGGGATGACCCTTGAAGGTCTCGCCCACCTTGCTTTGATAGATGTCGAGCTCACTCTGATCCTGCGTGCTTTCTTTCGTGAAGACGATATAAGTCGCCATAAGGTACGCTCCTGAGGTGATGTGAAGATGCGCACGATGATCCCTTGCAAGCGTATTGGACCTCGATACGCAGCGTCGGCGCATAGTCGAACCGTTCTTGCATCCTCCATTCTAACGCCGCGATCGCTATCCCACTGTCGTAGCATGAATCGCCTTGACGACCTCATCGGTGAAGCGGGTGTCGCCCACTTCGATGTCTGCGGACAAGCGCACGGTAATCTCCTGCAAGAGCCAACCGTTGCCGTCCGGATCGCTGAACGAAGCGTACGAGGCATAACTTTGCCGTTGCGGATTCAGGCCGCTAACCACGCCTTTCCCGTCAGCATGGTGGAACACGCCGCCCGGGTCATGGAATGGCTCGCTGATCTCGATGCCACGACGGAGCAGTTCATTGCGCGCGGCCACGATGTCGAAGACGACGAGGTGAAGCGCCTGGACTGAGCCCGGCGCGGCGGCGGTAACGTTCGTGCCGAACATGACTGAGCATGCGGAGCCGGGCGGCGTGTACTGGATCACGCGGTAGTCGTCCCCTGCCTTGAAGTCGAGATCGAGCCGCCAACCCAACTCGCCATAGAAGCGCTTGGCGCGATCGACGTCCGAGACAGGGATCACGACGATCTCGAGCTTCATGTCGAACGCGCCGGCGTCCAGGGTCCCCACTGCGCGTTCGCTCCGCATTGGAATGTTGCTCATGTCTGGCTCCTGAGAGGCGTTGAGTACCGGTTCCCCGTTCACGGCTTCGGGTATGTGGAAACACAATATGTGAAAACGCAACGTGAAAACACGGCACGTGACGACACAATCTTTTGCATTGATGCCAGCGTGAAAACAGCAGCGTCGCGGGCATTGCGCCACGGCGCCGCCCGGTCGAACAGCGAAGCGCTGCGCATACCATTGCATGGTCCAGGCAATACCTTCGTGTGATGGCGCGGCGCGGACGCCGGACCAGAATACAAGCGTTCCTCGCATGCGGCGGCAATGGGAGGCCGCTATGACAGCGTCCTCTTCATCGCGCCCGGTGGCCCCATCTTCCAGGCCCGCGCGGGCCAATTTCCCCGCAAGGCGGGGACCACGTACATCTGCTCCGAGCAACGACTTTCATCTCAAGCATGCCCTGCGGCGAAGCCGCGTTTAGACACTGGCCTCAATGAACGGAGACTGCAATGAAAATCCTGTTGGTTTTGACTTCGCACAACGTGCTTGGAGATACCGGCAAGCCGACCGGCTTCTGGCTCGAAGAATTCACGGCGCCCTACTATGCGTTCACGGATGCCGATGCAGAGGTCACCGTGACCTCACCCTAGGGTGGCCATCCACCGATCGATCCCAGAAGCGACGACCCCGACAATCAGACCGATTCGATGCTCCGCTTCAAGAAAGATCCTGCGACCCAGAAGGTGTTGGCCAACAGCGTCAAGCTCGCCGATGTCAAAGCGGCCGACTACGATACGATTTTCTACGCCGGTGGTCATGGCCCGATGTGGGATCTGACCAATGACAAAAACTCGATCGCCTTGATCGAGGATTTCTACAACGCCGGCAAGCCGGTCGCCGCCGTCTGTCATGGCCCGTGTGTTCTGCTCAAGGCAACCTATGAGGGACAGCCTCTCGTCAAGGGAAAGCGCGTCACCTGCTTTACCAATGATGAGGAAGAAGCCGTCGGCCTCACCAAGGTCATGCCCTTCCTCGTCGAGGATGAACTCAAGCGCCTGGGCGGCCACTTTGAAAAGGTGGCCAACTGGGCCGTGCTCACCATTGTCGACGGACGGCTGATCACCGGCCGGAACCCGGCCTCATCTGGCCCGACTGCCAAGGAGCTGCTGAAGGTTCTGCAGGCCTAGTCCCAATCGGCGCGGGCCGCGAAGCCCGCGCATATGTCGGCGACAGGAGTTCCCAATGAACGCAACCACGAACCCCGTTCAGATTAGCGTGGCCCGGCGATCCGCGGCCTATTGGCGTGTCACGATCGACAACCCGCCGATCAACGTCATGGGGCCGCCAATGGTCCAGCAGTTTCAGGAAGTCATCAACGCGCTCGAAACCGACGAGCATGTGAAGGTCGTGGTCTTCGATAGCGCGGTGGACGGCTACTTCCTGAACCACTCCGATTTCCAGGCCAGGCTCGAGGATCTGACCGCCATGCCGCCCGGTCCCACAGGCTTACCGCAGTGGCCGGACTTCCTCGTGCGCCTGACGCGCGCGCCCGTCGTCTCCATCGCCCTGATCCGCGGCCGGGCGACGGGCAACGGCAGCGAGATCACGCTCGCCTGCGACATGAGTTTCGCCAGTCGGGAAAAGACGCTGCTCTCGCAATGGGAGGTGGGTGTGGGGATGGTCGCCGGCGGCGGCCCTATGGCCCGGCTGCCCCAGCTCATTGGCCGTAACCGCGCACTGGAGGTGCTCCTGAGTTCTGAAGACCTCCGTGCCGACCAGGCCGAAGCCTATGGCTATGTGAACCGGGCACTGCCCGATGCCGACCTCGACGCATTCGTGGATGCGCTGGCAACCCGGATCGCCGGGTTTGACAACTGGGCAATCGCCAACACCAAGCGCCTCGTCAACACTTCTCTGCCGCCGGACGTGGAGCTCGGCGCCGGGTGGGACGCCTGCATGGCGTCGCTCGGACGCCCCGCCGCGCAGGAGAGCATCAAGGCGCTGCTCGCACGCGGGTTCCACAAGCCGGGCGATGTCGAAGATCGGCTCGGATACTACGTCGGCCAGCGCGCGCACTAAGCCGGCGCGCGAGACGCTCTCTCGCTGCTTTGGAAAAAACCCGCACGTGGTAGCTGAGAAATCTATCGCGGCGGCGGCATCAGCGTCGCTCGCTCGGATGAATTTCTTTTTCGATAAATGTTTTTTTTCGGCGCACATCCGCCCATCGTCGAAAGCCGAATGAAAAAAAGAAATCACGTGGTGGTCATATCGCGTCTCTAACGTCTGCGGCACGGTAAGAGTGACAACTTTGTCGCCGCCGTCCATGGAGACTAAAGAGATGACGCGTGCCCTGTTCCCCGTCACAGCAACTCTGAAAGCGCTCGCCGCCGCGGCGATCATCGGCCTCGCTTCGGCCAGCGTGCAAGCCGACATGCCCGATCCCACCACGCAGATCACGCAAAGCGGCTACTCGCCCGTGTATGTCGGCGTCGATGCCGAAATGGCGACCGTGCCGTCGAATCCCGCGACTACGGGCGGCAAGCCGACCGTGAGCCGCGCATACGTGATGCGCATTGATTTGCGCGCGCCCGGCGTGAGCGTCGAAACGACCGGGCATAGCGGTCCGCTAATGACGACGTCGGAGACGATTTCGCAATTCGCCGCGCGCACCGGTGTGCGGCTCGCAGTCAACGCGAACTTTTTCGCGCCGTGCTGCGCGACGACGCCGGAGCCGAAGTCGATCATCGGCTTGCTGGTGTCGCACGGCCAGATTGTGAGCCCGCTGACCAGCGACCCGACGCAAAGTGAAGCGGTACTTGCGATCACGCGGCAGGGTCGCGCGTATATCGCCGAAGCGCCGCAGATTTCAGCGCAGGATCTGAAGCTGATCGATACGGCGGTCGCCGGCTCGGCGATTCTGCTGAAAAACGGCCAGGACGTCAGCGCGCAAAGCCCGAACGAAGGCGATCCGCTTAATCCGAATCCGCGCACACTGGTCGGCCTGTCGCAACAGGGGCGCTTTCTCTATCTCGTCGTGATCGACGGACGCGTCGCGGGTTATTCGACGGGCACGACCAACGCGCAATCGGCGCAACTGATGAAGGCGATCGGCGCGGACGACGCGATCAATCTCGACGGCGGCGGCTCGACCGAACTCGTGCGCGCCGATCAGATCGGCGTGCCGTTTATCGTCGATACACCGAGTGGCGGTGCGGAACGGCTCGACGCGTCGGCGATCGGCGTGCATGCGTTGAAGCTGCCGGATTTGCCGGGCCTGCCGTTTTGAGGCATTGAATATTTGAAGCCGCATCAGCAACTTCAAAATGGCCGGGCGCTCACGCGTCCGGCTTTTTTCTTCTACATTTGGGGTAGATTGATCCCGACACTCGCGATCAGTCGAGCCGGTCGGTCGCAAATGATTTTCAGGCATGACACGTCTGGGCATCAGATTTGCTGCTGACTCATCTGGGCGTGCGTAACGTGTCTTCAGACGCTCGCTAACCTGAATGTCCGACACCCCGGCGAATCGATCGCCAATGGTTCCAAATCCTGCTTCAGCCTGCCGCCCGGCCGCGCCGATTGTCGCCGGATTGTGGCCGCTCTCGCCATGAGGAGAACGCATGATGCAACAGACCGCCTCCAACACCACGCAACAGAGCGCCGACCCCGACGCAGCCCGAACCAGCCGCCAGCCTTCCGCGAACGCGACGATGCCAGTCGAGTTGACCGTCAACGGCAATCTCTACACGCTGTCGCTCGATCCGCGCACCACGCTGCTGGACGCGCTGCGCGAGCATCTGCACCTCACCGGCACGAAAAAGGGTTGCGACCACGGCCAATGCGGCGCGTGCACGGTGCACGTGAACGGACGGCGCGTGAATGCGTGCCTGTCGCTGGCCGGCACGCACGCCGGCGACGAAATCACCACCATCGAAGGCATCGGTCAGCCCGAAGCGCTGCATCCGATGCAGGCCGCGTTTGTAGAATGCGACGGCTATCAGTGCGGCTACTGCACGTCGGGCCAGATCATGTCCGCCGTCGCGCTGCTCGATGAAGCGGTCGGGCCGGGCGACGCCGAAGTGCGCGAAGCGATGAGCGGCAATCTGTGCCGCTGCGGCGCCTACCAGAACATCGTCGCGGCAATCCAGCGCGTGCGCGGCCAGTCCTGAGGAGCGCCATCATGGAAATCTTCCAGTTGTCGCGCGCCAACGGCGTGCGTGAGGCGATCGCGGCGGGCGCGGCTTCGGCAACGGCCCAGCAGGGCGCACAAGTGCGCTTTCTCGCGGGCGGCACGACATTGCTCGACCTCATGAAGCTCAACGTCGAGCGGCCGACGCGGGTCATCGACATCAGCCGGCTGCCGCTAGACCGTATCGAAGCGCTGCCCGACGGCGGCGTGAAGATCGGTTCGACGGCACGGAATGCGGACCTGGCACTGCATCCGCTGATCCGCACACCGTATGCGGTGCTGTCGCAGGCGCTGCTCGCGGGAGCCTCGGCGCAATTGCGAAACATGGCGACGACCGGCGGCAACCTGCTGCAACGCACGCGCTGTGTGTACTTTCGCGACACCGCGATGCCATGCAACAAGCGCGAGCCGGGCTCGGGCTGTCCGGCGATCCAGGGATTCAATCGCACGCTCGCGATTCTCGGTGCCAGCGACGCCTGCATCGCGACCAACCCGTCGGATATGAACGTCGCCCTGACCGCGCTCGACGCGACCATTCACGTCGAAGGAACGGACGGCGCGCGCAGCATCGCGATCGACGACTTCTTCGTGTTGCCAGGCGCGACGCCGCAGCGCGAGAACGTGCTCGACGCAGGCGACCTTATCACGCACGTGACGCTGCCGCCTCTACCAGCGGGCGCGCGCTCGGTTTACCTGAAGCTGCGCGATCGCGCGTCGTACGAGTTCGCGCTGGCGTCGGCCGCCGTGGTCATGACGCTCGACGGTGGACGCATCGGGCATGTGCGCGTCGCGCTCGGCGGCGTCGGCACGCGGCCTTGGCACGCGCTCGAAGCGGAAGCCGTGCTGCGCGGCGCAACGCCCGATGCCGCGACCTTCCGCAAGGCCGCGGACGCCGCGCTAGCGAACGCGAAGCCGCAAAGTCAGAACGGCTTCAAAGTCGAGTTGGCGCGCCGCTGCATCGTCAATGCGCTGACCCAGGCTACGGCCACGCCCTGAACCGCCGATCGAGAGGAACGCCCCATGTCTACCTTATCCGACTCCGTGCTGTCCGTGATCGGCCGGCCTCAAGCGCGTATCGACGGACCGCTGAAGGTCAGCGGCAGCGCAGCCTATACCTCCGATATCGATTTACCCGATCTGCTGGTTGCCGTGCCGGTGTGCAGCACGATCGCAAGCGGCCGGATCGTGTCGCTCGACATCGCGGACGCCGAGGCGATGCCCGGCGTACACGCGGTGCTGCATCGAGACAATATCGGCCGCTTCTACCGGCTTTCCGGCAACTCGATGGAGACCGGCTTCGTGGACGAAGCACGGCCGCCCTTCGAGGACGACATCATCCGCTACTACGGCCAGTACATCGCTGTCGTGATCGCGGATACCTTCGAGGCGGCGAGCGCGGCGTCGGCCGCGATCGGGGCTCGCTACGAAATCACGCCGCACGACGTGCGCGACGAACTGGAGGCCGACGACAAGCCGAAGGTCGAGAGCGAGCGCGGCGACCCGGATCGTGCGTTCGACGCCGCGCCGGCGACGCTCGACGCAACCTACGTCACGCCGACGGAGACGCACAATCCGATCGAACTGCACGCGTCGATCGCGGACTGGGACGGTGAGAACTACACATTTTACGAGACCACGCAGGCCATTTCGGTCCACCTGGGCACGCTCTCGCAGATGCTCGGCGTGCCGAAGGAAAAGATCCGCGTGATCTCCCGCTATCTTGGATCAGGCTTTGGGAGCAAGCTGTGGATGTGGCCGCACACGCTGCTCGCGGCAGCGGCGACGCGTCAGACCGGCCGTCCCGTGAAGCTGGTCGTGAGCCGCAAGATGATGTTCCAGAACGTCGGCCACCGCCCCGTGACTCAGCAGCGCATGCGGCTGTCGGCTGAACGCGACGGCAAACTCACCTCCGTGCAGCACGACTACGTCAACCACACCTCGATCGCCGACGAATACCAGGAAAGTTGCGGCGAAGTCACGCCGCTCATCTATAGCACGCCGAACCTGCGCGTGACCTCCGGCCTCGCGCGCCGGAACGTCGGCTCGCCGACGTCGATGCGCGGCCCAGGCGCCGTGCCCGGCCTGTACGCAGTCGAATCGGCGATGAACGAACTGGCGCATGTGCTGAACCTCGATCCGGTCGAATTGAGGCTGCGCAACGAACCGCGCGTCGACGAAAGCACGGGTTTGCCGTTCTCGTCACGGCATCTCGTCGAATGTTTGCGCACGGGCGCTGAGCGCTTCGGATGGTCGCAGCGGACGCCGGGCGTCGGATCGATGCAGCGCGACGGCCTGACTTTGGGCTGGGGCGTCGGCGCTTGTGTCTGGCCAGGCTTGCGCTTTTCCGCGGCTGCGAACGTCGATCTTCGAGCGGACGGCAGCGCCCGCGTGGTATGCGGCACGCAGGACATCGGCACCGGCACCTACACGGTGCTCGCGCAACTGGTCGCCGAAGAGACCGGCATTCCCCTCACGCGCATCGAGGTCGGTCTCGGCGATTCGGTGTTACCGCTTGGACCGGTTTCGGGGGGCAGCGCGGCGACTGCATCGGTGATTCCGGCAGTGCTCGACGCGGTGCGTTCGGCCATCAAGCTGTTGCTGTCGCGTGCGGCGGCCGTCGATGGTTCACCGTTCAAAGGCGCCGCCGAAGATGCGCTCGCGTTCAGCGCGGGACACGTGCATCGCAAGGGCGACGCGCCGGAGCGCGGCGTGCCGTTCGGCCAGATTCTCGAAGCAGCGAAGATGAGCGCAGCATCAGGCAGCGGCAGCGCCCAGGGCGGCTTCGACGATCCGCTCAAGAAACGCTTCTCCATCTATTCCTACGGCGCGCACTTCGCCGAAGTCACGTGGCAGCCGGAGATCGCGCGGTTGCGCGTGAGCCGCGTCATCACGGTGATCGATGGCGGACGTATCATCAACCCGCGCGCCGCCCGCAACCAGATAGAAGGCGCAGTCGTGATGGGCGTCGGCATGGCGCTGTTCGAGCATACGACGTACGACAGGCAGACGGGCGCACCGATCAACAGCAACCTAGCCGATTACATCATCGCGTCGAATGCGGATACTCCCGAACTTGACGTGACCTTTCTCGATCATCCGGATACCGTGTTCAACGAACTCGGTGCTCGCGGGATTGCGGAAATCGGCCTCGCGGGCGTCGCGGCGGCGATTACCGATGCTACTTATCATGCAACCGGCGTGCGCGTGCGGAAGTTGCCGATCATGATCGAAGATCTGCTGGCTGCGGAAATGGCTTGAGGGCAGATGTCGTTGCAACGAGTGGCATGCTTCGACGTAAAGTTCTTCGCGTTGGAAACGCGTGGGATACGCTTACGGCAATTAAAAGAAGTTTCGGCGCGGCGGCAAGAACCAGGCAAACGGCGAAGGAGGCACAGAGCCGTTGCAGCCATTTCCTAGAAGGATCAACTTCCGCTTCCAATGTTCATTGGAAGTCGTAGCCAGGAAAGCTATGCTACTAGCTTGTCTTCAGATGATCGAAGACGAACCAGGCATCGCACGCCGGGAATCGAAGGGAATGGTTCCGCCCTCACGTGTGCCGGAGAACGCCATGAAGCCCATGCTCCAAACCCTGCGGGCCGCCGCGCTGGTGGCCCTTGCATTGTGTCTCGCCGTCCCAAAGACCTTTGCCCAGGCGGCGCCTGGCGTGGTGGGTTCGTGGTCTTTGGTTTCGTTGACCGCCTCGAGAAGTGGTAGCGAAGTCGAAGTGCTCGGTCCGCACCCGGACGGTCAACTCATCTTCGGCACCGACGGCCGCTATGTTCTGCTCGGAGTTCGCGCAAACTTGCCGAAGTTCGCATCGGGTAACCGCTTATTGGGCACCGCCGAAGAGAACCTACTCATCGTCCAAGGCAACTTCGCGCACTTTGGCACCTATACCGTCGATCCGGCCGGACAGGTGATCGTTTTCCACATTCAGAAAAGTACCTTTCCGAACTGGGACGGGGATGTTCAACGACGCCCATTCACCCTCGATGGCGACCGGCTGACCTACGTCACGCCTGGGAGCTTCGGATATGGCGCATCGAAAGTCGTGTGGCAACGAATGAAGTAAGCAGCAGAACGCGAGGTTCATAACCTGAACCTCCAGCGGCGAGACCGGAGAACGTAATCGCGTTCAGGTCGCCGTATCCCTCGCTTTCGCGGACCTCGCGCCGAGCGCCGAGTCCGAGTGCGGCGCGCGTCAATCCGTCGATCAGGAATCACAAGGCGAATCTAAAGACCTTTCGTGTAAGCGAATTGTCGTCCATCATATTTAAGCCAGAACGATCATGCACCGTCATCGAAGTCGGCTTGACACGGTGGTGGCCGAACACGTCCCTCCGCAGCGGCGTCCGCTTAAAACGGTAGTTATGCCTGGCGACATCAGGGATTACCATGCTCGACGATTCGCCCCTAATCCGAAAAGAGTCGATGACAGCACACCAACGCTGGACCATTCTGGTCGCCAGTACGGGTGGAGCGCTCGAGGTATTCGATTTCGTTATCTTCGGATTCTTTGCAAGAAGCATCGGCAGCGAGTTCTTTCCGACAGGAACTGGCGTGCCGGCGGAGACGTTGTCGTTCACGGTGCTGGCCATTGGCTACCTTTCCAGGCCGGTGGGCGGCATTCTCCTTGGGCGGTTCGGCGACACGCACGGCCGGCGCCTTGTCTTCGTCTCGTCGGCGATGATCGCCTCCGTTTCGACGCTTCTCATCGGAATACTTCCTTCATACGCGGCATGGGGCGCGCTTGCCCCAGCGCTTCTTCTCATGCTGCGGCTCATCCAGGGTCTCTGCCTGGGCGGCGAGTTGCCAGGCGCAATCGTCTACGCGGTCGAAACCGCGCGCGGCAGGCCTGGTCTTCTGTGCGGCATCGTGTTCGTCGCGGTCAACCTGGCGTTGCTTCTGGCGACGAGCATTAACTTTGCTCTGCAATGGGCGCTCACACCCGCGCAGGTCAATGCATTCGGATGGCGGATTTGCTTCCTGCTTGGTGGAATGGTCGGGCTGTTGAGCTTTGTCCTGCGCCGGACGCTTGCGGAGACCAACGAGTACGCGCAAGCGATCGGCGCCCGGCATCGCGAGCCTCTTGCCGTCCTGTTTCGCAACCATTTCGCTCCCCTGACGACAGGAACCGGCGCGTCTCTGTTGGCGGGTGCGTCGGGTGGCATCTTTATCGGCTTCGCACCAAGTTATCTGCAAAGGCTTCAATACGACACACACCAGATCGCGAGTGCCCAGATGTGGTATCTGGTCGTCGTGGCTGCCTGCATTCTCGTGACATCGCACGTTGGCGACCTGTTGCCGCGCCGTTATGTGTTCAGGTCGGGAACCGTCTTGTCCGCGCTTTTCGCGCCCTTCTTCTTCATTGCGGCCGCCCATCACTACGCGAGCCTGCCTGCGCTGTTCCTGATGGCCGGCGTCGTCAGCTCGTTTGCGAACGGAACCTTCGCGTGCGCGATTGCGGAAATGTTCCCCGTCGACGTCCGCTTCAGCGGTGTTGCCACGTCCATGAATCTCGGACTGTCCGCGTCGCTGGGACTGACACCGCTCGCAGCGAATTTCCTCGTTTCGGGCCTGCACTGGATGCCTGCGCCCGCGCTCGTCATTGTGTTGTGCTCGGCGCTCGCATTCGCGGCTTCATTCGGCATGAAGCGCGAGCGGCGGCGCGTCGACGTCGTCGCTGTGAACCGGAACTCGCGGTGGCAGGAGCGCAGATGAACACGCCAGAATCCGTCCGGATTGCGGATGTCGAACTGAACATCCAGCGCTACGAATTGCGCCGCGCAGGCGAGAAAGTCAGCCTCGAGCGTCTGCCGATGGAGTTGCTGATCCTGATGGCATCGCGCAACGGGGAACTCGTCACGCGCGCGGATATCGTGAGAGCACTGTGGGGCGCGAACGCGTATCGGGAAACGGACAACTGCATCAATACGGCGATCCGGAAAATCCGCGTCGCGCTGCACGACGATCCGGTCAACCCGCAGCACATCATCACCGTGAAGGGCAAAGGCTATCGTCTGAACAACGTACGGCCCGCGCCGGATGAATCGGCGCCCGCCCCGCAGGAAGCCGTGCGGATTCTGGTACTGCCGTTCGAAAACCAGACTGGCGATTCCGGCCAGAACAGCTTCTGCGACGCGCTGGCCGACGAAACCTCCGCCAGTATCGGCATGCTCGATCCGGAGCACATCCTTGTCATTTCGAGGACGACCGCCGCCCACTGCAGACGGGTCAGCAAGAGTATCGCGGAGATCGCGCGCGAGTTGTCGATCGATTACGTGCTGGAAGGCGCGCTCAAGCGGGACGGCACGAGGATTCGCATTCTGGCGCAACTGATCCGTTGCTTCGACCAGGTGCAGATCTGGAGTCGCGCGTATGAGCCGATGACGAGCGGAGCGCTGGAAATCCAGAAAGAGGTTGCAACGGCGCTCGCTCAGGAAGTATCGCCCGCGCTCGCGGAACAGCAACGGCACAGGCTGGCGCGACGTTTGCCGGTCGATCCGGCGGCGCACGACGCGTATCTGCGCGGCCGTTACTACTGGACCCGCCGCGTGCACTTCGATGCGGGGTTCGCCGCGCATCACGCGCTAAGTGACGAGGACTTCGTTCGCGCGCGCGGCTACTTCGAGCTCGCGATCGAACGGGACCCGACTTACGCGCTCGGATATGTGGGGATGTCGAACGTTTTAGGCGCCGCTGCGACGCACGGAGTGTGCGCACCGTCGGAGGGCCACCCGCGAGCGCGGCAGGCGGCGCTGCAAGCACTGGAACTGGATGCCAATCTTCCTGAGGCTCACCAGGCGCTGGCCGGCGTGCACTACTTCTATGACTGGGACTGGCGCCGGGCAGAGGAGGAGTTCCTCGAGGCATTACGGCTGAACCCGAGCCACGCCGAAACGAGCCGCCTGTATGCGCGGCTCCTGCTGGTGCTTGGGCGAGAAGCGGAAGGCAGAGCACAGTTCGAGCGTGCCGAGAAAGTCGACCCGCTCGGATTCGAAGGATCACGCGTATTCGGACTCGTGCAGGCGGGCAAATACGACGAAGTGATTCGGGAGTGCCTGAATGCGGGGCATGGCAATCGCTCCCCACTCGTCTATCAGCTACTGGCGACCGCATATGAAGGGCAGGGTCAATACGAGGAGGCCGTCGAAGCGACCGTTGATGCACTAACGCGGTGCGGCGAATTCGCCCGCGCGGAGACTATTCGCACGGTCTGGGACACCGGGGGTTATAAAAAAGTCCTTCAATGGTATTTGCAGGACCTGATGACGAGACGTCAAAGGCGCTACACGTCGCCGCTTCTGTTCGCGGAAATTTATGCGAGGCTCGACCAGCCGGACGAGATGTTTCACTGGCTCGATGTTGCGCTTGTCGAACATTCGCCGCGCCTGTGCGAACTTCGTACCAATGCATGGTTCAATCGCTACCGGTCGACGGGGCGATTCCGGAACGTCGAGAAGCGTATCGGCTACTGAGCCCGGAGCATAGCCCCATCATTCGACGGACGGGCCCCGGTCGGGGCCGTAGCCTGTCCCGTTACGCGCGATGAGTGTATTCGCGGGCACTCATCGTGCGGGACGGCAGTCGCGCGAAGCTGTTGTGCGGCGCTCAGTGGTGGCGGAATGTATTGGTCCCGAAACGGCTTTGGTCCCCGGATTGCAGGGCGTTCAGGTCCGGATAGGTCTGCCGCGCCGGACTCATTGCCATTCCTGTTTCTCCCCTCGACGCGTCGGTGACGCCACCGACATCCTGAACGGCCGGTGCGGTTCCCGATGGTACTGGTTTGTCTTGCGCCCACGCTTGTCCCAGGAACATGCCGATCGCGCAGAGGGCAACGATTCGAAGCGTTTTCATGTCAGTTTCTCCTATCCACAAGTGCGGAAACGGTCAGTGCATGACCGGCCTTAAGGCGATCCCGGACGGTGCGCGAGGATGCGGCGTCGGGTTGCTATCGCTGTGTCAATCCTGCGATCAGAGCGTTCTTTGCACCATCGACCCAGTCTAAAGAAATTGTTAACACGGGCCAGATTGCGGATCAGCGGAGCGTTGCCGCGCAGCGTGCTCATTTAAGGCGAGCGTGAATCTGGCGGGATCCCAGTCCTCGTCAAGTGCGCGGTGCATGAGTTCCTGTTGGCTCTCCGGCGCCAACCCGCCGACCGGCGGGTCGCGGTCGAGGTTGGTAGGGAACGGGTATCCCTCGGCGCAGGATGCGATTGCCGCGGCGGCTTCCGTGTCACTTATCCGCCCCGATGCGCGGCGCTCGCGCAGTACCGGATAAACCACCTCGCACATTCTCCTGCGGTCGAGCACTTCCATCGCCCGGCCATAAGCCGACGAGACCTGCAAGAGATTCGCCATGCGTTGAATGTCAGTGGTGCGATTTTCGCCGGCCGCATGGAACAACGCGGGATTGAAAAACACGGCATCGCCCTTGGAGAGCGGCAACTGGACGAAATGAGCTTCGAAATATTCCCGAAAATCGGCTCGGCGCCACGCCAGATATCCCTCGTCGTATCGCTGCGAATACGGCAGGAGCTTCGTCGGACCGCTCTCAACCGGCATGTCGCTATGCGCCACCGCGCCCTGCAGGGTGAGGAAGGCGGACATCCGATGCACGTGCGCAGGATAGCGTTCGGCCTTTTCAACCGTCTGGAAGCCGAGGTGGTAATCGCGATGCGCTTGTTGAGCAGCGCCGCCGGGGCGCACTACATTGACTTGTGACGTCATCTGGTAGGACGGTCCAAGCCACGCTTCCGACGCGATCATCAACATCGGATTTGAGAAATATTGCGCGAATACTTCGGGTGCTCGCAGGCAGAGCTTCTCCTGAGCGTTCCAGATCCGGTCATTCGCGCCCGCCTTTGCGAAATGGTCTGCCACACGCGGGCCTTGCTCGCGCTCACTGCGAATAATCGATTCGAAGACGGCCGTCGCGTCGTCGACAGGTCCGGTATCGGCATATGCCCGCCGAAGCACCAGCACCCCTGCGCCCTCGTGAAGGACGCGAGCCCATTCCGCCTGCAACTGGGCTCTCTCGGACGCATCGTGTGTCATGCCATCGAGTTGCTGACAGTCGTAAACGGGAATGCGCTGTGTGATTTCCGCCGCATAGCGCGTCGAGCCGTTGTCATCGCCTTCCAGCAGAGCGACGAATTCATTCAAAGCGCAGTCGCGTTCGCGGTACCAACTCTGCCCTCGCTCTTCGATGCGATCCTCGCTGTGGCCCATGTCTCTCTCCCTCTGTACGTCACAGCATAGCGCCATGGACTGCCAACGGGGTATCATTAATCCATCAAAAACACCTCAAATCCGAGGGATCCGCCGTGGTTCACCACTTTCTTATCACGGACATGCTCTACAGGCCGGGGGCGGGGTGGCAACAGTCGACCACGTACTCAATGGCCGCGCACACGCTCGTGAACATGCGCGCAAGCGCGTCGAGCAAGCAATCAAGGAGATCGAGAAGCAGGAACTACAGTTGTTTATCTGATCGAAGCTGTACATCGCAGGGCCGGCAATCCATGAAAGCGTTTGCCGTCCCGCGATAGCGTCGTGAAACATTTGATTCCACTCGACTAGCTTATGTTGCCGCCGCTCGATTTTGCGTTCGCAAGCTTCCTGACCGCCGCAGAGACACCTGCACCATAGGCCGGATCCGCAAGACGGCAATGTTCGATATGCAGCTGAACGACCGGGTCCGACACACCCTGCAGTGCGCGCGCGGTGTTCTCGAACAACACCTGCTGTTGCCCGGGTGACATGTTGCGGAACAGAACGCCCGTTTGCGAGTAGTAGTCGTCGTCGACCCGATGATTCCAGTGATCCGCAGCGCCTTCCAGACTCAGCGGCGGTTCGCGGTAGTCCGGTTGCTCGACCCACTCGCCACGCGTATTCGGTTCGTAGGAGATCGTGCCACCCTGGTTACCGTCAGTACGTCCTTGACCATCACGGTGATAGCTGTTGACGTAGCTCGCTCCCCTCGGCGCATTCACCGGAATCTGCGCATAGTTGACGCCCAGACGATAACGCTGCGTATCCCCGTAAGAGAAGAGTCGCCCTTGCAGCATCCGGTCTGGCGAGAAGCCGATTCCCGGTACGATGTTCGACGGCGCGAATGCAGCCTGCTCGACATCCGCAAAATGGTTGTCGGCGTTTCGATTGAGTTCCATCTCGCCAACTTCGATCAACGGATAATCAGACTTCGGCCATACCTTCGTGAGGTCGAACGGATTGATGCGGTACGAACCCGCTTCCTTCTCGGGCATGATCTGCACGAACAGCGTCCAGCGCGGGAAATCTTTGCGCTCGATGCTCTCATACAGATCGCGCTGATGTGATTCGCGATCCCGGCCAACCAACGTCTCGGCCTCAGCGTCCGTCAGATTCTTGATACCTTGCTGCGTGCGAAAATGAAACTTGACCCAGAAGCGTTCATTTGCCGCGTTGATAAAGCTATACGTGTGGCTCCCAAAGCCGTGCATATGACGGAAAGAACTCGGCAGGCCGCGATCGCTCATGATGATCGTGATCTGATGCAACGCTTCGGGAAGCTGGGTCCAGAAATCCCATTGGTTCTGAGCGCTACGCATGCCCGTACGAGGATCGCGCTTGATCGCATGGTTCAGGTCCGGGAACTTCAACGGGTCGCGAAAGAAGAACACCGGCGTGTTATTGCCGACGATGTCCCAGTTGCCTTCTTCGGTATAGAACTTCAATGCAAAGCCGCGAATGTCGCGTTCGGCGTCGGCCGCACCGCGTTCGCCAGCAACCGTCGAGAAGCGCGCGAACATTTCCGTGCTCTTGCCGATCTTCGAGAAAATCTTTGCGCGCGTATATTTCGTGATGTCGTGCGTCACGGTGAACGTGCCGAATGCGCCTGAACCCTTCGCGTGCATCCGCCGCTCCGGAATGACTTCGCGATCGAAGTGCGCCAGTTTTTCGAGGAGCCACACGTCTTGCAACAGCGCCGGGCCGTTCGGACCCGCGGTCTGGATGTTCTGATTGTCGGCAACAGGTGCGCCAAATACCGTAGTCAACTTCCTCTTCATATTCATGTTCCTATCCTCGCATTGGGGTGATGAAAACCGATGCAAACAGTTGCGAATCGCAACCATCGTTTGACGATTCAAGAATAGCAGCGCTGTGCATCTGCCATGTTTGGAATTATTTACTGATTGGATAACAGAATACTAAGTCCCCGATGCCAGCTCATACGTCGAATAAGGACAATCTACGTGGGAAAACTGCCAGCACGCCTGTGGACCATCTCACGTAGCCGATAGTCGCGACTTATGGAAGCGCTAGAAAATACGACTTGGACCCGAAGCGTGGAATTGGCGATGATTGGTCCACAGGGTGAATCGCAAATCGATGACATCGCCCAACCCTCAAATAGATCCGAGGGCCAACCTTTAGGTGACGCGAAATGTATGCTGACATCTCTATTCGGAAAACGTCCCCGGCCGTTTCAATGCCTCGCGCGGCAGTTTTGCTGATCAATCTCGGTACACCAGACGCACCCACTGCGCGTGAAGTACATCGTTATCTTGCGGAGTTCCTCTCCGACCCGCGCGTGATCGAAATGCCGCAATGGCTTTGGCAGCCCATTCTTCGCGGCCTCGTGCTTCCATTCAGGAGTCACGCGGCGGCGCGCCGATATGAATCCATCTGGATGCCCGACGGATCGCCGCTCCGCGTGCATACCGAACAGCAGGCCACCGCACTTCGAAGATGGCTGGCCGAACGTGGACAGCAGGTGCGCGTCGCTTACGCGATGCGTTACGGCACGCCGAGCATCGCGGGAGAACTCGATCGGCTGATCCGGCAGGGCTGCGATCGCATTGTGATCTTGCCAATGTATCCGCAGTACGCGGCATCGACCACCGCCACTGCCTTCGACAAGGTGGCCTCCGCGTTCGCACAGATCCGCAATCAACCGGAGGTGCGTTTCATCAAACAGTACTTTGCAGATTCACGCTATATTTCCGCGCTCGCCGACACCGTACGGCGGCACTGGTATGTGCACGGACGCCCCGACTTCAGCCGCGGCGATCAAATGCTTCTGAGCTTTCACGGCTTACCGCAACGCGCTATCGAGCGTGGCGACCCTTACCACGCGCAGTGCCTCGAGACGGGCGCACTGCTTGCCGAGGCGCTGAGCCTTGACGCACACCACTGCAGAGTGACGTTCCAGTCGGAGTTCGGAAGACAGGAGTGGATCGGACCACATACCGCGGAAACACTGGCTGAACTCGGCGCGTCCGGCACGCATCGCGTAGACGTCTTTTGCCCGGGCTTTACTGCCGACTGTATCGAAACCGTCGATGAAATCGGCGTTGAAGGGCGGGACACGTTCCTCAAATGGGGCGGCAGGGAGTTCCATCGGATCGATTGCGTGAACGCGTCAAGGTCGTTCATCGATGCACTCGGGGAGCTTGCACTCGATCAGTTGAAGCACTGGAGCGGCGTCGTCACACAATCCCGCCGGAAGGAAGAAGTCACGATCTCTGACATGGGCGCCGCATCATGTCTTACGCTTTGATTCCTGCAGGTTGCGCGCGGTCCACGTGCAGGCCCACGCACCCTGTATTCAATTTCTAATAGACTGCAGGAAATAGTGCTCCGGCAACGCAATGCCAAGGCCGAGCCGCGCCGCTTCCCGATACACGTGCCCGCCCACCGCCGCAAACTGCACGCCCCAGTTGCCCACCGTGTAATAGAAGGTGATCTGCCGGGCATCCGTGCGGCCCGGCGCGCGGCCGGTTATCACGTCGGTGTAAACCGGCCAGCCGGTCGTATCCACTCTTTCCCCGCGTGACACGGGCAAACGCGCCCGCTCCTCGCCGCTTCCGCCGATAAACGCATTCGGGCTGCCCGACACGCGCTGGCTGAAGCGTTCACTCTCCTCCATCGGCAAGCGTTCACGGCCTTGCGCGATGCACACGTCGAAGCGGTTTGCGACCCTGGTGTCGAATTCACGCGGTGTGAGCGCCACCACGTGCATGCCCGGTTCCAACCAGTTGGCGTCGATGACGGGCGTCATGCTGTCGGTGCAGGTGGCGACGATGTCGGCGCCGCGCACCGCCTCTTCGGCCGAGCCGACAACTTCTACTTCGATCCCGAGTTTCGCCGCCATGTCCCGCGCAAATCGCAAACGGTTCGCCTCGCGACGGCTGAAAACGCGCACGCGCCGAATCTCGCGTACCGCCACCAGCGCCTCGAGAAACGTTTCGGCCATGCCGCCCGAGCCGATCATGCCGATGGTATGCGCGTCCTCACGCGCAAGCAGCCGCGTGCCGAGTCCTGCCGCGCCGCCCACGCGCATGTGTTGCAGGTGGCCGTCGTTGAGCATCGCGAGCGGCTTGCCGTTCTCGGTACTGAACAGCATCACCAGCCCGCAATACGTGCCCGGCTCGACGCAGTACTTCTGCTCGCTGCCCGCGCGGCCGTCGGCGTCACGCGGCCACACCATCACGTCCGATTTCAGACGCACCGCCAGAATGCCGTCGGTCGCGCCATCCACCGAGCCGAAACGGTAATAGCTGTCGTCGCGCTGCGTCGGCACATAGGTGTCGATACGTGGACGCCCAATCGACGCGCCACCCGGCAATCCGGCAAACGCGCGTTCCTGCACGTCGATGCAATCGCGCATCGTCAGCACGCGCGCGACACAGTCGTTATCGATAAGCAGCATCGTAATGAGTCCCCGAGCGTTCCCGTTAGCGTCCGAATCAGCGTGCAACCAGCCGCGCCGCGCCTGCCCCGGCGCGCCGCCCGAACACCACGCCGGCGACGAGCCCCGTGCCGCTGCCGTAGTTGTGATAGTAAAGACCGCCGACAATCTCGCCCGCCGCGAACAACCCTCGAATCGGCGTACCCGACGTGTCGAGCACCTCGGCCTCCGTCGACACCTTCAGTCCACCGAACGTAAAAGTCACGCCCGTGGTCACGCCATAGGCTTCAAAAGGCGGCGTGTCGAGCCGATTGGCCCAGTTGGTTTTGTCGATGCCGAGTCCACTCGTGCGCAGGCCGTCGTGGATGTTCGGATTGAACGACACATCGGGCCGCGGCGCCTCGTTATACGCGCGCACGGTACGCAGAAAACCTTCTGGATCGACGCCCGTGAGTTTCGGCGCCAGTTCTTCGAGCGTGTTCGCCGTCTCTTTCGTGATGCGCGCAATCCTGTACTCGTCGCGCAGCAGCTTGACGACTTTCTGATCGAAGATCTGCCACGCGAAAAGGCCCGGCTGGCGCAAGACTTCATGCCCATATTTCGCGTAGGTGAAACTGTGAAAGTCGAGCCCCTCGTCGAGAAAACGCTCGCCCTTCGCGTTCACCAGAATCCCGAACGGGTAGTTGTGTTTCTGGAAGCGATCGCCAATCGTCAGATCGCCGTACTCGGGTGCATTCATGTCCCATTGCACCGCATGCGCGCCGGACCAATGCCCCGTTACCGCCGCGCCGATTTCCATCGCCATCTTGTGGCCCCAGCCGGTGTTGTAGCGTGTGCCACGCACTTTTGCCAGGTCCCAGTTCGGCCCGAGATAGCGCGCACGCATCTCCGCGCTCGACTCGAAACCGCCGCATGCGAGCACCACCGCTTTCGCGCGGATGTCGACCTGCCGCCCCTCATGCATGGCGCGCACGCCTTCGATGCGCCCGTCGCCATGCAGCAGGCCCATTGCCTGAGTGCGATAGAGCACGCCGATTCCCGCGTCCTTCAGCGCATGATGCAGCGTTTCGACCAGATGCGTGCCGCCCCCCAGAATGTGGCAGGCGAGACCGCCCCAGAAACGGAATTTGCCTTCGACACGAAATGCCTGCCGCCCCAGCGCCGGCTGGAATCGCACGCCATGCCGCTTGAGCCACAGCGCGGCGTCGTAGCTGTTGCCGATCAGTACGTCGGTCAGATCCGGGTCGGCGCGGAACTCGGTTAGCCGGCCGATATCGTCGAAGTACTGCTCGCGCGTGTAGGTGCCGAAATCGATATTCGGCAGGTCCAGTTCCGCGATATCCGGCGCGAGCTTCAACAGGTCGTCGACGGAATCGTAGACGAAGCGGAACGCGCCGCCAGTGAATGCTGAGTTGCCGCCGCGCGCTTCCTCCGGTGCGCTTTCGAGCAGCGCGATGCGCTTCGCGCCGCCTTCGCGCGCGGCGAGCGCCGCATTGGCCGCGGCGTTTCCCGCGCCGATTACTAGCACATCGATATCGTTGAGTTCGTCGAGGGTCATCAGTTGGCTCTCCAGTTCCAGTGTGATCTAGCGCCGTGGGTATTCAGCGAGCGGCGTCAGCGACGCCGCGTCCACTTCGTCCACGACCGGGTTCAGTGTTTCGAGGCTGCGGCCGGTGGTCCGCGGGCCGAAGACAAGCGTGATCAACGCAGTCAGGAACCATGCGCCCGCGATATACATGAACACGGTCACATAGCCGTAGTTCGTGTAGATCGCCGCGATCACGAAGGCATTCGCGACATTCGCGATCCGGCCCGCGCCATACGTGAGACCCGTTGCGCTATTGCGCACGCCGGTCGGAAACTGCTCGGGCGTGTACGAATAGAGTAGCGTCGCGAAGGTCTGCGTCAGCATGCCGACCGCGAATCCGAACGTCACGATCAGTACCGGCGTGAAGCTCAGCCCGTATAGCAGGCCGAATCCCGCGATCAGGAGCGCAACGAGCGCGATCAGATGCTTGCGTTCGAAACGGTCGGCGGGATAGACCGCGAGCAATGCGCCAAGCGGCGCGCCCACGTTGATCAGCGTGAAATACGTGAGGCTGCGTGCAATCGTGATGCCGTGATGCACCAGCAAGGTCGGCACCCATGCTTCAAAGCCGTAGAAGCCGATCGTCTGCAGCAGCCAGATCGCGCAGAGCGTGAGCGTGCGCCGCCGGTAGACGCTGTTAAACATCGTCATCCATGGCTCGCGCGCTTCGGGCGGCCGCACGACGACCTCGGGCGAGCTCAGCACGTTACCTTCGGCGATGCTCCTTGCCTCCATCGCCGAGAGCGCGGCTTCGGCCTCGTCGAAGCGTCCGGCTCGCGCGCTCCAGCGTGGCGACTCGGGAAGCCGCTTTGCGATCAGCGGAAACGCAATGCCAAGCGCGCCCCACACGAAGACCCAGCGCCAGCCGTCTGGACCGAACGGCACGAGCAACCGCGCGACGAAGTTGGTCAGCGGAATCGCGCACAGGTTGATGACCATGGCCCACGATTGCCAGGTGCCGCGCGAGCGCGCCGGAAAGAGTTCGGCGATATAGGTCATCACCGTCACCATGCCCGCGGAAATGCCGAACCCGGTGACGACCCGCGCGGCGAACAGATACGGGACGCTCGGTACGACCGCCGTTGCCAGCGAACCGAGCGACGAAATCAGCACGAACAGCATCAGCGAGCGTTTGCGCCCGAGCCGGTCGGACAGCAAACCGCCGAGCGTCGCGCCGAAGAACATGCCGATGAAACTCGCGGACGTGATCAGTGCGATTTCATTGATCGCGATATGCCAATGCCGGATCAGCGCGGGCGCCGCCGACGCGAACGTGTTGATATCGCAGCTATCGAAAAAGAGCGGAATCGCGAACAGGAACATCCATTCGCGATGCATCCGCGAGTTCGGCAAACGGTCGACGCGCGCGGCGACGAGTGAGTCGTTCATGCCTGTCTCCTTTGTCGACCGGAGTTAGTGCTTTAGCACTTACTCCGGTCCCATGCAAAGTTGTCCGGCGGTCGTAGCCGCGCGATTATCCTGCTCGTTCGTATGAACTATCCAACGCGGCCCGACAACTGCGTCAGTGCCGCAAACCTGCTTCGAATAAACCAGTCACCGTGCTGATGTCTTCAATACCGTCGATGCGCCACAACATGCCCAACGCGTCGCGGCTCGCATCGGGCGTCAATACGTGATTCGCGCAGTCGAGAAACTTGGCTTCGATCCGTGCATCCGGCAACGGATTGGCCGACGTGCGGCCCGCCGCGCGCGCGACGCGTTTCGACACACGCCGCCCATCGCTTAACTGAACGACAACTTCTGCCCCGAAATGATCCGCTTGCTGGTCCGCCAAAGGATCCGGCTCAGCGACGATCTTCGACATGAGCGCGCGAATCGCGGGGTCGGCGTACGCGTCGCCTTCGAAATCGGACAACACCACGCGCCCCTGCGCCAGCGCGCGCGCCACACAGTACTGCACGCTGAATTTTGCGTCGAGCGCACTGGCCGGTTGCGGGCGGTTCGTATGCTGAAGGCGGCGCGGATGTGTCCACGACACAACCGATTCGACATCGTCCGGCTTCAGTCCGTATTCGCCGACGAGCATCAACATCGCGTCGATCGCCGGGTGCGTGCTGCCGCAGCATGGGTACTGCTTGATCGCAATGCCGGGTTCGACGATGTCGAGTGGATCGGCCCAATGCGTCAGCGCCGCTTCGGCGTCGTAATGGCCCACACCGTTGTAGACGTTGAAAAAGCCCTGTTGATGTTCGAAGGTTTCGTCGCCAGCGCTGAAACCCTCGCGCGCCAGAAGCGTCGCGATCAATCCATTGCGCGACGCATGACCGACGTGCAACGGCTTCGTCATGGTGCCGAAATTGGCCTTGATGCCGGAAGCGAACGACGCGGCAATCGACAACGCGGTCGCCGTGTGCGCCGCATCCAGTTCGAGCAGATGCGCCGACGCAGCACACGCGCCGAATACGCCGAGCGTCGCCGTTGGATGCCAGCCTTTGTCGTAGTGATGAAAATTGACGGCATGCGCAATGCGCGCCTGCGCTTCAAAACCCGCCACGTAAGCGGTGACGAGGCGTCGCCCGCTCGCGTGCCCCTCTTCGGCGAGCGCGAAGAGCGCCGGCAGGATCGGCGCGGATGGATGACCGCCGAGTGTATTGCTGCAATCGTCGAAGTCGAGCGCATGCGCGGCCGTGCCGTTGACGAGCGCTGCGTCGCTGGGCTTCATCCGCTCGCGCGTGCCGACCACGAGCGCGGCTCCGTTGGAAGGCGCCGCCACGGTCCGCGCAATCCGCGCGCAGGGTTCCGCCGAACCCGCCAGCGTCACGCCGATCGTATCGATGATGCCGATGCGCGCCCAGCGCAACGCTTCGTCGGGCACGTCGGCGGAAGTGAACGCGGCGATGCGTTCGCCCAGCGTCTTCGCGATGCTCATCAGCGGTCTCCTTGTACAAGCGAAAGATCTGGCGGCGATCTGTGCAATGGATCGGTCGATGAAGCAGACATCGCGTCGAGCCAGTGCAGATCCGCTTCGTCTTCCACCCGGTCCAACTGCTCGAACAACGCGTGCGCCGCTGCGCCCAGCCGCTTCGTCATCCGCATGAACTTGGCGCGCAATTGGGCCGGTGTGAACGGCGTCGACGGACAGCCCGGGAAGTCCGTCTGCGCCAATTCGTAGGTCGTGCCGTTATCGAGCGTGATGCGTGTGACGGTGGCGAGGCCGGTGGCGTCGGTCGCGACGAGCGTCACGCGCTGCGCGAGTTCGCGGATGGCTTCGTCTTGCAACAGGTGGTCGCCGAAGGTCGACGGATCGTCGGCATCGTGCAGCAGCGCCGCCGCCACGCACACCGGCACGCTGTATTGAGCGAGCACCTGATTGGCGGGCAGCTTGATATCGTGATTCGCGGCAAGACGCGGCGCGCCCTCGATCCGGATCGCGATGATGCGGCGCGCGTCGATATCGTACGCGGCGCGCAGTTGCTGCGCGGCGTAGACCGGTGTGTGCGCCACGATGTGACACGCGTAGCGCTTCAGGCACAGCGTCGGCGTTTCATAGTGCGCGCCTAAACCAGCGGTCAGACGCGCCGCGTCCGAGGCCTCGCAATACGCCTCCAGAAAACCGTAGCGCCCTTCGAGCACCGTCGACGGCCCGTCGAACCCCGCTTGAGCCAGTTGCACGGCGACGATGCCCGATTGCGCCGCGCGCCCCAGGTGGATGCGTTTGACGAGACCACCATCGCCGGACTTAGCGAATTCGAGCAATCCGCCGCTCAACGACCCCGCAATGCCCAACGCGCGACTCAATGTATCCGCATCGACGCCGGCCAGCTTGCCCGCTACGATCGCGGCGCCGAACGGTCCCGTCAAACCCGGCGCATGAAAGCCGCGTGCTTCGGCCGAGTGTTTCGTCGCCGTGCCGATCCGGAATAGCACCTCGATACCGGCGACGAGCGCCGCCAGCACTTCGCGTCCCGATGCGCCATAAACCTGCGCGGCGGCAAGCGCAACCGGCACCAGCGTCGCGCCGGGATGAACGCCGGCGCCAGGCTGCCGCAAGCTATCGAGTTCCGCCGCGTGGACCAGCACGCCGCCCGCAAACGCCGCCGCCTCCGGCGCGACGCGCCGGCTCGTGCCAGGAATCGCACACGGACCCGCGGCCGCATGGCTGACATAGCGCAGCGCGGCCTTGCCGGCTTCCACCTCCTGTCCGTACAACGCCGCGCCGATCGCGTCGATCAGGCAGTCTTTGGCAAGCCGCACGATGTCGGCGGGCAAGTGCTCGAAGCGCACGCTGAGCGCGTACTCCGACAACAACTGCGCAGCGGTGCGTCCAGCGGATGAAGCCGGCTGCATGAAAGCGTCTCCATTGATCTTGGTGATCAGCTTGGTGGCCACTGAGGTGACCACCTCAGTGACCACATTACTGGCGCGCTTCTTCGTCGATCACCGACCGGTGGCGCGTCTCGGGCATCAGCACGTACGTGAGCAGCGACACCGCCGCGCACGCGCTGACGTAATAGAAGAACCATGATTCGTGGCCCGCGTGCTTGAAGCGCAACGCGAGATATTCGGTGGTGCCGCCCATCACCGACGACACGATCGCGAACGGCAGGCCAACGCCGAGCGCGCGAACCCTCGCGGGAAAAAGCTCCGACTTGACGAGCCAATGAATCGACGAGAAGCCGCTGAGAATGCCGAGCGCAGCAAGGTTCAATGCAAAAGCGGTGAGCGCGCTATGAGTCGCGCCCAAAGCATGCATCAGAGGCACCGTCAGGAACGTGCCGCCGACACCGAAGATCATCATGACCGGACGCCGTCCGATCAGATCGGACAACAGGCCGAAAAGCGGCTGAAAACCCATGTAAATGACGAGCGCCACGGTTGCGATCAGCGTCGCCGTGTCGCGGCTGAAGCCCGTCGTGTTGACCATGAACTTCTGCAGATAGATCGTGAACGTGTAGAACGCAACGGTGCCGCCGATGCTGATGCCGATCGTCCACAGCGTCTGACGCCGATGCTGGATCAGCAGCACCAGCAGACTGCCCCGCTCCGTCTGCTTCCGCAGGCCGGCACCGCCTTCACGCTCGAATGCGTCGGTCTCCGCAATGCCGCGCCGCAGATACAGAGCGAAGACGGCCAGCGCGCCGCCGATCGCAAACGGAATCCGCCATCCCCACTGTTCGAGTTGCGTGGGCGTCAACACGAACCGTTGCAGCACGAGCATCAGCGCGAGCGCCACCAGTTGCCCCATCACCACCGTCACCTGGACGAAGCCGACAAAGAAGCCGCGCCGGCCCGTCGGCGCCATTTCGCTCAGATACGTCGCGCTCGTGCCCGCTTCCCCGCCCATGCTGAAGCCTTGCAGCAGACGGGCGCAGACCAGCACGGCGGGCGCGGCCACGCCGATCGACGCATACGTCGGCGTCAACGCGATAATCAGCGAGCCGACGCTCATCATCGCCACCGATACGCTCAACGCCACGCGCCGCCCGCGTCGGTCGGCGAGCGCGCCGATGGCCCAGCTGCCGAGCGGCCGCACGACATAACCGATCGCCGCGACAGCCGCCGCATTCAGGAGTTGCGCGGTCTGATTGCCGCCCGGGAAAAAAGCCTTGCTGAAATAGATCGAGAAAATCGAGTACGCCAGAAAGTCGTACCATTCGATAACGTTGCCGGCACTGCCGCCGATAATCGAGCGCAACCGTTCGCGCCGCGCGGCGGGCGTGGCGGACAACGGGAGTGTGTGCGCAGTCGCGGCCACGATGGCTCCTCAGGGGGCGCTCGCGAGAAGCCGCGCGAGTTCTCTGGCGTCCGGCTGATCTTCGGCGTGCATCACCCAGTCGACGATGCGCGCGATCTGCCGTGCGTCGATCCGATGCGCGGCGAGCTTTCTCATCTTGCCGACGATATCCGCTTCGCTCGCAAACGCGTGTTCGCTGCCGCGCTGCGCCTCGACCGTTTCTTCGAGCCGCGTGCCGTCGCGCAACAGCACCTCGACGCGCACCATATGCCGCAGCATGGAACCGCGCGCGGTAATCGACGGATCCTCGACCACCTGCACGCGATCGGCCAGTGCCATGCGCTGCGGGTCCGCGACCTTGTCCTCGCTGAACTGGTCGACGAAGACGTCGCCTTCGAGCAGCAGTGTCGCGACGCAATACGGCAGGTTGAGCTGCGCGGAGGTCAGCCCCTGCGGCACGTATTTCCAGCCCACGTGATCGACCGTCACACGCGAACCGTGCACGACGATCTGCTCGATATCGTCCGGACCGAATGGATGACGCGCCTGCATCGCGCGGATCGCGTCGAGGGTGGTGTGATTGCTGCCCACGCAGGAGTAGAACTTCAGTGCGATGCGCATGGTCTCGAAGCGCTCGCCGAGGCCATCCACGAGCTGCGTGAGATCGAAGCGGTCCGACGAACGCGAGAACGTGCTGCAAAAGCCGCCGTACGGGTTTTCAAACACGTCGACGATACCCGTGAAACCGTTTTGCGCGAGCATCGCGCCGTACAGGCCGCTTTGCGCGGCCCGGCCTGCATGCATGCGCTTGACCATCGCGCCGAACTGCGCGGCCATCAGCCCCGCCGCCTGCGTGCCGCCGATGCCGAGCGCGTGCACCGTCTGTTCCACATCGAGCCGCAACGCGGCTGCCGCACCCGCCGCGGCCGAGAATACGCCGACCGTCGCGCCCGAATGCCAGCCTTGCGCGATGTGCTCCGGTCCCATGCACATGCCCACGCGTGGGCCGACCTCATAGCCCGCCACGCAGGCACGCAGGAAATCGCGGCCTGACATCGGCGCGCCGACGGACAGCAGTTCGGCGACGGCGAGCACGGTCGGCAAGGTCACCGCCCCGACATGGAGCACGCCGACGCGATGCACGTCGTCGAGTTCGAAACTCTGGATCAAGGTGCCGTTGACGAGCGCCGCGTGCGGCGCGGACAAACGCAACGGCATGCCCCACACGCGGCAACCCGGCGTGCTATCGACGCGCTGCAAGGTATCCGCAAGAATGCGGCTCCACGGCAACCCGGCGCCGAAAAGGGCGCAGCCGAGCGAATCGAGAATCAGCAGTTTGATGCGCGCGCGCACCTCGTCCGGTATCGCCTCATAGCGCAAGCCCGCGACGAATGCGGCCACGCCGCCGGTATAAGGGTTTGCGCCTACGTCGTTGTGTTGATTCATCGTTTCCGTTCTGGGTGGCAATCGCGCGGATTGGGTTGCACGAAAATGTCGTGCCTTCAGTATCCGCAGCCCGGACGCGTTTGTGAATTGCACGCGACGTGATTATTATTGCGTCACATGCAAGAGTCAGCGGGGTGCAGATGAACCGTTTTCCGGGAGTCGATCTCGACGCATTGCGGGCTTTCGTCGCGGTCGCGTCGCACGCGTCGTTCAACGACGCGGCGATCGAACTGAACCTGTCCGCGTCCGCTTTGACGCGGCGCATCAAACGGCTCGAGGAAGCGCTCGACGCCATGCTGTTCGAACGCACTACACGTACCGTCGCGCTCACCAGTTCCGGCGAATTGCTGTTGCCGCGCGCGCAGGGCGTGTTGCGTGAGCTTGATGCATCACTCGAACTCGTGAGCGAAGCGACGCGTATCCGTACCGGTCAGTTGACCATCGCGTGCATTCCGACCGTAGCCAAATTCATGCTGCCGAAAATCGTCAGCACTTATCACAAGCGGCGTCCTGAAGTACGGCTCAGGCTCATCGAGGCCAACCTCGCGACGGTCGTGCAGCGTGTCGCGAACGGCGAGGCGGAATTCGGCATTGCGTTTCTGGTGAACGAATCGCCGGAGCTTGAAATCGACGAACTGCTTGTGGATCCGTACGTGCTGGCCTGTCCCGCGGATCATCCGCTCGCCGCGAGCGAGCACGTGACGTGGCCTGAGTTGCGGCCGTGGCCGCTGATCGTTTCCGGCACATCGAGCGGCAACCGGCGCATGCTCGACGCCGCGCTCAGGGATATCGACTGGCGCCCCGACCGGCTGATCGAGATCGAGCATCTGACCACTTCATTGGGGCTCGTCGAAGCGGGACTCGGCATCTCCATCATTCCGCGTTGCGCGGCGCCGCGCGACGCGCACGCGCGCATCGCGATCCGGCCTCTGGTTGATCCGACGGTCGCGCGAACCATCGGTCTGATTCGAAGGCGCGATGCCGCGCTCTCGTCGATCGCGCGCGACTTTCGTCTCGCGCTGCGCAGGATGGCGCCATTCGATCCGTCGATCCTGCACGAGCCCGCTTGAACCTGTCGGCGCGTTGACTGAATGGCTCAGTGGATGTGAGACCGGATCATGGCGTCTTTCGAAGGCGTCCGATCTGGCGGCGCCACGCTGTCGGCGGACTCCAACACATCGATGCTCGTGTCGGTACGGTCGAGCATCGCGCGGGCCTTGTTCATATCCAGCGCCCCTTCCCATCGAGCTACCACAATGGTCGCCACCCCGTTGCCGATCAGATTCGTGACCGCACGAGCCTCGTTGAGGAAGCGATCGACACCTAGCAGCAGCACCAGTCCAGACACGGGGATTTTGTGCATCGAGGCCAGCGTGGCAGCCAGCGCGACGAATCCGGCTCCGGCCACACCCGCAGACCCCTTGGATGTCAGCAACAGCACGCCGAGCAGCAGCAACTGGTCCCAGATCGTCAGGTGGATATTCATCGCTTGCGCGACGAACATCGAGGCCATGGTCAGGTAGATCGCCGTCCCATCGGCATTGAAGGTATAGCCGGTGGGCAACACCATCCCGACCACGGGCCGTGAGCACCCCAGCTTCTCCATCTTGATGAGCATCTGCGGGAGTACTGCTTCAGTCGAAGCGGTGCCGAGGGTAATGAAGATTTCGTCCTTGATGTAGCGGAGATACTTCCACAGCGACAGCCCGCTCATCCGCATCACCAGACCCAGCACCACGACGACGAAGAAAATCGAGGTCAGGTAGAGGCACAGCATCAGTTGGCCGAACGACGCCAGCGTGCCGATTCCGTACTTCGCGATGGTGAATGCCATGCCGCCAAAGGCACCGATGGGCGCGACATACATGACGATTCGCACGACGCCGAACATGCCCTGGAGGAACATGTCGAGCATATCGACGAACGGCGCGGTGCGAGGCCCCAGCCTGGCGAGCGCGATGGCAAACAGAAGCGAGAAGAAGATGATCGGCAGGATATCCCCATTCGCGAACGCTCCGACAATGCTGTTCGGAACGATGCTCATGAAGAAGTCGAGCATCCCGTGCTGTTGCGCTGCGTGCGTATAGGTGGAGATCGCTGAACTGTCGATATGCGCGGGGTCGATGTTCATACCGCTGCCCGGCTTGATGACGTTCACGATAACAAGTCCGACAGCGAGCGCGATCGTCGATGCAATTTCGAAGTAGACGACCGCCTTGACGCCGACGCGGCCGGCCTCATGAAGGTCTGTCATGCGGGCAATGCCGACCACAACGGATGCAAAAATGATCGGAGCGAGCAGCATCCGGATCAGTTTGATGAACAGGTCTCCGAGCGGTTTGAGTTGAGAACCGAGGTCAGGGTAGAAATGCCCGACGAGGACACCGGCAATAATGCCAATCAGAACCTGTACGTAGAGCTTGGAAAGAGATTTTCCGATCTTTGAAACCCGCATGACTGTCTCCTATGCGTGGCATCTTCTAATGAAAGTCAGATTCGTACTCCCGGCAGCGGGATTTACCGTTGGGGAGAGTACGAACCGATTTCGCCAGCGTTCTTTGTCTATTTTTATCAACGCTACGCCGACGCTTGTTGTCGGCGCGTTTTGTCGGACTACGGCTTATGCGGACAGCTTTTGCATCTCGACGAAGAGATCGGCTTTTCCTTCGAAGCCGATGCCCGGCAGATCAGGCATCGTGATGAAGCCTTTTTCCACCTTCACGCCGTCGGGGAAGCCGCCGTAAGGCTGGAACAGGTCCGGATAGGATTCGTTGCCGCCGAGGCCAAGTCCGGCCGCGATGTTCAACGACATCTGATGGCCGCCGTGCGGAATGCAGCGGCTCGGTGACCAGCCGTGCTGGCGCAGCATGTCCAGCGTGCGCAGATACTCGACGAGGCCGTAGCTCAGCGCGCAGTCGAATTGCAACCAGTCGCGATCCGGGCGCATGCCGCCGTAACGGATCAGGTTGCGGGCATCCTGCATCGAGAACAGGTCTTCGCCGGTCGCCATCGGCTTGTCGTAGTAGTTGCGTAGCGTGGCCTGCAATTCGTAATCGAGCGGGTCGCCCGGCTCTTCGTACCAGAACAGGTCGTATTGCGAGAGTGCCTTCGCGTACTGGATCGCCGTGTCGAGGTCGAAGCGGCCGTTGGCGTCGACAGCGAGTTTTTGTCCGTCGCCCAGTACGCTCAGAATCGAGTCGATGCGGCGCAGATCTTCGTCGAGCGAAGCGCCGCCGATCTTCTTCTTCACGACCGTATAGCCGCGGTCGATATAGCTGCGCATTTCGTCTTTCAGCTTCCCGTGGTCCTGGCCTGGGTAGTAGTAGCCACCGGCCGCGTACACGAAAATCTTGCGATCGGGCTGACCATTACCGTAGCGGTCGGCCAGCAACTGGAACAGCGGCTTGCCTTCGATCTTCGCCACCGCATCCCAGATCGCCATGTCGATGGTGCCGATCGCGACCGACCGCTCGCCGTGGCCGCCCGGCTTTTCGTTCATGAACATGGTCGCCCAGATCTTGTGCGGATCGAGGTTGTCGCCGGCGTCGTTGACGAGCGTGGCGGGGTCGGCTTCGAGAACGCGCGGAATGAAGCGCTCGCGCATCAGCTTGCCCTGGCCGTAGCGGCCGTTCGAATTGAAGCCGTAACCCACCACCGGCTTGCCGTCGCGGATGACGTCCGTCACCACGGCGACGAGACTCAGCGTCATCTTGCTGAAGTCAATGTAGGCATTGCGGATCGGGGAACTGATCGGAACGGTCTTTTCGCGGATTTCAACGATTCTCATGACGGTGTCTCCTGAGTTTTGGGCACGTATCGCATGCGTCTGGCTGCAATGGAAACTAGGTTATCCGCGAAATGAGGCGTTAGAATTCGCTTAGATTCATTTCATTTTTTACTTTAGGTGAACAGCCAAAGTGACAACTGACTCGGCATCCGACTTCGAGTTTTTCATCCTCCTCGCCAAACTCAAAAGCTTGTCGGGGGCGGCGCGCGCGCTCGATCTCACGCCGCCGGCCGCGACCAAACGCCTTGGGCTGATGGAACAAAAACTGGGCGCGCGGTTGGTCAACAGGACAACGCGCAGTGTCAGCCTGACGCCGGAGGGCGAGACCTACCTGCGCTACGCAACACAGATCGTCGGGCAAGTCCGGCAGATGGAGGACGAGATATCGGGGGCGCGATCCGATCCCCATGGACTGTTACGCGTCAATGCGACGCTCGGTTTCGGGCGCACGGCCATCGCGCCGCTCGTGTCCGAATTCGCGAAGCGCTTTCCCAACGTGGAGATCCAGTTTGAAGTGACGGACCGGCCCATCGATCTGGTCGAGGAAGCGTTCGACATGGCGATCCGTTTTGGAACGCTTCCTGACAGCCGGCTTAGCGCCCGGCGCATCATGAGCAATCGCCGGTTTCTTTGCGCCTCCCCGAAATACCTCGAACGATTTGGGACACCGGAGCGCATAGAGGATCTGGTTCGGCACCGTTGCATCATTCATCGCCAGAACGATGATGCTTATGGCGTGTGGCGGTATATGCAGGGGGACCACACCGAAGCGTTGAAGGTCAAAGGCGCGCTTTCGAGCAACGATGGCGATATCGTGCTGCGGTGGGCGCTCGACGGACATGGGATATTGATTCGTTCCGAATGGGATCTGGCGAAGTACGTTCAAAGCGGCCGGCTAAAACTGGTTTTACCCAATACGGTACTGCCGTCGGCCGATCTGTTTGTCTACTATCCCAGCCAGCGAAACCAGACGGCACGCGCCCGGGCATTCATCGATTTTCTGATCGATCATTTTCAGGCCCCGTTCATTCCGGTTGAAACCGGCGCTTTGCTGTACGACCAGAAAAAGAAAGCGGGCCGCAAGCTGTGAGTCGCGTGCTGTCATTGCACGGACGCTGTCACGGACGGCGCGCGTTCGATCATTAGCCGTAGTCGTTGATCCTGGCCGCCCGTGCGGTCGGTTTTGTGCCCTTTGCCGAGCTTGCGTCGACCTTACGTCGAACCAATAGGATCGCTCACGGCGCCGCGCTGCGCCGTTTGCCCCAACTGCTCGCCGAACTGCAACGCAGCAAGCTGAGCATAGAGCGGCGAGCTCAGCAGGAGCTCCGCGTGACGACCCTGCGCGACGATACGCCCCTGTTCAAGCACGACAATGCGATCGGCCTGCTGGACGGTCGCGAGGCGGTGCGCAATGACGAGTGTGGTGCGATTCTGCGCGGCATTGTCCAGCGCCTTTTGCACCAGCCGTTCGCTGGCGGCATCGAGTGCACTGGTCGCTTCGTCCAGCAGCAGGATGGGCGGATTCTTCAGGATCGCGCGAGCAATCGCAATGCGCTGGCGCTGTCCGCCGGACAGGCGCACGCCGCGCTCGCCGAGAAAGGTGTCGTAGCCCTGCGGTAGTTCTTCGATAAAGCCGGCCGCAGCGGCCATATCGGCAGCCCGCTGGACCTGCGCGAGCGTGGCTTCCGGCGCGCCATAGCGGATATTGTCGAGTACGCTCCCGGAAAAGATCACCGATTCCTGCAGCACCACGCCGATTTCCTTGCGCAGTTCAACGAGCGGCACGTCACGGTTCGGGACGCCGTTGATCAGAATGCGGCCGGCTTGTGGATCGTAAAAGCGCAGCAGCAACTGGAACAACGTGGTCTTGCCCGCGCCGGACGGGCCGACCAGTGCGACATGTTCGCCCGGACGGACATCGAGCGAGACCGCGGAAAGCGCCGCGATGCCCGGGCGCGACGGATACGAGAAGCTGACCTCGTCGAAGCGGATGCCCTCGCCTCGCGCAGGCAGCGTGACCGTCGTCTCGGCCTCCACCACCGGCGAGCGCGCCGCCAGCAATTGCAGCAAACGTTCGGTGGCGCCGGCAGCGCGCTGCAGATCGCCCCACACCTCGGCGACCGCGCCCACGGCGCCCGCCGTGAACACCGCGTAGAGGATGAACTGGGACAATTGGCCCGCTGTCATCCGCCCGGCCAGCACTGCCTGCGCTCCGAGCCACAGCACGAATACGATGGCGGTGAACACCAGCACGATCACCACGGCGGTCAACCAGGCGCGCGCGCGAATGCGCGTGAGCGCGGTCTCGAAGGCCGCCTCCACCGCGCCGGCAAACCGGCGTGTTTCAAAGGGTTCCTGCGTGTACGACTGCACGGTCGGCATGGCATTGAGCACCTCGCCCGCCAGCGCGCTAGTGTTCGCGATCTTGTCCTGGCTCGCGCGCGAGAGCCGCCGCACGCGCCGGCCGAAGATCACGATAGGCGCGACCACCACGACCAGCGTCGCGATGATGTAGCCGGACAGCACCGGGCTCGTCACCGCGAGCATGGCCACGCCGCCGGTCAACAGGAAGAAGTTGCGCAATCCCAGCGACAGGCTGGTGCCCACCACCGTCTGGATCAAGGTGGTGTCGGCGGTGAGCCGTGACAGCACCTCGCCGGTTTGCGTGGTCTCGAAGAACTGCGGGCTCATCTGCAGCACGTGATCGTAGACCGCACGCCGCAAGTCGGCCGTGACCCGCTCGCCCAGCCATGACACGAGGTAGAAGCGCAGCGCCGTGGCACCGGCCAGTACCAGCGAAACGATCAATAGCGCGAGGAAATAGCGATCGATGTGCCCCCGGTCGCCCGCGGCGAAGCCACGATCGATCAGGTATTTGAACGCCACCGGCAACACCAGTGTGGCGCCTGCCGAGGTCACCAGCGCGAGGAACGCGAGCGCCCAGCGGCCGGCATAGGGGCGCAGGAAGGGAAATAGGGCAAAGAGCGGGCCGATGCGGGGTGAAGGCGGCGACGACGTCATAGCGTCTGGCATGAGGATTCCCAAGCGGATCGAATATCCTCCCGATTGTGCCAGTCTTGCGGATTGGAAGGCGGCCCGTTTAGGTCCTTCAATCGGGCGTCGCAGTATGGACGATGTACGCGTTGCCGAATTCGACGACGTTCTCCGGTTATGAGTCGAGGCGGACCGGCTGAATCACGCGACAGCCGCCAGCATCGACTGACGACACCCCACTGCGGCACACCGGCAAGTGTATTGGGCTCGAACGTCCTCGTCCGAGGGATCGTCGGTCGTCAGCAGGTACTCGATAAACAGTTCTTCACCCGCTTCAATCGGCCGGATCGTGTGAATGAAGATGCGGCCAGCATCTTCGATGGTCTCGCAGTTCGGCGCACATGCATGGTTCAGCCATCGCGCACTATTGCCACCACGGCTTCCGTCGATCACGCGCCCGTCCGACAGGCCAAACAGAAACGTGTGCCCGGCGACACCTTCGCGCCGGTGCCGGCGCACGGCTTCCCGCCAGCTCGTCAATTCGCCCCGGTATTCAAGCACGCACTCACCCGCCGCGAGCGGCCGCATCGCGAACACACCCTTCCCGTGGACCGACGACCGCCGTACGATCACTCGCCGCATACTGTTTCCTTGACTGATATAGGCGCCAGTATACGAGTGCAAATTTACGCTTGCATCATTTTGTGGTGGTTATTCGCGCTCGCGCGGTCCGTGGAAAACGATCCAAAGCCCCCGCGATAACTAGAACTTCTTGCGAATCCCCACCCGCAGCGCGATCTGATTCGCCGAACTCGACGCTTGCAAAACGGGCGCAAGATCGGCGACCGCGCCGCCTCCGGCGCGCATATACGTTGCCGATCCGTACACGTCGGTGCTCTTCGACAGGAAATAGTCCGCACTCGCATCCACCTCGTGATAGTGCGGTTCCTGCCCGGTTGCGGAGACGTTGCCTTCGGTATAGCTGTACGCCACGCCAAGCTGCAGCGCCGGCGTGATCATGTAACTGGCCACGACCTCGCCGATATTGAAGGTCACATGTCCGTTGATTTTCGCGCCCAGGCTAGGGTCGAGGTCGCCGAACTGTGTGTGAGTCCAGTCGGCGCTGATCTTTGCCGCACCGAACGCGTAGGCGGCGCCGAGGCCAAACACTTTGTAGCTGCCGGCAGCAAGACCATAGTTGCCGTCGACCGTGTTGGTGGCCGTCCACACCCCTTCCGATACGGCGGTGGCCGGATGGTCGATCGATGTGTAGGCGCCCACCAACTGCAGATTTCCATTTGCGTACTGAAGCGCGAAAGATTTTGCGCCGAAACGTGCAAAATCGCCCGCGACACCGCCGAAGCTATAGGTGGCCACGCCCGTGAAACCGGCAATGGTCGGCGACACGTACTTGACGGCGTTTTGCAGGTGAAAATCGACACCGTTGTTGTCTAGATCGCCAGGATGCGGAAACAGAATGCCGCCTGGCAAGATGCCGTTGGCGGACAGCGGGCCGATATAGTCGCCCACTTCTTCGCCCTGCCGCCCGAGCGTCAGCGTGCCGTAGCGGTTGTCGGACAGACCCACATAGGCCAGCCGGCCGAACAGCCGGCCGCCTTGACTCAACGCGCCGGTGTTGACGTTAAAGCCGCTCTCGAGCCTGAAGATTGCCGTCGTGCCCCCTCCCAGGTCTTCCACGCCTCTGAGCCCCCACCGATTGCCTTGCGAGATGCTGCCCTGCATCTGCCAGGCGCTCTTGCCGCCCTGATTGCTCGACCAGGTCAGCCCGTCGTCTATGATGCCGTAGATCGTCACGCTGCTCTGGGCATATGCCCCGAGACTGATGAATAGCATTGCGGGAAAAGCAACGAGCAGCTTCTTCACGATTTTTCCTTGGTTAGTTATCTTGCGTTTTTGTTTGCATACCGAAGTAAATAGAAAGCGCGTAGAAAGATGAATTGCTCAGCCTTCCAACTATTGCTGCCTGCTTTCACCCGGAGCAGGCAGCACATGATCGTGAGTCAGATCGGCTTGCCCTCGCTGGACGCCCAATTGCGCATCAGCGTGTTGCCTGGCAAGTTTTCATCAACCATCTTCCTGGCGGTTTCAATCCCGGCAATGGGCAACCCCGTCGGATCAAGCACACCGATCTGCACGAGCACCGAGGCCTGATCCCAATAGATATGCTCGTTGTACAGCTTGTCGCCCCGAAAGCACACGACAGCCAGCATCGGAATCTCGATGTACCTTCCGGTAGGCGCCAGCCCCGGCAGCAGCCAGTCGATCTCACGATCGTGGGTTGCGCAGAACACGAACTCGTCGACGATCCGGTCCGACCCGATGGTGCGGGACAGCGGAATGAGCCGCGTGTCGTCGGGATTCGCGTCAACAAAGTGGTATTTATAAAAACGCTTGAGCTCGTCATGCCCGACTCCACCTGTCAGGGTCGGCACGTGGTTGACGTACGGCTCGGCGACCATGGTGGGCATGATCGCGTTGACGTCGCGTGTGGCGAATTCATAGTGGCAGTGCAAATCCCACAGCGCATTCAGGTCGTAGATCGGCCCCAACACTTTGCGCAGCATCGCAAGCGAGCGCGAATACGCCATCATGGCGGCCGGTTTGTCGAAGTGCTCGCGCTCCGGGGTCGCGAATGCGTGATCGCAATCCTGGTACACGTACTGCTCAATCTGCGGATTCTCGCTGAATGCCGCCTGGATCTTCTCGCGCATCGCGGGCGGGCACAGCGCATCCCGGCCGGCAAAATGGAACACCATCGGGCATCGGATCGAGGGCACCTCATCCAGAAACGCGTCGAGGCCCACACCGTAATAACTCACCGCGCAATCGATCTCCGTCCGCGCAGCGGCAAGCATCGCCAATTTCCCGCCGAGGCAGTATCCAAGCGCACCAACCTTGCCTGCCTGTTGCGGCAACGCGCGCAGCGCCGTGAGGGTCGAGGCGATGTCTTCGACCGCGAGTCCAAGGTCGAGTCGCGCGTTGTAGTCGAGCGCGGCAGCAAAGTCCGCTTCGCCGTACCCAAGCTCGACGCGCGGTTGCATGCGCCAGAACAGATCCGGCACCAGCACCACGTAGCCTTCCTCCGCGAAGCGATCGGCCATTGCCTTCATGTATCCGTTGATGCCGAAAATCTCCTGCAACAGAATCAGGCCGGGCCCCGAGCCTTGCCTGGGTTTTGCCATGTATGCAGAAAACGTCTGTCCATTGCCTGCATTGATCTGGATGAACTCACCGCTCATGATCCGTTCCTTTCCTTCTGAAAGTGTTGGTGCATCACCTACCGTTCTTTCATGCGCCGCGTGCGAGGCTCAACTGCACCGCCAGCCGGTCCGTCGCCAGGCCGGCGGCGATCTGTTGGGCCATGGCGCCGACATAGACCTCGTCGTTGCCGTCCCTCAGCGCCGCAAAAGCCGCATCGACGACCTCGGCAACTGGAATCTTCGGCGGGGGAAAATCGCGGCTCATGTCGGTGTCGACCGCGCCCGGGAGAATCGACAGCACGCGCACCCCATGCGGGGCAAGCTCGGCGCGCACGGCTTCGGTCATCCGAAGCGCAGCCGCCTTCGACGCGCAGAGCGACGCCATGGCCGGCAACGCGACGCGCGCGAGAATCGACGACATATTGACGATCGCTCCGCCACTCAGTCGCAGCGACGGCGCGAACGCGCGAATCATGTTCAGCGTGCCGAAGTAGTTGACCTCCATCTCGGCGCGCGCCGCGTTCAGATCGGTTGCGACAAGCGCAGCCTCCAGACGGTTGATGCCGGCATTGTTCACGAGGAGGTTGACATCGCTCGCCAGGGCGGCAGCGTGCGCCACCTGCTGCGCATTCGTAATGTCGAGTGCGACCGGCACGACACGCAGGTCACCGTCGTCCAGCACGCTAATGTCGCGTGCGCCCGCGTACACCTTTCGAGCACCCTGCTCCAACAGCATCTTCACGAAACACGCACCGACCCCGCGATTAGCTCCGCTCACAAACGCTACACAGCCTTCAACCTGCATCACGACCTCCGAACGTTTTACTTTGCTTTTCACGTGCATCCGCACTCGACGCCGCGCGGCCTCAAACCGCGCGGCCGACAATACGACCGGTATCGTCCACGTCGAGACTCACCGAATCGCCGGGCTGCATGCCAGCCTCGAGCCGCGCGATGACAATGGGCCCGGCGCTCGTTGTCACGCTTGCGAGATGCACATTGCCACCGCCCTGCGCGCCGACGCGATGCCGCACGACCGTCGATTCGGCAACGCTGCCGTGTTCCACCGCACATTCACGCCACTGGCCGCCGCCACATGCGGGGCAAAAATACCGAGCCGGGAATAGCGTCATCCCGCACTGGGTGCATTGAAATACCTTGAGTGTCATTGCGCACCTCGCCGGTCGCTTTCGAGTACGACAGCATTCGCGCACATCCCGTAGCGATATTCGACCATGCCGTACCCGCTCACGACCGCCAGGTGCGCGTCGGCCACCTGCCGCTCGCCCGCCGCGCCGCGCAATTGCGTGATCGCCTCGACGAGGCCATGCATGCCGCCGGCGGCGCCGGCCTGTCCCGCGGATAGTTGCCCACCCGATGTGTTGACGGCGAGCGCGCGCGAGCCGATACGAGAGATCAACTCGCGCAGGTCGCCGTCACGGGCGAAGCCAAGGTCGGCGAGCTGCACCAGCGTCATAACGGGGTAGTCGTCGTAGACGGACACCATGTCCATATCCTCCGGCGTCGCGCCGGCCTGCCGCCACAAATCACTGGCGATCGCCGCCAACGAAGTCTGCAAACCATCGCCCGCCTGGTGGTCCAGGTTGTAGCAGCATTGCAGCGCGCGCACGCGCACGTTCATCGCGTTGCGCACGAGGTCGGCGCGAGCGACGATCACCGCGTTCGCGCCGCACACCACGGGCACGCAGTCGAAGCGTCCCAGCGGTTCAGCGACGATCGGCGCTTCGAGATAGTCGTCGATCGTCAACGGCGTGCGGTAGACGGCATGCGGGTTCAACGCGGCCCATGCGCGTTGCGCGACACAGAGCGCACCATAATCGCGGCGCGTCAGACCGTATCGCTTCGCGTGACGCTGCGTGAGCATGGCGAACAGGCTGTTCGGGCCACCGTTCTCCAGCGGACGCAGCCAGGTGCGTGTCGTCAGGTTGTAATGCTCGACCAGTTGTTTGAAGTCAGCCGGCTCGAAGCGGTCTCCGGATACGAGGGCAATGACATTCGCGTCGCCGTGCTGAATCGCGCGTATTGCATGCTGCAGCAGGTTGATGGCGCTCGCGCCGCCGTGACAATCGTCCATGCACCAGCGCGGGCTCAGGCCGAGTCGCCACGCAAGGTCGATCGCGTGATCGGGTGCGAGCGTGAACGACGCTACACCGAGCCCGTCTATGTCCTTCGGCGAGAAACCCGACTGAACGAGGGCCGCGCCGAATGCCTGCGCGAGCAGATCTCCCGTTGACGCAGCGCTCGCCTGTCGCTGGTACGGCACTTCCACGCCGGCCGTCAGCACGACGTTATCGAATGAGTGGGCTTGCATATCAGGAATCCTCAGATCGAGCGTCAACGCACGCGCCGGGCCACGGTCTCGTGCGTGAACAGCAGCGAGATCACCGTGATCATGCCCATTGCGATCAGCAACAACGCCACCGGCCAGGCTGCGTGATAATGCGCGAGCAGCGCGGTCGCAATCAGCGGCGACAGACCGCCCGCGAACACCGACGCGATTTCATGCCCCAAGGCCATGCCCGAATAACGCACTTCGGTACTGAACAGTTCGCCCATCAGGCTCGGCTGCGTGCCGATCATCGCGCCGTGGCAAACCGCGTTACCCAGCAGAAACGCGAGCCAGATCAGCGCCGGCACCTTGGTTCCGATCAGCCAGAAGAACGGAAAAGCGATCACGACGAAACCCGCCGCGCCGATCATGTACACGGGCTTGCGGCCGATGCGATCGGACAACTGCCCCCACAGCAGCATCGTGCCGAGTTCCAGGGTCATCGACACGATCACACCGGCCAGCATGATCTGATTCGGCACACCGATGAACTTGCCGTACACCAGCGAAAAGGCGAGCACGATGTACGAGCCGCCGTTCTCCGCGACGCGCAGGCCCATCGCCATCAGGATCTCCTTCGGGTGTTTGCGGATCACTTCGAGCACCGGCATGCGCGCTTTCTTGCCGGCCGCTTCGGCCTTCGCAAACTCGGCGCTCTCCGGCAGCTTCGAGCGAACGTAGACGCCGACACCGAAAATGACGATCGACAACAGGAACGGAATGCGCCATCCCCAGATCATGAATGCGTCCTTTGGCAGCATCTGCACGAGAAAGAACACCGCCGCCGACAGCACGAAGCCGCCGCCCACGCCGATCTGACTCCATGCCGCGTAATAGCCACGCTTCTCGGGCGGCGCCGACTCGCTGATCATCAGCACGCCTCCGCCCCATTCGCCGCCGGCGGCGATGCCTTGCAGCAGGCGTAGAACCAGCAGCAACGCCGGCGCCCACAGGCCGACTTGCGCGTAGGTCGGCAGGAAGCCGATCAGGAAAGTCGCCGCACCCATGATCGACAGCGTCCACACCAGTGCGCCCTTGCGGCCGTAGCGATCGCCGATATGGCCGAACAGCACGCCGCCGAACGGCCGCGCCGCGAAGCCGACGGCGAAGCCCGCGAACGCGGCAAGAGTGCCGACGAGCGGATCCGTGCCCTTCGGGAAAAACAGTGCGCCGAACACGAGTGCCGCCGCCGTGCTGTAGAGAAAAAAGTCATACCACTCGAGCGCATTGCCCACGACCGATGCGAAGACAATGCGCCGCAGCGACTTTTTGTCGACTGAACCGGCTTGCGCGGCGGCCGCGTCATCGTCGTGGGTGCTTGCGGCAGAAAACGTTCGCGTGCTTGCCATCTATGCCTCCAACTGTGCATCTGTCGACGCACTCAATGTTGCGGATGTTTCTGCCGTGCCGTGCCATGCTCGCGCCGCGCGCGTCCATAGACCGACGGGGTGATTTGATATCGTCAGCGCTTGAGCCGGTATCCCGAGGCGTCGAGATCCCAGGTCGTCGCGGTGACACCGGTCTCGCGCAATTTGAACTTCTGGATCTTGCCGTTCTCCGTCTTCGGCAGGTCTCGCGCGAAGTCGAGATAACGTGGCACGGCGAAATACGGCAGGCGCGGTTCGCAGTAGCGAATCAGGTCGAGCGGTTCGAGCGTCTCGCCGTCGCGCAGCACGAGGGTGGCCATCACTTCATCTTCAGCGAGTGCGGACTTCACGGCGAAGACGGCCGCCGTCTCGACTGACCGGTGACTCAGCAGCACTTGTTCGACTTCAAAAGAGGAAATGTTCTCGCCGCGACGGCGGATCGTGTCCTTCAGGCGGTCGACGAAGCGGTAATAACCATCGGCGTCGCGCACCACGCGATCGCCCGTATGAAACCAGAGGTTGCGCCAGGCCTCTACCGTCTTCTCCGGCATCCCCAGATAGCCGCTCGCGAATGCGAACGGCGTGTCGGCACGCAGGATCAGTTCGCCCGCTTCGCCATCCGGAACCGGCTGGTCGTGTTCGTCGACGACACGGGCATCGAAACCTGCCACGAGCTTGCCCATGTGGCCGGGACGTTGCGCGTCGATCGCGCCGCTGATCACACAGTTGGTCTCCGTCGAGCCGTAGCCGTCGACCAGCGCAATGCCGCAGCGCGCCGTGAATTCCTGCTGGAAATGGCCCGGTACGCCCGGCGCCAGCGCCACGCGCACCCGATGCTCGCGCTCGCTCGCCGTGACCGGCCGGCTGAGCAGGATCGGCACCATCGCGCCGAGCACGTAGGTCACGGTGGCGCGCGTTTCGACCAACGCGTCGAAAAACCCGCTCGCCGAAAAACGCCGGTCGGCGACGAGTTCGGCATCGTGAATCAACGCCTGGAAAAAGCTGTTGAGCGCATTCGTATGAAACAGCGGCAGGCATGTGTAGAGCACGTCGCCCGCCGCGACGCCAAGGTCACGCGCGGTGTAGTGGCCCCACCAATAGAACTGCGCGTGTGGGCAGATCACTCCTTTCGACAAGCCCGAAGTCCCGGATGTGTAAAGCACCGCGAACGGATCGCCATCGGTGAGTGCGGCTGGTGTGACCGGCTCGTCTGCCGGCGGCATCGCAGTCGTAATGTACGCAGGCTTCAGCGCATCCGCTGCGGGCTCACCAATGAGCCAGATCGTTTCCAGCGGCAGATCCTGGGCGTCGAGTGCGTGAACGACATCGACCAGATGCGCTTCCGCCACGAGCAGCCGCGCGCCGCAGTTGCGCAGAATATGTTCCAGTTGCAGCCCGCGCGATGCGGTATTGATCGGCACGACCACCGCGCCGAGCCAGCCACAGCCGAGCACGATCTCCATGAATTCGACGCGGTTCCCGCACAGCAGCGCGACGCGGTCGCCGCGTGCGACTCCTTGCGCGGCGAGTGCGCCTGCGCGGCGTGCAGCGATTGCAAGAGCGTCGGAAGCCGTCCACGTGGTCGCACGGTCCGAGAACAGCGGCGCAGTGCCGTTGCGAGCAGCGCGAGCCGCCAGCAGCGCCGGCAATGTGCGATGTGCAGCACGCCCCTGGTCCGGACTGGTACGCGGTTCGACGATGGTTTCGATAAGTCCCATGTGCTCGTGCCTCTCCTATGTATGAGGCCGAGTCTAGGTTCGGGTAGTATATCCGTCAAATTAATCAATTATGGGTGGCCCATAAATATGACTGATTTCAATAAGGTCGACCTGAACCTGCTGCGCGTGTTCCAGGTGATCCTCGAGGAACGCAGCCTCACGCGTGCCGGGCAGCAACTCGGGCTGTCCCAGCCGGCGGTCAGTTATGCCCTTGGGCGCTTGCGTGCATTGTTCGACGATCCCCTGTTCGCACGAACACCGGAGGGCATGCTGCCGACGCCGAGGGCCGAACAATTGGCCGCGCCGCTCAGCCGCGCGATTGCATCGATACGCGAGACGTTGCGTCACGGCGAACGTTTCGATCCCGCCACAAGCACGCGGGAATTTCGTCTGTCGATGTCCGATATCGGGGAACAGGTATTTCTGCCACCCATCTGCGAGAAGTTGCAACGCGTGGCGCCGCTGGTGCGGATAGCGGCTGAGCAAGTGTCGTTTGCGGATATCGAAGAGAAGCTGCGCCTGGGGCAACTGGACTTTGCGATTGGCAATCTATCTGCGCTCAAACCGGTGACGAAGTCGGCTCTTCTGTTTCACGAGCAGTATGCGTGCATGACTCGCAAGCGGCCCGGGTTGCCTGCGCGTCAATTGTCGCGGCAGAAGTTTCTGGAGTTGGCACACGTGGCCGTCGCGTCGAGTGACAGTAGCCACCTGGAGATCGACGAAGCGTTGCGGGCGCGTGGCCTGCATCGGCACATTGCGCTGCGCGTGCCGCATTTCACAGTCATTCCGCAGATCCTTCAGCGCACTGACTGGATGGTTACGTTGCCGCGCGGCGTCGCACGCGTTTTCAATGAAACGGGTCAGTTCTCGATCTATCCGCTGCCGGTGGAATTTCCAGTCATCGAGTCCTCCGTGCATTGGCATGCCACTTTCGACAACGACGAGGGCAACCGCTGGCTTCGCGAACTGGTCGTGGAGACGCTGCGCAGATCAAGTGCTGCGACTAAGGCCGAGCAAGCCGGCGATGGCGGAAGCGGAACTTGAGGATTACTCGGCCGATTGCGCTGGAATGAGCGAGGTGGCTATTGCTGCGGTGCTGCTTCCAGAAGGCTCTTCAGTCGCGAAACCGCCGTATCGGATTCCGATTGAATCCGCGCGCGCAGCACAGACCAGTTGAATATCGCGAACCATATCGACGGCGCGCGATAAGTGAATTCACGTTCGAAGCGTGTTCCGCTCGTAGTCGACGTCAGCGAGTAAGTGACTGTACCAGCCGGTCTGCCATCAATCGTTCCTTCTATCGTCCACCTGCCCGGAGGCTCCCGTGCAGCGACTGTCCACACAACGCGGCCGCGCCTGCCGGCTACGCGGAATTCCTCCGTCACCTGCTCGCCCAGATCGAGTGGATGATCAACCGAACCACTGACCGCGAGCGATGACGGATGCCAGGCGGGCCAGTGAGCCGGGGTCGTGACATAGTCGAATACGACTGTGGGAGGGCGTTGAATCGACGCAACCGTCACGATGTGCGTGTCGAGCCCGATCCGCTGCGGCAATGGGATAAGGAGCAACGCGATGGTGACGAGCACGGCCGATATTGCGGTGACGAACCGTGTACGGTTTTTCATAACGCTTTGTACTCCACGCGCTCCAGACGAAGTTATTTTACTGCGGAGTCGTGGGTCAAGCGGATCGGATGCGAGCGCTGTCGTCTTGCGTCAATAAGTGACGTGCGGTCCGGCAGTGCGGCGATCGAACGGCAGGGACTGGCCGCTCACCGTCTCATGCATTCGGCACAAGTCGGCGGCCGGCATGTCACCACCACCTCTATGGAAGCTTCAGATTCATTACAGGTATAGCGTCCACGTAATGTAGACCATAAATAAGTTTTACTTTCCGATTTTCCGTCGCGCCGCCATTGTGTGAGCCGGACAGCCAGTCGCGGCTATTTCTTCAGATAGCCATTTCTTAAGATTCCTTAAGAAATGGTTCGTTGCTCGTCGTCACTCGGGAGCGGGAGAAATTTTAGTACTCGGGCCGATCCCTGGACTGACGGTCAAGCCAATAAACGGAAAGGAGACGAATTGATGCAAAATCGCCTGATAGCCTTGATGTTGCTCGCTGCGGCTGCAGTGGCCGGCTGCGGAGGTGGAGACAATGTCAGCGCACCGACACCGCCAAAGCTACTGACGAACATCGCCGTGCCCAATGCTTCGAGCCCACCATTCAGTTTCGATATCGGCTACGTCGAGGCCGGCAAGTACTTTCTTACCGACCGCAATAACAAAGCAGTCGATGTCGTGGACACCCAATCGAACACGTTGATCGCACAGATCCCTGGGCCATTCATCGGTGCCGGCGCCACAACCAATGAGTCCGGTCCCGACGGAATTGTCGGGATCACCGGCACGAACACGATCTATGTCGGCGACGTCGACTCAGTCAAGGTGATCGATACGGCTGCGCAAAAGACCGTCAACACAATCGCCATCAGCAATTCCGGATCGCGCGTCGATGAGGGTTGCTACGATCCTGACGATCATCTCGTGATGTACGCGAGCCCCGGAGACTCGCCGCCGTTCGTCACATTCATTTCCACGCTGACACAAAAGGCGGTGGTAAAGCTTCCTTTCAACGGTTCGTCGGGGCTCGAAGCGTGCACCTATGATCCCGTCTCGAAGAGCTTTTTGATCAACAATGACGGGACTTCTGCCAATCCCGACGGCGAGCTCGATGTCATCACCGCCATTTCCGCAGTGACGGGCAGCCCCTCTGTCAGCAAGTCGTTCCCACTAGGGAAATGCGCACCGGCGGGAATCGTGCTTGGCCCGAATAACGACGTGCTCATTGGCTGCGATCCGCCGGCTGGCGACCCGCTCATCACGCTGATCCTCGATCGTGCGAGTGGCGCAATTCAAGCCAGCTTGCCATTTGGCGGGGTGGACCAGGTCAATTACGATCCGGCTTCCAACCGCTATTTCCTGCCGGCCCGGCACTACGTCACGAACGGTACCGCTGCAGCGTCAGGTTTTAGCCCGCAGATGGGCGTGATCGATGGCGCGTCACGGCAGTTGCTCTTCAAGATTCCGGTGGGCACGGGGGCGCATTCTGTCGCCGTCGACAGCATGCGCGGGCAAGTGTATGTGCCATTCCAGCCCGGCGCGGCAGGATTTCCTAACGGCGGTATCTCGGTGTTCTCGACCCGCTAGTTCTACGATGTGGATCATTGTCTAGCGGGCCGGATTGGATGACGATTGCCGCAGGCTCGGTTTCAACACGAGTGAATAGGCGCTCCCACCAACGCTCCACGATCCGGTGGGTTACGGGTCTGGTGCGCCGGTGGTGGCCGTCTTTCATCGCAGCTCAACATTTCACTAGATCATCCATTCCTTAAGGAAACCTTAAGGAAGACGCTTATGGCGCGGTTTCTTTTTCCCATCGCACAAGTCGCTCATGAGTTATGAAATCGAAAGCGTCGATTCATCCGGACGACTCAATTCCACTGCACATTCTTTCCCGCATTACCAAATATTTCGTGGCAACCTAAAAGGACGGGAAATGAAGACGATCAGGATTGGAAAGCGTACGCAAATCGCCGTTGGCGTGGGAGTTGTCTTGCTTGCCGGACTGTACTCGGCAGGCGCAACGGCGGCCGATGAACACGATCGTGAGCATGAATCGGTGAAGCATGTGCTGCTGATTAGCTTCGATGGTTTGCATGAGCAGGACGTCGCACGCTGCGTCGGATCGAATGCATGTCCGAATCTTGCGTTGCTGGCCAAGTCGGGGACGACCTACACCAACGCGCACACGCCTGGCCTTTCGGATTCGTTCCCGGGCCTCGCGGCGCTCATCACCGGTGGCTCGCCCAAATCCGCGGGCCTGTTCTACGACGTATCCTATGACCGCACGCTCTATGCGCCGTCCGATACCAGTTGTACAGGCAAGCAAGGCTGGAATGTCGTATTCGACGAGACTACTGGCATCGACGGCGAGAACGGCGGCGCACTGACGCACCTCGACGGCGGTGGCGCGTTCAATCCGCAGGCCATCCCGCATGCTTTGCTCAATGGTGTCTGTACGCCCGTCTATCCGCACAATTATGTGAAGACCAACACGATCTTCGAAGTGGTCAAACACAACGTGAAGGGCGCTCGCACTGCCTGGGCAGACAAACATGCTTGGGGCTACGACTGGCTCAATGGACCGTCTGGCAAAGGCGTCGACGATCTTTCGCGCACCGAGATCAATTCGATTGATCCGGCCACCAACACGAACTACACCGACGTCTACACGCACACGGAACAGTTCGACAATTTCCACGTGCAGTCGCTGATCAATGAAATTGACGGCAAGGATTCGACAGGCCAATCCAGCGCCGACGTACCCACGGTGTTTGGAACCAACTTCCAGACTTTGAGCGTCGCCCAGAAGGCAACGGTCGCGACTGGCGGCGGCTATCTGGATGCGAGTTTCACGCCGGGTCCGCAGGTCACCAACGCGATTGCTTATCTGGACAACGCATTGGGTCGCATCGTATCCGAACTGAAGCAGCGCAACCTCTATTCGTCGACGGTAATCATCGTCACGGCGAAGCACGGGCAGTCCCCGAGCGACCATTCGAAGCTCGTGAAGAACGGCGATACGCTCTCGAAACTGCTTGAAGCAAACAACTATCTGGACCCGAACGGCAACTTCGGGCAGAACAGTACGAAGAGCGGCAACCTCAATGACGGAACAGGGCTCGTGGGTACGGGTTTCGTGCAGACCGATGACGTCGGTCTGATCTGGTTGCGCGATCAAAGCCAACTGCCTGCTGTCGTGAAGACCTTGAAAGACAACCTGAGCTGCAACGCACCCGGCATTTGTGCGGACGGCCCGCAGGCGTACATTCTGTATGGCCCGCAACTGGCAGGCCGGTTCGGCGATCCGGCACGCGGACGCACACCTGACATCGTCGTCCAGCCGAACCCGGGGGTCATCTATACATCGAGTACGGCCAAGGACGAAGAGCACGGCGGCAACGCTCCCGACGACAGCCATCTCGGTCTCGTGATCTACGTGCCTCACGGCCATCACGCTGGACGGACGAACGACGAGCGTGTGCTGACCACGCAGGTTGCGCCGACGATCCTGCGTTTGCTCGATCTGGCGCCTGACCTGCTGCACTCGGTCGCTATTGAAGGAACGCGTGCGCTGCCGGAGTTCGATCGCGAGCGCTTTTAGGCGAACGGCTGTGCTGTGCCGCTAGTGGATCACGGCACTTGGGCGATGCGAATCTTTGGAACGTACAGCGGTCCTGTATCGTGTCGTCGGTAGATTGTGGCCGGCCTGGAGACCTCCCTGGCCGGCCATTCAATTGGGCGGGCAACAATGGTCAGGACGAAGCGCCGATCGGCGTCGAAGCAACGGTTCAGTCGCGGAGTACCAGCGAACTGGCGCTCCGCGAACAAGCTGATCAACCACCGCGATACATCGGGTTGATGCTATCCCCCGGGGCACGCCGACCGGATTGCGACTTGCCCGATTCGGCACCGCCGACGCCACCGTGGCTCCCGTCAACCACGCTGCCGTGGCCTTCTGCCGTCGCCTTCGTGTGAGCGGTTTGACTGCGGTGCGATACTGACGCACCGACATCGCTTCGATAGGAGGAAGTCTGATCGTCACCGCCCGCGAAGGCGGGTGCAACCAGCAATGCGGAGCTTGCGACTAACAGAGCGGCGATAGGTCTCGCTTTCATGACGACTCCAATGAGCTTGTTGAACCGTCGAACGCACCCGGATCAGGTCCATAGCGGCGCGCTATGGTCAACGTGGATGGGTCGACGTGTCGGACTTTGCCGCGCGCTAACAAAGTGGCTCAAACGAACAACAGGTTCTCGGAATCTGCGCTATCCATGCTGATGCCGTGGCGGTAGCACCAAACTGTCCGTCGTTGTGCCCACCGCTATAAATGCATGGGTTGTGCCAAGCCTGATTCGCTCATCTTCCGAGCGTCCCTAACTGCCTGAAAACAAACAATGTTGACCTCGACCACTCGGGCGTTTGCAGCTGGATCTAGCAGCGACGACGTCTGGCTATAGACAACGTTTTTCGAGCGTCTGTGTGCGGTCACCCAACACAAAGTCCGTGCACTCAAGCGACGATCTCGACGGTTGACTCTGGACGAACCAAGCGGAGGTTGCATAGGAGGTCCGCTCAGGTGAGGGTTAACATTGATTCAAGCCGACGCCGCTTCGCGGCACGGCTCAATTCAGCGTTAGGCTTGGCGCGGCCAGCGCGTGTTGACTGCTGGGCTGGTTGTCGATCCACATGCGATTCGTTCGTCGTATCTACGGACCGACCGGGTCCGTCGACTTCGAGGACATTATGCGCAAGCTCACTGTTTCCGCTTTCATCAGTCTGGATGGTGTAATTCAAGCCCCTGGCGGGCCTGGAGAAGACCCCAGCGGCGATTTCCGCCTTGGTGGCTGGATCGTTCCTTATGCTGACGAAGCCATCGGCCAAAACTTGCAAGACCTGCTCTCGCAGCCGTTCGAGTTGCTGTTGGGGCGTTGCACCTACGACATATTCGCGGCGTATTGGCCGCGTGTACCGGCCGATTCAAGCAGCCGCACCATCGCTGATCCGTTCAACCGCGTACCTAAGCACGTAGCCACACATCGATCCGGCACCCTTGACTGGCAGAACAGTCATGCGCTGGAGGGCGACCTTGCCGACGCGATACGCGCGCTTAAACTTCAGGACGGTGCCAATCTATTGACGTTTGGCAGCAGCGACATGGTGCGCCAACTGCTCGTAGCCGGCTTGGTGGACGAGCTTTGGCTTGTGATTTATCCCATCATACTTGGGCGCGGCAAGCGCTTGTTCGGCGACAACGCACTAGCGTCTGCCTTCACTCTGGCGCACTCGGCCAGCACGCCTGGCGGCGTGCTGATTACCCGCTACGTGCGCGACGGCGAGGTGCGCACAGGAAGGTTCGAAGAAGTCAATTGACACTCACTGCAGCAAGAACATGCAATCTTGCACACTCTCCCGCGGCACGAATTGCAGCCTGACAAATCATTCAAGCCGAACCCGTTTCACGGGTCGGCTTTATTCGGGCGTTAGCGCCTTGATGCCCGCTTCTGGGCCGGGCACTGACGCGCATGAGTGTGATCCGGGTCTCGAAAGGCGCAAACTCTGGTGAGGTGCGCAGCTTTGCGCAGATGATAGGCCGCCGCGCTCGCAACCGGCTGTATCAGTATGTGGGGGCGGTCCAAGGGAGAAAGTCATGTCTTCGATCGAACCCTGGACATGTCCGACGTGTGCCAATCACGTCACCACGCCTTTCTGTCCGCAGTGCGGCGAGAGTCCACTTCGGCCGCCCGACCTCACGCTGCGCGCGATCGGCGCAAAGGTCCTGCACGCGGCGACAAGCATCGATGGGCGCCTGATTAGCACGATGTGGGTCCTGCTACGCCACCCAGGCGAGTTGACCGTCGCGCATCTGAATGGAAAGCGGATGCCTTATGTGCCCCCGTTCCAGCTGTTTCTCATCGCGAACGCCTTCTTCTTTGCGATGCAGTCGCTTACCGATACCCAGATCTTCGGCTCGACTCTGGAGTCGCACCTCCATCACCAGGACTGGAGTTCGCTCGCGCAGTCGTTGGTGGCGGAACGCGTCGCAAAACTGGGAACGAGCCTGCGCCAGTACACGACCACTTTCGACCGTGCGGCAGTGCTCAATGCCAAGTCACTGATCATTCTCATGGTCGTTCCGTTCACTTTGTTGTTGTGGATGACCTCTCTGCGGGCACGCAAGCCGTTTGTTGCGTTCGTTTATTTCTCACTCCATCTCTACACGTTCTTGTTGTTGCTGTTCTCGCTCGCGCTAGCCATCGCGGCCATTGAGGTACGTCTGGGTGGTCTCGGGCTCGATTCACCCAATGTCGACAACATTCTTTCGATCATCAATCTTGGACTCTGCGGCGGCTATTTGTTTTTCGCGTTGAAACCCGTCTTCGGTTCTCACGGTATAACGCGCCTCGTCAAGGCGGCGACGATGACGCTGGCGGCCGGCCTGATCGTTCTTGGCTATCGATTCGCGATCTTTCTGATCACGTTATATACGGCATGACGGTTGAACATTTTTGCACGCTGCGTTTTCCAGACAACGCCGTATACACCACTGCAAGGAGCCAACCGCTCCTCGACACTGGACAGCTGGTCGGAAAACTTTCTCAGCCAAGCCAGGATGGATAAGGCGCAACCAGACGCTCGAACGATTCGCCATTGGCTGAATCGGCCAACGCCACCACGCTTCGTTTCTCGAAACTTCGCTTCAAGGTGCTCGTGGTAGAGTCGAGCATCTTTCTTTATCGCGTAGCCCTTATGTCGCCACGCATTCAATCTGGACCCGACGATCCGGGAGTTCATCAACGGGACATGGGAAGCGCCGCCGCGGCGCAAAGCTTGAACATGCAGATTCCAGCGATCGTTCCAGCGCAAACCGCTCTAGTGGTCATGCATTACCAGACCGACATCCTGGGGCTATTTCCATCGGTCGCACCCACGCTGCTCGCCAATACACGCAAACTGTGTGACGCCGCGCGGGCCAAAAGTGTCAGCGTCTATTTCGCCAACATCCACTTTAGTCCAGGCTATCCGGAAGTCAGTCCGTTGAACAAAAACGGACAGGGAATCAAGCAACTGGGTCTTTTCATCGACGACGAGATCGCGCCGGAACTCGGCCAGCAAGCCACTGAACCGCTCATCATCGCGCATCGCGCAAGCGTGTTCTTTGGTACCGACCTGCAGGCGCGGCTTTCCGCGCAGGGGATCGATACGCTGCTCATGGTGGGCATAGCGTCGACCGGTGTCGTGCTGTCGTCGGTTGCGTACGCGAGCGATGCGGACTTCCGCTTATTCACGGTCAAGGATTGCTGCTACGACCCGGATCAGGTCGTGCACAATCATCTTTTTTCAACGGCGTTCGATTCGCGCACGACGGTGCTCTCGCTCGCTGATGCGTTGTCGTTACTTGCCTAACAGTGCCGGCTTCAAGAAAACAGCGGTAAAGATTCAACTGCCGTTTGCCGCCGACGTCGCGCAGCCGTGGATCGACTGCTTCGCGCGGGAGCTTGCTCGCCGACCGAGCCGAGTCGTTTGTTGAGATCCGACAGGGCTTTGCAGACAGACGTGCGATCGGGCATTCCGGCCAATGCCAGTTCAAGCCGGTTCAGCAATTCCGGCAGACTCGATTCCCCAGTCATCTTTCCTGCGAACTTCCGCTTCCGCATAAGACCACTCCCTGATTCGGCAGACGCTGCACGCTAACGTCACCACACATCTTCAAGATCCAGCGACATCTGTTGCTTCGTGTTTACGCCAGCAGATCCGTCGGATGCCTCTCCCCTTGGCAATGCCGGTTTTAACACATCAAGATGAAAATCACGTCGGCTGATCGCAATGCATGCCAGTGACGGCGAACGGCACCTCATGCTACCAGGTCGGCAGGCACGCGTCCAGGCAGGTCCGGGAAGATCGACCTCCAGAAAGGCGTCATCATCCGCCGGGGTTTTCGAAGTCCAGCCTCATTTCATCTCGCTTGCGTGCGCAGCATCTGTTCCGCGCCTATGTTGAACAGCGCCGAACCGGCCAGGTTCTGGCCGCCATCGCAAACCATCACGCAGCCCGAAATATAGGAAGCGAGCGGCGAAGCGAGAAAAACCGCGCTCTGGCCGATGTCATCCACCGTGCCCATGCGCCGCAGCGGAATGGCGTTCACGAACTCTTCGTATCGCTCCGCGCTCAACAGCCGCTTCATGCCTTCGGTCCCCTCGATGGGTCCGGGGACGATGCTGTTCGTGCGAATACCATAGCGCCCCCACTCCAGCGCCAGGTTTCTCATCAACATATCGATGCCCGCCTTGGCGGCACCCACATGCACCTGGAAGGCGTGCGGCATGTACGCCATGCCTGCGGAAATGTAGATGATGGCGCCCTGTGTCTCCTTCAACTGCTCGAAGGCCGCCCGTGAGGCGTTGAAGGCTCCAAGCAGATCAATATCGATGACAGTCTTGAAGCCGTTGGCGGAGAGCTTCTCCGCCGGGGCCAGGAAATTGCCGGCCGCGCCGCAGACCAGCACGTCCATGAGACCCAATTCCGCCCTGCTCCTCGCGAAGGCCGCTTCCAGCGCGGCGAAATCACGCACGTCGGCAACGATAGGGCAAACCGTGGCGCCGAGTGCGCGCAGTTCCGTCGCAGCCGTATCCAGCTTTTCCTGAGTGCGGCCGCAGATGGCCACCTGGGCGCCCAAGGCGGCGAAGTTCTTCGCCACGCCGAGATTGATGCCGCTGCTGCCACCGGTGACGAAAACGGTTTTGCCTGCGAACAGGTCGTTCGACAGGTATCGAGTGACTAGCATGCTTCCCTCCTGGTTATACGCCCTCGTACCGAAGGGCATCACTGAACAATTCGGCTAGAACCGGTAGCCGATCCCCACGAAACCGATCCACGGATTCGCCGTAATGCGCGTCCTGTTGGTCAGCACGGTTTGCCCGTTGGCCGCGACAGCAGTGATCGTCGCATTCGTCTTGAGCGGCATATACGTCACCGATGCGGTGGCGTACCAGTTCTTGCTTAAGTTATAGGAGACACCCGCATTGAATGCCGGATTCCATGACGGACTGAGCGATGCCTTAACGTCCCCCCAGGCCCGGCGACCGTGTGCAACGCACCATTGAATGTCGGATTGAGCTGGACCGCCGTGTACCAAGTGTAGTTGACACCCACACCGAGGAAAGGACGCACCTTCGCCTGCGCCGCGCCAAAGTAGTACTTGAGGAAAAGAACCGGCGGCCACGCTCTGGTTGTCGCGAGCGGTTGCAGATTGCCCAGTCCGAGGGAGGGACCACCGGGACCGAACGGCGTCACCGTACCCTGCGCGTAGAGTTTGAGCTTCGGCGGCACGCCGGTCGCCAGATCGATCGCGATGTTGTCCGTGATGAAATACGTGAACGCCGTCTCGACCGTCCAGGTATTGTGTATCTGGCCAGTCGTCCCCGATGAGGTGAAGGTGCCTGCCGCCGAAGTGCTTTGCAATGGCGTTGCCGACGACATGCCATAGTCAATCCATGTGCCGCCGCCAGTCGCGATGAAACTACCCGCACTTTGGGCCAGTGCGCCGGCGCACATTACCCCTGTCAATAAGGGCAGATACCTGACTTTCTTCACCTTTTCCTCGATTTTATATTTTGCATGACGAATTAATATCGTCTTATGACTTCTTAAACTCGTTTGAAAATCGGGATCAGAATTGTTCGATGGCGATATCCGACGCGCTGGATGCGCCTGAGCGGATCATCTCCAGATGCGAATTCGCTTTGGGCAGTATCTTGTCCGCGTAAAACCGTACCGTCGCGATCTTCGCTTCGTGGAACGCCGGATCTTCGCCCGCAGCGCATTTTCTCGACGCGGCCAGCGCGGCGCGCGCCATCTGCCATCCACCGCACACATAGCCGGTGAGCATCAGATAGTCGAATGAACTGGCCAACGCTTCGTCAACGGCTTTCGCCAGGGCTCGAAGCATCCACCCGGTCGCGTCCTCCAACGCCTGCACGCCGGTGGCCACCGCGGCGCCGACCGGGAAAAGCCGCGTATCCGTGCTGCGCTCCAGTTCAAGCGCGAGCTCGCGCATCTCCGCAATCAGCTCAGCCATTGCCGCCCCTTGGTCCGCGGCGAGCTTGCGGCCTGCAAGGTCGGCTGCCTGGATGCCCGTCGTACCCTCGTAGATGGTTGAAATGCGGGCGTCGCGCAGGTGCTGGCATGCGCCGGTCTCTTCGATGTACCCCATCCCGCCGTGCACCTGTACGCCAAGCGACGCGATCTCCTGACCCAGTTCAGTGCACCAACCCTTCAGGACCGGGATCAGCAGATCGACCCGGGTCTGATAGCGGTTGCGTTCGCCGGCGTCCGGGTGCCGGTGCGCGTAATCCGCATTGGCCGCCATCACATAGGCGAAGCCTCGCATCGCTTCCACCTGAGCTTTCATCGTCAGCAACATGCGCCGCACGTCCGGATGTTGAATGATCGCCACCGCAGTGCTCGACTTGCTCGCGGCCGGCTTGCCCTGAATGCGCTCTTTCGCGTATTCCCGCGCCTGTTGATACGCGCGCTCGGCCATCGCGAGCCCTTGAATGCCGACCTTCTGGCGGGCCTCGTTCATCATCGTGAACATATGCGCGAGGCCCTTGTTTTCCTGCCCGACCAGATAGCCGATCGCGCCATTCTGATCGCCGAAACTCATCACGCAGGTCGGACTCGCGTGAATGCCGAGCTTATGTTCGAGGGACACGCAGTGCACATCGTTGCGTTGTCCCAGCGAGCCGTCGGCGTTCACGAGAAACTTGGGCACCAGGAAAAGCGAAATGCCGCGCACGCCTTCGGGCGCATCGGGCGTGCGCGCCAGCACGAGATGGATGACATTGCCGGTCATGTCATGATCGCCCCACGTGATGAAAATCTTCTGGCCGTGCAGGCGATAGTGATCTCCCTCAGGCACCGCTTTCGTACGAACGGCCGCAAGGTCCGAACCGGCTTGCGACTCGGTCAGATTCATCGTGCCGGTCCACTCGCCGCCAATCAGGTTTGGCAAGTAGCGGGCCTTGAGTTCCTGTGAGCCGTGCAGTCGCAATGCCTCCGTGGCACCCGCCGTCAACAGCGGGCACAGGGCGAAGGACATGTTGGCGGAGTTCCACATCTCCACGGTCGCCGCATGCAGCAGTTCGGGCAGACCTTGACCGCCGTAATCAGGATCGCCACTGAGCCCGTTCCAGCCTCCCTCGACGAATTGGTGGTAGGCCGCCCCGAATCCGTCTGCCGCGACGACGCCATCGCGCGTCAGGCGCGCACCCTGCTCGTCACCGGTCTTGTTGAGCGGGGCAAGCACTTCGGTGGCGAACTTTGCGGCCTCCTCGAGCACTGCGCCGGCGAGTTCCGGCGTCGCGTCCTCAAGGGCCGGTAGCGACGATAAAGCGTCGAGGCCGGCCAACTCGTTCATTACGAAATGCATGTCGCGCAACGGCGCAATATAGGTGGTCATCATTTACTCCTGGAATCAGTTCTTTTGCTGCTTGTCCAGTTCACGCGACAACTCTGGCAGCACCTTGAAGAGGTCGCCGACGAGGCCGTAGTCCGCAATCTGGAAGATGGGTGCTTCTTCGTCCTTGTTGATCGCCACGATCACCTTCGAGTCCTTCATGCCGGCCAGATGCTGGATCGCGCCCGATATGCCCACCGCGATATAAAGCTGCGGAGCGATGACCTTGCCGGTCTGTCCCACCTGATAGTCATTGGGCACGAAACCGGCATCCACCGCGGCACGGGATGCGCCGACCGCCGCGCCGAGCCGGTCGGCGATCTCGTCGAGGAGCGCGAAGCTCTCGCTGGAACCCATGCCTCTGCCGCCCGAGATGACGCGCTGCGCGGCGGTGAGTTCAGGACGTTCGGAGCGGGTCAGTTGCTGGCTTACGAAGCGGGAAGCCGAAACCTCCGCAGCCGGCGCGACCGAATCGATCACCGCGGCGCCCCCTTCGGCCGGCGCCGCGGCGAAGGCCGTGGTCCGAACCGTCAGGACCTTGATGCGATCCGCGCTTCGCACCGTAGCCAGCACGTTCCCCGCGTAGATGGGACGCACGAACGTATCCGCCGACTCCACCGCCACGATCTCCGAGACCTGCGCGACGTCGAGCAGCGCTGCGACGCGCGGCATCACGTTCTTCGCCGAAGTGGTGGCGGGCGCGAACAGGTGGCTGTAGCCCGGAGCCAGTCCGACAATGAGCGCGGCCAGGTTCTCAGCCAACGCGTGCTCATATTGCGCGGCGTCGGCCACGCGCACGCGGGCCACGCCTGCGATGCTGGCCGCCTGCTCCGCGACTCTCCCGCATTGAAATCCCGCCACGAGCACATGAATTTCGTCGCCGAGGCGGGCGGCAGCGGTGATGGCGCTCAGGGTCGCTGCCTTGAGCGTTTGATTGTCGTGTTCTGCAACAACGAGTACGGACATGTTTGTCTCCTCTTTTCTCTAGATCACACGCGCAACGTTCTTCAGCTTTTCCACCAATTCGGCGGCGTCGGTGACGCGGATGCCCGCCTCGCGTTTCGCGGGCTCGGCCAGCTTGAGCGTCGTCAGCCTCGGCGTGACGTCGACACCGAGGGCATCGGGCGTCACGACATCGAGAGGCTTTTTCTTCGCCTTCATGATGTTGGGCAGCGTTGCGTAACGCGGCGTGTTGAGCCGGAGATCGGCGGTGATCACAGCAGGCAGATCGACCTCGATCGTTTCCAGCCCGCCGTCGATCTCGCGCGTCACCGTCGCCTTCCCGGCTTCCACGACCACCTTCGATGCGAACGTGGCCTGCGGCAAGCCGAGCAGCGCAGCGAGCATCTGGCCGACCTGGTTGGCGTCGTCGTCGATGGCCTGTTTGCCGAGCATCACCAGTTGCGGCTGCTCCTTGTCGACCAGCGCCTTCAGCAGCTTGGCTACGGCGAGCGGCTGCAGTTCCGCCTCGGTCTCGACCAGGATGGCGCGGTCGGCGCCGATCGCCATCGCAGTGCGCAACGTTTCCTGGCACGCCTGCACGCCGCAAGAGACCACGACCACCTCCGTGGCTGCACCGGCTTCTTTGAGCCGCACGGCCTCCTCCACGGCAATCTCGTCGAACGGGTTCATCGACAGCTTCACGTTGGCGATGTCGACGGCACTACCGTCGGCCTTCACACGAACCCTCACATTGGCGTCGACGACGCGCTTGACGGGAACAAGTACTTTCATTGGCTACTCCGTTTGACAAAAACGCTCCGCCCGGCCGGCCAGGAGCCGGTCGATTCAGGTGCATGGAGGCACGGTCCGTCGATTCGATCTCGACTACGCGTGCGTGGTATTCGGTAAGCTGCCCAGATTGCGTTCATGCGCATGGGACGGAGACGGACCACGTTTGTGCGTTGCAACGTGGTTCGATGCGGTTGACATGTCTCCTCCCTGGAGGTGGTTGGGCGTATCATTTCCTCGGCGACGCACCGGTCCCGGGCGTGCTCGGCGACCCTGTCACGCGATAGCCGATCGGCGCGCCGCAGGATGATCCCGGTTGCACTTCGATGTCCTCCATGGAAACCATGGTGCACTCGCGAAGCGCTGCGCAATATCCCCCGTACAGGGGAGCGCGATCGCATGGACAGGGGAGCTCACCAGGGAGAACCCAAATACCCGGAGCAGTTCGTACGTATGACCAAGGAACCCATGCACTCCGAGACGCTGCCCCTCCTGCTCGCTACGAAGGTTCTGCCGCCGCGCCTGTCGCCGGGGTTGATCGATCGTCCGCGCCTGTTCGATCTGGCGGCTCAGGCAGAGAACAGACGGCTCACCGTGATCAAGGCGCCCGCCGGCTTCGGCAAGACCTCGCTCGCGATCACCTGGCTCAACCGGCTGCGCGCCAGCGGCGCGCGCGTAGCGTGGCTATCGCTCGATGACGAAGACGACGAACCCGCGCGCTTCCTCCACCATCTCGCCCGCTCGTTGCGGCATGCCTGCAACAACGTCGGCGCGTCGGCGATCGGCCTCGCGGCCGGCAGTTCGCTGGTTCCCGCGCACGCCATCGTCTCGACGCTGATCAACGACCTCGTGGAAGTCGAGGACGAGGTATGCCTGTTCCTCGACGATTACCATCTGATCAGTCTCCCGGCGATTCACGACGCCATGTCGTTCTTCATTGCGAACGCACCGTCGCACGTGCATGTGATCGTTTGCACCCGTGCCGACTCCGCCCTGCCGCTCGCGAGACTCCGAGCGCAAAACGAACTGCTGGAAATCGACGCCTCGACACTGCGTTTCAATTTCGACGAGACGCGCTACTTTGTCGAACGCGAATGCCCTGGCAGGCTGGGCACGTCCGGCGTGAAATCGCTGCACGCGACCACGGAGGGCTGGGCGGCGGCGTTGCGCATTTCAGCGTCGGTGCTGTCCCGGGAAGAACCCAGGCCGGGTTGGGAGTCGAGTGCGCCGTCCGGCGCTTCACGACCGTTCGCCGCCTACCTCGAAGACATGCTCACGCGCTTGCCCGACGAGATGGTTTCCTTCATGCTGCGCACGGCGATACTCGAACGGTTGACGGCCCCGCTCTGCCAGGCGGTAACCGGTGTCAAGGCCAGCCAGAGCATGCTGGAAGCTATCGCCGCGCGCCAGTTGCTGCTGGAGCCGATGGATCTCGAAGGGCACTGGTTCCGCTATCACCCTCTGCTGCGCGAGTATCTGCGCCAGCGCCTCGGCACGCAGTCAGGCGACGAACTGGCGGATCTGCATCGCCGCGCGTGCCGGTGGTACGCGTCGCAGGAAAACTGGACAGACGCTGTCAGGCACGCAATAGCCGCAGGCGACACGGACGATGCGATCGCCCTGATCGGCAACTGCGCGATGGCGCTCGTCAAGAAAGGCGACTTGCTGACACTGCTCGGCTGGCAACGGCATTTTCCCGCGCACCTGATGCGCGGGCAGGTCGAGGTCACGCTGGCGATCGCCTGGGGCATGGCGCTCGCGATACGTCCGAACGATGCGCTTGCAATGCTGGATGCAATCGAGCGCGATGCGCACGCGAGCGCCGACCCCGACAGCATCCGCTGGGAATGCCGGGTGATCCGTTCGGTCGTGGTGGCGCTGCAGGACAATCCGCAAGCGGCGCTCGCGATTGCGCAGCCGTGCCTCGACCGGCCGTCGACCGATATCTGGAGCACCAATGTCGCCTCCAACGTCGTGCGTTTCGCGCACTGGAAGGCGGGCAATCTCGAAGCGCTCTACGCAACGCCGTGGATCCCCTATTCGATCGAAGAGGACCAGCGCAATGTCTTCGCTTCGACCTACCGGCTGTGCCTGCTCGGTCATGCGGAGATGCAGCAGATGCACTTCGATCTGGCCGAGCGGTATTTCACCGAGGCGATGCAGTTGGCCGAGCGTCATTCCGGTCCGCAATCCGTCTCCGCCGCGCTATGCGCACCGATGATCGCGCAGATCCGCTATGAGCAGGGCCGGCTCGACGAGGCCGAAGCGTTGCTCGTCGATCTCATGCCGGTGATCGAACTGGCGGTCCTGCTCGACAGCACGTTGATCGCCTTCCGGTTGCTCATCCGGATCGCGGCCGCGCGTTCCAATACCGTGCAGGCCTATGCGCTGCTCAATCAGGGCGAGGCGCTCGGTCACGCGCGCCACTGGAACCGGCTGATCGCGGGCGGCCTCGTCGAGCGCACGCGGCTCTATCTGCTGGAAGGACGCATTGCGGAAGCCGCGGGATGTGTCGCGCAACTGGAGCATCTCGCCGCTCCCGGCCCCGCTGGTTCGCCTGCCGTCTCGCCGGAGATCGGAACCTACCGCTCGCTCGCGGCGGCCTATCTCGCGATGGCGCAGAAGCGGACACAAGACGGCATTGAAATCGTCAGGGCCGCGTTGGAGGTCGTCGACGCACGGCACGAGACCTATCTCGCGCTGCGCCTGCGAAGCGTGCTCGCCCTGATCTGCCTGGGTGCCGACGAACGCGACCGCGCCGTCGAGATCTTTCGCGATCTCCTGAAGGAGGCTGCGGCCGCGGGCATCTACCAGTCGATCATCGACTTGTTTCCGGAAGTCGGCGCGCTGCTGCAGGCCGTTCGCGACGACACGCGCGCGACCGCGCAGACGAAGGCACTGCTGTGCTATGTGGATCGCCTGCTCGACGGCTGGCGGGCGCTGTACCAGCCCGGCAGCAAATCCGCGCGGGACACCGAACGGGAAGCGCTCAGCGCACGTGAACGCAACATCGTCGACCTGATCGCCGACGGGCAGTCGAACAAGGAAATCGCGCGCACCCTCGGCATCGCGCCGGAAACCGTCAAGTCCCATGTGAAGAGCATCTTCGTGAAGCTCTCGGTCGACAAGCGCGCGCAAGCCGTTGCGCGCGCGCAGGCGCTGGGACTCGTGAAGCAAGCCTAACAGGCGGTTCACGCATTTTCGACGAGCCACTCGCTCATGCGTGTCACCGCGTGATCACGAGTGCGGCCGCATGGAGCAGCACACCGACCGTGCCGCCCACGAACGTGCCGTTGATCCGGATGTATTGCAGATCGCGGCCAATTTCCGCTTCGATCTTCCCGCTCACTTCGTCCGCGTTCCAGCTTTTTACGACGTCGGTGATCAGCGCCGACAGCTCGCGCCGATAGCGCACGACCAGTTCGTGGGCCAGCGCGAGCCACCACGTGTTCAACTTGTGCTGAATCGCGGGCTCGCTGCCCACACCTCTCGCGAGCGACACCAGCATGCCCGCCAGCGCGCCGCGCAGCGCCGAATGTTCGTGCGCGAGATCGGCGCTCACGCGTGTGCACACGTAGTCGAGCAGCACGCGATACGAGTCCTCGTTTCTGAAGTAGCGAATGCAGTCGCGCATCAATGATTTGCCGACGCGGCGATGCACCGCCGAGGTCTGCAACTGGACAATCAGGTCCTGCACCGCGTCGTCGAACTGATGGCGAAGCTCATGATCGGGATTCGCCGCCACGTCATGAAGCAGCGCGATGATGCCTTCGACGAATTTCCTGACGATGTACGTATCGAGCGGCACGGGCGTGTATCTCGAGGCCGCGCTGAATCTGGCCTTGATCATGTCCACGTTGGCCGTCAGCCACTTCTCCAGCGCCAGCAGCCCGTGGTCCAGCAGCGGCTGATGGCGGCCCCCGTCCATCAGCACTTTCAGCACGCTGCCGGCCGCACGTGAGACATCGAGCGCACGCAATTGCGGTATCACCATACGCCCGAAGAAGCGTTCGACGTCCGCTTCGTCTATCCCGTTCAGCAATCCCGGCAGCGAATCCGCGACGACTTCGGCGATTGCCCGGCTGTTGGCCGGGACGGCAAGCCACTGCGCCAGCGCCTGCGCGGCGTTATGGCCGCTCAGTTTGCCGATGATGAGCTCGGGCGTCAGGAAATTCTCTTCGACGAAGTTGCCGAGACTCTCGGCGATCCGCTGCTGGTTCTGCGGAATGATCGCCGTATGCGGGACCGGCAGACCGAACGGCCGCCGGAACAGCGCGACGACCGCATACCAGTCCGCGATCGCGCCGACCGTGCCCGCTTCCGCAAACGCTCGCAACCATGCCAGCCACGGATACTCACTCTGCCAAACCAGGGACATGAGCAGCAGCGCGATCAGCACCGCGAGCAACCACGTCGCGGTTAGCCGCATCCGCTTCAGGCGCTGCGTTTTCAGGTACTCCGGCGCGTCGGCCGCGGCACGCCGCGCACCTTCGTCGCCATTCGCGACGGCACTCAACCCGCCTCCTGCCGCAGAAACCGGCGCACTACGGGAGCGACCTCCCTGGCGCGTGTGATGAGGAACAGGTGGCCGTCGTCGAATACATAGAGCGTCGCGTGGGGGATGCGGGCGGCGAGAATCTTCGCGTTGGTGAGCGGGACGATGGGATCGTCGTTGCCGTGCATCACGAGCGTCGTCTGACGCAACGCGCCGAGCCAGGGCAGGCTGCTCCAGCCCGAAGCGGCCAGCAGCTGGTAGAGGTAACCGCGCCCGCGGGGCGCCTGAATGTGCCGCGCGTGATCGCGCAGCAACGACGGATTCCGCCGGTACGCACCACCATAGATTTCCGCGCCCACCTCCTGAAGATAGGCCGGGTCGGTATAGCGGCGCGGTCCGATCAGCTTCGACAGCACAGACAGTTTCGCCGGCACCATGATGACGCCCGGCGAGGTCGCCGCGAGAATCAGCCGGCGGCAACGCGCCGGATAGAGACGCGCGAACTGTTGCGCGAGCGCGCCGCCCCACGACACGCCAAGCACGTCGACGGGTCCGTCGTAGCCGAGCCGCGATAGCAGCCGCTCGCTCAGCACGGACAGTGTCGAGAAACGATACGGCACGACGGGCGCGGGCGAGCCGCCCACGCCGGGGACGTCGAAGATGATCACGCTCACGTCCTCGAGCGCGGCAACGAACGGTTCCACCAGTTCGAGGTTGGCGCCGATGCCGTTGAAAATGAGCAGCGGCGGCGACGCGTCGCTGCCCTGTCGCGTCGCGACACGCAACAACTGGCCGTTGAGATCGACCATCTGGATTTGCATGCCGCCGACAGACGCGGGGGTGGGTTCCATATCTATCATCCGGAGGACCCTCTGGTGGAGCGTGACATCGGGGATTGGGCGCGCCGCATCGCGAGCTCGCCTTACTTCTTCGGCTGCAGCAGCGTCTTCAATTCCTCGACGTGTTCCGCGACGCGCTTCGTGACCACCGCAACGCTGTCCGACTGCGCGCGATACGCCGTGTCGGCTAGTTCCTGCATTTCGGTCAGCGCCTTGTGCAATGCCTGCTGAACCACTTCGCCGGCGTTCGCGGGCTGGCCGCCCAACGCGCTAAGGCGACCGACCAACGACTGCAGTTCGGTGAGCGTCGTTCGCAGAATGTCCGCCTGCTTGCTGGCCAGCGACTGGACGCCCGCGAGTGCGGTGGTGTTGGCCTCGGCGAGCGCCTCGATGTCCTTGCGGCGCGATTCGAGGATCGCGCCGGCGTCGATACCCGGCAGCTTGAACTGACTGATGAGCTTCGTGTACTCGGTGAAAATGCTGTTGGCGTTGGTTGAATCCATGATCGTCTCTCCAAAAAAATTTGCATCGGGAAAAGGCTGGCCATCACCCGGCCAAAAGGGTGTGCGTCATGCTTCCATCACATAGGTGCCCGGCGCCTTGACGCCTCCCGGGTGCCGCTCGTTGCCGGGCGCGGCCGGCGCCGCGCGCCGTTCGCCGGACCGCTCGCGCAGCCAGTCCGTCCAATTGCCCCACCACGAATCTTTCTGCGCCTGCGCGCCGGCCAGCCATGCGTCGGCATTCGCCGGCAAGCCGGAATTGACGAAGAACTTCGCCTTCGGATTGCCGGGCGGGTTGATCAGGCTCTGGATGTGCCCGCTCGAACTCAGCACGAACCGCGTGTCGCCGCCGAACGTGCGCGCCGTGTTGTACACGCCTTTCCACGGCGTGATGTGATCCGTCATGCCCGCCACCACGTACTTGTCGCAGGTGACGCCGGACAGGTCGATCGGCGTGCCCAGCACCGACAGCGCGCGCGGCTTGCTGAACAGGTTGCCCACGAAGATGTCGAGCAACTGGCCATGCATGCGCGCCGGCAACCGGGTCGCGTCGTTGTTCCAGTAGAGAATGTCGAACGCGGGCGGCGTCTTGCCCAGCAGATAGTTGTTCACCCAGTAGTTCCACACCAGATCGTTGGGCCGCATCCATGCGAACACGCGCCCCATCTCTTCGCCGGCGAGCACACCCTTCGACAGACTGTTCTGTTTCGCCGCCGCAATGGCTTCGGGCGTGGCGAAGAGGCCGAGCTGCGAGTCCGCCTTGTTGTCCAGCACGGCCACCATCAGCGTCGCGGCGTTGACGGCCGTTTCGCCGCGGGCCGCGAGGTGACCGAGCAGCGCGGAGATCGTCATGGCACCGGAACACGCGCCGTGCAGATTGACGTCATCGCTGCCGGTGATGTCGCGCACCGCCGCGATCGCTTCGAGTAGCGCGCCGACGTACGTGTCGAGATCCCAGTGGCTCTGCGCCGCGGTCGGATTGCGCCAGCTCACCATGAACACCTGAAACTCGCTCTTGACGAGGTAGTCCACGATGCTCTTGCCCTCGGACAGATCGAACACATAAAACTTGTTGATCTGCGGCGGCACGATCAATTGCGGGCGGCTGTAGACCTGCGCGGTCGCCGGCGCATACTGGATCAGTTCGAGCACCTCGTTGCGAAACACCACCGCTCCCGGCGTCGTGCCGAGATTCTTGCCCACCTCGAACGCGGTCTTGTCGACCTGCGCGGGCATGCCCTGGTTCTGCAGCAAGTCGGTCATGAGGTTCTTCACGCCGCCAATGAGGCTCGCGCCGCCCGAATCGACGATCTTTTTCAACGCCTCAGGATTGCCGAACAGCGTGTTCGTCGGCGACAGCGCCTCGGTGAACAGCGACATCACGAACTGCGCGCGCTCCTTCGATTTCGGGTCCAGCGCGGAGCGCTCGATAAATCCGGAGAGCGCGTTGCGCCATGCCAGGTAGCTCTCCAGCGTGACGCGATAGAGCGAGTTGTCGCGCCAGGCGGGGTCGGCAAAACGCTTGTCGCGCTGCGGCGACGCGTCCGCTCCGTTGCGGACGCCACCGTACAGCACGGCGATCAGTTCACGCACGAGCGCCGCTTCCTGCTCGAGAACCAGCGCGGGCTGCCGCAGCGCCTGCGCGCCGATCTGCTGCGCGGTCGCCAGAATGTCGCTCGGGCGCAGCCCGACGAACGGGTTGGGACCGAGCATGCCTTCGGCGGCCGATGCCGCGAGATCGTCCGTCTGATCGTTTCGCGACGCGTTGTCAGTTGTCTCCGCCATCTTGATGCTCCTCGAACGACGCTTTACTTTGTCAACAGTAGTAGAGGTCATGCCACCAGCATCGCCAGTGACTCGGCGATCAGCGCCGGCTTGTCCTCGCCCTCGATCTGCAGCTCGTTCATCGTCTTCACGATGATCCGGCCGCCGCCCTTCATCTCCACGAACACGAGGGTCACGCGGTTGCGCACCCGCGCGCCGGCCTTCACCGGCGTCATGAAGCGCACCTTGTCCAGCCCGTAGTTGAGGCCGGCCGACGCGTCCTCGGGAATGAGCCCGATCTCGATGGCCAGTGCGGCAAGCAGCGAGAGCGTCAGATAGCCGTGTGCGATCGTGCCGCCGAACGGGCTTTCGCGTTTCGCGCGCTCCACGTCCACGTGGATCCACTGCTGGTCGCCCGTGCATTGCGCGAACGCGTCGATGCGTGCCTGATCGACCGTGACCCAGTCCGACACGCCCAGCTCGCGGCCGACGAATTCGTCGATCGTCGCGATGCGATATTCGTTGATGCTCATCGTGCCTGCTCCTCGTGACCGGTTAGGCGAACTGCGCGCGCAGCCACTTCTTGTTCATCTTGCCGACGCTCGTCTTCTCCAGCGAGTCGATGAATTTGACGACCTGCGGCACCGCGTACTTCGAGATCTTCCCGGTGTGGGTGAACTTGAGAACGTGCTGCTTGATGTCGTCCTCGGTGAGCGTGGCGCCCGCCTTGAGCACCACCAGCGCCACGGGCCTTTCGCCCCACTTCTCGTCCTTGATGCCGATTACGGCGACTTCCGAGACAGCCGGATGCAGCGAGATCAGGCTTTCGATTTCGAGCGACGAGACCCACTCGCCGCCGGACTTGATCACGTCCTTGATGCGGTCGGTGATCTGCAGATTGCCGGTCGTGTCGATGTTCGCGATGTCCTGCGTGTGCAGGTAGCCGCCTGCCCAGAGCTGTTCCGACGCTTCCGCGTTGCCGAAGTATCCCTGGGTCAGCCACGGGGCGCGCACGACGATCTCGCCATAGGCCTTGCCGTCGTGAACGACGTCCTGCATCGATTCGTCGACGATCCGCAGATCGACGAGCGGAACTGCCAGGCCAGTTTTGCAGCGCAGGCGCACCTGCTCTTCGGTGTCGAGTTGCTCATACCCCGGCGGAAGCTGCGCGAGACTCAGGACGGGACCAGTCTCGGACATGCCATAGCCGGTGAACACGTCAATGCCACGCTCCAATGCGGCATGGGCGATGCCGTGCGGCAGCGCGCTTCCGCCGATCACGATCTTCCATTTGCTGAAATCCGCGGACTTCGACTCCGGGCAGTTCAGCACCATGTGGAGGATCGTGCTCACGCAATGCGAGAACGTGACGCCCTCGTCGCGCAACAGCTTTACCAGTCGCTCGGGCACATAACGGCCCGGATAGACCTGCTTCACGCCCAACACCGTCGCGATGTACGGCATGCCCCATGCGTGCACATGGAACATCGGCGTCAGCGGCATATAGACGTCGCCGCGATGAAAGCGCTGCCCCGACACCGGGCTTGCGAGCGCTGCCATCAGCGTGATGGTGTGCAGCACCAGTTGACGATGCGAGAAATACACGCCCTTGGGCAGGCCGGTCGTGCCAGTCGTATAGAACGTGGTGGCGCGGGTGTTTTCGTCGAAGTCTGGAAAGTCGTAGCTCGTGGCACTCGCCGCCAGCATCGCTTCGTATTCCGTCGCGAACGGAATGGTGTGCTCGAACGCCTCGCTGTCCGGCTCTTCGATTCGCACGAATGCGCGCACCGTTTCGAGCTGATCTTTGATCGCTTCCACCACGGGCAGAAAATCGGCGTGAACGAACAGCACTTCGGCACGCGCGTGATTGATCGTGTAGACGATCTCCGCCGGCGAGAGCCGCACGTTGACCGTCTGCAACACGGCGCCCATCATCGGCACGGCGAAGTAGCTTTCCAGATAACGATGACTGTCCCAGTCCATCACCGCGACCGTGCTGCCGTGGCGCACGCCCAACCCGGCGAGACCATTGGCGAGCCGTGCGATCCGTTCCTGCAACTGGCTGTAGGTCATGCGCAACTGGTTGCGGTAGACGATTTCCTGATTCGGCACCTGAGCGAACGGCGTGTGCAGCAGATTCTTGATCAGCAACGGATAGGCGTAGGCGGATGGCGTCGCGTTCTGTACGGTGTCCTGCATCTGTGTCTCCTCGCATCTATGAATGGATAGCGGGCCGGCACCGGCTTGTCGTTGCATCTCGCATACGGTGGCGTCCCCGAGTAGTGCCATGATCGCGGCGATCGGGCATCCGGGACCATCCCCTGAACGGGGGAGATCGATGGGGCGCCGGCCGGTTCAAGCCCCAGTTCACGGAACGCGATCGTGCCGTTCGGGGCAATCTGGAGGGCCGCGCCCGCCTGCGCCAACTGCCGCGCGAATGGGTCGTCGACGGCGCGCAACGCGGCGACGGGGACCGTCAGCAGCGGCTCGGCAGATTGGAGGCAGAGGGTGAGATGACCGTGGGAGCGGTTTTGGACGCACCGGTCTGTCCGATGCTTGATTTGGCGGATCGCACAGGTCGGGCGATCTTTGAAAACGTACTCGCCACCGATCCTTCAGAAGAGACGCGGTCTCTGCTGAGTGGGTCGGAGGACGACGGCCAGATGCCGTGCTAACACGTTGGCGTATTCATTGCCCGAAGCGTCACATGCGCGGTGACTGGGGCGACGTTGCATCGCCCCGCAAGGGATGTTTGAAAGACCCGGCCTATGCCCTACACCGGCATCATCAAGTAGGGGTTCTCGCTTCCCGGCTCGTATCGCTGGGCCTTGATTTCCATGCGAGCGATGCTCTGCAGGTGCACCTCATCCGGGCCATCGGCAAAGCGCAGCGCCCGCCCCCAGGTCCAACTATCCGCCAGCGGCGTATCGGGACTCAGCCCCATCGCGCCGAACACCTGCATCGCCCGGTCGCAAACGGCGGTATGAACGCCCGGCACGAGCGCCTTGATCATCGAAATTTCCTTGCGCGCTTCCTTCGCGCCCACGTTATCGATCATCCACGCGGCTTTCAGAACAAGCAGCCTCGCCTGATCGATCTCGATTCGCGACTTCGCGATCCATTCGCCAACCGTACCTTGCTCATGCAGCATCTTGCCGAATGCCGTGCGCGCCTGAGCCCGTTCCACCATCAACTCGAGCGCCAGTTCGGCGGCGCCGATCGAACGCATACAGTGGTGAATCCGTCCCGGTCCAAGGCGCGCCTGGGCGAGTGCAAAGCCGCTTCCCTCTTCGCCTAGCAGATTCGACCGAGGTACGCGCACGCCTTTGAACTCGATCTCGCAGTGTCCTTCCGGCGCCACGTGATTGACCACCGTGATATTGCGGATCATCTTGACGCCCGGCGTATCGCGAGGCACGAGAATCATGCTTTGCTGACGGTGGGCCGGTGCGTCAGGATCCGTTTTCCCCATCACGATGAAGAGCTTGCAATTCGGGTGCGCCGCGTTCGTGATGAACCACTTTCGGCCATCGATGACATAGTCGTCTCCGTCACGACGAATCGACGTGGTGATATTGGTCGCGTCCGAGGAAGCCACCGCCGGCTCTGTCATCGCAAACGCCGAGCGGATCATGCCGTCGAGTAGAGGCTCGAGCCACTCTTCGCGCTGAGCCGGTGTGGCAAACATATGGAGCAGTTCCATATTGCCCGTGTCCGGAGCGTTGCAGTTGAATACCTCGGACGCCCACGACACGCGCCCCATGATCTCGGCCAACGGGGCGTACTCGAGATTGGTCAGCCGGGTGCCTGGCTCGTCATCCCGCAGATGCGGAAGGAAAAGATTCCAGAGGCCTTCCGCACGCGCCTGTTCCTTCAAGCTCTCCATGAAGGAAACCGGATATTGCCCCGCGCTCACTTCTTCGTGCCATTGCCGGATGCGCGGAACGATATGCGTGTCCATGAACGCGCGCACCTGCGTGCGCAGCGCTTCCATTTTCGGGTTATATGAAAAATCCATTTTGATCTTCCTGATTCCTGGTAAATGTCATCGATGCATCGTCCAATACCGCGCATCGACCTGGTGACTAAATCGTCAATCCACCGTCGACGACAATGCACTCCCCATTGGTGTAGCTCGCGGCGTCGGAGACCAGATAAAGCACGGTACCGGCCATCTCGCGAGGCTCCGCGTGACGGCGCAGCGGAATTTTAGACATCCAGCTTTCATAGATGGCCTGATCGTCGAACAGCGCGCCGGCAAACCTGGTTTTGGTCAAGCCTGGGAGCAGCGCATTCACCCGAATCCCCACCGGCCCGCACTCCTTCGCGAATGCCCGCGTCATGTTGACGACGGCGGCTTTCGTGATCGAGTAGATCCCTTGCTTGTCGCCCGGCTGTAACGCGTTGACGGAAGCCGTGTTGACGATCGCGCCGCCGCCGTTCTCCCGCATCAGCTTGCCAGCCTCTACGGACATGAAGAAGTAACCGCGCAAGTTGACTTCCACGGTCTTTTCAAACGACGCCAGATCGGTATCGAGAATGTGGCCGAAATAGGGATTCGTCGCCGCGTTGTTGACCAGGATATCCAGACGACCATGCCGCGCACGAATATGCTGGAAGATCGCGAGAATGTCCTCGACACGACCAACGTGGCAGGGTTTTGCCTCCGCACTCCCGCCTGCATTCCTGATCTCGCTCGCCACCGCCTCGCAATCTTCGAGCTTGCGGCTCGACACGATCACGTGTGCGCCCTGCTCGGCGAGCAACCTGGCAATCTCCTCGCCAATACCTCGGCTGGCGCCGGTAACCAGTGCAATCTTTCCTTTCAGACTAAATAAATTAGTAGTCACAATCTGCCTCCATGTGCTTTTTAAAGTTTCCAGTCTTGCGTGTGCCGTCAGATCAGGTCAACGCCCATCTTCGCAAGCGCCCCTGCCATCTCCCCGACCTGGCGCGCCTTGTCATTCGACGCATTGCCGCCCAGAGCCCGCTTCTTTACGCCCTGCGCGATGGCGGCAAGTCGGAAGAAACTGAACGCAAGATAGAAGTTCCAGTTCTCAATCGACGCAATACTCCGCAGCCGGCAGTATTGTTCGATGATCGCCGCCTCATCCGGCACGCCCAACTCCGCTCTGTTCAAGCCTTCAAGCCCGGCGATATGGCCGTTGGGAGGCAGTCGCAAGCACATGCAGAAGTAAGCGAGGTCGGCTAGAGGATTACCGAGCGTGGAGAGTTCCCAGTCGAGAACCGCGCGAACCTGCGATGAGCCGCGCGTGAAGATAAGGTTGTCGATACGAAAATCGCCGTGGACGAGCGAAGGCTTGCCGGCTTCGACGGGACAGTGCGCCGGCAACCACGCGATCAGTGCCTCGACCGATTCCAGCACGTCGGTCTGCGCGGCTCGATACTGTTTGGTCCATACGTCGATCTGGCGCGCGAAATAATTTCCGGGGCGACCATAGTCGGCTAAACCGACAGCCTCGACATCCACGTCGTGGAGGGCCGCCATCGTCCCGAGCAGAGCATCGTAGATGGCGCCGCGCTCTCCGACGGGCACTTCCGGCAACGCCGGATTCCAGAAGATGTGCCCGTCCTCGAAACTCATGACGTAAAACATGCTGCCGATAACGTCACGACCCTCGCAAAGATGAAATGCGCGCGCGACAGGGACCGGCGTTTGACCGAGCGCCGTTAGCACGCGGAATTCACGGTCGACCGCATGCGCGGACTTGAGCAGCATTCCGGGCGGCTGACGCCGCAAAACATAGCTGCCGCTGCGCGCTTTCAGGAGAAACGTTGGATTGGATTGTCCGCCAACAAATTTCTCGACGGACAACGGCCCTTGAAACCCGGGCACGTGCGCCGTCAAATAACGCGTGAGCTTTTCGATGTCGAATTGAAGGCCAGTATTCATAGTGTTGCGGGAGTCCCGATTCGAATCAACCGTAGGTGACGAATTCGTGCCTCTCGATAGGGTCGAGATGAGGCAGCGAGTTGAAACTGACTAGCGACATTGCGGTGTCATTAAAGACATATTGGCAAACGCTGCTATTTCGAATCTGCAGGTTGAGCGCAATGGCGGCGGCCGCCGGCGCCTGCAGAATCTGCTGGGCAAAGACGGCAATCGGACCACCGGAACTCACCACCAGGACCCGTCTGCCGCCCGCTCGCTGGATTGCGAGACGCGAGCGCTCGACGCGCGCCTGGAACTGTTGCCACGTTTCGGGAACCGGCCCGGGCAAGAGATCGTCGGACCAAAGTTGCAGCGCCTTCTTGAGCCGTTTGTAGAAGTTCTTCTTCGAACTTTCCGCAGAAGAGCCCGACACAAACTCGTCTTCGCCAAGAGCCGCAAACAAGGCCTGGAAATCGTATTCGTTCAAACCCGCGTCTTGCACGACCTCGACTTGCAAACCTGGCATCGCTGCGAGAATTGCGTCAGCGGTTTGCTCATGCCGTCGCATCGCGCCGATGACAACCCGATCGAACTCCAATGTGCTCTGCGCGAAGTGCTCTCCGAGCCATCGTGATTGCGTATAACCGGTAGGTGATAGTTCGTCATAGTTGTCCGCGCCGAACGACGCCTGACCATGCCGCACAAGGTAGAGTTCCGCCATGCCATCCTCGTCTAAACATGACTAGAACAATACCGAGCCCCGCTTCATTCAGGAAATTTATTGTTGTGATAGCTGCCGATAACTTTTCGTGACACCTGGTGTGTACTCTTCGATAGCCTCGACTCGGGTCGTCCGGCTAGGCGTTCGCTTCCCGCATGAGACCGCCGATCTGCTCGCGTAGCCAACGGTGTGCGGGATCCCCCGTGACGCTTCGGTGCCAGTAGCAATGTGACTCGAGATTGGGGAGGTCGAACGGCAGCTCCAGGATGCGCGCGTCATAACGCTGAAGGAGCGTGAGAGGTGCGGTAAGGACGAGATCGGTCCGCATCGCGATCAAGGGCGCGACCAGATAGTGCTGGACCCGAGTCTGGATCGAGCGCCTGAGACCCAGCTTGTTGAGTTCCGCGTCGACGAGACCGGGCCCCTGCCGCCGGCTGGACACGTGGATGTGACCGAACCCGAGGTAATCATCGATGGTTAGCTTCTTCTTCGAAAACGGGTGGTCCTGACGCAGCATGCAGGCATACCGGTCCCGGCTCAACGGCTCCTGCTCGAGGTATGGGTCGTCAAGCAGAGGCGCATCGATCGCGAGATTGACCGCGCCACTCGCCAATGCTTCGGGCACCTCTCTGCGCGTCGTGAAATAGCTCTCGATGCGTATGCCGGGTGCGAGACGCTGCAGAACTTCCTCCAGCGCAGGAAGCAGCAACGCCTCGGTCAGGTCGTTCATGCTAAGCCGGAACGTCCGTTCCGACGACGCCGGATCGAATAGTTCGCCGGCATGGGTACTCGAATCGAGCAGCAGCAGTGCCTCGCGGACGCGCTCAATGATGTTTTCAGAAACCGGCGTCGGTACCATGCCGGCCGACGTGCTCACAAAGAGTTGATCGTCGAACGTCTTGCGCATCCGCGCCAATGCATTGCTGACAGCAGGCTGCGTGATGAATAGCATCTCCGCTGCACGCGTCAGGTTTCGCGTTTTATAGACTGCTTCGAAAACAACGAACAGATTCAGGTCGATCTTTGATAGACGCATTGTCGGGTTCCCTGACGCCACCTGGAGTGGTAGTCCCTCTTTCGCACGCGAATACGCCGTTGAAACGCGGCCAGAAAATCAGCGCTTGCCCCGCCCCTCTTCCAGCGCGAATTTGTCGAGCAGCATCTGACGATTCGCGTTCAGTATTTCCTCTCCGAGTTGGGGATTGGCGTCGGCTACCGCCCGCGACAGGATGAGCGCACCGACCATCTCGCTGTAGAACGCGATTGCCTCGCGGCGCGCTTCATCCATATCTCCGCTTTCGGCGCGCTGTTCCGCGACGAGCGCTGTCAACGTTTCAAGCATCGTTTGCAAGCCGCTTGCAAAGTGCGCCTGTGCCTCATGCCCAAGCCGGCGCACGTCAGCGGTGAGGCCGGCTATCGCGCAACCCTGCTCGATATCGCTGCAATGCGTGCCGGACAGGTAAAAGTCCACCTGTCGCTTCAGGCGATTCCCGCCTGGCTCGAGCGGCGTGGCAATGGCTTCTGTCAGGTCGCGGTTGGACTTGGCCATCGCAGTCGCCACGACTTCAGCGGCCAGCGCCTCCTTCGATTCGAAGTGGTTGTAGAACCCGCCCTGGGTAAAGCCCGCGGCCTTCATCAGCGCGCTCAGGCCCACACCATCGATTCCATGCGCACGGAACAACTTCTCCGAAGCCGCAATGATGGTCTTCCGGTTCTCCACCGCCTGCTGTTTTGAAACGCCCATCGCTCAATGCTCCTACGCCATTGTCAGCTCAATTATAACCGCCTTCGAAAAATACAATGGTGATCGACATTGACTTTTCTCGATCGGTCCATCAAACTCGATGTCAATCACCATTGTGTTTGGGTGGATCCTTCAAACGTCGTAGGAAATTTCATGAACATCGAAAGCAACCAGCCCCTGCACAAGCCGATTCGGCTGGGGGAGCTCGATCTGCCCAACCGCATCGTCATGGCGCCGCTGACGCGCATGCGCTCGGCGAATCCCGAGCTTGTCCCGACGGCCTTGCACGCCGAGTACTATGCGCAGCGCGCCGCGGCGGGGCTGATTGTCAGCGAAGGCGTTTTCGTGAGCCCCGAGGCAGTTGGCTGGGCAGACGTGCCCGGACTCTGGAGCGAAGCCCAGGTCCGCGGCTGGAGCGTGGTAACGGATGCCGTGCATCGCGCGGGCGGCCGGATCGTCGCGCAACTCTGGCATACCGGCTCGTTGGGGCATCCGGATTTCCAGGCCGGCAAGGCGCCGCGCTCCGCGTCAGCGGTCAACCCGGAGCAGCAAAGCGTGACCGCGGCCGGCCGCAAGGACACCGTGGTCCCGCGCGCCATGGAGAAGGACGAGATCCGCCGCACGGTCGCCGACTTCGGCCGGGCCGCACGCAACGCGATCGCGGCCGGCTTTGACGGCGTGCAGATCCAGGGCGGCTATCACTACCTGTTCAATCAGTTCCTCAACGTTCGCACCAATCTGCGTACGGATGCATACGGTGGTTCGACGCAGAACCGGGCGCGCTTTCTGTTCGAGGTTGTGGAAACGGTGGTCGAGGCCGTCGGGGCGCAGCGCACCGGCATCAAGACGGGACCCGCAACGTCGGAGACGGGCGCATTCGTTTCCAATGACGAAACGCTTGCCACCTCCGAATATGTGATCGGCCGGCTCAACGACTTCGATCTCTCTCATCTGCTGCTGATGGGCGCAATGGCCGACCTGTCGGCGACGCCGCTGGCCACGCTGGCCGGTGACGGCATGTTCCGCCATTTCCGCGAGCTCTACCGCGGCAACATCATCGCCAACGTCGATATGGATCGTGCGCGCGGCAATCGGCTGATCGAAGCCGGGCTCGTCGATATGGTCGCCTTTGGCCGACCGTTCATCGCCAATCCGGATTTACCGGCGCGCTTCGCCGCCGATGCACAGCTTACCGAAGTCGACTGGCCAAAGGTCTACGGCGCGACCGCCGAGGGCTACACCGACTATCCGTCCTTTCAGGCCGTGGCGGCATGACGCGCCGCCACGTCACCCATCTATCGGGAGAACATTCATGACCACCACGACCGAAGCAGCCAACAAGGCCTTTGTACTCGAAGCGTTCGACACGCTTTTCAACCAACGCGACTACGCCGCAGCCGAGCGTTTCTGGTCGCCCGACTATATCCAGCACAGCGCGCATATCGCACCGGGGCGCGACGGCCTGTTCAACCTGATCAAGACCCAGCCGCCGACCTTGCGATACGAACCCGGCGTGATCGTGGCGGATGGCGATTACGTGATCGTGCATGGGCGCTTTTCAGGTCATGGGCGTCCCGCCGCATGGATCGCGGCCGATATCCTGCGCTTTGCGGACGGCGTGCTCGCCGAGCATTGGGACGTGCTGCAGGACGAGGCAACCGAGGCTGAATCGAATAGCGGCCTACCCATGTTCGGGAATAGTTTTCCGAGCTGACTCGGCCGCCATTGGCATTAACTCGTCATTTCGGCGTGCGTAGCGGGGTGCCGCGTCCCTGGTTGCGCCATGCCTCGCCGGAATGACTGTTATGCGGCTGACGTGTCTTCTTCATTCGTTTGCATTGACCGACTATCTCTCCACCGCAGCACAACTTCAACACATCACCCTGTCTGAAGAAGGAGATTGTCATGTCACTTCAAGCGAAACTCGACGCTTTCAAAGCGGATTTCAAAGGTGGTAAAGCACCGTACTTCGCGCCGCCTGAAATTCATCCGATCATGGAACGCGCTACCGCCGCACTCGTGGCGTCCGGTCAGGCTGAACGCGCGCTCAAAGCAGGCGACGCAGCGCCGGAATTTATCCTCAACGACCCGGACGGAAAACCCGTCTCGTCTACCGAACTGCTGAAGCGCGGAGCGCTCGTCATCAGCTTTTATCGTGGCGTGTGGTGCCCATATTGCAATCTTGAACTGACGGCTCTCGAGGAGGCACTGCCGTCGTTCAAGGCAGAAGGTGCCAACCTGGTCGCGATCTCGCCGCAAAATGCCGTGAATAGCCGCAAGTCGGTGCGCACCAACAAGCTGAGCTTCCCGATCCTCAGCGATACGCACAACGATGTGGCGGCGGCGTTCGGCATCCGCTTTGCCCTGCCCGACTATCTGGTCGAGTTGTACAAGAACGTCAAGAACGACTTGCCGGCGTTCAACGGCGACACTAGCTGGACTCTGCCGATGCCCGCGCGTTACGTGATCGGGCAAGACGGCACGATCCTGTATGCCGAAGTGAATCCGGACTACACGCATCGGCCTGAACCGCAGGACATGTTGCCCGTTCTTCGCCGGAAGACTGCCTCGGCCTCTTAAGCCGGGCCCGCTTCGCTCCCGGCACGTCACGTGCCGGGAGCGAGCGCATCAAAGATCATCCCGTTCAGTCAGGCCATCGAATCCGATGCGCCGAATATCTCCTCGACCCAGGCAACAAAAGCACGCGCCTTTGCGGTCACCATCCGCCCACTCGGAAACACGGCCCAAAGATCGATGCTGGGCAGTTCCCAATCGGCTAGCACCTGTTTTACCGCGCCGCTTGCGATTTCGGGCGCGAACATCCACTCGGACGTGATCGCGACGCCCATGTCGGCTAGCACCGCGGCGCGCACGCCCTCCGCCGCGTTCACGCGAATGCGCCCCGCGACGGCAATGGACGTCTCCGTATTGCCCCGCTTGAAGGACCATGCGTTTCCACCGCCGGCCTGCTCGTACACGATCGCCTGATGCGAAACCAGATCGGCAGGCGTGCGCGGTTCACCGGCTTTCGCGAACCACGCCGGCGAGCCGACGACACAACGCCTGCCACGCGTGAGTCTGCGCGCCGTCATGGTCGAGTCGCCCAGCACACCCATTCGCAACGCGACATCGATGCCGTGTTCCAGCAGATCAATGTTCTCATCATCGAGGATGATGTCGATGTTCAGATCAGGATGTCGTTCGAGGAAGGACGGCAGTCGCGGGATGATATGAAGCCGCGCAAAAGTCACGGCCGCCGACACCCTGAGACGGCCCGAGAGTGCGCCGGCCGATCCCCGCGCCGCCAGTTCTGCTTCGTCAGCTTCTTCGATCGCCCGTTTCGCGCGTTCGTAAAACGCCTGACCCGCTTCGGTCGGCGTCAGCCCACGGGTAGAGCGGAGAAGCAATCGGACCGCGAGCCGCTCTTCGAGTTGTGCAATCGACTTTGAAACGGCTGGCTGCCCGACATCGAGCAGGCGGGCTGCGGCCGAGAAGGAACCCGACTCGATCACGCATACAAACGTTTCCATCGCTGTCAGCCGGTCCACTTGCTTTTCTCCTGGAACGAATCATCGTGGTTCGCGTGTCGTACGACTGCGGCGCAATCCAATCCCCAGGGCCGACAACTGCACGGTCTTGTTCCATCGCTCCCCACCCGCAAAGTGTATCGCCGGATCGTGATGTTCTGGGAGGACGGCCGTCTGTCCGACGGCCGTCCTCCTGTCAACGCCTTGAAGTAGCGACGATGAATGCCTGTGTTCAGGCTGTGGCCACTGCGCGGTGCGTGCTGTAGTCGATGTAGCCTCGTCCGTCGCCGCCATAGAACGTGGCACGGTCGTAAGCATTCAGAGGCGCACCCGTACGCAAACGCTCCGGCAGGTCCGGGTTGGAGACGAACATCCGGCCGAAGGCGACCAGATCGGCATCGCCGGTGTGAAGAATCTGCTCTGCGCTTTCAGCGTTGAATCCGCCGGCGGCCACAATCGAGCCGGTAAACAACCGGCCCAGATCCTTCGATGAGACAGCTGACTCGCTCGCCTCAGTGTCCTCGTTGCCGCGAATGCGCGGCTCGATCACGTGCAGGTAAGCGAGGTCGTAGTTGTTGAGCCGGCTCGCCACATAGCCGTAAGTCGCGTGTGGATCGCTGTCTGACATGGTCCCGTACACACCACTTGGCGACAGACGTGCGGCAACGCGCCCCGCACCCCACACCGACACGACTGCCTCCACGACCTCGAACAGAAAACGCGCGCGATTCTCAATCGAACCGCCGTAAGCGTCCGTCCGGTGGTTCGAGCCATCCAGCAGGAATTGATCGATCAGATAGCCGTTCGCCGCATGCAGCTCGACGCCGTCGAAACCGGCTTCTTTCGCACGCGCGGCGCCCTGTCGAAACTGTTCGACGACGTCTGCAATCTCATGCGTGTCCAACGCGCGCGGAACGAGTTGCTCGACTTCGACGATATTGCCTTGTGCGTCGCGGATTGCAGCATGCTCATACGCGCGTATCGCCGACGGCGCGATCGGCGTCTGCCCGTTGGTGTTGGCGGGATGCGCCTGCCGGCCGGCATGCCATAGTTGCAGGAAGATGCGGGCGCCTTTGGCGTGCACCGCGTGAGTGACGCGCTTCCAGCCGTCGACCTGCGCCTGAGTGTAAATGCCGGGAGCGTCGACATACGCGATGCCCAGTGGCGAGACGGCGGTCGCGTCGGTGATCAGCAGACCGCCGTCGGACGCGCGCTGCGAATAGTATTCGACCATCAGATCGCCGGGAACGTTGCCCGCTTCAGTGCGCATGCGTGTCAGCGGCGCCAGTACGACGCGGTGCTTCAGTTCGAAGGGGCCAACGGAGATGGGTGTAAAGAGTTGGTTCATTGCTTCATCCTTGAGATATCCAGATTGGGACGGAGGAATGATCGCGCGAGTCGAGGTGACGCAGAAGGGACCATGGGGCAATAGCTGTCATTCCCGTTGGGAATACGCCGACAAGTAGCATCGATCACGTCGCGCAACGCGGGCCCCGGCGAATAGCCGGTGCCCGCGCCGGCTGACTCACTGCGCCGTCGCTCGCGGCGGCACGTTGGCCAACAGCGGGCCGAAGCCTTCAGCGAAAGTCAGGTGCGTGATCACCGCATCGCGCAGCTTCGGATAGGGCAGTTCCGCCAGTATCGCCGTCTGCATCGCGGCCATCACCTCGCCGGCTTCCGAGCCGATCATCGTGAAGCCGAGAATGCGGTCGTTTGCGGCGGACACGAGCACTTTCATGAAGCCTTGTGTCTCGTCCGTGGCTTCGGTGCGCAACACGTTGCTCATCGGCAACTTCGCGACCCGCACGGCGATGCCCTGCTTCTGTGCTTCGCGTTCGCTGAGCCCGACGTGCGCGAGCGGCGGATCGCTGAACATCGTGTACGGCACAAGACGATCACGCGTGCTGCGATGGCCACCCGCCAGGTTATCCCGCACGATGCGGAAATCGTCGACGGAAACATGCGTGAACTGCGGACTCCCGGCCACTTCACCGATCGCCCACACACCGGGCGCACTCGCTTGCAGGCGGTCATTGACGCGAATGTAGCCACGTTCGTCCAGTGCAATGCGGGCTTTGTCCAAGCCGATACCGGCGGTATTCGGAATGCGGCCCGTGGCGACCAGAATGTCACTGCCTTCAATCGTCTGCTCACCGGCGGCCGTGCGCACGGTAATGCTAACGTGCTTGCCGGATTGGCCTTCCACCTTGAGCGTCTCGGCGCCGAGCACGATGTCGATGCCCTCGCCGCTCAGCACACGCGACATTTCATCGGCGACGTCGGCGTCTTCGCGTCCCATCAATTGCTGCCCGTGTTCGACGATCGTCACCCGGCTGCCGAAGCGCCGATACGCCTGAGCCATTTCGATACCGGTATAGCCGCCGCCGAACACGATCAGATGAGCCGGCGTGTAGTCGAGGTCCAGTGCGCCGATATGCGTGAGCGGTTGCGCCGCACTCAGACCCGGAACGTCCGGAATAGCCGCATGCGATCCGACATTGACGACAATCTGGTCGCCGCTCAGCGTGCGCGTTTCGCCATTGTTCAGTTGCACCTCGAGAGTTTTCGGCGCAATGAAACGTCCACTGCCCATGATCAACTCCGCGCCGCTCGCCGCATACGCCTGCAGGTGAAACGCAACCTCACGTTCGATCATGCCGCGCTTGCGCTCGCGGACCTTCGCCATATCGACCGTGACTGGGCCGGTGATCGTGCCGAAGTCCCCGGCGTGCTGCGCAAGATGTGCAACACGTGCGCTCCAGATTTCGTTCTTGCTGGGAAGACACGCAACGGCCGGGCACGATCCGCCCACCCATTGACGCTCGACGACGGCGACGCGCTGGCCCGATCGCCCCAGGTGCCACGCCAGCAGCTTGCCACCCTGGCCGCTGCCGAGAATAACGGTGTCGAAATGTTCAGTTTGAGACATCACATCCTCCGATTCAGGACAACTTCAATCAGCCGGACGACGCGGACCTCGCACGAACTCCGCGCCCTGCCCGGCTGCAACCATCACGCGGCGAGTTGCGGCGCGGCGGGGAAGTCCACCGGTACGCGCGTCGTTGCGTGCAGATAGTTAGTGACGGTCTTGTCGCCGATCACGACGATCGTGTCGACCAGATTGGCCTTGGTCCAGCCCGCGGCGAAGAATGCATCGACGAGCGCCTGATCAGCGTGCCCGCGGTTGACCGCGATGCTCTTCACCAACCGTGCGAGCGCGTCGAACTTCGCATCGAAACTTGCCTTGCCACTGCGGATTTCGAGAATCTGTTCGTCGGTGAAGCCGCTCATCTTGCCGATCACGGTGTGCGCAGCCAGGCAGTATTCGCAGCCGTTGACCTGGCTCACGACGAGGTTCACGATTTCGCGCGCCTTGCCGGTGATGCTGCTCTTCGCGTTCTGGAACGCAAGATAGTTGCCGAGCGCGTGCTCCGAATGGGCGAACGTGGCGTACAGGTTGGGCACAGTGCCGAGACTGCTCTTGAGCTTGTCGAAGATCGCCTGGTTAGCCGGGGACACTTCGTCGCGCGTCGGGACATTGATGGTGGTCATGGTGAGGCTCCTGAGTAGAAAAGATAGGAAAAAATCGCGTGTTATTGCGCCGTGTAGGCGCCGTCGACTGCAATGTTCTGTCCGGTGAGGTAGCGCGCCTTATCGCTCGCAAGAAAGACGATGGTCTGAGCGATCTCGTCCGGCGTCGCGGCGCGGCGCGCCGGTATCGTCGCGAGGAAACCGGCCTTGCCCTCCTCGGTGCCGCCGGCAAAGCGGTCGAGCATTTCGGTGGCGACCGGGCCCGGCGCCACGGCGTTGACGCGCACGCCCGCGGTAGCGCCTTCGAGCGCCGCGCTCTTCGTGAGGCCTTCGACCGCATGCTTGCTGGCCACGTACACCGACCCACCCGCGAAGCCGACCTGGCCCGCGATCGACGAGAGGTTGATGATCGAGCCGGCGCCCTGCGCCAGCATCACGCGCATCTCGTGCTTGAGCGACAGCAGCGTGCCGAGCACGTTGACCGAGAAGGTGTCTTCGTAGTTGGTCGCTGTCTGCTCGACGATCGGCGCCAATTGGCCTTCCGTGCCGGCGTTGTTGACCGCCACGTCGATGCGCCCGAAACGCTCGACGGTCCGCTCGACGACGCTGCGCACTTCGGCCTCGAAGCGCACGTCGGCGCGCAGGAATTCGGCTTCGGCGCCAAGCGCGCGCAGTTCGGCGGCGAGCGCCTGGCCCGCCTCTTCGCGACGGCCGCTGACGACCACGCGATTTCCTTCGCGAGCGAAGGCAAGTGCGGTGGCGCGGCCGATACCGGTCAGCGCGCCAGTGATAAGGACGACGGGTGAGTTCATGTCAGTGCTCCTAGAGTTGGGTTGCTTCCAATCGCGTTTGCGATGACTGAACTTTGAATGATTCCCGGCGGGCGATATAGACGGTGTATGCTCATATAACTGATTCCACACAGGAATATATTAAGCAAAATGGACAAGCTGCAGGCAATGAAGACTTTCGTGCGCGTGGTGGAAGCGGGCAGTTTTTCCGCGGTCGCACACGAGGCCGACACGACGCAAAGCGCAGTGAGCAAACAGGTCGCGGCTCTCGAGCGCGAGCTGGGCGCGCGGCTGCTGACGCGAACCACGCGTTCGCTGGCACTGACGGAAGAAGGTGAACATTATTTCGAACAGGCGCGGCGCCTGGTCGCGGAAATCGCGGAGGCCGAGGGCGCGCTGCGGCGCGGCGAGCAGCAACTCACGGGCTGGCTGCGAATCGCGGCGTCGGTCGGCTTCGGGCGCCTCAAGCTCATGCCGCTGGTGCAATCGTTTCTGGCGGAGCATCCGGCCGTGAAGATCGACCTACGCCTTAGCGACAGTTTTATCGATCTCGTGGAACAGGGGATCGACGTCGCGGTGCGCATCGGCGACCTGCCGGACAGCAGCCTGATCGCGCGTCGCGTGGGAACTTCCTACCGGATGTTGATGGCGCATCGCAACTACGTGCGTTCGCTGCCGAAAGGCAAGCAGGCGCCGCGCGTTCCCGACGACCTGGTCGATCACAACTGCATCGTCTACACCGAACTGGCAATGCGCAACGCGTGGAGTTTTACGGCAGGCCCCGGCGCGGCGGAGCCGGTGGGAACCACCCGCATCGTGCGGGTCGAAGGCAATCTGCAAACCAACAGCAGTGAAGTCATGCGAGCGTCGGTCCTCGCGGGCATGGGTATTGGATACTCGCCGAACTGGCTGTTCGACGACGAACTGGCCAGCGGCGAAGTGCAACGGATATTGCCGGATTGGGAAGCGATCGCTATTCCGATCCACCTGGTGAGCCCACAGGAGCGACGACATTCCGCCAAGGTCAGAGCGTTCGTCGACCATGTCGGAAAGGCGATGGCTCCTGGCTGAAAGGGCTGTGGAGCAGAGTCTTTCGCCCCGCAGTTGCCGTTGGAACAATGTCCAACGCGTCACTCGATGAACTTTAACTGCGCACCCCATCACGCGCCGGAAAGCAAGGCTCCGGCGCCAGGCACGATCGGCTCGAGCTTCAGATGATCCAGCATGCGCCGCACGGTGCATACCGCAGTCGAGACTGTGCGGATTCCCAACATGTCTTCGATGCGCTGAATCGCCGGCAATGAAGGCATCTGGACGCAGGCGGATGCCACCACGACGTCCGCGCCTTCCGTGTTCAGGCGCCGAACGTCGTCGACCAGTTGCATCGGATCGCGCAGCCCGACTTCGAGGTTGTCGGGAATTTCAAAGCAGATGGAATCGATGACCTCGATTCCTTCGTTTTCGATGTAAGCGACAACCAGGTCAGTCAACGGGCGCATATACGGCGCCATCAGCGAAATCCGACGAGCGCCCATGATCTTCAGGCCCTCTACCAAAGCGCCCGCGGAGGTCATGACTGGCGCGAGGCAATGATTGGCGCGCGCGACCTCCAACAGATCGCGTTCAGTTTCGCGATGATAGCCGGGCCCCATCGCCATGATCGCGACCAGGCACGCCGTGCTCATCACATCGACACGAGCGTCGGCGAGTTCCGCCGCGCAGCGCAAGCCTTCCTTGTTCATCGCGACCAATTCTTCCTTCGTGACCTTGTGCATTCTCATCCGGCTCGAATGGAACGTGAAGCGCTCGGGGCGGATGGCTTCACGGGCACGAAACATGGCCGGAATCTCGGTTTCCATGGTCGTATTCGAGCTTGGAACGATCTGTCCAATACGAAAGTTTTGAGGCATTTTTCAAATCTCCGAAATAGATTTAGGCATCCAAAATACTGATGGGATTTTCACGGCATCCTGATCCGCGCGAAGAATCGCGGTCTCAGTCCGGCATGCCTGCGCCACGCGTCTCAGGCAAGAACCAGGGCAGCACGATGCCGATCAGATACACGGAGCCGAGCGCCAACGCCGCCTGCGACACGCCACCAAACGATTTGATCATGCTGCCCGCGATGATCGGGAAGACCCACGCAATCAGGCGCGCCGCATTGAACACGAAGCTGATCGCAGTGGAACGCACGCTAGAACCGAAGAGTTCACATGGGTAGATCGCCATCCAGACATACGCGCAGCCCAGGGTGAAGAAGCCATTGATCGGCGCCACGATCATCATCGCTTCGACGCTGGTGGTCAGCTTGTACGTGACGAACGTCGTGATCAGCGAACCGACGAACGTGAGTGACAGGAAGGCCCGCCGTCCGATGGCATCCACCACGAAACCGGCGATCATGTAAGCCGCAATCGCGCCGACGGTGTACGCGATCGATATCTTCGAGCCCCACGACAACGCGTCGGGAATCCCCTCGGCTTTGGCGAGCGATACGGTGAAGGTCGGCAGCCAGCTTGAAATGGCCCACCAGCCGACGGTCGTGACGATCGACAGGACGAGCAGCAGCAGCGTGCGGCGCAGCGCTTCGGGTTCATTGAAGAGTTGCGTGAGGGTGAAGGGACGCTTCTCGGATGCGGGCGCGTCGCCCGCGGCCTGCTCGTTGCTCGTCGCGCTCCAGCGCTTCTCGCGCACCGCGCGTTGCCATTTCTCCGACTCGCTGACTCCGCGGCGAATGTACAGCACAAAGAGCGCCGGGACTGCGCCAAGCACGAACATCAGCCGCCAGGTTTCGGCGCCGAATGGGTGCGTCGACGAAAGCGCATACCACACGACCGCCGCGATCAGCGTGCCCCAGCCAAAGCCCGATTGCAGAAAGCCGGCCCCTTTCGCGCGAGCCCGCTCCGGCCAGGTTTCCGACAGCAGCGCGACGCCCGTGCTCCATTCGCTGCCCATTGCGAGGCCCGTGAGGAAACGCAGCCCGCACAACACCCAGAAGGTTTGCGAGAACGCGGTCAACCCCGAGAACAACGCGTAGAGAAATACGGACCAGAGCATCATCCGCTTGCGTCCGACATAGTCCGCGAGAATCCCGCCGATCAGACCGCCCGCTCCCCAGCCGAGCAACGTGATGCCGATAACCAGACCGGCGTAAGTCGTGGGGGACGCGGCTTGCTCAGGTGACAGCACCGAATGCAGCATCGGCCCAAGAACAACCACGAGCGCCAGTGCTTCGTAGCCGTCGAAAATCCAGCCGAGGAAGCTCGCTTTCAGTACACGCCAGTGCATCGCCGTGAGACCGTCGTACCAGTGAGTTCGCGAACTCATCGCCAGCTCTTTGTGTTCCATCTCTCGTCTCCTTCATATTTTCAACAGAATTTTCAGGCGTTCCGGTCTTACAGCGCCGGCACACGCGGCGCTGCAACAAATCGTGCGTTTGGGCGCCGGTGTACCATGTTCCACCGGCGGCGGCCAGGACAACGCCGCCTCCTTCGACATAAAATCGCGCTGCGCGCTGCCGGCCCGCGTCTTGATCTGGTCCTGCGAGGATCGATCTCTATGGCACATAGGATGCCGGTTGCCGCGCGGATTGAAAACTTCTCAATGTTCAATACAGGCATCGCCAAACGCGATGGGTGCCAACCGACTGGATTCCCCCGAAGGAGTGAGGATGCGTGTTTCAGCAGATCGGCCGTTGCGACTCGACATGGAGTCCCTGCGCATTTTCGTGGCGGTCGTCGAGGAGGGCAGCATCGCCGCGGCGGCGGCCCGCACGCACATCGTGGCATCGGCCGTCAGCAAGCGCGTATCGGATCTCGAAGACGACGCCGGCACGCCGCTGCTATATCGCCACAGCCGCGGTGTTCAAGCGACGCCTGCGGGCGAGGCGCTCTACCATCACGCGAAGCGGCTGAGCGAGCACCTGCAGCAAATTTCGGATGAACTGTCTGAATATTCGGCGGGATTGAGGGGCCATACCCGGATTTACGTGAACTTTACCGCCATGGTTCAGTATCTGCCCGGCGTGCTGCGTTCCTTTCTCCGCGCCAATCCAAACGTGCGGATCGACATGGTCGAGAAGTCGAGCGATGAAGTGGTGCAGGCGATCGCAAGCGGCGTCGCCGATCTCGGCATCTGCTCGGCGACGAAGGACTCCCTCGGCGATCTGCAGTGGCGCCCGTACAGCGTGGATAAGCTGGTCGTGATCGTGCCGTCGGATCATCGGCTCGCCGGGCGCGCAAGCGTGAGCTTCGCGGAAGCTCTGGAGGACGACTTTGTCAGCATGCCCTACGGGACGTCCATTTCCAAATTGTGCCGCGCCGCCGCCGAGCGTGACGGCAGCCGGCTACGCGTGCGCATCGAGGTGACAAGCTTCGAGGGCGTGCGCAACATGGTCAGCGCGGGACTCGGCATCGGCGTGCTCCCCAAGGGAAGCGTGACACCGTATGTGCATTCGGCGTCGTTTCGTGCTGTCGAGCTTGACGACCCATGGTCGCTGCGGCCGCTGTCAATCATTGCGCGCAATTTTGACACCCTGCCGCTTCCCGCGCGCATGCTGGTCGATCACCTCGAAGCGCATCATGAGAACGACGCGTGAGGAGCGCCGCCGCTCAACGTTTCCTCCCACACCGCGCGTGGCCTGATAGCGCACCGACTGCGCCATCGCGGTTCGCGATGGGTGGCGTCGCGAGTTAATGATTTACGTCGTCGGCCGCGTTACCTAGCATTCAGTGCGGAAATTCAGATCACGGTACCAAGCGGTTCAACTCCCGGAGTGCGCAATATGAACGCCAAATCCCCCATCAAGGTAGCGATCCTCGACGACTATCAGAACGTCGCGCTGAGCATGGCAGACTGGTCGCCCCTCGAGAATCGCGCGGACGTGACGGTGTTCAACGACCACGTCGCTGATATCGGGAAACTGATTCAACGCCTGCAGCCATTCGATGTCGTCTGCGTAATGCGCGAACGCACCCCGCTGCCCCGCGAGGTCATCGAAAGCCTGCCGAACCTGAAGCTGATTGCCTCGACCGGCGCAGGGAATACGTCGATCGATCACGATGCGGCTGCGGAACGCGGCATCGAAATTCGTCATACGGGCTATTCGTCCACACCGACGATCGAGTTGACGTGGGGGCTGATTCTCGCAATGGCCCGCAATATTCCGCTCGAAAATCAGTCGCTGCGTCAGGGAGGCTGGCAGCTTTCGCTTGGCGATGAACTCGCGGGCAAGACGCTCGGATTGCTCGGCCTTGGCCGCGTCGGCTCGGCGGTCGGCATTATCGGGCGGGCATTCAGAATGAACGTCATCGCGTGGAGCCAGAACCTGACCGAGGAGCGCGCCGTGGAAAAGGGCGTGCAGCGAGTCAGCAGGGATGTGCTGTTCTCCACGGCGGATTTCCTGTCGATCCACGTGCGGCTGAGCGAGCGAACCCAAGGTTTGGTCGGCGCGACGGAATTCGCGCAGATGAAACCCACGAGCCGGCTGATCAATACGTCGAGAGGTCCGATCGTCGACCAGGTCGCGCTGCTGACGGCACTCACGACCGGCCAGATTGCCGGCGCCGCACTGGACGTATACGACGTGGAACCGCTCGACAATCCGCACCCTCTGCGCGAATTGCCCAACGTGCTCGCGACGCCTCATATCGGCTATGTATCGAAGGAGTTATATCGCACCTTCTATGGCGATACGGTGCGTAACATCGTTCAGTGGCTCGATGAAAGCGGAGGTTCTGCGCAAGGCTAGCCGAGCAGACGATCCTTCTCAGTGAACCATTGTCACCGGCGTAACCGTTCGCCTCGATAAAGACGCGAGCATGGCGAGCCTGCGGAAGAAACCCATACGACTGGCGTCGATCACCATCACGTCGGGCTGGGTCGTGGCTATATAGTCGGCAATCGCTTTGGCAGGGTGACCGAAGACGCGCTTCCAGTGGTAGGGCACCCCTGCTTCCTCGAGAATGGTTCGAGCGTCGATCAGAGCCTTCAGCATCGCATGCTTCTCGTGGCGCAACAGTGAGCTTCGAGTGTGGAAAGCGGCTGCGCGTCCTTGTGCGACGGGCTCGAGAACTTCCAGCAGTTCGACCTCCGTTACGCCGTGCTCGAGAAACATGAACGCGGCATAGCGGGCTGCTTCGACTGCACCGCCGTGGTCGAGGACGGGGATCAGCATTCGTATCATCCAGAACTCCTGGAAACCGGTATCGCTTTCAGCTTAGTTAAAGCCACGTTAATACGGTGTAAAAGTACCAGGTTTTGGGCGCCATTACACGGATACGGCCAACCCGACGTGCCGCCCGGCTAGGCCTGTATCGCTGCGGGGTTCAATTCGATATGCAGGATGACGAGCCACCGCTTCGGACAGTCGTCCGCGATCTGCACGTCCTGCATGCCTTCGCCGCCCTGCTTCACGAATCCCTTCTCGCGCGCGAAGCCGAATGCGCGCCGCGCGTCGGCCTGCAGCCATAACGTCACCATCCCGCATGTCACACAGCTGAAAAGCCAGACGGCTTGATGCGGTGGCGCGGAATCGAGTTGCTGCACGAAATACGTGAAAATAGTCGTGAGAATCTGGTTTGTGACAAAGGCGATGGCGACCACCTTGCACAGCCCCCTGAATACCATCGCGGGTCTTGAGGGTGTCATGAAAGACGGACGCCGAACCCGACGCTCACGCGGCCCTTCGCTTGTTTGAATGCCATATCGACTCCAATAGATCTCTTCATCTCTTCACAGCGCAAAGCCAGTCACCCACTATACGAAGCCCGCAGTAAAGACCGCGCAACGATTGCCCGCAATGCCGTAAATATTGTGTGAAATTCACCTCACGCCGACCAGCCGGTACCCCACCCCCGACTCGGTGATGATGTGCTCGGGGCGCGCCGGATCGCTTTCGAGCTTGTGGCGCAGATGTCCCATGTAGATCCGCAGGTAATGGTGGTTATCGGTTTGCAACGGCCCCCATACCTCGCCGAGCAGTTGCGCATGCGTCAATACCCGCCCCGGATGACGCACCAGCGCGGAGAGAAGCCGGTATTCGATTGGACTGAGATGGACGATACGGCTATCGCGCAGCACTTGCCGCTCGCCGAGATCAACGGTGACCAGGCCGAACCGGACCTGCGGCGAGCCGGCCCGCCCGCATGCGGCCTGCCTGCGCAAATGGGCACGCATCCGCGCGCCTAGCTCGGGCAAGCCAAACGGCTTGGTCAGATAATCGTCGGCGCCGGCATCGAGCGCGGCGACCTTGTCTTCCTCGCGGCTGCGCGCCGACAAAACGATCACCGGCATCGCCGACCAGGCGCGCAACTGACGGATCACGTCGATGCCGTCCATGTCAGGCAAGGCCAGATCGATGATGACGAGATCCGCCCGCCGCGTCGCGGCCTGCGCAAGACCTTGTGCGCCGGTCTGCGCTCCGAACACGTTCATCCCGTCCGCTTCGAGGTGCGCGCGAATGAAGCGGCTTATGGTTGTGTCATCGTCTATCACAACGACTGTTATGGTGGGGTCCCTCATAGAAGCCGCGAGCGTCGACATCAATGCATTGGCTTGAGGTCGTCCAGCGCAAGGTTGAGCTGAAGCACGTTCACGCGCGCCTCGCCGAAAATGCCGAACTGCCGCCCCTGTGTATTGCTGGCGACAAGATCGCGAACCTGATCGACCGGCAGACTCCGCGCTTTCGCCACGCGTTCGACCTGATAGGCTGCGGCCGCCGGGCTGATTTGCGGGTCGAGTCCGCTGCCCGAGGACGTCACCAGATCCACCGGCACCGGTTGCGACATGTCGTTACCCGCGGCTTTCAAGGCATCGAGACGACCCTTGATTTCGTCCGCGAGCGCGGGGTTGGTCGGCCCGAGGTTCGAGCCGCCCGAACTCTGCGCGTTGTACGGCATGGGGCTGGTGGCCGACAGGCGTCCCCAGAAATAGTACGGCGCGTCGAACTGCTGACCGATCAGTTTCGAGCCGACCGGCTTGCCGTTCTTCTCGATCAGACTGCCGCCGGCCTGTGCCGCGAAGGCGCCGCGGCCAAGGGCCGTGACGACGACCGGATAGAGCACGCCGGTGATCACGGTCATCAGGATGAAGAGGACGAGTACCGGGCGAATCAGCGTTTTCATGATCTCCACTCCGTTGCGTTCAAACCCAGCCGAACACGTTCAGCACCATATCAATCAGCTTGATGAACGGAAACGGCAGCAGAATCCCGCCCAGCCCGTAGATCAGAAGATTGCGGCGCAGCAGCGACGCGGCGCCCAGCGGCCGGTATTTCACGCCCTTGAGCGCAAGCGGAATCAGCGCAACGATGATCAGCGCGTTGAAAATCACCGCCGACAGAATCGCCGACGAAGGCGAACTCAGATGCATCACGTCGAGCACGCGCAACTGCGGATAAGTGGTCGCAAACGCCGCCGGGATGATGGCGAAATACTTGGCGACGTCGTTGGCAATCGAGAACGTGGTGAGCGAGCCGCGTGTCATCAGCATCTGCTTGCCGATTTCGACGATCTCGATCAGCTTGGTCGGATTCGAATCGAGGTCGACCATGTTGCCGGCTTCCTTCGCGGCCTGCGTGCCGGTGTTCATCGCCACCGCGACGTCGGCTTGCGCGAGCGCCGGCGCATCGTTGGTGCCGTCGCCGGTCATCGCGACGAGGCGCCCTTCGGCCTGGTGCGTGCGAATTGTCGTCAGCTTGGCTTCGGGCGTGACTTCCGCGAGAAAATCGTCCACCCCCGCTTCGGCGGCGATGGCCGCCGCGGTCAGGCGGTTGTCGCCCGTCACCATGATGGTCTTGATGCCCATCTTGCGCAGTTCGGCGAAGCGCTCCTTGATACCGCCCTTGACGATGTCCTTCAACTCGATCACGCCCATGCAACGCGCGACGTTTTCGCCCTGGCCTAGCTGCGCGACCACCAGCGGCGTGCTGCCGCGCCGCGCGATTTCCGTGACCGCGGCCGTCAGTTCGGCCGGAAAGCGGCCGCCATGAGCTTCGACGAAATGCTTGATCGCATCGGCCGCGCCCTTGCGAATCTGGCGGTCGGGCAAATCGACACCGCTCATGCGCGACTGCGCGCTGAACGAAAGGAACGTCGCCTGCAGCGCGTGCATATCGCGTTCGCGGATATTGAAGCGCTGCTTCGCGAGCACGACGATGCTGCGCCCTTCCGGCGTTTCGTCCGCGAGCGAGGACAGTTGCGCGGCGTCGGCGAGCATTTCCTCAGTGACGCCCGGCGCCGGCGTGAATGCCGACGCCTGGCGATTGCCGAGCGTGATGGTGCCGGTCTTGTCGAGCAGGAGCACGTCGACGTCGCCGGCCGCTTCCACCGCGCGCCCTGAAGTGGCAATCACATTCGCCTGCATCATGCGGCTCATGCCCGCCACGCCGATTGCCGACAGCAGCCCGCCGATCGTGGTCGGAATCAGGCACACCAGCAGCGCGACCAATGCGGTAATCGTGACGACATGCCCCGCTTTCGCCGCTTCGACCGAAAACATCGAGAACGGCAGCAGCGTGGCGGTGGCGAACAGCAGCACGAGCGTCAACGCGACGAGCAGAATCGTCAGGGCGATTTCGTTCGGCGTCTTCTGACGCTTTGCGCCTTCCACCATCGCGATCATCCGGTCGAGAAACGCCTCGCCCGGATTCACGGTGACCCGCACGACGATCCAGTCCGACAGCACGCGCGTGCCGCCCGTCACCGACGAAAAGTCGCCGCCCGACTCGCGGATCACCGGCGCGGATTCGCCCGTGATCGCCGATTCGTCGACCGATGCCACGCCTTCGATCACCTCGCCGTCCGCCGGGATCACGTCGCCGGTTTCGACCAGCACGACGTCGCCTTTACGCAGATCGGTCGCCGTCGTGATGCGGATCGGCGACTTGGGGTGGGAGTCTTGCAGCTTCTTCGCCATGACGTCGCGCTTCGCGCCGCGCAGCGACGCGGCCTGAGCTTTCGAGCGTCCCTCGGCAAGCGCCTCCGCGAAGTTGGCGAACAGCACCGTGAACCACAGCCACAACGCAATCGCGAGGATGAATCCGGCGGGCGCCTCGGCCTGGCCGCCGAGCGCGGCGATCCAGAGAATGGTCGTCAGAATGCTGCCCACGTACACGCAGAACATCACCGGATTGCGTAACTGGTGACGCGGCGCGAGTTTCTTGAACGAGTCGACGAGGGCCGGCCGGGCAATGGCCGGGTCGAACATCGAGCGCGCGGCATTGCGCGCCTGGCCGATGTTGCCAGGCTGATGAACCGGGGGTTGAAATCCGTTGCTCATGCTGTCCTCTCAATCAATGACCCGCGACCATGATCAGATGCTCGACGACCGGGCCGAGCGCGAGCGCCGGCACATACGTCAGCGCGCCGACCAGCACCACCGTGCCGAGCAGCAGCACGACGAACAGCGGGCCGTGCGTCGGCAAAGTTCCGGCGGTCGCGGAGATACGCTTCTTGGCGGCAAGCGACCCGGCGATCGCCAGCACCGGCACAATCGAGCCGAAGCGGCCGAACCACATGGCGATGGCCAGCGTGGAGTTATAGAACGGCGTATTCACCGACAAGCCGGCAAACGCACTGCCGTTGTTATTGGCCGCGGAACTGTAGGCGTAGAGAACCTCGGAGAAGCCGTGCGGCCCCGGATTGGAGATACCCGCCGTGCCGGCAGCCGCCAGCACGCCGATCGACGCACCGACCAGCACGAGCAGCGGCGTCAGCAGCACGGCGATCGACACCATCTTCATCTCGTACGACTCGATTTTCTTGCCGATGTATTCCGGCGTTCGCCCGATCATCAACCCGGCCACGAACACCGCGAGCAATGCGAACACGAGCATGCCGTAGAGGCCCGAGCCGACACCGCCGAAGATCACCTCGCCGAGTTCGATCAGCAGCAGCGGCACGAAGCCGCCCATCGGTGTGAGCGAATCGTGCGTATTGAGGACCGCGCCGCACGAAGCCGCCGTGGTCGCGACCGTGAAGATGCCCGATTGCGCGATGCCGAAGCGGGTTTCCTTGCCTTCCATGTTGCCGCCGGACTGCGTGACCGACGCGCTCTGGTCGACATGCAGCGTCGAATACAGCGGATTGCCGCTCTGCTCCGATGCGATCTCACCCCCGCAGGCCACCGCGAAAGCAATCGTCATCGCGGCAAGTACCGCATAGCCTTGACGCCGGTCGCCGACCATCCTGCCGAACACGAGGCACAACGCAGCCGGAATCAGCAGCATCGCGATCATCTGCACGAAGTTCGCGAACGGCGTCGGGTTCTCGTACGGGTGCGCGGAATTGCCGTTGAAAAAGCCGCCGCCGTTGGTGCCGAGCATCTTGATCGCTTCCTGCGACGCAACCGGACCCATCGCGATAGTCTGCTTGTCGGCCTTGTTGTCCACCATCACGGGATTGCCCTTCGCGTCCTTGACGGCGTTGCCTTGGGCATCGGTCTTCGGCGTCTGGTACGTCGTGGCCTGCAGTGTCGGCACGTCCTGGTACGATTCGAAGTTCTGAATCACGCCCTGACTGACGAAGACGAGCGCGATAACCGTCGCGAGCGGCGCGAGAATATACAGCGTGATACGCGTCAGATCGACCCAGAAGTTGCCGATCGTTGCTGTCGTGTGGCGTGCAAAACCGCGAATCAGGGCGACCACGACGGCAATACCCGTGGCGGCCGACAAGAAGTTTTGCACCGTCAGAGCCGCCATCTGCGTCAGGTAGCTGACGGTGGATTCCGGCGTGTAGTCCTGCCAGTTCGTGTTGGTCACGAAGCTGATCGCCGTGTTGAAGGCGGCGTCCGGCGTCATGGGGCCGAAGCCTTGCGGATTGACGGGCAGCCATTGCTGAATGCGCAAAAAAGCATAGACCGCGAACACACCGAGCGTGTTGAACACCAGCACGGCTAGCGCGTAATACTTCCACGACATCTCAGCCTCGGGATCCACACCCGCCAGCTTGTACACCGCCGCTTCGAGCGGCCGTCCAATGCGGCGAACGACGACCGACGAACCGTCGAGCACCGCCGTCATGTAGCGGCTGAGCGGAATCGCGAGCGCGATCAGCACGACGATGAAAACGCCGGGCTGAAACAGGTTGTTGAAGTTCATTCGAGTGCCTCCGCGCGCAGCAAAGCGTAGACGAGGTAGGCGAACAGAATCAGCGTCGAGGCCGCCGCAAGCCAGGTCATCCAGGTAGTCATGGACGGCCTCCCGGCGCGCGGCGAAGCTTGTCGCAGCCAACCACGAACGCGGCGACGAGGCCGCTGAATGCAACGATTGCAATGACGTAAAGCAGATCCATGGCGTGGCCTCCCGCATCGGACTTCCGCACCATCGAATTTAGGCAACTCCGCGTAAACGCACTGTTAAGAGAGCGCGCAGATTCGTAAAAAACGTGGACTTGGTTTGGGGGGAAGGTTGTGCGTGGATGGCCAGATTGGACATCGCGAGGTTTGCGGTGGGCCCGCCTTTAAGGGGCCGTCTCCGTTTATGAACGCGCCCCCTCGCGTTCGAGCCACGAACGGAACAGCGCGACCAGCTCATCCGCCGACTTCCCATCCGGAACGTAAGTGCAATAGCTCCGCGACGGCAGACGTGGGCCGGCAAATGGCGCGACGAGCCGGCCGGCCGCGAGATCGCCGGCGACCAGCGCGGTCGGTCCCATTGCGATGCCTATCCCGTCGATGGCCGCTTGCAACGTCAGATAGAAGTGGTCGAAAGTCAGCGCGGCAGCCGGCCTGAGCGCGGGAATCCTGGCGCTCGCCAGCCAGTCCGGCCAAACCCGCGGAAGACTCGACGTATGCAGCAACGTGTGCTGCCGCAAATCGTCCGGCGTTCGAAGCGGCAGTCGCTGCAACAGCGCCGGACTACAGACCGGGACTCGCTCCTCGGACAGGAAAGGCCGCATCGAGTAGCCATAGAACGTGTCCGGGCCGCCCCGCACGACGACGTCGTAGATTTCTCTCAGACTCTCCAACGACTCGTTCGACGTCTCCACCTTGACGTCCACGTCGGGATGCGCGGCGCGGAATGTCGCCAGTCTCGGCACCAGCCAGCGCAAGGTGAATGTCGCGGGCGCATTCACGGACAGTGTCCGGGAGACCGTTTCGGGGAAACCATATCTGGCCGTTGCCTGCGAGAGCTGCTCGAACAAAGGGCCGATTTCCGCCAGATAGGCCTTCGCCGCCGGGCTCAACGCGACGCGCCGGTTGTGCCGTTCGAACAACGATGCGCCGAGCCACTCTTCGAGCGCGCGCACGTGCTGGCTCACCGCACCGTGAGTCACGTGCAGTTCCGCGGCGGCTTCCTTGAAGCTGCCGAGACGGCCTGCGGCCTCGAAGGCGCGCAATGCATTGAGCGGAGGCAGGGTTCGCTTCATTCGCAAGAGTTTATCTAACGCGAATCCTCAATTTATCTGGTTTGTCGGGCTGCAACAAGATAGATATTCTTCTTAATGCGCCGCTGATTCAGTCGGCGCGCGGACCTGGAAGGCATTTTGTAGTCCGCCGACATCTCGCGCCCACAGGCGACGCTTGCACGCCTGGAGCGTGATCTCCCTCACTCTTTCCGGCCTTGAACCTGCATGCTCAGTTATACCGGCGGTCTCGTCCTCTTTGCCGCCCTGCTCCACGCAAGCTGGAACGCGATGCTGCACGGCAACCGCGACCGGTTCCTGTCCATGACGTGGATGAGCATCGCCATCGCGGCGGCCGCCACGCTCGTGGTCCTGTTCACGCCGTGGCCCGCCGACGCTGCCTGGCCGTACATCGCCGCATCGGGGCTCGTGCATATCGTCTACAACGTCAGCCTCGTGCGGGCTTATCGCCGCGGCGATCTGGCGCAGGCGTATCCGATCGCGCGCGGCTCGTCGCCGCTGCTCGTCACGCTCGGCGCGGCACTGTTCGCGCATGAGGCGATCGGCCCCTTGCACGCGCTCGGGATCGCGATGATATCGGGCGGCATCATCGCGCTCGCGCTGCAGGGCGGGCGCGTGTCGCGCGCGGGTGCGGTGGCCGCACTGGTGACCGGTGCGTCGATCGCGCTCTATACCGTGATCGACGGCATCGGCGTGCGTTTATCCGGCGGCCAGGTGCTCGCCTACACCGCGTGGATGTTCCTCTTCTATTGGCTGATGCCCGTGCTGTTCGTCGCAATGCGCGGGCTCGCGGCGCTGTGGACACCGCTGCGGACGGAACCCATCGCCGTCGGCTCGTCGCTCGCCGGCGGGCTGGTGTCGATCGCGGCGTATGGCATCGTGATCTGGGCGATGCAGTCGGGCGCGATGGGCGCGGTATCGGCGTTGCGAGAGACCAGCGTGGTATTCGCGGTGCTGATAGGGCGCATGTTTCTGCGGGAAGCGGTCAATGGAAGGCGCTGGCTCGCGTGCGTGATCGTCGCGGGCGGCGCGGTTTGTCTGGGGCATTGACCAGACAAGATCGCAATCCGCCCAAATCAAAGTGCAATTCCCTTTCTTCGGAGTGCAAGCAAGCTTGCTGCCACGTCGGCGGATTCTCCCTACAGTCTGCCAACTGCGAAAGTCTTTTTTGTTCTACGCTATAGGTGCGGCCCGCAGCGCGTCCCGATGTCTGTCCCGCATCACGGCTATCAGGGAAAGCCTCCGACTCTGCTGCACCCCGTAGATGGTCCTCCAGCACGGTACGGTGCAACCGGCCGGAGGTGATCTCGAGCCAGTCCTATCGCCACTCAACACTCCGGCAGCCCGGCGGACCTCGCTCCGACCGCGGCACTCGAATCTTGGTGCACCCGACCTATGGAGACTAATGATGTCTATTCGATTAGGAGAAGACGCTCCCGATTTCACCGCGGAAACCACCGAAGGGACGATTCATTTTCACGAATGGATCGGCGACCATTGGGCGGTCCTGTTTTCGCACCCGAAGGATTTCACTCCCGTTTGCACCACGGAACTCGGCTACCTGGCGGGCCTCAAGCCAGAATTCGATAAGCGCAACACGAAGATTATCGGGCTCAGCGTCGACCCCGTCAGCGACCACACGGAGTGGATGAAGGATATCGCGGAGACGCAAGGCCACGAGGTCGGCTATCCGCTGATCGGCGACTCGGACCTGAAGGTCGCGAAGCTCTACGACATGATTCATCCCGAGGCGAGCGGCAGCGGCCCGCGCACCGCGGTCGACAATGCGACCGTACGCTCGGTGTTTCTCATCGGACCGGACAAGAAGGTCAAAGCCATGCTCGTCTATCCGATGAGCGCCGGCCGCAACTTCGACGAAGTGATGCGGCTGCTCGATGCGCTGCAACTCAACGCGAAACACACGGTGGCGACACCGGTGAACTGGAAACCGGGTGAGGACGTCATCATTCCAACATCCGTTTCCAACGATGCCGCAATGCAAAAATATCCGCAGGGTTTTAAAACCGTGAAGCCTTATCTGCGGTACGTTGCGCAACCGAAGTAAAGCGCTCATTGATGGGAGCGGCGAGTGCCGGGCAGTGCGAAGTCCGGCGCTCGATGTGAGTCCGGGTGCATCAATGCGCCCGGCCCTCTGAACGGGGCTGCGTCCAGTTCGACTGCCTGCGGGGCGGTTGGCGGCCGCAGGGGCCGCCAACTTTGAGCGCTCGCAGGAGCGGGCCGCGGAGCGAAATCGTGTTGATCTTCCGGCAGCTATTCGATCAGCAATCGTCGACCTACACCTATCTTCTCGCCGATAGCACGACGCGCGAGGCGGTGCTGGTCGATCCGGTATTCGAGCAGGTGCGCCGGGATGCCGCCCTGATCGAAGAACTCGGATTGCATCTGCTTTATACGATCGACACCCACGTCCACGCCGATCACGTGACCGGCGCATGGATGCTGAATCGCCGCATAGGCAGCAGGATTGCGATTTCGGCTGCGAGCGGCGCCGAAGGCGCGGACCGCTATCTGAGCCACGGCGACAAAGTCGAGTTCGGCGCGAGATACCTGACAATACGCGCGACGCCGGGACATACCGATGGATGCATCACGCTCGTGCTCGACAACGAGACCATGGCGTTCACCGGCGATTGTCTGTTGATCAGAGGCACTGGCCGCACGGATTTCCAGCGCGGTGACGCGCACACCATGTTTCGCGCGGTGCATGGGCAGATTTTTACGCTGCCCTCCGCCTGCCTGCTTTACCCGGCTCACGACTATCGCGGTTTGACGGTGACGAGTGTGGGCGAGGAGCGGCGCTTCAATCCACGCCTTGGCGGTGAACTGTGTGAAGACGATTTCACCGGATACATGACGAACCTGCACCTGCCGCATCCGAAGCAAATCGACGTAGCGGTGCCCGCGAACCTGAAATGCGGTCTCGCGGCGAGCGTCCCCGCGCAGATGACGGAACCCGATTGGGCGCCGCTGACATGCAGCTTTGCGGGCATCTGGGAAATCAATGCGCAGTGGCTGGAGGAAAATCTGCGTGCTGTCGAGATCGTCGATGTGCGGGAACCCGACGAGTTCAATGGACCGTTGGGGCGCATTCCCGCAGCAAAGCTCATTTCCTTAGGCGAGCTCTCCGGGCGGGCCGCTGAACTCACGAAAGAACGCCCGATCGTGACGGTCTGCCGGGCAGGCGGACGCTCGGCCCAAGCGACGGTCATGCTGCGGCAGGCCGGATTCGAGCGGGTTGCCAATCTTGCCGGCGGTATGCTGCGCTGGCGTGCGGAAGGGCGCGTCGTTGAAAACGGCAGTGTGTGACGTGTTTTCGATGCATGACTTCAATGCCGGCAACGCGGCAGGCCGATGGCCTGCCGGGTCGTCCGTGGCCGCCCGGTGACGGGCGAGAAGGGCTGTCTATCGAGGCGTCGGCGCATCCTCGCGAATCAGTTCGCGGCGCTTCAACTCAGCCCAGAATTCCGCTGGGATGTCGGCCCGGAAGGTTTGCAGATTGTCTTCGAGTTGTGCGACGCTGCGCACGCCAGGGATATTCGTCGGAATAGCCGGGTGACCGAGCACGAATTGCAGGGACGCCGCTTTGAGTGGCACCGAGAAGTCGCGGCACACCTGCTCGATCTTGCGCACACGTTCGAGAATTGCTTCCGGCGCGGGTGCATAGTTGTATTTCGCGCCGGGCACGGCGCCCGTGGCGAGAATGCCGCTGTTGTAACCGCCGCCGAGAATCACCGACACCTGACGCTCCTCGCACAACGGCAGGAAGCCGTCGAGGGCGTCCTGCTCCAGCAACGTGTAGCGGCCAGCCAGCAACAGGCAGTCGAAGTCGCTACGCCGGATCGCTTCGTGCGCGACCTGCCACTCGTTCACGCCCACGCCGACGGCCTTGACGACACCCTCGTCGCGCAGCTTGAGCAGCGCCTTCGCCGCGCCGCTCATGGCGGCCTCGAATATCTGCGGCTGGCGATCGCCATGCGTGAACGCGTCGATGTCGTGAATCAGCGCGATATCGATATGCTCCAGCGCCATGCGCTGCAGGCTGTCCTCGATCGAACGCATCACGCCGTCGTAGCTGTAGTCGAAACGCATGTCGAACGGCAAGCCGTCGACCCACGGCGTGAAGTCGATTTCAGCGCGCTTGCGCGGCTTGAGCAAGCGGCCCACTTTGGTCGACAGCACGTACTGATCGCGCGGATACCAACGCAGACCCTGCCCGCAGCGCGCTTCGCTCAAACCGTGGCCGTACATGGGCGCCGTGTCGAAGTAACGCACGCCCGCGTCCCACGCGGCTTTGATGAGCGCCGCCGAATCCCCTTCGCTGATCGGCCTGAAAATGTTGCCGATCGGTGCGGCGCCGAAACCCATTAGCGTCGTTTCGAGTCCCGAACGCGGCCATTTACGTTTTGCTACCGGATCCATCGTTGTCTCCTGCCAAGGTGTTGAGCGGTTCGTTCCGGACCACTTCGACTTCGTCACGCAGATAGTTTAACGCTAGCGCGTGAGGCATCGCCGCCAGGCCGACGCCGACGATCGCGATCCGGGTCTTGCGCATCCTGATCTCCGTGTGTGAAACGCTTTAAACCGATGCGGTCAGTTCTGGGACTGTGTCGAACAGATTGCTGACGAGGCCGTAATCGGCGATGCTGAAGATCGGCGCTTCTTCGTCCTTGTTGATCGCGACGATCACTTTGCTGTCCTTCATCCCGGCCAGATGCTGGATCGCGCCCGAGATGCCGACCGCGATGTACAACTGCGGCGCGACGATCTTGCCGGTCTGGCCGACCTGATAGTCGTTCGGCACGAAGCCCGCATCGACCGCTGCGCGCGATGCGCCCAGCGCTGCGTTCAGCTTGTCCGCCAGCGGTTCG